>NZ_JADBDT010000001.1:3342500-3942500 GCF_014873485.1 Sphingopyxis sp. OAS728 | reverse complement strand
GAACGAGCGCTATCCGACCTGAAGGCCGTCAGGGCAGTACCTCGCGCAAATCCTTCAGGCTGCGCACGGGCCGCGGCGGGCCGATATCGCCCCATATCCTGACGCTGGCGACGACCAGGAACAGGCTGAAGCCGCCGGTGACGCCGAGAAAGATGAAATCCATTCCCTCCATCGGCCCGCGCGTCATTTGCAGCGTGTCCCAAGCGGCATAGGCGATGAACGCCGCCGCCAAGACCATGAAGATCGAATAGAAGATCGTTTCCCATCGTTGCAGCCCGCGCTCGACGCGGTCGAAACGGCCCACCCGCTTCATCGCACGGGCGAGTTCGAGGATGAGTTCGCCGTAAATGATCTTGCCGAACGAGGTCGGCGCCAACACCAGCTTGGGTTCGCCAGCGCGCCAGATCAGGCAGCGATAGGAATCGGCCCAGCGAAACTTCCCCTGATCGACGCTCGCGCGGATATAGTCGATGTCGGCCAGCGGAATTTCCAAGCGTCCACGGCGTGAGCCAGTCAGGATCAACGCGGGCGCGGCGCCGTCCACGATTTCGGCTTGAATCCGCAAACCCTTCAGCCCGGCGCGGCGCATCGTCCAACCATTACGCAACTCGTACCGGTCGATCCGGGTGAGTTCCTCCTCTTCGGTCATCGACGCCCTCCCCGCACCCTTCCCGGGCACCTCACGCGCTCAGCTTGCGTCCCTGTCGATATAATCCCGTTCGGCTCCAGCGATATAATCGCGCGTCAGCGGCAGCGCGTGGCGGCTGCGCGCGAACTGGATCTGGTAATTGCCCATGCCGCCGCTTTCGAATGCCGCAGTCGCGCCAGCGAGGTAGAAGCACCACATGCGGAAGAAGCGCGTCCCCATCATCGCGACGATCTCCGCCTCATGCGCCAGCGTGCGCGCATACCATTCGCGCAAGGTCAGCGCGTAATGCAGCCGCAGCGTCTCGACATCGGTGACGATCAGCCGGCTCTTCTCGCTCGCCGCCACCGTCTCGCTGAGCGCGGGAATATAGCCACCGGGAAAGATATATTTGCGCGTGAAAGCGTCGGTCGACCCCGGCCGGCCGAAGCGCCCGATCGTGTGGAGGAGCATCACGCCGTCGGCGGTCATCAGATTGGCGGCGGCGCGGAAAAAGATGTCGAAATTGGGCGCGCCGACATGTTCGAACATGCCTACGGAAACGATGCGGTCGAAACGCCCGGGCGCGCGCACGGCGAGGTCGCGATAGTCGATGAGCTCGAATGTCACGCGATCGGCGACCCCGGCCGCCTCGGCGCGCTGGCGGGCGAGCGCGAGCTGCTCTTCGGACAGAGTGATGCCCAGAACCTCGACCTGTTCGAGCTTCGCGAGGGTGATCGCCATCCCGCCCCAGCCGCAGCCGATATCGAGCACGCGCTGCCCCGGCTTCAACGCCAACTTCGCGGCGATATGCGCCTTTTTCGCGACCTGCGCTTCCTCCAGCGTCATGTCGGGCCGCGACCAATAGGCGCAGCTATATTGCATGTCGTCGTCGAGGAAGAGGCGGTAGAGGTCGTTGCCGATGTCGTAGTGATGCTTGACGTTCGCGCGCGACTGGCGCTGGCGATTGACCGAGCCGATCCGCGTCTTGACCCACTCCACGCGTTTGCCGAGCCACGTCTTGTCCTTGAGCGTCGCGCCACGGTCCCACGGCGTGTTCATCCGGATCAGGCCGACGAGGTCCATGATGTCGCCCTGGGTCAGTTCCATCTCGCCATCCATGAACGCCTCGGCGGCACCGATGCGCGGGTCGAGGATGATGCGGCGCATGCCCCGGCGATTGGTGAAGCGGATCGTGATGTTCGGGTAACCGGGCGCCGGCTCGCCAAATTCCTCGCGCGTGCCATCGGGCGCGACGACGATCAGCCGCCCCTGACGAATGACCCGGGAGAGAAACGGACGCAGGATAGACATATTTTATCGACCGAACATCTGCACCGCAAAAAGGTTCCGGTCAAATTCCGGCATACCATTCATAATCGATGCGATCCTCCCAATAACCGCCCTTGCCCGCGCCGATGTCATCGAGGCTCGCGACCGCCTCGATCGCGTTCACATATTTGGCATGCTTGTAGCCGAGTTGCCGCTCGATACGCAGCCGCAGCGGCGCACCGTTGGCGATCGGCAATAGCGCGCCATTGAGCGCCCACGCCATGATCGTCTGCGGATGCAGCGCGTCGACCATGTCGCAGCTTTCATAATAGAGCGCATCGCCGAGCCGGTCGGCGCAGCGGAACACGATGTAACGCGCGCTGTCGCATACTCCCGCCGCGGCAAGGATGCGCGCCAGCGGAACGCCGGTCCATTGCCCGATCGCGCTCCAGCCCTCGACACAATCATGGCGCGTGATCTGCGTGCGTTGCGGCATCGCGCGAATGTCGGCCATCGACAGCGACAACGGCTTCGCGACAAGGCCGCTCACCTTGATACGCCAGTTGGCAAAGCCGCTCGCCACATGCGCGGCATAGGCGGCACCTGCGGGCAGGCGCGTGCCGTTGGGGCGGAAATAGGGTGACAGGTCGGCGCGGGTGAATTCGCGCGCGAGCGCATTGCGGTCGATCAGCGCGCGCTGGCTCGCGCGGTTCATCTCCTCGCCCATCGACAAGATCTTGCGCACCGCGGGCGCGTCGTTGATCGCATCGCATCCGGCGAGTAGCGGCAGCGCGCCTGCTGCGGCGACGAGCCCGCCAGCTCGGGCGATGAGCTGGCGCCTTGGCAGCATGATCTCGCTCATGCGTCCTCCTCGCGCTCAGGCGGCAGGCGGAACCAGCCGGTGACCATCGAGCGCACCTCGTTGACCGGCCCCGCCAGCAGCACCATCGCGATATGGACGAGGAAGAAGAGGGCAAGCGCCCAAGCGGTGATGAAATGGATCGATCGCGCCGATTGCCGGCCGCCAAAGACATCGAGCAGCCACGGCCACGCCGCGTTCATGCCGGGTGACATCGTCAGGCCCGTCGCGATCATCAACGGCAGCGCCACGAAAATCACGCCGATGTAGCTGAGCTTTTGCAGGATGCCGTATCGTGCCGCCGCTTGCCCACGCGGAAGGCGCAGCCGCGCATGCTCTTTCACATCGTGCCAGATATGGCGCGGCGACCATTCGGCGCGGCGGACGTGCAGATCCTTGCGCAAGTGCCCACCGACCAGCGTCCAGAGCATGTAGAGCGTCAAGCCGATCGACAGGATCCACGCGAAGAGCAAATGCCAGCGCCGCCCGTCGGCAAGGCTGTAGCTGGTCGGGATCGTCGCCCAGCCCGGAAAGGCCCAAGTCTTTTCCGTGCCCTCGGCATCGGTCCAGCGGCCGAGCACGCCCGTCGTATCGACGCGATAATCGCCGATACGCAAATAGCCGCTGTCGGGCGTCGAACCGATCACCAGCCAGGCGCGGTCGAAATTCGCGCCATAGTCGCCCCAATAGAGCCGCGGATGCGCGTTGAAGATCATCAGCCCGCTCATCAGCAGGATGAGCAGGGTTACGGCATTGGTCCAATGCCAGATGCGCGTCGGCAGCCGATGGCGATAGACGCGCACCGGCGCCGGCTGGGGGGGAGCGACGGGAGTTTCAGCCTCGGCCATGGTCCCGGTTCGCTCCTTTGGCTCAATTGGTTACGCGACGGCCTTCGCGGCATATTCCTCACGATAGCGGGTGCGCAAGCTGACCTTGTCGATCTTTTCGCTGCCGAGCTTGGGCAGCGCGTCGTTCGACATCCATATCTGGCACGGCACCTTGTACGGCGCGAGCCGCGCACTGAGGAACGCGACCAGATCGTCGGCGGTCACGCTGCTGCCCGGCTTCGTCCACACGACCGCACCGACGCATTCGCCGAGGCGCTCGTCAGGCAGACCGAAGACCGCGCATTCATTGACCTCGGCATGTTCGTAGATCGCCGCCTCGACTTCCTGGCAGCTGATATTTTCGCCGCCGCGGATGATGATGTCCTTCTTGCGGTCGACGATGAACAGATAGCCGTCCTCGTCGAGATAGCCGAGGTCACCCGACCGGAAATAGCCATTGGCAAAGAAGGCCGCCTTGGTCGCGGCTTCATTGTTCCAATAGCCCTCGAAATTGCATACCGAGCGAATGCAGACCTCGCCCACCCCGCCCTGCGGTACCGGCTCGCCATTGTCGTCGAGGATCGCAAGGTCGACGAGCGGTTTCGACGCGGGGCCGGTCGACATCGGCTTCGCGACATAATTTTCGTTGATGATGCCGCAGCCGACAGCATTGGTTTCGGTAAGGCCATATCCAAGCAAGGGTTTCGCCTCGCCCATCTCCGTCGCAAGCCGCCGCACATGCTCGGGCGGGCGCGGGGCGCCGCCGCCGGCGTAGCTCTTGCACGTCGACAGGTCGTAATTCTTGCGGTTCGGGCTTGTGAGGATTTCATAGCTCATCAGCGGGACGCCGACGAAATAATTGCACTTCTCGTCCTGGATCAGCCGCATCGCCTCGTCGGCGTTCCACTTGGGCATCAGCACAAGTTTGCGGCCCAGCGCGAAGCTCTGCAGGAACACCGGAATTTCGGCGGTGACGTGGAACAAGGGCGTACAGATCAGGGTCGCGGGCTGGATGTCCGACATCTGCCCGTCCTCGGTCAGCAGGTGGACGATGCTCGCGGTCTGGGTGACATAGTTGAAGATCGCCTGCACCACCGCCTCGTGGCGCGAATAGGCGCCCTTCGACTGCCCCGTCGAGCCCGAGGTGAAGAGGATCGTCGCGAGATCCTGCCCCGTCAGCGTCGGCAGCACCGTCGCCGCGCTACCGCCCGCGCCGGTGATCGGTGCGATCGCAAGATCGATCGGCTGGGTCAGGTCGAGCGTGACGACCGTCGCGCCATGCTCGATCCCCTCGAGGCGCGCCGCGCGCTGGACGTCGGCGATGACGAGCTTCGCCTCGCTGTCGAGAATGCCTGCGGCAAGTTCGCCGCCCTGCCACCAACCGTTGAGCAAAGTGGCGCAGCCGCCCGCCATCAGGATGCCGATATAGGCGACGCACCACGCATTGGCGTTGCGCATCGCAAGCCCGACGCGGTCGCCGCGCTGCACGCCATGCCCCTCGACCAGTCCCGCCGCGACCTGCCGCGCTGCCATGTAGACCTGCTTGAACGAGAGCCGCTCGTCGCCTTCGACAAGGAAGGTCGCGTCGCCATGCTGCGCAGCAAAAAAGGCAACATAATCCGACAGGTTCGTTGGTGCTGTGGTGATGAAGGGAAGCTGGTGGCCGAAGCGTTCGACGGACCCGAGCTGGATCGGTCCGCCCGGACCGGTGATCAGATTATAGGCGGCTTCCAGGCGCAAATCGAGCGCAGATGGCATCTTTCATCTCTCCTCTTGGTCTCGCTCGCCGAACCCCTTATGGGGAGGCCTCTCCTGGGGAAGGACAGCGCGACTATATGTTTCTTTTTGCAACCTTAGCCGAAGCAACGCAATATGTGAACTTCCACGATCTGATGGGAGAGAATAGCGAGATCGCGTTCAGCGTCTTCGGCCTGCCGATCCGCTGGTACGCGCTTGCCTATCTCGCCGGGATTTTCGTCGGTTACTGGTATCTCTTGAAGCTGATCGCGCAGCCCGGCGCGCCGATGGCGCGGCGCCATGCCGACGACATGATCTTTTATGCGATGCTCGGGATCATCCTCGGCGGCCGGCTCGGCTATGTGCTCTTCTACAACCTCGGAAACTATATCGAAAAGCCGCTCGAGATCTTCAAATTATGGGATGGCGGCATGTCACTGCACGGTGGGGTGATCGGCGTGCTGATCGCGATCTGGTATGTGACGCGCAAGGAAAAACTCAGTTTCCTGCGCTTCTGCGACTATGTCGCGTGCGTCGTTCCGTTCGGCCTTTTCTTCGGCCGCCTCGCCAATTTCGTGAATGGCGAGCTGTGGGGCCGCGCGACAACCGTGCCATGGGCGATCATCTTTCCGGGCAGCGGCACGATGGACCCGCGCCACCCGAGCCAGCTTTATGAAGCCGGTCTCGAAGGAATCGTGATGATGGCGATCCTCGCCTTCCTCTTCTGGCGCACCGATGCGCGCTACAAGCCCGGCTTCCTGTTCGGCATGGCGGCGATCATCTATGGCCTCAGCCGCTTTGCGGTCGAGTTTGTGCGCGAGCCCGATGTGCAGCTCGGCACGCTGTCGTGGGGCCTCACCATGGGCCAGACGCTGACCCTTCCGATGCTGATTGGCGGTATCTGGCTCGTCGCCACCGCGAAAGGCCGCCGCAAGCGGATCGAGCCGGTGGCCGGACTCGACAGCGTTGCGTGACGGCCCGCCGACCCCGGAGGAATTGATAAGCGAAATCGCGGGCGCACGGCCGACAACGATCGCCGACTATATGGCGGCGGCGAACGGCCATTATTATGCGACGCGCGATCCGCTCGGCGCCGCGGGCGATTTTACCACCGCGCCCGAAATCAGCCAGATGTTCGGCGAGATGGTCGGCGTCTGGATCGCCGACCTCTGGTCGCGGGCGGGCAGCCCGGCGTTTCGCTATGTCGAGCTCGGCCCCGGCCGCGGGACTCTCGCGGCCGACGCGCTGCGGGTGATGGCGCGTTTCGGCTGTACGCCGGCCGGCATCGATCTGGTCGAGACGAGCCCGACGCTACGCGCAGCACAGATCGCGCGTCTGCCAGCAGCCGAGCATCATGATGAGGTCGACGCCCTGCCCGATGATGCGCCGGTGATCATCGTCGCAAACGAGTTTTTCGACGCGCTGCCGATCCACCAATATGTCCGCGTCGCCGATGGCTGGCGCGAGCGGATGGTTGAGCGGCGCGATGGCGTCCTGACGCCGGTCGCGGGCGACATTCCGGCCGACGACGCCATACCTGCCTCGCTGCGCAGCGAGCCCGGGGGTGCGATCGTCGAAACGACGCCCGTCTCGGCCGCGATCATGCAGCGCCTTGCCTTCCGGCTTGCGCGGCAAGGCGGCGCGATGCTCGCGATCGACTATGGCTATGCCGGGCCCGCCGCGGGTGACACGTTGCAGGCGGTGAAGGCGCACCGCTTTGTCGATCCCTTCACCGATCCGGGCGAGGTCGACCTGACCGCGCATGTCGACTTCACCGCGCTCGCTGTGGCGGCGCAAAATGCGGGGATGTCCGTGAGCCCGCTCGCGACGCAGGGCGACTGGCTGCGGCGGCTCGGCATCGACGCGCGTTGCCGGTCGCTCGCCACCGCTGCACCCGCGCGCGCCGAGGAATTGAAGGGCCAGCGTGACCGGCTGGTCGAGCCGCGCGCGATGGGCGATTTGTTCAAGGTGATGGCCTTCACGGCACCGGGTTGGCCAGCGCCCGCAGGATTTACAGGAGACGCCGCATGACCGCCATCGAAGTGGCAAAGACTGGAGACGCCGAAGCGATCGCCGCCTTTGCCAACGGGTCGTTCACCCACACCTTCGGCCATATCTATAACCCCGCCGATCTCTCGACCTTTCTCGCCGGCTGGAACCCGCCCGACCGGGTGCGCGCACAGATCGCGAGCGACGACCATGACATCGCGCTCGTCCGCGGTGCGGCGGGCGAGATCCTCGGCTATATCAAGATGGGCCCGGTCGATTTCGACCTGCCCGAGGAGCAGCCGACGGGCGACGCCGTCGAGCTACATCAGCTCTATGTCGCCGAAGCCGCCAAGGGCACCGGCGTCGCGGTCGCGCTGATGGAATGGGGCATCGCCTGGGCGCGCGAGCGCGCGTCGATCCTCTACCTCACCGTCTTCACCGAGAATGACCGCGCGCAGGCATTCTATCGTCGCTACGGTTTCTATGACGTCGGCCGCAACGAATTCCGCGTCGGCAATCATATCGACGAGGACCGCTTTTTCAGGCTCGACCTGTGACTGCCCCCTTTGTCACCGCCGCCCCGCTGGACGGCGTCGCGCACGGATTTTTCGGCCGCCGCGGCGGGACGTCGACGGGCGAACTCGCTTCGCTCAATTGTGGCCTCGGCTCGGGCGACGATCCGGCGCTGATCGCCGAGAACCGCCAGCGCGTCGCCGACGCGGCGCTGCCGGGGGCGACGCTGACCGGGCTCTATCAGGTTCACGGCAACCGCTGCATCATCGTCGATGGCGAAACCGACCTCGCCGCGCGGCCCGAGGCCGACGCGCTCGCGACGCGCACCCCCGGCATATTGCTCGGCATATTGACCGCCGACTGCGTCCCGGTGCTGTTCGCCGACCGCGAGGCCGGGGTCGTCGGCGCAGCGCATGCGGGGTGGAAGGGCGCGATTGCCGGGGTCACCGACGCAACGCTCGCCGCGATGGAAAGCCTCGGCGCCAACCGCGCCAATATCGCCGTCGCAATCGGCCCGTGCATCGCGCGCGCCTCCTATGAAGTCGACGAAGCTTTCGTCGCTCGTTTCGTCGCGGACGATCCAGCGAACGAACGCTTCTTCGCCGCCGGCAAGCCCGGCCATGCAATGTTCGACATCGCCGCCTATGTCGCCGCGCGGCTTGCCGCGGCAGGCGTCACGCGAATTGCCATCGGCGGACAGGACACCTATGCCGAGGCCGAGGATTATTTCAGTTATCGCCGCGCGTGCCATAAAGGGGAAAACACCTATGGCCGCCAGCTATCGGTGATCGGACTGGCGGGAGGATAAGAGGCAAGATGACGCGCACGCGCTGGTTGGGATTGATCGGCGGGCTCGTCGTCTTTGCTATCATGCTCCTGGCTCCCGCGCCCGCGGGCATGGAGCCCACGGCGTGGCACGTCGCGGCGCTGACCGTGCTGATGGCGATATGGTGGATGACCGAGGCGCTGCCGCTGACTGTCACCGCGCTCCTGCCTTTCCTGACCGTGCCGGCCTTTGGCGTCATGGACGCCAATGCGATCGCGAAGGAATATTATTCGCCGATCCTCTTCCTGATCCTTGGCGGCGCCTTCCTCGCGCTCGCGATCGAGCGCGTCGGGCTGCACCGACGGCTGGCGCTCGCATTGCTCAAGCGCGCATCGCCGACCGCATCGGGCCTGCTCTTCGCCTTCATGGCGGCAACCGCGCTGCTCAGCATGTTCATCTCGAACACGTCGACCGCGCTGATCATGATCCCGATCGCGCTCGCGGTCGTCCGCGCGGGCGGGGTGCAGGAGGGCGAGACCGATGGGTTCGCGGGGGCCGTGATGATGGGCATCGCCTTTGCCGCGTCGCTCGGCGGGCTCGGCACGCTCGTCGGCAGCCCCACCAATGCCATTGCGGCGGGGCTCATCGAAAAGGCGCTCGACCTCCGCATCTCCTTCCTCGACTGGGCGATCTACGGCGTGCCGATCGTGCTGCTGTCCGTTCCGATCGCGATGTGGATTCTCGCGCGCGTCCAGCGGCTTGCCAACCATCCTTTCGACGGAACGGCGGCTGCCGCAGCGCTCGGCAATCAGGCCATCTGGTCGACCGCCGAACGCCGCGTCGTCCCGATCTTCCTGCTCGTCCTCGTCGCGTGGATCGCGCAGCCCTGGCTCGAACCGATGCTGCCCAAGGGTGCGCTGACCGACGGCACGATCGCGGTCGCCGGCAGCCTGCTCCTCTTCATCCTGCCCGACGGCACCGGTCGCCCGCTGCTGCTCTGGAAGGAGGCGGATCGCGCGCCATGGGGCGTTATCATGATGTTCGGCGGCGGGCTCGCGCTTGCCGCCGCGATCACCGCGAGCGGGCTGGCCGCATGGCTTGGCGCGGTGCTGGCGCCGCTCGGCAGCGTGCCGACGATCCTGCTCGCCGCGACCATCGTCGCGCTCACCATCCTGATCACCGAATTTGCCAGCAACGTCGCGACCGCGAGCGGGATCATGCCCGTTCTCGCCGCGCTGATCGCCGCGACCGGGGTTGACCCCGTCCTGCTCGCGCTTCCCGTCGCAATGGCGGCAAGCTGGGGCTTCATGCTCCCGTCGGGCACCGGCCCCAATGCGCTCGCATGGGCGACAGGCCACATCGCCTTGCCACGCATATTGAAGGCGGGTCTCGCGCTCGACATCATCGGCGTCCCCCTGCTGATCGGGGTGATCTGGGCCATCGCAACGCTGGGTTGAGCCGCGCAATATAGTTTCAAACGAAACTTCGGGCGCTATAAGGGCAGCAACACTCAAGGAGCATCCCCCATGGCCATGCGCGGCAAACCCAAGACGAACACGAAGAAAATCGGCGATCGCGACCTCAGCCCCGCCACGCTGATGATGGGACTCGGCTATGACCCGATGCTCTCCGAAGGCTCGCTGAAGCCGCCGATCTTCCTGACCTCGACTTTCGCCTTCGAAAGCGCGGCGGCGGGCAAGCGCTTCTTCGAACATATCACCGGCAAGCGCGAAGGCCCGGCCGATGGCCTCGTCTATTCGCGTTTCAACGGCCCGAACCAGGAAATCCTCGAAGACCGCCTCGCGGTCTGGGACGGCGCCGACGACAGCCTCGTCTTCTCCAGCGGCATGTCTGCCATCGCGACTTTGCTCCTCGCGCTTGTCGGCCAGAACGACGTGATCGTCCATTCGGGCCCGCTCTACGCCGCGACCGAGACGCTGATCGCGCGCATCCTGTCGCGCTTCGGCGTCAGCTTCGTCGACTTCCCCGCCGGTGCAACGCGCGAGGAAATCGACGCGATCCTCGCCCGCGCGCAGACGCTGGCCGACGAAAAGGGCGGCAAGGTCGCGCTCGTCTATCTCGAAAGCCCCGCGAACCCGACCAACGCGCTGGTCGATGTCGAGGCCGTCCGCGCCGCGCGCGACGCCGCCTTCCCCGGCGAGCAGCAGCCGCCGATCGCGATCGACAACACCTTCCTCGGCCCGCTGTGGCAAAAACCCATCCGCCAGGGCGCCGAACTCGTCGTCTACAGCCTCACCAAATATGCCGGCGGCCATTCGGACCTCGTCGCGGGCGGCGTCTCGGGCGACCAGAAGCTGCTCAACATCATCCGCCCGATGCGCAATACGATCGGCACGATCTGCGACCCCAATACCGCGTGGATGCTGCTGCGCAGCCTCGAAACGCTGGAACTGCGCATGAGCCGCGCGGGCGAAAATGCGCTGAAGGTCTGCACCTTCCTTCGCGATCATCCGAAGGTCGAGGGGCTCGGCTACCTCGGTTTCATTAAGGACGCGCGGCAGAAGGATATCTATGATCGCCATTGCACGGGCGCCGGATCGACCTTCTCGCTCTTCATCAAGGGCGGCGAGGAAGAGAGTTTCCGTTTCCTCGATGCGCTCAAGATCGCGAAGCTGGCGGTCAGCCTCGGCGGCACCGAAACACTCGCGAGCCATCCCGCCGCGATGACGCACCTGTCGGTTCCCGAAGAGCGCAAGAAGGCGCTTGGCATCACCGACAATCTGGTGCGCGTGTCGATCGGCATCGAAGACCCCGACGATCTGATCGCCGACTTCGCGCAGGCGCTCGACGCGGTCTAACGACCGCGCCGCGCGCGCCAGTCGACAACCTGCCAGCCCATTTGCGGCGCAAGCAGTTTCAGCTTGCGCGACGGCGTCGTTGCGACCGCCTCGTCGGCGAAATGCAGCATCGGGTGGTCGGATACATGGTCCGAATAGGCACGGACATGCGTTACCTCGCGCGTGATTTCGTTTGCGGCGAGCCAGTCCGAAATGCGCGCGAACTTCGCTTCGCCATAGCAATTGTCGCCCGCGAGCCGCGCGTGGATATGGTCGGCGCCATCGGATTCATCGAGCCGCGTCGCGAGCACGTCGTCGATCCCCAGCCGCCGCGCGATTGCATCGACATAAAGATGGAACGATGCGGTCGCGAGCAATAGCCGGTATCCCGCCTCGCGATCGGCAGCGATCTGGTCCAGCGCTGCGGGGTGCAGCCCGCGCGCGACGACCTTGTCGGCATAGCTCTCGGCCAGCGGCGCGATTTCGGTGCGGCGAAACCGCTTGCCAACGAGCAGCCTGAGGTTGATCGCCTTCAATCGCGAGCGGTCGATCAGGCGCAGCGAATAGGCCGCGCCCGCGAGCCCGACGAGCGGCAACAGCAACAGCCGCCATTGCTGACGCCGCTGCGCAACATGAATCAGGAACCCGCTGTAAGTCCCTGAACGCGTTATCGTCCGGTCCATGTCGTACATCGCGACGCGGTGTGCATAGTCGGGGATCGGCGTGGCGAGCGGGTCTTCCATCCCTCACCCATAGTGTGACCCCGCATGGGGGCCAAGGCCTGACAAGCTAGACCATGGATTTGCTTGCCGTGCCGGGGCAAATAAGCCAGTGTCCTCCGCACGATGGTGGCCAGGGCGGATTTCGAACATAGCGACGGTGCCGATGGTGCCGAAGTTCGCTTCACAGGCCGACTGACACTGGCGCGCCTCGGCGACGTCCCCGCTCGGCTCGACGCGCTGGGCCCGGTCGCGACGCTCGACCTTTCCGCGCTCGAACGCATCGATACCGTCGGCGCGTGGATCGTGACGCGTACCGTCAACGAACATGGATCGAAGGTCGTCGGCGCGAGCCCCGAAGCGCAACGCCTGCTCGAAGCGCTCGCCGCGGACAAAAGCGAATATCGCGTCCACCGCGACCGCCGTCCGGCATGGGCGCGCATGCTCGAACAGGTCGGCACCGCCAGCGTTGCAATCTGGCACGAACTTGTAGGCATCGTCGGCTTTTTCGGCGCAATGATCGTCGCGCTCGGCACCCAGATTCGTGCGCGACGGCGGCTGCGGTGGAACGCCGTCGTCACCCGCTTCCAGACCGTCGGCGTCGATGCGCTGCCGATTATAGGGCTGATGAGTTTCCTGATCGGCATTGTCATCGCGCAACAGGGCGCGGTGCAGCTCGAGCAGTTCGGGCTTGAGGTGTTCACGATCAATCTCGTCGGCCGCGCCTCGATCCGCGAGCTCGGCCTGCTGATGACCGCGATCATGGTCGCGGGCCGATCAGGGTCGGCCTTCGCCGCGCAGATCGGCACGATGAAGCTCACCGAAGAGGTCGATGCGATGCGCACGATCGGTGTCTCGCCGATGGAAGCCATCGTGCTGCCGCGCGTCGCCGCGTCGACGATCACCATGCCGCTCTTGGGCTTTTACGCGAGCCTCTGCGCGATTGCTGGCGGCGGCGCATTTGTGTGGGTCGGGCTCGATATCCCGCCACTCACTTATATTCAGCGGCTCCGCGAAATCATTCCGATGACCGATTTCTATATCATGCTGATCAAGGCGCCGGTGTTCGGCATACTGATCGGCGTCACCGGCTGTTACGAAGGCATGCAGGTGCGCCAGAATGCCGAGGAAGTCGGCCAGCGCACAACATCGGCAGTGGTTGCCGCGATCTTCCTCGTCATCGTGCTCGACGCGATGTTCGCCGTCTTCTTCTCTTCGCTGGGATGGAATTGATGAGCGAAGAGGTCGAACAGGAGATCAAGGAAGAGCTTGCGGCTGCCGACGCGGTGCGCCCCGAAAAGTTCGAAACGGCGATTTGCATCCGTGGGCTGAAGAACCAGTTCGGCGATGCCGTGGTTCACGAGAATCTGGACCTCGACGTCCGTTCGGGCGAGATCCTGGGCGTCGTCGGCGGATCGGGGACCGGCAAGTCGGTGCTGATGCGGTCGATCATCGGGCTGCAGACGCCGACCGCGGGCGAGATCGAAGTCTATGGCAAGACGCTCGACACGATCGCCAACGAAGAGGAATCGCGCGACCTGCGCCGGCGCTGGGGCGTGATGTTCCAGGGCGGCGCGCTATTTTCGACGCTGAGTGTCGCCGAGAATATCCAGGTCCCGCTGCGCGAATATTATCCGCGGCTCGACCAGAAATTGCTCGACGAGATAGCGGCGTACAAGGTCGCGATGGTCGGCCTGCCGCCCGATGCCGGCCCCAAATATCCGGCCGAACTGTCGGGCGGGATGGTGAAGCGCGCCGGCCTCGCGCGCGCGCTCGCGCTCGATCCCGCCCTGCTCTTTCTCGACGAGCCGACCGCCGGGCTCGACCCGATCGGCGCGGCGAAGTTCGACGAGCTCATCCGCGAGCTGGCCGATACGATGGGCCTCACCGTCTTCCTCATCACCCACGATCTCGACTCGCTTTATGCCACCTGTGACCGCGTCGCGGTGCTGGCCGAAAAGAAGGTGATCGCGGTCGGCACCATCCCGGAACTGCTTGCCACCGAGCATCCGTGGATACAGGATTATTTCAACGGGCCGCGTGGCCGCGCTGCGGCGGGCGGGAACCAAACCGCGAAGCGGCGATAGGAACAACTGATGGAAACTCGCTCAAACAACGTCCTCGTCGGCGCTTTTGTCCTCTTCTTTACCGCGGCCCTGGCGTTTTTCGTCGTCTGGCTCGCGAACGACAGCGGCGGCGACAAGCGCGAATATGACATCTTCTTCAAGCAATCGGTCGACGGGCTGAACAAGGGCGCACAGGTGCAATTCTCGGGCGTGCCCGCGGGTCAGGTGCGCGAAATCGCGCTGTGGCCCGAGGATCCGCAATTCGTCCGCGTCCGCATCGAGGTCAATGAAGGCGTCCCCGTGCTGCAGGGCACGACCGCCGCGCTCGAGGGCGTCGGCTTTACCGGCGTGTCACAAATCTCGCTCGACGGCGCGGTCAAAGGCGCACCGCCGATCAGCGACAAGGGGCCTGCGGGAAAACCCGTGATCCCGACGCGCGTCGGCGGTCTCGGCGAACTGCTCAACACCGCGCCGCAATTGCTCCAGCGCCTGTCGACGCTGAGCGAACGCCTTGCCGAACTCGCCGACGACAAGAATCAGGAAAGCTTCGCCAATATATTGAGCAATGTGGAGGCGACCACCGCGACGCTCGCACGCAACGGACCGGCACTCGAACGCGCGCTTGCCGACACGCGCATCGCGATCCAGCAGGCAGGCAACGCCGCCGAACAGGTCGGCAATCTCGCGGCGTCGGCACAGGGCACGATCGACCGCAACGTCGACCCCGCGATGGCGAACCTGCGCGATACGCTGAAGTCGGCCAACGCGTCGATGGCGACGCTCGAGGCCGCGATCAGCGACGCGCGGCCGGGGCTCAAGACCTTCAGCGAAACGACGATCCCCGAAGCCAATGCACTGATCCGCGACCTCCGCCGTACCTCCGCCTCGCTGTCCAGCCTGACCGACAAGCTCGACCAACAGGGCGCGGGCGCGGTCCTCGGTGGCAGCAAGCTGCCCGATTATAAAGAATGAGGACGAAATCCATGATCCGCAGCCTCCGCGCTCCGCTGTTGCTCGCCGTTGCCGCCGTTTCGCTGTCGGCATGCGTCGGCCTTGGCGGCAAGACGCCGCCTTTCCTGCTGACGCTCGACGCGGATGCCGCGCCGCCCGCTGGCGGTGCGCGCACCGCAGCCGAAGCCGCGACGCTGACGATCCTGATCCCGACCGCGCCGCAAAAGCTGCGCACGACACGTATCCCGGTGCAGCAGGATGGGGCGAGCGTGACCTATGTGAAGGATGCGCAGTGGGTCGAGGCGCCGTCGCGCCTGTTCCAGCGGCTGGTGTCCGAAACCGTGTCGGCGCGGACGACGCGCGTCGTACTCGACGAGGGGCAATATCTGACCGCACCGGGCGAGCAGCTTGCCGGGCAGCTGATGGAATTCGGCGTCGATGCCGCCACCAACGAGGTCGTCGTCGTCTATCAGGCGATGCTGGTATCGGCGGGCGGCAAGACGGTAACGCAGCGCCGCTTCGAAGCGCGCGAGGCAATCGGCGGCAAGGTCGAGGCCAAGCCCGTCGGCGAAGCGCTGACCCGCGCCGCGAACAAGGTTGCGGTCGAGGTCACGGGCTGGCTCGGCGGCTAAATCCCCCGCGCATTGCCATTTCGCGCCGCCGCCATTAGAGGGCGCCGCATCACCACCTGTTCGCGCGCAGCCTCTTCCGGGTTTCCGGCTGTGCCCTTTCCTTTCGAGCCCGTTGACTCGAAAGGAATCGCCATGGCGTGGGTCATCCTCGCGATCGCCGTCGTTACCGAAATCATTTGGGCGCTCAGCCTGAAATGGGCCGCGACGCTCGGAACCTGGCAGGCCTCGGCCGTGCCCGTTTCGCTGAGCTTCCTCAATATGGCGCTGCTCGCCTTCGCGATGCGCGGTATTTCGGCCGGCACCGCCTATGCGATCTGGACGGGTCTCGGCGCGGTCGGCGTGATCATCGGCGGGATATTGCTGTTCGACGAGAAAGTGAACCCGGTCCAGATCGGCTTCATGACGCTGATCGTCATCGGCGTCGTCGGGACCAAGCTGTTCTCGACGAGTTGACCGGGATTTTGCGGGCGGGTTTCGACCGATTGCGGACGTTTCTTCTCCCCTCCCGCTTGCGGGAGGGGGCGGGGGTGGGCCTGCGACGTCGCGATCAGCCCACCCCGCTGCGGCTAGCCAGCAAGCTGGCAAGCCTCACTGCCCCTCCCGCAAGCGGGAGGGGAAATCAGCTCGCTCCTGCAACGACAACTTTCCACCCCAATGCCGACCTCAACCCAGCAAGCTCTTCGATGCCTGCTCCGTCACATCGCGCGACAGACCCGGCTGCGCGAGGATGCGTTCGAGTTCGGCCTTCATCAACGCCTGACGCCCCTCATCGAAACGCTTCCAGCGGCCGAGCGGGGGAATCATCTTCGCTGCCGTCTGCGGGTTCTTCGGGTCAAGCGCGACGACGAGGTCGGCGATCAGCCGATAGCCAGCGCCATCGGCCTGATGGAACGCCGCCTGATTGCCCGTCAGCGCCCCATAGAGCGAGCGCACACGGTTCGGGTTCGCGAGCGTGAAGTCGGGGTGCTGCGCAAGGGCCTTCACCGCATCGACCGTGTCGGGACGGAGCGACCATGCCTGCACCTGGAACCATTTATCGAGCACGAGCGGATTGTCGCGATAGCGCTGGTAAAAGATATCGAGCGCGTGGGTGCGCTCGTCGCTATCGCCGTGCGCGAGCGTTGCAAGCGCGGCTTGCCGTTCGGTCATACCGTCGGCATCCGAGAAGATGGTGAACGCCAGCGCAGGCGCATCATCCGCGCCGGTCGCCGCGAGATAGGCGAGCGCGACACCGCGGAGGCGACGGCCGCCCTTGGCCTTGCTCGACAGGTCGGTTGCGGGCGGCGCTTTGCCCGAAAGGATCGCGCGCCATTTCGTTTCGAGCGCCGTGCCAATCGCGGCTTGCAGCGCGAGCCGTTCACGGCGGATCGCGTCGGGATCGACCGTCACCATCTGGTCGCCGATAAAGGCTTCGCTCGGCAGCAGCACCGCCTCGGCGACGAAGGCGGGATCGCTTGCCGCGCCTTCCAGCGTCTGCCCGATCGCGTCGACGACCGCCTGATTGCCGCCCGTCTTGCCCGCCACGGCCGCAACGAGAGTATCGAGCATCAGTTGCTGCAACGCCTCGTAACGCGCGAATGGATCGTCATCATGCGCGGCGAGCCAGGCGAGTTCGCCGGGGCCACGCTCGAAATCGACGATGATCGGCGCCGAGAAGCCGCGGTTGACCGACAGTGCCGGGCGCGCCGCAAATGTGCCGAGCGCGATGCGTTGCGTTGCGCCGGTCACGGTGACCAAAGTGTCGGCGAGTGCATCGCCGCTACCGTCCATCGCAAAGGCCGCGAGGCGCAGCGGCATCATCATCGGCTGCTTCTCGGGCTGGCCGGGCGTCGGCGGCACCATCTGCACGATGTCGAGCCGCCATTGGCCGCCCTCTTCGGCCAGCGACAGCTTGAGCCGCGGCGTTCCCGCCTGCTCGTACCAGCGACGGAATTGCGCGAGGTCGATGCCCGCGCCATCCTCGATCGCGCGCACGAAATCCTCGCACGTCGCCGCCTCGCCGTCGTGGCGGTCGAAATAGAGATCGGTGCCTTTGCGGAAGCGCTCGGGGCCGACCATCGTCGCCATCATGCGGATGATCTCGGCACCCTTGTTATAGATGGTCGCGGTGTAGAAATTCGAGATTTCCTGAAAGCTGTCGGGGCGGATCGGATGCGCGAGCGGCCCTGCATCCTCCGGGAATTGCGCGGCGCGGAGCAGGCGGACATCCTCGATCCGCTTGACCGGCGGCGATCCCATGTCGGCCGAGAAATTCTGGTCGCGAAAGACGGTGAAGCCTTCCTTCAGGCTCAGCTGGAACCAGTCGCGGCAGGTGACGCGGTTGCCCGACCAATTGTGGAAATATTCATGCGCGACGACACCCTCGACCCCGTCATAATCGACGTCGGTCGCGGTGTCGGGATCGGCGAGTATGTAGCGGGTGTTGAAGATGTTGAGACCCTTATTCTCCATCGCCCCCATATTGAAATCGCTGACCGCGACGATGTTGAACAGGTCGAGGTCATATTCGCGGCCATAGACCTCCTCGTCCCACTTCATGCTGTCCTTGAGCGCCTGCATCGCGTGGCCAGTGCGATCCTGATCGCCGCCGCGCACCCAGATGCCGAGTTCAACCTCGCGCCCCGACATCGTCGTGAAGCTGTCCTTGTTGACCACCAGGTCGCCCGCGACGAGCGCGAACAGATAGGAGGGCTTCGGCCACGGATCCTCCCACAGCGCCCAATGGTCGCTCCCTGCTTCGCCCTGCTCCATGCAATTGCCGTTCGACAGCAGGATCGGGAAGGCGGCCTTGTCGCCCTGCATCCGCACCTTGTAGCGGCTGAGCACGTCGGGGCGGTCGGGGTGAAAGGTGATGCGGCGAAAGCCCTCGGCCTCGCACTGCGTGCAGAGCAGCCCGCCCGACGCGTAGAGTCCCGACAGCTGCGTATTCGAAGCCGGGTCGATCACCGTATCGACCTCGACCGTCGCTGCGGTGCGTTCGCCAAGATCGACGATCAGGTCGCCGCCGTCCATCCGCCAGTCGTTCCACACCTCGCCGTCGACACGCACCGCCGCCGGGGTCAACCCGTCGCCGCGGAGCAGCAACGGCACCGGCGCAGCGGCATCGCGCACGACCGACAGCGCCGCGCCGACCTTCGTCGCATCGATCCCGAGCGCGAAATCGAGCGCGATGTCGGGGATCGACCAATCGGGCGCGCGATAGTCGCTGCGATAGATGGTGACGGGGATGGCGGGGGTTGAGGAGGCATCGGTCATCTGTTCGATCTAGGCATCGCCGCGCGCACGCGCAATAAGGCGCGCGATGGGACAGATGCTGATTTTCGGAATGGGCTATGCGGCGAGCCATCTCGCCGACCGTCTGCGCGCGCGCGGGTGGGAGGTGGCGGGAACGACGCGCGACGGGCGCGCTGGCAGCCTTGCTTTTGGCGACGACGGCGCCGTGCTGACCGCGCTGCGGTCGGCGACGCATATCCTCTCCTCGGTTCCGCCCGTCGATGGCGAGGATCCCGTGCTTGCGCGTTATGGAGAGGCCGTCGCGCTCGCCCCCGCAACTTGGATCGGTTATCTGTCCTCGACCGGCGTATATGGCGACACGGGCGGCGCATGGGTCGACGAAAGCGCTCCCATCAAGGGCCGCCGCCCCAACCGCAACGACGCCGACGCCGCGTGGCAAATGATGCGCAGCGATGTCCGGGTCTTTCGCCTGCCCGGCATCTATGGCCCCGGCCGCTCGATCCTCGAGCGCATTACCGAAGGCCGCGCGCACCGCATCGACCTGCCCGGACAGGTCTTCAGCCGCATCCATATCGACGATATCGCGGGCGGCGTCATGGCATCATTCCGGGGACCGGCGGGCGTCTATAACCTTGCCGACGACGAACCATGCCACCAGAACGAGCTTGTCGCGTGGGGCTGCGCCAAGCTCGGTGCTCCGCTGCCGCCGCTGCAATCGCTCGGCGAGGCCGGCCTGTCGCCCGCCGCGCGCGCCTTCTATGGCGAGAACCGCCGTGTCGCGAACGGCAAGGCGAAGCGGCTGCTCGGTTGGACGCCGCGCTATCCGACATTTCGCGAGGGACTGGCTGCGAACGGTTAAATCAGCACATCGACGGTGTGAATGAGCACGCCGACCAATCCGCCGACCAGCGTTCCGTTGATGCGGATATATTGCAGGTCGTCGCCGACGGCATTTTCCAGCCGGTCGGTGATCGTCTTGGCATCCCAGCCGCGGATCGTGTCCGACACCAGCCTCAGCGCCGTCTCGCCATAACTGTCTACAACGCCGACGACCGCGCGGCGGGCGTAGCGGTTGAGCGTGCGCTTGATGCCGGCATCCTCGCCCAGCATCGCACCGAACTGCGTGACGAGCTCACCAATGCGACCCGCGAGCATGGTGTCGGGATTGCGCGCGGCCTTGAGCAGCGCGCTGCGTCCCTGTTCCCACAGGCCGTCGAGCCAGCGCTTGACCGCCTTGTTTTCGAGCAGTTCGTCGCGGACCTTTGCGACCTTCGCCTTCACCTCGGGATCGTGCTGCAGGTCGAGCGCCATCTTCGCGAGCCCTTCCTCGACGCGAATGCGCAAGGGGTGCGTCTCATCGACCGCCATTTCGCTGAGCAGTTTCGACAATCCTGCAACGATCCGGTTCGAGATACTCTCGTCGAGCCCGGTGAAGCGCACGATCGCGTTCGAATTGTCATGCACCATCTGGTGGATCAGATGCTCGTTGAGTTCGAGCGTCTTCGATCCCCATTTGACCATCGCATCGAGAAGCGGTTGATGCCGCCCCTCGGCAAGCGCGGCCTGCAACGCCTGCCCGAGCAAGGGCGCGACATCGAGTTCGCGCAGGCGATCGGCGATCGCCGATTTGACGATACCGCCGAGCCTTTGCTGGTCGAGCGCGCCGAGGCCGTCGGCGATGATCCGCGACGCGCCGAGCCGCAATCGGCCACCCCCCTCACCCGGTTCGGACAGGAACTTGCCGACCGCGCCCGCGACGTCGACCGTCTGCATCTTCCGCGCGATCAGGCGCGGCAGCAGGAAATTGGTGAGCAGGAAACGCGCGAGCGTATCGCCGATGCGGTTCTTGTTGCGCGGGATGATCGCGGTGTGCGGGATCGGCAGCCCCATCGGGTGCCGGAACAGCGCGGTGACCGCGAACCAGTCGGCAAGGCCGCCGACCATTGCCGCCTCGGCAAAGGCGCGGACGAAGCCGATCGCGGGGTGGACGTCCTGATAATATTTCGCGCCGAGAAAGACGAACGCCATGACGATCAGCAAACCCGTCGCGACGACGCGGATGTTCGATCCTCTCGCGGGAATGGCGACGCCAATCGGCCGGGAAAGCGTATGATCGGTCATACGAACCAAATGGCGAAATGCCGCAAAGGTTGCAACCGGCGCAGTGGCTTACTGCGCCGGCGCGTCCCCATTATTCCGCCGGCTCGGGCGCCGGCTTTCCGTGCGGCTTGCTATCGTCGCCCTTGCGGTAGGTGAGCAGGTTGCTCGAGAAGAAGCGGCCGAGGCGCTTTTCGATGCTGTCCGCAAGGCTGAAGCCCGCGGGGACGATCAGCAGCGTGAGCATCGTCGAGAGGATCAGGCCGCCGATCACGACCACACCCATCGGCTGGCGCCACGCGCCGTCGCCCGACAGCGACAGCGCGGTCGGTACCATGCCCGCGACCATCGCGACCGTCGTCATGACGATCGGCTGCGCGCGCTTGCGCCCGGCGTCGAGCAGCGCGGCATTTTTCTCGACGCCATGATCCATCTCCTCGATCGCGAAATCGACGAGCAGGATCGAGTTTTTGGCGACGATACCGAGCAGCATCAGCAAGCCGATATAGACAGGCATCGAGACTTCCATGCCAGTGATCCACAGGCCGAGCAGCCCGCCCAAAGGCGCGAGCAGCAGCGACGACATGTTGACCAGCGGCGACAGGAAGCGGCGATAGAGCAACACCAGCGTCGCGAAGACGAGCAGCAGCCCCGACACGACAGCGATCATGAAGTTGGTGATCAGTTCGGCCTGCCACTTGGCGTCGCCCTGGATGACCTTGCGAATGCCCTGCGGCATATCCTTGACCGCCGGCAGCGCGTCGATCTTCTTCTGCGCGTCGCCCGTGACCAGCCCCGGCGCGAGGTCGGCACCGATCACGATACGCCGCGTCTGGTTGTATCGGCGCAGTTCGGTCGGCCCGGCACCGAAGCCGATGACCGCCACCGACTTCAGCGGCACCGTCGTCCCGCTCGCGGTCGGCACCGGGAGATTCTCGATCGTCGCGAGGCTGCGGCGCGAATCTTCGGACAGCAGCACGCGGATCGGGATCTGGCGATCCGAGAGCGAGAATTTGGCCGCATTCTGGTCGATGTCGCCCAGCGTCGCGATGCGGATCGTCTGGCTGAGCGCCGAGGTCGTCACGCCGAGTTCGGCGGCGAGGTCGAGGCGCGGCGTCACGATGATCTCGGGACGCGGAATATCGCCCTCGATCCGCGAGCCGCGGAGCTCCTTGAGCTTCTCCATCTGCGACACGATCAGGCGCGCATGCTTTTCGAGCGCGACCGGATCGTCGCCGCCGATGACGAAGGTGATATCGCGTCCCGAAAAGCCGCCCGACTGGCTCTGGAAATTGACGCGCGCGTCGGGGATGGCCGCCATCTTGGGTTGCAGGCTGCGTTCCCATTCGACGCTGGAAATCTCGCGGCTCTTCTTCAGCGTGATATAGACGCCGCCGTCGCCGACATTGACCTCGTAAAAGGCATTCTCGACATTCTTGTCCTTCGCCAGGATCGCGTTGATCTGGTTCGAGATATGCTCGCTCTGCGCAAGCGTCGACCCCGGCGGCAGTTCGTAACGGATCTGGCTATAGTCGCTGTTGATCGTCGGCTGGAACTGCTGCGGCAGGATCAGCAGCAATCCGACGCTCGCCGCAAGAGAGGCGACACCGATGCCGACGATCCATACGCGATGGTCGGACAGGCGCGCCCACCCGCGCTGTACCATGAACTTGGCCCAGAGAGCGAAAGGCCATTCATGCATTTTGAACAGCAGTCCGCAGGCGCGGGCGAGCACGCCAAGTGTCACCAGCGCAGCCATGATCGTCGCCCAGCCAGTCAGCGCCTTGGAGAAAGGAGCCAACGTGCCGATTAGCCAAAGGGCCGCATACAGGGCGGCTGTGACAAGGCCGGTCCACAAATATGCTTTGAGAATCGCGTTCAGCGTTGCGCGATTGATCCACGCCACCAGTGCGCCGAACAAAATGAGGATCAAGCTGGCGCCAAGATAGGTGAAGATCGCTTCGAACGGCGTCTTCAGCAGGAAATACATCGCCGTATTAGGCTTGTCCTGCCCAACCGGCACCGGCTGGAAATAGCCATAGATCGCGTAGACTACCGACACACCCGCGAGGATCAACGGCAATCCCAGATAGGCGAGCTTCGTCGGCTGCGCCTCATAGCGTGCGCGGATCGCATGATGCTTCTTGTTGTCGAGCGTCCAGGCAAGGAGCCGCTCATAGCGGTCGACCCACGGCCCCGAAGCATGGTCCTGCTCGCCCTGTGCCGACAGGAAGTAGGCGGCGATCATCGGTGTGATCATGCGCGCAACCGCAAGGCTGACGAGCACCGCGAACACGACGGTCAGGCCGAACTGGATAAAGAATTGTCCCGAAACGCCGGGCATCAGGGCGACGGGCAGGAAGACCGCGACGATCGACATCGTCGTTGCAACGACCGCGAGGCCGATTTCGTCGGCGGCGTCGATCGACGCCTGATAGGCCGTCTTGCCCATGCGCATATGCCGGACGATATTCTCGATCTCGACGATCGCATCGTCGACGAGCACGCCCGCGACGAGGCTCAAGGCGAGCAGCGACAGGCCGTTCAGCGAAAAGCCCATCAGGTCCATGAACCAGAAGGTCGGGATTGCCGAGAGCGGGATCGCGAGCGCGCTGATCAGCGTCGCGCGCCAGTCGCGCAGGAACAGGAACACGACGACGACGGCCAGGATCGCGCCCTCGATCATCGCGAGCATCGAGCTGCGATACTGTTCCTTCGTATATTCGGTGCGCGTGAACAGGATCTTGAATTCGACTTGCGGGTTCGCCTTCTTGATCTCGGCGAGCTTCTTCATCGTCTCGTCGTGGATCGTGACGTCCGACGCGCCCTTCGCCTTTTCGATCGAGAAGGAGAGCACCTGCTTGCCGTCGATCTTGGCGAGGTTGCGCTGTTCGGCATAGCCGTCGGTAACCTTGGCAACATCGGCGAGGCGGATCGTCCGGCCATTGCCGATCGAGATGCGCGTCTCACCCAGCTGGAACGCATTTTCGGCGTTACCGAGCACACGCACCGCCTGTTCGGACCCGGCGATTTCGGTGCGGCCGCCTGCGGCGTTGACGTTCACCTGACGCAGCTGCTGGTTCACCTGGCTTGCGGTGAGGCCATAGCTTTGCATGCGCGCGGGATCGAGGATCACCCGGATTTCACGGTTGACCCCGCCCGAGCGACTGACTTTCGCCATACCCTGGATCGAGAGCAATTCCTTTGCGACCGTATTGTCGACGAACCACGACAGCTGCTCGAGCGTCATGTCCGACGTTTCGACGGCGAAATAGGTGATCGGTCCGCCCGCCGCGTCGACGCGCACGACCTGCGGTTCGAGGATGCCGTCGGGCAGGTCGCTGCGGATCTGCTGCACCGCCTGGTTGACGTCGTTATAGGCGCGGTCGATCGGCGTTCCGATCGCGAACTGCACCATCGTGCGACTGTTGCCCTCGCCGACATAGGAGGAGAGCTCGTCGACGCCGCTGACCGCACGCACCGCAGCCTCGACGCGCTGCGTGACCTGCGTCTCCAGCTCCGACGGCGCCGCGCCGGGCTGGACGACGACGACCTGAACCATCGGGAATTCGACGTCGGGATTGTCGTTGACGTCCATCCGGTTGAAGCTGACGACACCCGCCAGAAGCAGCAGGATGAACATCACGATCGGCGGTACCGGATTGCGGATGCACCAGGCGGAAATGTTGCGGAAGCTCATGATCAAACGCCCTTGTGCGCTAAATTTCTACCGTGCCGTCCAGCCGGTTATTGCGACGATTTCTGAACCACCGGCTTCACCTTGTCGCCGGGGTTGAGGAAGGCGCCCGCCAACGCGACGACGCGCTCGTTGCCCGTCAGGCCCGACGCGATCGACACGCCGCTGTCGGTGACCGTACCGACCTTCACCGGCTGGCGCTTGATCTCGTTCTTGGCGTCGACGACCAGCACGAAATTGCCCTCGGGGCCGCTCTGCACGGCGCTTTCGGGCAGCAACGGCGCTTCGGCCGTGCCCGCGATCAGCCGCGCGTCGGCGAAGCCGCCCGGACGCAGCGCGTCGCTGTACGGAACCGCGATGCGGACCGTGCCCTGGCGCGTGTCCATGTTGATGACCGGCGACTTTTGCCAAACCTGCCCGGCGATCTGGGCGGTGGTGCCGACCGGCGTCACCGTCGCGCGCGTGCCGACCTGGACACGCGCCAGATCAGCTTCGGCCATCTGCGCGAGCATTTCCATCTCGCCGCCGCGCGCCATACGGAACAGGATTCCGCTGCCCGCGCCGACGATCTGGCCGGGCTCGACCTGCCGCGTGAGCACAAGGCCTGCAGCGGGTGCGACGATGTTGAGGCGGCTGTTGCGTGCCGTGGCTTCGCCATATTGTGCCTGTGCAACGCGTACGCGGGCATTGGCGGCATCGCGCGTCGCGCGTTTGCGATCCATGTCGGCCTTGGAGATGAAGCCACGGCCGACCAGCGCCTGCGCGCGTTCGAGTTCGGCCTGCGCCAGATTGGCGTCCGCCTGCGCAACGCGGATCGACGCCGCGAGGCTCGCCGCCTGCTGCGCCTGGACCGAGCGATCGATGACCGCCAGCGTCTGCCCCGCACCGACCCACTGGCCGGGCTCGACGAGCACGCGAACGACCTGACCGCCCTCGCCCGCAACGCCGACCGGCATTTCGCGGCGCGCCGCGATCGTGCCATTGGCCGAAATCGCGGCTTCGACCGACACGCGGCCGGGGATGACCACGGTGACGTTCGGGATCGCGGCGGCGCCCTGCCCTTCGGCACCCGTCGCGCCCTTGCTGTGCGTAAAGGCGTAATAGGTAGCGGCGAGCGCGAGCGCGATCAGCACCAGCGCGACGATCAGAAACGTCCGCTTGCGCCGGCTGTCGTCGGCATCCTCATAAAAGCTTTGCGTGCCCGCCAGGCAGTCCATCACATCCACTTTCCGCTCGTAGTTCACGCCGAAAATCCTCCCTGCCTTGCGCGGCATCATGCTGCGACAGGCGCAAGCGCCCGCCCCCTCGACCCCGCACGACAGGATCAATCCTGCACGAGGTGTATTACCTAATTAAATCACCACTGGCAAGAGGCGAAACTTCGCCATCCCCCCTGCGCCCCGGATCGCGGCTCTTAGGCCTATGTTCGCGCAATTTCCAGAGGTTACAGGCATGAAAAAGGGCGGCGCGCCCGGCGGCGGCCACCCTTTTCTTCCGGCCGGTCCCTTCAGGACCGCCGTTGGCGTTCGGCGGTCAGCGAACGCGGCCGCGCCGAACGAGGTTGACGATTCCGAGCAGGATCACCGCGCCGATGAAGGCGGTGAGCAAGGTCATCGGATCGAAAGCATCTCCGCGCAGATGTCCGCCGCCGAGGAAGCTGCCGAACAAAAAGCGGCCGAGGATCGACCCGATACAGCCGACGATGATGTTGAGGAAGATGCCTTGCTGCGCGTCGGTGCGCATCACGATGCTGGCCAGCCAGCCGATGATGCCGCCCATGATGATAGCGATAATCCAAGTCATAAGATGACCCCCTACGATCGATGTTGGCGCCTGACCCTGCAGGCATCATATTGGTAACCCAAATATTTGATATCGCCTAGCAGAATGGCGGCGGTGCGATGCCGCCCACCGCCACGCCGTTCAGCGCACGCGGCCGCGCCGGACCAGGTTGATGATCCCGAGCAGCACCACCGCGCCGATGAAAGCCCAGAGGAGGCCGATCGGGCTGAAGGTGTCGAGGCTCGCGCCCATGCCGAAAAAGCTGCCGAGAAAATTGCCGAGGAATGCGCCGACAATACCGACGACGACATTCAGGATAATGCCCTGTTGCGCGTCGGTACGCATGACGATGCTCGCCAGCCAGCCAATGATGCCGCCGACGATCAATGTAATGATCAGACCCATGATTTTCCCTTCCCTGAACCGGCCGGGTACATGCGAGACCCCGGCGAGCCTGTGAACGTCCGGTCGCGGCCGGACATCGTCTGGTCGATACAGAAACAATGCGGGTCGGGAGCGAAAGGTTCCCGGCCGGCCCGCGTGGGCTCGGCCGGGAAAGTGGGATCGGTTCCTGATCGGGAACGTCTCCGGGTCGCAAGGGGGGATTAAGCAGCCGCGTTTGACGCTGATGTGACGAAAGTCACTCGCGTGAAAATATATGTGGGAGGGCGCTGATTTCGCCGAGCGCGGCGGCGACGTGGGGTGTGTGATCTGCGCACACGAAATGGGGGCCGGCATCGCTGCCAACCCCCACTATCCGGCTTTGCCCCACGCACTCCGCCCCACTTCATCCCGGTCCGCTTCTCTTGCGATCAGCAGCCCGCAAAACGATGCGTTGCGGCGCACGCCGGAACAATCCGGCGACGGTTTGGTCGGCCCCCTTTCGGGGGCCGGCCGCACCTGGAAAGCCCTTCATCATCTCTTCCTGCGTCCGCCGAAGCAGTCGCTGTCCAAGCGATGGACTGCATTTCCTGTACCCGATCGGGTTCGTATCAACTCGTGGGAATCGCTACGTTCCGTGACCAGGCTATCGGTAGATTTCCTCGTCAATCCGTCCGTTCTCTTCTGGCTAGTCTTGCAACTACCCTTGATGTCCCGGTGGTCTGTCGTCTCTGTCTTCCGATGATTTGAAGCTGACATGAAGCTTCGGACCCGCCAACAAAAAATCAGCGAAAAGCCCCTCCGGAAGGCCTGCGCTTGTGGATAAGTCCGGCATTAGCAACAAGCGGATTCGTTGCAGCATTTTTGTAATAGCCTTGCAGCATTTTCGGATTCGAAATCCGCACCGACTCGATAGCGCGGCACCGAATCCCGAGTCGATTTTTCCGGCTCTCGATTCGCGACTCGGCATAAAATGAAAGCGGGACCCGCAGGCCCCGCTTTCATTTTAACGTGCGTGACGGACGATCATCCCTTCACGGTCACCTCGACCCGGCGCGCAGCCGAATTGTCGGTGCCGGTGGTCGTCGTCTCGGCCGGCTTTTCAAGTACGACCTTGTCGGCCGCGATGCCGAGCTTCTCGAGCGCGGCCTTGACGCTCTGCGCGCGGTTCTTCGACAATTCGGCATTGGCGGCGGCATTGCCCGTCGGGTCGTTATAACCCGACACGGCCAGCGTCGCGGCCGGATTGCTGTCGAGATAGGCCTTCACCGAAGACGCCGCGGTCGTCAAATCGTTCGACACGTCCGATTTGCCGGTCTCGAAATAGACCGTCAGCATCGGTTTGCCCTGACGGTCCGCCGCGACGACGCCCGCGCCCTCGGGAATCGCAGCCGCGGGGGCCGGCACCGCCGTGCCCTCGGTCGGCGCCACCGTCTCGCTGATGGCAGCCTCATCGGTAGCCGGCGCGACCGCCGCCTCCTGCTTCGAACAATAGCGCAGCCCGAAGAACAGCAGCGCCGCGAGCACCAGCAAAAGCAAAAGCCAGCCGAGCCAGCCCATGCCGCCGCTCTTTTCGCTTTCGCCGTCACCGCCCGAATAGACGGTTTGGGGACTGGCTGCCGACGGAGCCGGGGTGGGCGCTGGAGCCGGCGAGGCCGCCGGCGGCGGAGCCGCAGCCGCAGGGATGGCCGACGCGCCGGCCAGGCCCGCCGCCGCCAGCGGAACTGCCGAGGCCGTGTCATCGTCCTTGCCGGCATCGCCGTTCAGACCGCCAGCGGCCGCCAGACCCGCAGCAGCACCAGCGGCGCCCGCCGTTCCGCCAAAGAGCGAGAGCAGGCCGAAATGCTGCGCGAGAAGATAATAGACGGTGACGCGGTTCTTGGTCCGGTCTTCCTTCATCCGTTCGCCGACGCTGGCGATCGCCGCGTCGAGCGTCGTGTCGTCGTCGGTCAGCCCCAGTTTCTTTTTGAGGAAATTCTCGCGAACGCGATCAGTTTCCTTCGGGTCGGAAAAGGAAACGAGCGAGGAATCGCGGTTTCTGAGGGCAATACCGAGATATGCGACGATCTTCGACACCACCGCTTCGTCGGCGTCCGCGACATATTTCCTGACATCCGCCAGCCAATCTTCTGCCATGCGACTATCCTCCTGCCAGACGCAAGAATTCGCCGTCAGACGCTCGCACGGGGGGCGAGACTCGCGTCTTAGGAGCCGGAACTTATATCATTTTCCGCGAAAGCAACATCGCGGCCGGAAACCGGGGCTATCGCTTGCCGAGATCACCCTTGCCGACGGTGCCCGACGCCATTTCGAGCATCCGGTCGAGGCTCTTGCGCGCGGCGAGGCGGAGCCCTTCGTCCATCTCGATCTGCGGCTTCAGATCGCGCAGCGCGATGTAGAGCTTCTCCATCGTGTTCAGCGCCATATAGGGGCAGATGTTGCAGTTGCAGTTGCCGTCGGCACCGGGGGCGCCGATGAAATTCTTCTCGGGCAGCGCCAGTTCCATCTGGTGGATGATGTGCGGCTCGGTCGCGACGATCAGCGTGTCGCCGGGAAAGCTTTTCGCGAATTGCAGGATGCCGCTCGTCGACCCGACATAGTCGGCATGGTCGACGATATGCGGCGGACATTCGGGGTGCGCCGCGACCGGTGCGCCCGGATGCTGCGCCTTCAATTTGATCAGCTCGGTTTCGCTGAACGCTTCGTGCACGATGCACACGCCCGGCCAGAGCAGCATCTCGCGCCCGAACTTGCGGTTGAGATAGCCGCCGAGGTGACGATCGGGACCGAAGATGATCGGCTGGTCCTCGGGAATCTGGCTGATGATCGTCTCGGCGCTCGACGAGGTGACGATGATGTCGCTGAGCGCCTTCACCGCCGCCGAGCAATTGATGTAGGTCAGCGCGATATGGTCAGGATGCTGCGCACGAAAGCGCGCGAACTGTTCGGGCGGACAGCTGTCCTCGAGGCTGCATCCCGCATCCATGTCGGGCAGGATGACGGTCTTTTCGGGCGACAGGATCTTTGCGGTCTCGGCCATGAATTTGACGCCGCAAAAGGCGATGACATCGGCGTCGGTATCGGCCGCCTTGCGCGACAGCTCGAGCGAGTCGCCGACGAAATCGGCGAGATCCTGAATCTCGGGCTTCTGGTAATAATGCGCGAGGATGACGGCGTTGCGCTCCTTGCGCAGGCGCTCGATTTCGGCGCGCAGGTCGAGACCCGAGAGATTCTCGCGAACGGGAGCAGTCATCGCTTTTCCTTATATGGCTTTAGCCTTGGCGCACCCCCTACACCGCCGCCCGCGAGAGGGCAATTCGGCTATGCGCCGGCGAGCCGCTCCGCGAGCGCGATGACGGGAGGCATCATCGACAGAAGATAGATGGTGACACGCACGCCAATGACAATCGCCGCGATCGCCTTTGTCGCCGGATGGACGCTCCCCAGCGTTCGCCGGTCGTAGAGCGCGATGATCCCGACGACACCGAGCTGGATCAGCCCGATCGGAATGTCGGACCAGCCGATCATCAGCGGCATCGGCAGGATGCGGCCGAGCGCGGGTTCGAGAATGACGATCGTCGCGCCGATCATCAGCCGCCGGTGCCATGCGGTCGTATGACGGCGCCGCACGGCCGCCCACACCATCAGGCCGAAAACCAGCGACTCGATGGTTGTGAGAGCGAGGAAATAAGGTGGAGAGAAGAAGGGCGGAAAACGGTTCAAGACCAGCGATGCGACGCCGGTAAAGATACCAAGGCAGGTGATGAAGATCGCGAGCGCCGCCCCGGCCCAGCCGAGCTTGCGGTGGAGCGCCAGATTATCGCGCGAAACGAGCGTCGGCTGGACGATCAGCAGGGCAAGCCAGGCCAGCATCGCAACGCCATGGACATGCACCCAGAAGGGCGCAGCGACCGGGTCGACAAAGCCCCTCAGCGCAAATTGCAGGAAACCGACGACGATGAAGATCGCGAGGCCGATCGCCATGCGATGCCAGAAAAGTTCGGCGCGCGCGGCGCCCCCTGCGGTGCTAGCCATACCACTTCCCCCTGCCCGACCCCGGCGGGAGAATAACGCAGCCTTGAAACGACGGAAAGCCGGGATTTACCCAGTCGGGGCGTCGGCGAAGCGCGCGGTGACCTTCGCATCGATCCCCGCAGCCTTCAGCGGCATCGCAAAGCTCTGCTCGACCGCGGTGCGCGCAGCGCCCTGCGCGAGACGCATCGGCGTCGTCCCCTTGGCTTGCTTCATCAGCTCTTCCTGTGCCGCCTTCCGGTTTGCAGCGTCGAGCGTGCGTTCGGCGTCGGTCAGCGTCAGCAGGATTTCGCCGTCACGATATTCGCTGATCGCGTCGATATCGATCTCGGGGCCCGCGAGCCGCAGCGGCGGCAGCGTGACCGTCAGTGCATTGGCCGCCGCGTCCCAATCAAGGTCGGACTGCTTCAATTTGCCGAGGTCGAGTTCGTAACGAACGGTTCCCGGCATGATCATCGTCTTCTTTGCGCTCAGCCCCAGCCGGCTCTGCGTCGACGTCACCACCGCGACATAACGCGCGGTGAAGGGCACGAGCACATTCTGCTCCTGCAATCCCTGCAGGCTCGCCGCGACGACGGTTTCGGGATCATAGCCGCGCTGCCAGTCCTGCCACGCCGAAACCGCCCACCAGGCGGCGAGCGCGAGCAGCGCTGCGGCGGCAAGCAGGATGAGGCGCGGCAACAGGCGTGGTGAAGTGCGTTCAATCATGGCGTGGTATAATCCGAACAATCGGGAAGGGGTCGATCCGGCTCATAGCGCGACTCCGCCGGGTCATAGCGCAGAACGCGATCATAGGTGCAGGCAGGGTCCCGCGCACGAACGAGATCGGCGCTCTTCAGCGTCACGGCACTATTGTCTTCCGACCGGCGCGACGTGCGCGGAAAGGCGGTCGCGACGGCGCGATAGCTGAGCGTCGGAAAGACGGCCGCGCTGCCGGGCGCTACGGCGAACGCGGCGCCGAATTCATAGTCGTCGTGGCACGCCTCGAGCCGGTCCTTCATGTCCTTTTCCGAAAAGCAGGCGCGGATCAGCACCGATCCGGTCCACGGCACCACAAGTGCTTCGCCGCCGAGCCGCGGGGCCGCAGGTGCGCCGTCGAGTTCGATCAGGTGGAGCTGCGATGCCGACCCTCCGCCGCCCGAATACATGCTGGTCTGGCCGGTGAGGATACCGACCAGATAGCGGTCGGGATCGTCCTTTGCACGGATCAGTCGGGGCCAGAGCTCGACCGACTGCACTTCGGCAAATTCCGGCAGGGTCAGCGAAACGGACGGGGCGTCCGGCGACGAAACGCGCAAGACGGCTCCCGCCCCGCTAGCCTCTTCGGTCGGCGGGACTTCGAGGCACAGGCTGCGATCGGGCAGGCAGCTGCCTTTTCCTTCCTCTCCCGTCAGCGCGACGAGCGGGCCGGAGACGGGCGCGGCCGCTCCGGCAGCGGCCGCCAGAAACAGCGAAACGATCATGCCAGTTGCCATTCTTCCTGCCCGATCTCACCCGCGCGCACGCGGACCATGCCCCGCGCCTTCAGGTCGATCAGATGGGCCAGAACCGACCGGCCGGCGGCACCGTTGAGCCTCGGGTCGAGCCCCTTGTACATATGCTTCACCATTTCGGGGATGACGCTTGTGCCCTTTTCGAGTTCCCGCAAGATCTGCCGCTCGCGCTGTTTCCTGTGGCCGAGCATGCCGCGGACGAGTTGCCGCGGCTTCGTCACCGCAGGGCCGTGCGCCGGATAATAGACGCGGTCGTTGCGGTCGTAGAGCTTCGACAGGCTCGCCATATAGGCGGCCATGTCGCCATCGGGCGGGCTGACGACGCTGGTCGACCAGGCCATGACATGATCACCGGTAAACAGCGCGCCGCTCTCGACGAGGGCGAAGCAGAGATGGTTCGAGGTGTGGCCGGGGGTCGCGACAGCTTCAAGCGTCCAGCCATCGCCCGAGACGCGTTCGCCGTCGGTCAGCACGCGGTCGGGGGCATAGTCGGTATCGAACGCTGAATCCGCGCGCGGGCCGTCGTCGGACAGGGCGAGCGGCGCGCAGCCGATGATCGGAGCACCGGTCGCTTCCTTCAGCGGTGCGGCAGCAGGGCTATGGTCGCGGTGGGTGTGGGTGCAGAGGATCGCGGCGACGCGCTGGCGATCCACCGCGCGGAGGATCGCGTCGACATGGCCGGTGCCGTTAATATCAGCGGGATCGCCAATGCTGAGCCCCGATCCGGTCGGGCCCGGATCGATCACCGCGACGTCGCTGCCCGCCCCGACGATCCACGTCTGGGTGCCGGTAAAGGTATAGGGCGACGGGTTCGGCGCGAGCACGCGGCGCACCAGCGGCTCATGCTGTTCGCACTCGCCGGCGCGGATGCTGTCGGGCCAGGGCTTTTCTTCGCTCATGTCGCCCATGTGGCATCGCGCGCCGCGAAGGAAAAGGGATGCTGGTCAAAAAGAGCGGACGCGAAAAAGGGAGCGACATGGGTCGCCCCCTTTCCCCGCCCCTGCCGCCGGCCCCACCGGGGAGCAAAGACCGGCGGTGAAGCTGGTCGGGCTCAGTTGCCCGATTTCTCGATCTCGGCGATCGCCTTTTCGAGGTCGGCGGCGACCTTGGCGCGCATGTCTTCGGACAGGCCGCGCGCCCGTTCGCCCTCGGCGAAGGCTTCGCGGGCCTTCTTCAATGCCGACAGCCGTGCCGCCTTGCCTTCGGCGGTGTCGCTGCAGGCAAACATATAGACGCGGCTGCGCTTGTTGCCGTCGCTTTCGTCGCGGTTGACGATCGGCGCCGCCTTGCCGTCGCCGCAGTTGCGAAGAACCATCGCCTTACCGCCGACGGCCCAAGCTCCATACGGGATCACCGGCATGGGCGGCATCGGGGGCATCGGCGCCATCACGGTGCGGATGCGCTCCTTGCGCTTCGCCTCAAGCTTGTCGGCGATCGCCTCGGCCTGCTTGCCCGTAATGCCCTGTTCCTTCAGCGTCGCGAGGACGTCATCGCGCGACAGGCTGCCAGGCGAGCGGATTTCGATGCGGCGCATCTTGTCCTTGCCGTCCGCCGGTGCCTTGCTTTCGCCTTCCCCATCGCGGCGGATGACGATGCGATGCACTTCGCGCTTCTTCTTGCCATCGTCGGTTGTCGTATCGTCGCTATGCTCGGTAAAGACCATCACGCCCGGCGCATCGGGAGCCTCGGGCGGCAGCGGCGGTTCGGGCGGTGCCGGCGGCGCGGGCGGTTCGCCGAGGTCGGTCGTCTGCGCCTTCGCCACGACGATCCCTGCAGGGACGAGCGTCGCGGTCGCGCCCAGCACGGCCAGCGTCGCGCCGCCGATCAACAACCGGCCGACAAGGCCGCGCTTTTTCGAAATATCCTCTTGCGTCAACATCGTCAGCCTCTCCTGCAGATTATCATGGACCGCCATCGGCGCGGCGAGCGACAGGCGCGGGCCGACCGCCGCCTTGACGATCGCTGTGGCATAGCGCGCGGTGCGTTCGTGCCGTTCGTCGCACTCGGCCATCGTCAGCACGCGCGCGTCGCACGCCGCCTCCTGATCGAACCGGAAAGCGCGGATCGCGCGCCAGGCGAAGGGATTGAACCATTGGGCGGCGAGCAGCACGAGCGCCGCACTGTTCGCCCACAAGTCGCCATGGCGGTGGTGCGACAGTTCGTGATCGATCGCCAGCGCGCGTTCCTCGGCGACATAGCGCGCGAAAAAGTCATGCGGCACGGCGACATAGCGCTGCCACAGCCCGAAGGCGACGGGGCCGTCGACCGCGTCGGACATCACGAGCCGGATCTTGCCGATCGGCTCGAGCGCGACCGCCTCGCCCAGCACGTCGCGGCGAAAGCGCTGATGCGACACCATCGCGGTCACGAGCACGGCGATCATACCTGTCGCCCACAGCGCAAAGGCGAACGGGATCATGTCGGCAAGCGACCAGAGTGGTTCGGCGACCGGCGCGGGTGCTGCGACCGGCAAGCCGACCGGAATGTCGACGACCGTCGAAACCGCCGGTTCGGGCATCACGATCACCGGGTCGGCAAAGGGCAAGGGCGGCAACACCAGCCGCAGCGCGGGCACCGCCCACAGCGCATAGGTCAGCCGCGGGCCGAAATGCCGCGCGAACGGCTTGCGCACGATCAGGATCAGGAGAACGAGGATGCCCGTCGTGACGAGCGTATCGGCCCACGCCTGGAGCAGCATAGCGGCGCTCACGACTTGAGCTTCTTCAAGAGCGCCTCGATCTCGGCGATGTCGGTGTCGGTCAGCGCCTCGCGGTCGGCGAGATGCGCGATCAGCGGGCTGACGCGGCCGCCGAACAGGCGGTCGACGAAACGCTGCGATTCCTCACCGACGGCGTCGGCGCGTTCGATCGCGGGGCTGTAGAGATAGCGGCGGCCGTCGGCCTCCGCCGTCACCGCGCCCTTCTGGACCAGCCGCGCGAGCAGGGTCTTCACCGTCGCCTGCGTCCAGCCGTTGATCTTGCCGATGCGCGAGGTCAGGTCGGCGGCGGTCTGCGGGGCTTCCTCCCACAGCGCCGACAGCACCTGCATCTCCGACTCGCTTGCTCTTTCTGCCATGCGGACCCCTCCCATTGGCGTCGTCGTCACCGATGCGACTACAAATGTAGTCAATGGGCTGAACGCTTCCTGAACAAAGCTGAACAGCAAAGTGTCGGGATTTTTGACACAGCGCGATATCGGTAAGGATTTGCTAACCAGCGTCTCGCGCGGGATTCTGCAAATGCCGAAAATTGGCACGGCAATTGTATAATATCCAATGTTCCCGAGTGTTCCGCTCAATGGAGCGGTGGGGGGCATCAGTCTGGTCCCTGATGTCCCCTGCCCCCACCCGGGAAAACCCCACTTGCCCCCAATGCAGACGGGGGGCGGAGCGGCCGAAAGGCCCCGCCCCCCGGAAGCTTTTTCAGCCGAACGAAAAAAGGACGGGCCGCGAACGCGGCCCGCCGAGATATGGCCGCCGCGCACGGCGGCCACCCCATTTCGTTTATTCGGCTTCCTGCTGCTCCGCCTCTTTCTTGAGCTGCCCCTTGGTCATGCCGGTGACGAGGACGTCACCCGACCCGGCAAAGCTGGCCGCAGGCAGCGTCGCGACGCGGTCGCCGACCTCGACCGTCACCGCCTGCACAACGCCGCTACCGGTCTGCCGCACGTCCTGGACATAGCCGATGACCTTGCCGCGCGCGTCGGTCACCGCCATGCCGGGTTCGACCGCGAACATACCGGCGCCCGACGCCGCGCCGCTTCCGGCGGCGGCAAGCTGGCCAAGGCTGCCCTGGAAGCCGCCCGCGACCGATCCGGCGCCGCTGGCGCTGCCTGAGACGTCTGACAGCGCCGTGCCCGTCCGGTCGCGGACGGTCCCAACCGCCCCGCGCGCCGCGCCGGTGGCGGTCGAAGCCGTGTCCCGTGCCGTGCCGACGGCGCCGCGCGCGGTGCTGCCGACGAAATCGGTACCCACCGCCTGCGCATCGAGGCTGCCGCCGCCCGAGGCACTGCCCGCACCATCGGCGTTGCCGCCGATATTGTTGCCGAGCAGCTTGCCCGTGCCATTGGCCGAACCCTTGCCGCTCGCGTCAGCATTGCCCTTGCCCTGCACGCGCCCCGAACGACGGTCGACATGCGCGTCGCCGCGGCCCGAGCCGGTCAGATCGCCCGCACCGCCGAGCGTGCCGCCGATGGGCCCGGTCGGATTGCCAAGCGTCCCGCCCAGCGTGCCGCCAAGATTTCCGCCCAAATTGCCACCAAGCCCGCCACCGCCGCCGAGCAACTGTGCCGACGCCGGGGCCGAAAACGCCATGGCCGACGCGGCGAAAGCGATGGCCGAAATGAAGATGCGATTTGCCATTGTCCTACTCCTGAATTTGCGGCCCGGAGGGGGTGGGCCTGGGGAGAGAACGATGGCGCGTTCGATTTTCTTCCGAAAATTTTGAAAGGCCCGGCCTATCGGCCGCCGCAACTGCCGCAAATCAGGCCGTGGCCATAGATTTTGTCGCGGCCCTTTTTCCCGAGGTCGCGCGCCTCGAAAACGAGCGCGGATACGGCGGGACCGATATTGTCGATCGACGGTGCGGGATAGCGGAGCGCGAGCCGGCCGGCCACGAGCGGCGCCGCGAAGGACGTCCCGCGGAGCCGGTCGGTACTCGCCGCACCCGTTGCCGCCAGTACCGCATCGCCCGGCGCCGCAAAGTCCACATGGAGCGCGCGGCCGGCCTCGGGCAGCGCACGCCCTTTCGCGTCGATCCCGGTGACCGCGAATACGCCTTTATATGAAGCGGGATAGGCGGGCGGCGCGGCGGGGCCGTCATTGCCCACCGCCGCAACGATCAACATGCCGCGTTGCTGTGCCCGGTTGATGGCGGCGGAAAGCAGCCGGTTGTCGGGGCCGACGAGGCTGATCGTCGTGACCGAAACACCGCCTTGCGCCAGCCAGCCAAGCGCGCGCGCGATCGCGCTGGCGTTGCCGCCCGCCGGGTCGCTTCCATAGACGTCGGCCGCGAGCAGGCGCCGACCGGGCGCCGCACCCTGCACCGCGCCGCTGCCAATCAGGAGCGACGCGACCGCAGTGCCATGCCGGCTCGCTGACGGCGCGCCTTTCGCAAAACCCCGCTGTTCGACACGCCCCGCAACCGACGGATGCGCCGCGACTCCGCCGTCGATCAGCCCGAGGCTCGCTTTGCCGTCGCCGGACGCCACCGCAAGCATGGCGCCGGGCAGCGCGCCGCCGGGGCCGCTCGCAAAATAGAGATTGTCGGCATCGACCTCGGCTTCGGGAAGAATCTTCGCGAGCTGTTTCCGCGCCCGCGCGAGGCTGCGCCCTTCGGGGAGGCGAAAGCGCGCGACATCGAGATCGAGTCCCTCGATGCGTTCGCGGTCGATCAACGCAAAGCCCGCCTTGCCCGCGCGGGCGACCGCCGCGGTATCGACGCCGATCGCCACAAGCACGCCGCGCACCGCCGGCTCACCGCGGTCGTCGAGTTCGATGCTGTCGCGATTGCCACGGACCAACGCGGTGATGCGGTCGAGCCGCAGCTGCGTCAGACTGTCGCCCATCTCGACGACGCGGCCGATATCGACCTCCGGCAACGACGGCAGCGGCCCGCCGGCACCGGGAAGCTGAACCTGCGGCAGCGCGACCTGCGCCGCGACGCGCGCGTCGGTCCCGCCAAACAGGAGGCAGAGCATCGCCAATGATGTCGTCCAATATCGCATCGCAAGTCTCACAAGGATCGGCGCGGCGACCGGTTCCCCCAAAAATTTAGCACGATGCGGAAGAAACGATAGAAGCCACTCGTTTCTTCCTCGAACAATCGAAAGGCGAGAATGCGCTTCGAAGAGAAACTGGTCGAATTGCTGCCGCGTCTGCGCCGTTTTGCGCGCGGGCTGGCGCGCGATGCCAGCGACGCCGACGATCTGTGTCAGGCGGCGATCGAGCGCGCATTAAAATCGCAGGAACAGTGGCAACAGGGAACAAGACTGGATAGCTGGATGTACCGCATCACCCGCAACCTCTGGATCGACGAGCGCCGCGCCGCGGGCCGGCGCGGCGTCCACACGCCGATCGACGACGCGGTCACGCAGATCGCGGGCGACGGCGCGGCCGAGGTCGAGGCCGGGACGCTGCGCGGCGACGTCGACGGCGCGATGGCGCGCCTGCCCGACGAACAGCGCGAGGTGGTGATGCTCGTCCTCGTCGAAGGCTATGCGTATCGCGAGGCGGCCGACATATTGGAAGTGCCGATCGGCACCGTCACCTCGCGCCTCGCGCGCGGACGCGAGACGCTGATGCATTTGCTGGGAGAAGCCGCATGAGTTTCGATCGCGCCACCGTCGCTGCCTTCGTAGACGGCGAACTCGACGACCTGACGGCACGCCGCATCGAGCGTGAGGCGGAAAGCGATCCCGCGCTCGCCGCCGAGATCGCGCGCCACCGCACGCTGAAGGCGCAACTGACGGCGCATTATGCGCCCGTCGCCGACGAACCGGTGCCCGAACGGCTCCGCGCGCTGCTGGCCCCTGCTGCTGAGGTCGACACGAGCCTCGCCGCGCGCCGCGAGGCGAAGCGGGCGCACTTCGCGGCGGTCCACTGGGGTGCGATCGCGGCTTCGCTCGTGCTCGGACTTGCGCTGGGGCTGCGGCCTTGGGTGCCCGCGTCGAGTATCGCCGAAGCGAATGGCGCGGTCGTCGCCGCGGGCCCGCTCGCCGAGGCGCTCGACACACAGCTTGCCTCGAACCAGCCGTCCGATGCCGCGGTGCGGATCGGGCTCAGCTTCCAGGACAAGACCGGGCGTTATTGTCGCAGTTTCGAAAGCGCGTCGCTCGACGGCATCGGGTGCCGCGACCAAGGGCACTGGCATCTGGAGCGGACGATGCAGGGACAGGCGGGCACCGATTATCGTCAGGCCTCATCAGGCGAACTCGCCGCCGCCGCGGCCGCGATGATGACGGGCGATCCGCTCGACGCCGCCGGCGAGGAGCAGGCGCGCGACAAGGGTTGGGCGCGCCGCTGATCCGTCAGGTGCGCGCGGGCTCGTCGATCCCGAACAGCGCGGCGAAATTCGCACGTTTGGCGAGCAGGTCGGCGAGCGTATAACCGTCCAGCACTTTCATGAAGGCCGCGAGCGCCTCGGCGAGCGCGCCGGTCAGTCCGCACGCGGGCGCGATCACACAGCTAGCGCAATCGACAAGATCGAACCCTTCCTCGGTATGGCGCACCACGGCGCCGACGTTGATCTCTGACGCGGGCCGCGCAAGGCGGATCCCGCCGAAGCGTCCGCGCACGCTTTCGAGATAACCCGCGTTCACGAGATCGTTGACGACCTTCATCAGATGGTTCTGCGAAATGCCATAGGCGCGCGAGATTTCGGAGATCGGGCTCAGCCGCGCCTCGTCCTGCGCGCCCACATAGAGAAGCACGCGCATCGCATAGTCGGTGTAGCGCATCAGGCGCATCTTGGTCCTTCAAACATGTCGGTCGCCCTATAATATGTATTTTTGTTGCATGTTTCAAATTTCGATCATACATGCAGATCAAATACATGATTGGAGCGAGTCGTGAAACAGGATGGTGAGATCGATGAAGCCGCGCTCGAGCGCCTGATCCCGGCCTTTTACGACCACGTGCGCGCCGATGCCGATATCGGCCCGCTGTTCAACGCCGCGGTCGACGACTGGGCCGATCATCTCGAAAAGCTCGTCGCCTTCTGGTCGTCGGTGATGCTGACGAGCGGGCGCTACAAGGGCAGCCCGGTCGCCGAACATCTGAAGCACAGAGAGGCGATCACGCCCGCGATGTTCGACCGCTGGCTGCAGATTTGGGCCGACACCACCAACGAGCTGCTGGCACCCGCGGCGGCATCCGCCTTGCAAGCCAAAGCCGCGCGCATCGCCGAAAGCCTCCAGCTCGCACTGTTTTTCCGCCTCGATGATCCCCGCCGGGCAGCTGCCTGATTTTTGGAAAGGAGAAGACCATGTCCAACATTCCCCTCGTCGATCTCAGCGTCCATCACCGCCCGGTCGATCTGTCCGACCGCATCGCGTTCGGTTTCACCAAGATGCTGCGCCTCGCCGCCGACACCTTCTTCGCCAAGCGTTACGGCCACCGGGCAATCGTGCTCGAAACGGTCGCGGCGGTCCCCGGCATGGTCGGCGCGACGCTGGTGCACCTAAAAAGCCTGCGCCGCATGGAAGACGACAAGGGCTGGATCCGCACGCTGATGGAAGAGGCCGAGAATGAGCGGATGCACCTGATGACCTTCATCGAGGTTGCAAAGCCGACCTTGTTCGAACGCCTCGTCATCCTCGGCGTCCAGTGGGTCTTCTACCTCGCCTTCTTCGCGCTCTACCTGATCAGCGCCAAGACCGCCCACCGCGTCGTCGGCTATTTCGAGGAGGAAGCGGTGATCAGCTACACGCTCTACCTCAATGAAATCGACGAAGGCCGCAGCCCCAATTTGCCGGCGCCCGCGATCGCCAGACATTATTGGAAGCTCGCCGACGACGCGACGCTGCGCGACGTCGTCCTCGTGGTTCGCGCCGACGAGGCGCACCACCGCGACGTCAATCATGGCTTCGCCAGCGAACTCGCCGGGATCGAACCTGCGGCGCATGTCGCGCCCTACCCCGAACATGCCGACGAACTTCGCGTCGCGGCCTGAACCACACCCTCAAGGACAGGATAGAAGAATGCGCACTGCTTCCGCCCACGCGATGATGATCGTCAAGGCCACCGCCCCCGCGCTCGAAAAGCACGGCCTTGCGATCACCACGGCAATGTACGCTCGGTTGTTCGAGAATAAGGACATCGAGGCGATGTTCGACCGCGCCGCGCAGACGAGCGGCGAACAGCCGAAGCGCCTCGCCGCCGCAATCCTCGCTTATGCGAAGAATATCGACAAGCTGCAGAACCTCGGCACCGCGGTATCGCGCATGGTCGCCCGCCATATCGATACCGGGGTAAAGGCCGAGCATTATCCCTATGTCGCCAATGCCCTGCTGCCCGCAATCCGCGATGTGCTCGGCGAAGAGGTCGCGACCGACGAGGTGCTCGCGGCGTGGGGCGAGGCCTATTGGATGCTCGCCGACATCCTGATCGCCGCCGAAGCGCAGGCGTATGAGGATGCCGAGGCGGCGTAATAACCGCCGCTTTCGACCGGAAGCTGCCCTTATTTTCATTGTCATCCCGGACTTGATCCGGGATCCATTTCTGCGCCGTCGTCGTGGATCCCGGATCAAGTCCGGGATGACGAAAATGGGGATGGCAGCTCTCCACCCCAAAGCAGAAAAACAAAAAGCCCGCCGGAGCCTGAGCGCCGGCGGGCTTTTGCTATCTGCCAGATACGCGGGCTTATTCGGCGCGCGCGGGAATCCCGGTCATCAGCGTGTGAAGCTCGCCCGCTTCCCACATTTCCATCATGATGTCGCTGCCGCCGATGAATTCGCCCTTTACATAAAGCTGTGGGATCGTCGGCCAGTCCGAAAATTCCTTGATGCCCTGCCGGACTTCCATGTCCTGCAGCACGTCAACCGTTTCATATTCGATGCCGAGGCGGTCGAGCATCGCGATCGCGCGCGAGGAAAAGCCGCACTGCGGGAAGAGCGGCGTGCCCTTCATGAACAGCAGCACCTGATTGTCGGCGACCAGCTTGGCGATGCGGTCGTGGGTCGTGGGGTCGGTCATAGTCAGTCTCCGGTGGCGCCAGGCGCCGCAAATTTCGTGTCAGCCCCTTATGAGGGGATGGCGGTCGTCAATTGCAAGGCATGAAGTTCGCCGCCCATGCGTCCGCCGAGCGCCGCATAGACCGCCTTGTGCTGCGCGACGCGGGTCATGCCGCGAAAGGATTCGCTGACGACATGCGCGGCATAATGGTCGTTGTCGCCGGCAAGATCGGTAATCGCGACCTCGGCATCGGGAAACGCCGCGACGATCATCGCCCGCAAATCATCCTCGCGCATGCCCATGGGTTCAGCCCTGCTTGTCCATGAACTGGCGCCGCGCCTCGACCGCTTTCTCGTTCAGCGCGGCGCGGATTTCAGCGTCGCTGATCTCGACCTGCGCCGCGGTCAGGTCGCCCGCCAGCTTGCGGATGACGTCCTCGTCGCCCGCTTCCTCGAAATCGGCCTGTACGACCGCCTTCGCATAGGCGTCGGTTTCCTCGGGGGTCAGCCCCATGCGTTCGGCCGCCCATTCGCCGACGAGCCGGTTACGCCGCGCGGTAATGCGGAACTGCACCTCCTGGTCGCGTGCAAATTCTGCCTCGAAGGCGCGTTCACGATCGTCGAATCCGCTCATTTTTTCCTCGTAAGAAGGGAATGTCCCCTTGCAGATAGGTCGGGCGTCCGCGCGGCGCAAGCCGCCTGTGCGGCAGATCACTTCCCTTTCGCTTACGAAGGGTTTAGGGTTTCGGCCCAAGGGAATGGGTCGCACCGCAGCTTAATAGTTTCCGCCTTGCCGGCGCGCGTCGGCATGGCGTCGCTACGTCTGTGTTTGGGGGATTTGTGATGACCGCTCGACGTCCGCAACTTGTGCCGATTCTGGCGCTGCTGGCTTTTGCCGCGCCCGAAACCGCACTGGCGCAGGGCACCGACCCGACGCTGCGCGACAGTTTCTCGATCGGCGAACAGGGCGGCTCGCTCTGCGAAGTGCAGGCCACCGTCCGCGACGGCGTCGTCAAGGGCATGTTCGATCGCGCCTGGACGATCGTCTGCCGCGATGCGAGCCAGCCAGTTGGTACGGTTCGCGAGCTGCGCGCCACCTCGGCCGAGGCGCTCGCGCGGATCGAACAGGCCCGCGCCGGTACGGTCGTCTGCGCCGCCGAGGGCGCCTGCACGCTCAAAGGCAGCAATATCGCGTGGCAGACGCGCATCGAAACCAAGGGCCATGTCACCTATAGCGTCGAAGGCTTTGCGGCTTATTCCGACGCGCTCAACCTCGCGCTCGAATCGGTGCGCCAGCACAGGGTTATGCCGGGCGTGATCAAGGTCGCCACGACATCGGTCGGCGGCAACGACGGCTTCGCCCGGACGATCGCGGGGACGATCGACGTCGACAAGGCGCTGGCCGAGGGATACCGGCGCAACCACAGCGGCGATTATGCCGAGGCGGCCGAATTTTTTGAGGCGCTGTCGCGCCGCGCCGCCGAGGAACAATCGGCGGCCGACATCGACCCGACCGAAGTCACGCTGAACCGCGCGCTGCAACGCTCGAATCTCGGCGAATTCGCCGAAGCCGAACGCCTGTTCGCCGAGGTCGAGGCGATCCCGACGGGCGACCCGGTGCAGCTGCGCCTTCGCCGCAATTTCCGGGCGATCAACGCGCTCAACCAGCGCGATTACGACGGTGCCGCAGCACGGCTGCAAACGCCCCTCCCGCCGCTCACGACGGGCGTCACGGTGTCGGGCGGCGCGGTGACGCTGACGCCGCAAATCGTCGCCGGGGTCAACAGCGGCGACAACGCCCGCGTGATCCGCCAGAGCAACGATCGCGAGCGCCTGTCGCCGCTGGAGCGCGCGCAGATCATCGATGCGCAGGCGATCCACCTGCTGGGCACGGTCGAACGGCTGCGCGGCAATGCCGAGGCGGCGAAAACCGCGCAGCTCAAGGGGCTGACCGACGCCATTGCCGTACGCGAAGGCCGCGTCACCTCGATCATCCGCCTGCGTTCGCAGATGCTCGGCGAACTCGCGCTGGCCGAAGAAGCGAGTGGCGACAAGGCAGCAGCCGACGCGCGTTTCCTCGAATCGGTGAACCTGCTCGCCGTCGAATATCCCGAAACGAACGCGCTTGCCTCGGCGCGCGCACGCTACGCCGCCTTCCTCACCCGCGAGGGGCAGGACGACAAGGCGATGGGCATCTATCGCGAAGTCGTGACCGCGCTCGCCAATACGCAGCGCTCGACCGCGGGCATGGCGAACATGATGGCGCCCTATTATCGGCTGCTCGCCGCACGGTCGGCCACCGACCCCAAGGCGATCGAGGATTTCTTCGTCGCCAGCCAGCTCCAGATCCGCCCGGGCGTCGCCGATACGCAAGCCGTGCTCGCGCGCGAACTTTCGGGCGGCAGCAGCGACGGCGCCCGGCTGTTCCGTCAGGCGACGACGCTGGGGCGCGATCTCGAACGCGCTCGCATCGAGGATGCGCGCCTCGCCCAGCTCCCCGAATCGCCCGAAGTCAACGCCTTGCGCGCCGACATCAAGGCGCAGCTCGACAATCTGTCGTTCCAGCAAGCCGAAACCGTCGTCGCGCTGTCGGCTTTCCCGCAATATCGCGTCGTCGCGTCGGGCAAGCTCGATCTCGCCGAATTGCAGCAGGTGCTGCGTCCCGACGAAGCCTATCTGAAGATGCTCGTCGTCGGCGACGGCGTTTACGCGATGCTGATCGAGCCGGGCGGCGCGCAGCTCTGGAAATCGGACATTAGCGCATCGGCGCTCGACACCGCGGTCGACACGATCCGTTCGACCATCTCGATCGTCGAAAATGGTCGCCGCGTCACCTATCCGTTCGACGCCGCAACCTCTTACAAACTCTATGGCCAGCTGTTCGCACCCGTTGCAGCGCGGCTGCCCACCATCCAGCATCTGATCTTCGAACCCGACGGCGCGATGCTGCGGCTGCCGATCAATCTCCTCGTCACCGCCGACACCGGGCTCGCCGCCTATGAGCAGCGCCTGCTCGATCCCGACGCCGATCCGTTCGACATGCGCCAGATCGCGTGGCTGGGCCGGACATCGCGCCCGAGCACGGCGGTTTCGACCCTCGGCTTCCGTAACGCGCGGCAGGCGGCGCCATCGAAAGCGGCCAACCAATATTTCGGGCTCGGCGAGAATCTGCCGGTCGGTGCACGCCTGCCCTCGCTCGGGACCCGCGGCGGCGCAGCGGGCGCCGTCGATGGCGATTGCCTGTGGGATGTCGCGCAATGGGCGCGCCCGATCTCGGCCGACGAACTCGTCACGGCGCGCAACGCGATGGGCCGCGATGCAGGTACATTGCTCACCGGCGGCGCCTTCACCGACACGGCGGTGAAAAGCCGCGCCGACCTTGGCGACTATCGCATCATCCATTTCGCGACGCACGGCCTTGTCACCGCGCCACGACCCGCGTGCCCCGCGCGCCCGGCACTGATCACCTCGTTCGGCGGCGCGGATTCCGACGGCCTGCTGACCTTCCAGGAAATCTTCGACCTCAAGATCGACGCCGACCTCGTCATCCTCTCGGCCTGCGACACCGCCGGCGCGGCGAGCGTCGCGGCGACGCGCGAGGCCGGGCTTTCAGGCGGCGGCAACGCGCTCGACGGGCTGGTGCGCAGCTTCATCGGCGCCGGCGGCCGGTCGGTAATCGCAAGCCATTGGCCCGCACCCGACGATTTCGACGCGACCAAGAGACTGATCGGCGGGCTATTTGCGGCCAATCAGGGCACGAGCGTCGCCGACGCCCTGTGGGGGACCCAGCTGCACCTGATGGACGACAAGCAAACATCGCACCCCTATTATTGGGCCGGCTTTGCGATCATCGGCGATGGCGGTCAGGCGTTGCTCCACACCGACACGGCAACCGCCCGGAATGGAGAGGCCGCCGGCCGCGCTGCCCGCTGATCCGATGAACGCACCCGAAGTCCTTACGCCCGCGGCGGACACGCCCGCGCAGGACGGCCAACAGGCCGCGGTTCCGCTGCGCAAGCGGGTGCGCCGGCTTGTCATGCAGCTTGGGCCGTCGCGGATGGCGGCGACGATCGCCTTCCTGCTGATCGCGATCCTGATCGCGCGCTTCAGCTGGCAGATGCCGCTGATCGATGCCGCCGAACGCGCCCTCTACGACGCACGCGCGACGCTGATGGCGCCGCATGTCGAGCAGGACAAACGCATCACCCTCGTCACCTATAATGACGAAACGCTGTTCAACACCGGCATCCGCTCGCCGCTCGACCGCACCTTGCTGGCGAACGCGCTCGGCAATCTCGACCAGATGGGTGCGAAAGCGATCGGCATCGATATCGCGTTCGACTCGCCGCGCCCCGACGACGATGTGCTGAAGGCGCAATTGCGCGCGATGAAGACCCCGACCTGGCTCGCCTATGCCGAACAGGCGAGCAATCCGAACACGATCTTTTACGAACAGCAGAAATATCTCGAAGCCTATATCGCCGACGTGACGACCGCGAAGACGAAGCCGACGAGCGTATTGTTCCGCACCGACGACGACAGCGTGATCCGCAACTGGCCCGACCGGCCGGAGAATTTGCCGCCTTTGATGTCGAACGCGCTGGCGCCGGTCGACGCAGCGCATGCGAATTTCCAGGGCAATATCCGCTTCCTCGTTCCCGCCCGCGCCGCCGCGGGACAGGAAGAGCCGGTCTTCGCCAATATCCCGATCGACACTTTCGCGATGCCGATGGATGCCGAAATGCGCGCCGGCTTTTCGGAGTTGGTCAAGGGCCGTTACGTGCTGATCGGCGGCGACATCATCGACAACGACCAGTTTAACACGCCACTCAGCCGTTTTCCCGACGCGATCACCGGGCAGCATGAAACGATGATCGGGCTCGAAGTCCATGCGCATATGCTCGCGCAGCAGCTCGACGGCGCATGGACGCGGCCGATTGCGGCGCCCGCCCTTTGGGTCCTCGCGATCCTCGTCGTCTTCGCGGGCGGGCTCACCAGCCTGATCGACTTGCGCGCGCGCTGGGTCGCGCTGGCCTTCCTCGGCCAGATGGCCTTTTTCGTCGCCTTCCCCTTCTGGCTGCAAAGTCGCGGCGTCGACACGACGACGCTCCCGACCTTTGGCTGGGCGATCGGCTGGCTGTTCGGTTACGCCGCGGTCGGCACCGCGGCGCGCACCGTCGGATCGCGCCAGCGCGCCTTTGCCCAGTCGGCGCTCGGCAAATATCTGCCCGCCGACGTCGCGGCGCAGATCATGCGCGACCCCGACCAGCTCTCGCTCCACGGCGAGCGGCGCAATATCTTCTGCGTCTTCACCGACCTCGAAGGCTTTACGAAGCTGAGCCATGCCGTGACGCCGGAAACCGTCGCCCGGCTGCTCAACGAATATCTCGACCGCCTGTCGGACATCGTGCTCGAACATGGCGGGACGATCGATAAATTCGTCGGCGACGCCGTCGTCGCCTTCTGGGGCGCGCCGCTCAGCCGCCCCGACGATGGCGAACAGGCCGCCGCCGCCGCGCTCGCCATGTATCAGGCAGGCGAGAAATATCGTGTCGACCTCGCCGCCGAAGACGTCCCGCCGATCGGCATGACGCGCGTTGGCTTGCACGTCGGCGATGCGATTGTCGGCAATTTCGGCGGCGAAGGGCGTATCCAGTACACCGCGCTCGGCGACAGCATGAACACCGCGTCGCGGCTCGAGGCCGCGAACAAGGGGCTCAAGACCGGCGTACTGATTTCAGCCGAGGCGGCGGCGCGATCGGGTCGCGACGATCTGGTGCCGATGGGCCGCGTCACGCTGCGCGGCCGGGCACAGCCCGTCGATGTCTTCACCCCGCGCCCCGACCTCGCCCCCGATCGGCGCGCGCGCATCGCCGCGCTGGTCGCGGCGCACAGCGCCGGTGACAAAAAGGCCTATGTGACCTGTGCCACAGCAATACAGGCGGATTTCGGTCAGGATCCATCCATCATGTTTCTGATAGAACGCCTGAACGAGACAAAAGAGGGAGAAAGCTATGTCCTTTCCTGATTTCCGGATGCGCCGCCTCGGCCTCTCCGCCGTAGCCGCGATCGCGGCCGTCGCCTTTGCCGGCACCGCTGCCGCGCAATCGATGGTTGTGCGTTCAACGGGTCCGTCGGCGAGTAAATATCCCACCGGCGCCAAGCTGAAATCCGCCGACAAGCTCACCCTCGTCGCGGGCGACAAGGTGGTGTTGATGCAGGCGGGCAAGACGCGCACGCTGTCGGGGCCCGGCACCTTTGGCGCCACCGGCACGGTGCAGGCCAGCCAATCGCTCGGCGGCAATGTGACGCGGATGCTCGCCAAGGGCCCGACGATGCGATCGCGCGGCGGGTTTTCGCGGGGTACGGGCGACGAAACGCCGGCGAATGTCCGAGCGCCGAACCTGTGGCTGCTCGACTATCGCGAGGGCGGTACCTTCTGCGTGCTAGATCCGGCCGTACTGATGCTGTGGCGCCCAAACATGGAGGGCGACACCGCACTCGAGATCGAGAGCGCGGGCAAGAAGACGACCGTCGCGATCGTCGACGGCGCGAATTTCCGTAAATGGCCGACCGATGTTCTGCCGGTGCAATATGGCACCGACTATCGCCTGTCGGGCGGCGGCCTCACCAAACCGGTGACGGTGCGTTTCTCGGCGGTGGAGAATGCGCCCGACACGGTCGAGGGATCGGTCGACATGCTGATGGCCAAGGGCTGCTCGCCGCAGCTCAACCGCCTCGTCGATACGATGTCGGAAGCCGAGGCGGGATGAGGTGAATGGATGGGGGCAGCCATTGTCGCTGCCCTATCCGTCTGATAATCTCCTGAGGAAATTCCGCCATCCAATCGGCGGAGCCTTTCCTTGGGTCGCAATTCGCCCTGCCGGTTTCCGGTGGAGCCAGTGAAATTGGCGCACCGCGATCGTCGCGGCGGCGCCTGCGCGCAAGGGGTGGTGATGAGCGTTTCGGGGGATTTTGCAATTGCGATCGCACGGCCGAGGGGGGCCGCGATCCGCAGCATGTTGGCCGGTTCGGCCGGATTGATCGCCGCAGCCCTGCCTGCCGCGGCGTGGGCGCAGGCGACCCCGCAAATCCCGACGCGCGAGGAAATCCAGCGCCCGACGACCGCTCCCGCCGTCCGTCCCAACGAACAGGTTGTCGCGGTCGACGACGGTATCGAGCGCGCGCCCTGCCCGCTCGCCAACCCCGAATTCGCCAACGTCCGCTTCACACTGAGCCGCGTCGAATTTTCGAGCGTCGAGGGCATCGACGCCGCGACGCTCGCGCCAAGCTGGTCCGATCGCGTCGGGCAGGAGTTGCCGATTTCGGCGGTATGCGACATTCGCGACCGCGCCGCGACGATGCTGCGTTCGCAGGGCTATCTCGCGGCGGTCCGCGTCCCGCCGCAGACGATCGGCGACGGCGTCGTCCGGCTCGACATTCTGACCGCACGCATGTCGCGGATCGAGGTGCGCGGCGATGCCGGCGCCAATGAAAAGCTGCTTCAGCGCTATCTCTCGCGGCTCGACGACCAGCCGGTGTTCAACATCGTGGACGCCGAGCGCTATCTGCTGCTCGCGCGCGATATCCCGGGCATGGATGCGCGCCTGACATTGCGCCCCGGCACCGTGGCCGGCGAGGTCGTCGGCGAGGTCACCGTGACGCGCATGCCCTTCACTTTCGACTTCAACGCGCAGAATTTCGGGTCGCGCGACGTCGGCCGCTGGGGCGGCATCGCGCGCGCGCGCTACGCAGGTCTCACGGGCATGGGCGACCTCACGACGGTCAGCTTCTATTCGACCCCCGATTTCGACGAGCAGAAAGTCGTCCAGGTCGGCCACGAGTTCCGCGTCGGCGGCGAGGGGCTGCGCTTCGGTGCCAATTACACCTATGCGTGGACGCGCCCCGACATCACCGGCTTTCCGGTCAAGTCGAACACCCAGATTGTCAGCCTGTTTGGCGCCTATCCGCTCGTGCTGACGCAGGCGCGGCGCATCACGGTCGGCGGCGGGCTCGATATCATCGATCAGGACATCAGCCTGACCGGCATCCCGATCAACGAAGATCGCCTCCGCGTCTTCAACCTCCGTGCCGACGCAAGCTGGGTCGACCCCGCCTCGATCGCCGGGCGCGACGGTTTCAGCCCCAGCGAACCGCGCTGGTCGCTCGCCACCTCGCTCGAAGCACGCAAGGGCGCCTCCTTCCTTGGCGCCAGCGACGATTGCGGCCCCGGCGGCGCGGCGTGCTTCCTGCCCGGCGCGGTACCGCTGACCCGCGTCGAAGGACAACCCGACGCCTTCCTCGTTCGCGCCAACGCCCTCGCCGAATGGCGCCCGGCAAAGCTGTTCACGCTCTCGGCGGCGCCGCGCGCGCAATGGGCGAACGATCCCTTGCTCGCCTATGAAGAATTTTCGGGCGGCAATTTCACCGTCGGACGCGGGTTCGACCCCGGCACGATCATCGGTGACAGCGGCGTCGCGCTGGCGCTGGAAGCGCGCTACGGCTCGTTTGTCCCAGCCAACACCGAAAGCTTTGCCTTCCAGCCCTTTGTCTTCTTCGACGCCGCGTGGGTGTGGAACAAGGACACCGCCTTCGATGGGCTCGATCCCCAGAAACTCTATTCGGCCGGGGGCGGCGTGCGTGTCGCTTACGGCGATCTGGCACGGCTCGACATGACGCTGGCGGTCCCTCTCAATCGCGGGGGGTTCTTGGCCGAAAAGCCCGATCCGCGCCTGCTGGTGTCGCTGACCACCCAATTCGGCGTGAGGGCACGCTGACATGACTATTGCATCGAGGACAAACGCCATGCGTGCCATCGTCACCCCGTCGCCCGCCCACCGGGGCAAACGCCAGCTACTCACGAGCTGCGCAATCGCCGCGGGCATGGCGGCGCTGGCCTATGGCGGCCCTGCGCTGGCACAGGTCGCTGCGAACCCCGTCTATGTCAGCGTCGGCCCGGGCACATCGGTCAGCTCCAACGGAGCGACGCATACGACATCTGTCACCGTCACCCAGGCACAGAGCATCATCAACTGGGTACCGACCGATACCGCCCCCACCGGCGGCGACATCAATCTGCTGCCCAGTGATTCGACATGGAATTTCAGCGGCTCGGGCGATTATACCGTCCTCAACCGGTTCGTGAACGGCGGCGGCGGGGCGCTCAGCCGCCAGATCGCACTCAACGGCACGGTCAACAGCGTCGATACCCTGGCTTCCGGCGCACGCGGCGGCAATATCTGGTTCTACAACGCCGGCGGTATCCTGATCGGCGCGACCGGCGTGATCAACGTCGGCAGCCTCGTTCTGACTTCGAACGATATCATCACCACTGGCGGCCTGTTCGGTCCGGGCGGAACGATCCGCTTCGACGGCACGGCGGGCAGCACATCGGCGATCACCGTCAATGGCGCGATCAACGCCAACAACGCGCTGAATGCGGGCAGCGCCTATGTCGCACTCGTCGCCCCGCGCGTGGTTCAGGCCGGGGCCGTCCGTGTCGATGGCTCGGCCGCCTATGTCGCCGCCGAAGCGGTCGATATCCGCATCAACAACGGCCTGTTCGACATCAATGTCACGCGCGGCGTCGAGGGCGGCAATGTCATCACGCACACCGGCACAACGACCGGCCCCGCGCACCAGCAGGGCGACATCGACCAGAGCCGCATCTATATGGTCGCCATTCCCAAGAATGACGCGGTGACGATGCTGGTGTCGGGCGCGATCGGTTATGACGACGCGCTGTCGGCACAGGTCGACCCCGACGGCGCGGTGCGCCTGTCGGCGGGTTACAACATCGTCGGGGGCGACCTCGCCGCGTCCCCTGTCAACGCCACTGCGGCCAATATCTCGGCAGGCGACACGCTATTCCGCAGCAATACCATCGCGCGAGCAAGCGGGACGTTCGCCGCCACGCCAACCCAGACGGTGCCGGGTGCGCCGCCGCCGCTGTCATCGGCAGGACGTTTCTCGGTCGAGGGCAACGGCAGCTTTACCGGCGATGCCAGCGCGACAATCAACATTGGCGCGGGTCAGCAGGGCGGCGCGACGGGGACGTTCACCGTCCAGTCGAGCGGACGAGGCGGTGCGCCGGGCAGCGCCGCGATCAATGTTTCGGGCGGCACATTGTCGGCGCCCGGCGCCTTAACGATCCGGGCGTCGGGAATCCCCGACGCAGTGACCGGCGACAGCCAGGGCGGCATCGCCAGCCTGACGATCACCGGCGGCAGCGTGACCACATCGGGCGTCACGGTCGAAGCGAACGGCACCGCCGACGAAGGATCGAGTGGTCTTACCGGCAATGGCCGCGGCGGCAGCGCGAGCATTACGGTCAGCGGCACCGGCAGTTCGCTAACCGCCGGCAACATCTTCATCAACGCGATCGGACGTGGCGACAATGTTTTCGTCAGCGGGCCGCCCGCCGCCAATGGCGACGGCGTCGGCGGCACGGCCAGCCTGACGGTATCGAACGGCGGTGCCGTCGGGCCGGCCGCACTGCTCTCGATCGACGCGCGCGGGATCGGCGGGATCGGCCTGACGCAGTCGGGCGACGGCACCGGCGGCACGGCACGCATCCAGGTATCGGGGCCGGGATCGTTCCTGTCGACGGGGCAAAGTTTCGTGCAGGCGGGCGGCGACGGCGGCGGAAATATCGCGGGCTTCGGGATCACGCAAAATGGCGGCGACGGCACGGGCGGCACGGCAGAGGTGCTGGTCAATGCCGACGCGGCGTCGACGGTGTCGCTGGGTGCACTCGGCGCGAGCGCGCTGGGCCGGGGCGGCAACGCCGGCAGCATTGCCACCGGCAACGAGAATGCAGTGGGCGGCAATGCCACGGGCGGTACGGCGAGGCTGACGGTCGACGGCGGCGTCACCGCCCAATTTACCGCGATCACCCTGAACGCGTCGGCGCAGGCCGGCAGCGCCGTCACCCCGAGCGGCACCAGCGGCCGGTCGGGCGATGCGCAAGCGAACAATGTGACCCTGGCCGCAGCGAACGGCTCGACGATCGACAGCAGCGGCGCGGTCAACCTCTTCGCCGTCGGCATGGGAATTGCGGGCGAGAATTACGGGACCGGCACCGGCGGCAATGTCGCGATCAATGCGACCGCCGGCGGCACGATCACCACGGGCAACCTGCTGACCGTTCAGGCGATGGGCGGCAGCACGTCGAACGCGATCGGGCAAAGCGCCGGGGACGGGTTCGGCGGCAACGTCGATTTCCTCGCGGATGGCGGGACCATCCGTGCCGAAGTCTATAATGTGAACGCCAGCAGCAACACGGTGAACGTCACCGGCACCGGCGGCACCGCGCGGGGTGGGACGATCGACCTGGTCGCGCAAAATGCCGGGCAAATCGTCTCGACGCTCGATTCTCCCAACATCCTCAACGCCAGCGCCCGGACGGGCGCCAGCGCGGCGGGAACGAATGCGACCGGCGGCGCGATCCAGCTGATCGCCAATGCCGGCTCGATCAACCTCGGCCTCGGCGGCACGCTGACGGCTGGCGGCGTTTCGGGCGGGGCAACCGCGCCGGGCGCGGCGATTGCGGAGGGCACCGGCGGTTCGATATTGGTCCGGGTCGTCGCCGATCCGCTCAACAGCAGCGCAATCAGCCTCGGCGACTTCGCGGCATCGGCCGAGGGTCGCACGCAGGTCGATTTCGAAACCACGCCGACGGCGCCTCGCGAAACCTCGGGTACCGGGCGCGGCGGCAACGTCGATTTCGATATCCAGGGCGGAACGCTCAACGGATCGTCGGTCAGCGTCTCGGCGAACGGCTATGGCGGCAATGGCGCGAGCGATAACAGTCTTGGCGTCGGCGGCACCGCGACCTTTACCCAGACGGGCGGCGCAGCGGACGTCAACGACCTGGTGGTCAGCGCCGATGGCTTCGGCGGCGTCGTGCAGGGCCAGTCGGGCTTCGGCCTCGGCGGCACGGCGACAATCAATCTGCTCGGCGGCTCGATCAACACCGCCGACATCGTCGCGACCGCCGACGGGTTGGGCGGCATTGGCTCGACCGGCACCGACGAGGATCCGGCGAACATCATCCCGGGCGGCATCGGCGGCCTGGGTCGCGGCGGCAGCGCGACGATCAATATCGAAGGGGCCGCGATCGTCGACGCCAGCCTGATCCAGGCGAGCGCCGTCGGTAACGGCGGCGAAGGCGGCGAGTTCTTCAATTTCTCAAGCTTCGGCGGCGTGCCGGGCACGCCAGGCGCCGGCGGTGACGGCATCGGCGGCGACGCGACGGTGAACGTCCGTGGCGGCACGACCACCGCCAGCAGCATGATCGCCAACGCGTCGGGCATCGGCGGTACCGGCGGCGCCAGCTTCTTCTCGAGCAGCAGCGGCGCCGCGACCGGCGTCGGCGCCGGGGGTACGGGGGGCGCCGGACGCGGGGGCATCGCCACGCTCGCGCTCGCAACGCCGATCAGCGGCATCGGCATCGCAAACAGCATCGCGCTCGGCACCGGGGGCACAGGCGGCACCCACAATGTCGGCGGCAACGGCGGTGACGGCTTCGGGGGTATCGCGCAGGCAATCGTCGCGGGTTTCGAGGCAGGTGAGTTGGCCGTCACGCTGAATTCGACCGGGACCGGCGGCGCCGGCGCCAATGGGAACGATGGCGCCGGGGGCAATGGCGGCAATGGCGCGGGCGGAACGTCGCGAATTTTGGCCGATGGCACAGGTGCAAGCCTGACAGCCCTCGAAAGCAATTTCATTTCCGGCGGCACGGGCGGCAATGGCGGCGCGGGCGGCCTTGCCTTTGCGGCGACCCCGGCGGTCGCGCCTTCCGGCGGCACTGGCGGCAATGGACAGGGCGGCACGGTCGAAATCATCGCCAGCGAGGGCGGCTCCGTCACCCTCGGCTTCCTGACCGGGGACAGCGTCGTCCTGAGCAGCACTGGCCGCGGCGGCATCGGCGGCGCAGGATCCGATGGCGGATTCTTCGGCAATTCGAGCGGGGGCGACGGCGGCAATGGCGGTGGGGCAACCGGCGGCACCGTCGTTCTTCTCGCTAACGGCGGGACGATCGCCTCGAACGGCGAGGCCGTCGACATCACCGTCAGCGGCATATCGGGTGAGGCGGGCGTCGGCGGCACAGGCACCGGTACCGGCGTCAATGGAGCGAATGGCGGCCTCAGCGGGACGACGGGCGGCCGTGTCGTAATCGAAGCGTCAGCTGGCGCGTCCGGCCCCGGCCAGATCGACCTCGGTTCGACAAGCATTACCGCGAACGGCGACATCGCCGGTCGCATCGAAATCCGCGCGGGTGGCGACATCGCGTTCGCAGTGCTCGAGGCAGAGGCGTTGGGCGTTGCCGCACCGACGAACAACGACACCGACGAGGCGCTCGCAGGCATCTTCATCGCGCCGACCGGCGGGACGATATCCAGCCAGGGCGATGTCACACTGACGACCGACGGCTCGGTCGGCGTCTATGCCCAGTCGGACAGTATGTTCGATGTCGACGGCGCCCTCACGATGACGGCGGGCGACCAGATCGACATCCGGCACGACCTTCGCGAAGGGACCGCCGCAACGCTGCGCGCCAGCGACAGCCTGATCGCATCGGCAGCGACCAGCATCAGCGCCGCGCCGGGTAGCCTGCTGGGTGCCGGCAACCTGCTCTCGCTGAGCGCGTCTGGTCCCACCGGAACGATCGGCGTCGACCGCCTCGCGGGTAATAATATCATCCTCAGCAGCGCCGGCGCTGCGAGCGTCGAACATGCCGAAGCGGTGGGCGACTTCATTGCGAATGTCGGCAGCTTCCGCACCGGGCTTAACTCGCTCATCACCGGCGGCAATATCATCGTCACGTCGCCGGGCGCGGTCGATCTCGGCAATTCGACCGCAGGCGGCCTCGTGCAGGTTTCGGGGCAGTCGATCACCTTCAACAATATCGCCGCGGGACTGTCGATCGGCCTCTCGGCCGAAGGAACGGCGCCCGGAGCCGAGGGCATCAGCGGCGGCTCGCTGAGCGCGGGCGAGGATATCAACCTCTTCGCCAACAGCATCGCGCTTAGCGGCAATGTCACGGGCGCGGCGTCCTTCTTTGCCTTCGGCACGGGCGGCGCGGTGTCGGTGAACAACGCCGACGTCGACGGCAACATTTCGATCTTCGCCGCGGACGACCTGACCGGCACCTACGTATCCGGCGGCAATATCTTCCTGAATTCGAACGCGAATATCAATGCGTCAGCCCAGGCGAATGGCGGTTATGTCGACCGCAACGGGATCGGGGCAGAGGGCAATCTGTTCGTCGTCGCTGCCGGCAATGCGACGCTCGCCGACAGTTCGGCCGCGCGCATGTTCGGCGTCAATGCCGACGGCGCGGCGTCGATCGATGGCGGGACGGCGGGCGAGGACGTCCTGGTCATCGCGGGAACGATCGCAAGCCTGACCGACGTCACGGGCGGCGACGACATCACCGTCCGCGCGGCGGGCAACATCGATGCGCTCAATGTCCGCACGACCGGCGCCGGGGCCGACACGCATATCCTCGATTTTTCGACGGCGTCGGGCAGCCCGACCTTCACGATAGGCACGGGCGAAGGGGCGCAAGGCATCGACGGCGCCGACATCGTGATGGCATCGACTGCCGGGGCGATCGACGCGGCCACCCTGTCGGCAGGCGACGATATCTTGCTCAACGCCGCGAACAGCATCGCGGTCAACGGCGCGACCACGCTGGGCCTCGGCACGACCGGCGGCGACAGCAGCATCCGCACACAGGGCGGCGCAACGACGCTTGCCGGGCTCGACGCGTTCAGCGACGTGACGGTCGAGGCCGCGGGAATTGCCAATCTTTCGGGCCCGGTCGCGGCGGGGCGCAACGCGACGATCAACGCGCAGGATGTCACGCTTGCGGCGCTCCCGGGCGTAGGCGGCGCCGCGACCCCGACGCTGAGCGCCGACGGCGACGTCATCGTCAACTCTTCGGCCGATATCACGGGCGGCGGCGTCCGCGCGCTCGGCAACGCGACGCTGACCGCGGCGAATACGATCGACATCGCCTCGATCGAGGGACAGGATGTCACGCTCGCCGCCGCTGCCGGCATCGCCGTCGATGCGGCCTATGTGCTCGGCACCACCAGTCTCGACAGCAGCGACGGCAATATCCAGATCGGAAGCCTCCTCGCGTCGAATTTGATCAATGCCAGCGCCAACGCCATCCGCATCGAAAGCGGCGGCGATATGCATTTTGCCACGCTGACCACCGATGTCGGCGACGCCTATGTCCGCGGTGGCGGCGATTTTTCGGTCGCCGAGGGCAATGTCGCCGGCACCGCGGATCTCGCTACCCAGGGCGAGGCGATGACCATCGGCAACCTCACTGCCGCCAATGCGAACATCGCCAATACCGGCGGTTTCCTGAATCTCGACACGGTCACCGTCGCGGGCAACCTCAATGCCTCGGCTCTTGCGTCGCTCGGCATCAACGGCGTTGTCACCGGCCAGGCGATCTCGCTCGCTTCGGCGGGAATCAACATCGCCGCCACCGGCCGTGTCGGCACCGCGGGCGTGACCCAGCAGCTATCGGTCGCCAACAACAATCCCGACAACCAGACCTTCGTCGGCGGCACTGCCGGCCCCAACGGGCCCAACGGCTATCATATCGATGCCGACGAACTGACGCGCCTCTACGGCACCCAGATCGAAATCTTTGCGCCCGAGGTACAGGCTGCGAGCGGCGGTTCGGTCGGATCGGCCGCGCCGCCCGACGTCATCGTCGACAGCTTCACCATGACCGGCGGCGCGGCGGGATCGAACCTCGGCGCCAACGGCGCGCTGACGATCCGTACGCCGGGCAAGATGCGCGTGATCGGCAATGTCCAGCTCACGGGCCTCTCCGACACCAATGCATTGAACCTGATCGCGAATGACGCGCTCGAGGTCATCCTTGGTCAGGGCACCGTCCGCCTCACCGGCGCAAACAATGCGCCCGGGGGTCAGCTCAACCTTGAGTCCGATGACGTCATTGTCGCGACGCAGGCCGCGATCACCGCGGTGGGCGCTGCAGGAAGCATGGACGCCATCAATGCGCGGCTCGGAGAAAATGACGGTGTCGTACTGGACGAAGGCGCGCTCTTCGCCCGCGGAATCCGCGCCAATGTGGTGGGCGGCTTCTATGTCCAGAACAGCGGCGCGGGAACGGACCTCGCACAGCGGCGGGGGCTGACCTTCGGCGCCGGCGGCCTCGACGTGCAGACGCAGGGCCAGTCGCGCATCGTCGTCAACGGTGTGCAACTCGGCCCCAACGGCCAGGTCACCGGCCTCGAAGCGCTCCAGCTTCTTACGGTGCGTGGTTCGGCGCCGGTTGTCGGCACCTATGATCGGCGCTCGACCGTCAACGGATGCTTCATCGCCGCGCCGACGGCCTGCACCACGGTCGCCATCGATTTCGAGAACAACTTCCCCGTCCAGGACGTCATCGACGAAGAGGTCGAAGACGATGACGGCGTCGGCGAAGGCAATACATTCCCGCAGGCGCTGATCACGATGCGCGATCTCGATCCGCTGACCGGCGAGCCACTGCTTGACGATCCGGTGACAGGTGCGGGCAACGACGATCTGTGGACGCCACCGGCGCAGTAAGCCGCGTTTCGGTTGACGGACAGGCTTGGCGCGGGGCATGGGCGGCGGCATGACCGACGCCTCAGCCACCCCGCTCAAGCTGTTCAACAGCCTGACGCGCAGTCTCGAAACGTTCGAGCCCGTCCACCCCGGCGAGGCGCGCGTCTATAGCTGCGGGCCGACGGTCTATAATTATCCGCACATCGGCAACATGCGTGCCTATGTCTTCGCCGACACGCTGGGCCGCACGCTGTCGTACAAGGGCTATAAGCTCACGCATGTCATCAACATCACCGACGTCGGCCATCTGACCGACGACGCCGATGCGGGTGAGGACAAGCTGGAAAAGGCCGCGGCCGAACGCGCCCAATCGATCTGGGATATCGCGCGCCACTATACCGAGGCCTATTGGGCCGATGTAAAGGCGCTCAACATCCGCCAGCCCGCGCACTGGTCGATCGCCACCGATTACGTCCCGCAGATGATCGAGTTCGCGAAGACAATCGCCGACAGGCATTGCTACGAACTCGAAAGCGGCCTCTATTTCGACACGACTACGGTTGCCGACTACGGCCGCCTCGCTCGGCACGGTACCGACGAGGGCGAAAGTCGCATCGACCCCGTCGACGGCAAGCGCCACCCCGCCGACTTCGCAATCTGGCGCAAGACGCCGGCGGGCGAGACGCGGCAGATGGAATGGGATTCGCCATGGGGCCGCGGCGCGCCCGGCTGGCACCTTGAATGCTCGGTTATGTCCGAAGCCCTGCTCGGTTTCCCCTTCGACATCCACACCGGCGGCATCGACCATCGCGAGATCCACCACCCGAACGAGATCGCGCAGAACCAGGCGCATAGCTGCAGCGACGCCAGCGGTGCGCGCATCTGGATGCACAATAATTTCCTCGTCGAACGCTCGGGCAAGATGTCGAAGTCGAGCGGCGAATTCCTTCGCGTGCAGCTGTTGATCGACAAGGGTTACCACCCGCTCGCCTATCGGCTGATGTGCCTGCAGGCGCATTATCGCAGCGAGCTGGAGTTCAGCTGGGACGGTCTGGGCGCAGCACTGACGCGATTGAAGCGGCTGGTGATGGCTGCCGCCTCGGTGCGCGAAGCCGAAGCGTCGGAGCCTGCCGATCGCCGCCTGACCGATCTGCTGGCGAAGTTCGATGCCGCTGTTTCGGAAGATCTCAACACCGCCGTCGCACTGACGCTGCTCGAAGAAGCAGCGGCAATGAAAAAGATCGATGCTGGCCAGAAGCGCGGCGCACTCACTGCAATGGATGCGGTGCTCGGCCTCGATCTGCTGACGATCAAACGCGCCGACCTGCGCGTCCGGCCCAAGTCAGCCATGATTTCGGAGGCAGAAATCGAAGCCACCCTCACCCGCCGCAAGGAAGCCCGCGCCGCCAAGGATTTCGCTGCGTCCGACGCACTCCGCGACGAACTCATCGCTGCGGGCGTCGAGGTGATGGACGGCGACCCGCTCGGCTGGGACTGGCGGCTCGAGGCCAACTAGGGGCTTGTCGCGGCCTTGCAGGATGCTAGCCTCGTTGCATGTCGCAACTGATCTGCTGGCTGCTTGTCGGTCTTGTCCACCTGATCCCGGCGCTGGCCTTGTTCCGGCCGGCGCTGATCACGCGGCTCTATGGCGTCACGCCCGACAGCCCGCTCTTCCTGTTGATGCACCACCGCGCCGCGCTGTTCTTCGCGGTGCTCGTCGCGTGCGTGTGGGCGGCCTTCGATCCCGGCGGGCGCAAGATCGCGACCTTGCTCGCCGCAATCTCGATGCTCAGCTTCCTCTTTCTCTATCAGTCATACGGTCGCCCCGCGCAGCTCTCCACCATCGCCCTCGTCGACCTGATCGGCCTGATCCCGCTCGCCTGGGCCGGCTGGCACGCATTTCAGCAGTAGGAATATCATGACCAAGACCGTCACCGTCCTTTCGGGCCTCATCCGCCCGCTCCTCGAAAACGGCCTGCCCGACTGGATCGAGCCGCGTTTCTTCGCGTCGAAGGAGGAGGCGCTCGAACTCGCGCCGCACGCCGAGATCGGCTGGTTCGACATGTACGACAAGCGCGACATGGCGGCGATCATCGCCGCCGCGACGAACCTCAAATGGCTGAACTCGATCTATGCCGGCGTCGACGGCATGCCGCTCGACCTGCTCCACCAGCGCGGAACAATCGTCACCAACGGCGCCGGCATCAACGCGATCACCATCGCCGAATATGTCGTGATGGGGATGCTGACGGTCGCGAAGGGCTACCGCGACGTCGTCCGCGCGCAGGAGCGCCGCGAATGGCTGATGGACTCCCCCGGCAAGGTCGAACTCTTCGGGTCGAAGGCGCTGCTGCTCGGCTATGGCGCGATCGGCAAGCTGATCGAGGAACGGCTGAAGGCGTTTGCGGTCGACGTCACCGTCGTCCGCCGCTCGCCCGGTCCGAATACGCTGACCCCCGACCAGTGGCGCGCCCGGCTGGCCGATTTCGACTGGGTCATCCTCGCGGTCCCCGCGACCCCCGAAACCGACGGCATGATCGGCGCCGCCGAGTTCGCTGCGATGAAGCCGAGCGCGACGCTCATCAACATCGCACGCGGCAGCGTCGTCGATCAGGACGCGCTCGTCACGGCGCTGAACGAACAGCAGATCGCGTCGGCCTTCCTCGACGTCACGACCCCCGAACCGCTACCCTCGGACGATCCGCTCTGGAGCCTCGACAACGCGCATATCACGATGCACCTGTCGGGCCGCGCGCAGGACAAGATGTTCATCCGCTCGGCGCAGCGTTTCCTCGAAAATCTGGGTCGTTGGAAAAATGGCGAAGCCGTCGAACCGCGGGTCGACCTGACGCTCGGTTACTAAGGCCATGCCGCGACAGGCGCTGCTGGTCGTCGATGTCCAGCCGAGTTTCGACGTACCCGCGCATATCGTCGACGCGATAAAGGCGCTCGCCCGGCAGATTCCCAGCGTCGCGACGGTCGAACGGCACGACGAGACGGTCACGCCGTTCGATCGCCAATTGGGATGGAAGCCGGGCGCCAATGACGAAAGCCTGATCGCCGCCGACCGCATCTTCATCAAGCATGGCTATCTGCCGCCCGTGGCGATGATCGAGCATCTGAAATCGCTCGACATCGACCGTGTGCTCGTATGCGGTATTCAGTCCGAGACCTGCTGCCTCGCTGCGGGATTCATGCTGTTCGATGCGGGCTTGCAGCCGACGCTCCTCGAATGGTTGAGCGTCGGGTCATCGCTCGACCCGTCCGGCGCGCTCGGCGCGAGGCTTTGGCGTCACCATTTCGGACCGGTCCTGGCAAGCGCCGCCGAACTCGATCTGGATTAGCGCGGCCGCTCGGCCTTCAACTCGCGCACAAGCGGCTGCAACCGTTCGTCATATTTGGCCAGCATCGTGTGTGCGCCGGCATGGTCGTAAAAGCTGACGAGCTCGCGCCCGTTCCAGCGGTGGAGCGCATAGGCGGGATCTTCGGCGACGATCATCGGGCGGTCGTCGGGCTTGTTCTCGTCGATGGGCCGGAGGTCGAGCGAGACCTGCGGCGCGGTCGACGAGCAGATCGCGACCGTGCGGCCTTCCCATGCGACGGTAACGCTGCGGTGGAGGTGTCCGCAGATCAATCCGCGCACTTGCGGGTGTCGCTGGACAACATCGGTGAACGCCCCGACCCACGGCTCGTCGGGATCGGTATTCATCCACTCGATCCCGCTTTCGACCGGCGGGTGGTGCATGACGATATAGGTCGGCTTGGCCCGGTCCTTCGCCAGTTCGGCATCGAGCCACGCCGCGCGTTGCTCACAAAAAGCGCCGCCATGACGCCCCTCCTCCAGCGTATCGACGGTCACCAGCCGCAGGTCGGGCAGCTCGACCGTATATTGGACGAAGCCATTGCCGTCGTCGAACCCCGGAAAGCGCGCATGGAAACTGTCGCGCAGGTCGTGATTGCCGACGCTCGGCCAAACCGGAAACGGGCAACGCGAAAAGGCGGTGGCGAGGCGGCGATAGCTGTCGTCGTCACCGCGATCGGTGAGGTCGCCGGTGGCGAGCAACAGGTCGGGCCGGTTCGGCCCCTCGATCAGCACGTCGAGCACCTCGTCGAGGCGCTTGCGGTTATATTCGGCCGGATTGTCCGGATCGAACCCGATATGGATATCTGTGATCTGCGCGATCAGCATATCCGTCCCCTGCTTTCGCCGATCTGGTCCGGCGACCCAAAACCTATCCGCCCTGCCCTGCCGCGCGCAAGGAAGGTGTGCGCCATGTCACTTCGTAAAGGCCCCGCCCCCCGGTTCCTGTGATCATGCTCACACCCTGGCTACCACCAAGACGTTTATTTGTGATTGCGGCGGTGTTTTTCTTGCGCTGGCGCGGCGGCATCCACGGTTTTCCGCCGTCCGAATGATATTCGTGGCACATCGCGCAGGGCGATTCGGTCGCGGTTTCGACCTTCACGACGCGCGCGCCGCCCTCGCCGACATGGCAGTCGCGACACTGGCGAAGCCCCGGCACGAGCAGGTCCGTCGACGCCTTCGACGCCGGCGCGGCGGTGTGGCAGTCGGCGCACTCGGTCTCGCGGTGCGCATCATGATCGAACCAGCCCTTTTGCAGATAGCGCGGCGTCTGGTCGACCGCTGCCACCCGCCAGCCGCTGCCCGCTTGCGGCGCAAAGATCGTGTGGCAGTCGTAGCAGGCGCCGCCCTTTGAGAAGACCGCGCGGACGGCATCCTGCGCGCGGCTCGGGCGCGTCGCCACCTCGTTGAAATAGATGTTGTAGACCTGCCCCTCGGCATAAGCGCCCGGGCGCCGCCGCTGCATCCCGCCGAGTTGCAAGGGCCGCGCGGGCGGCGCCGAACGATAATAAGCGGTGAGGTCGGCAACGACCTGATCGGGCTCGCCATGGCGCAAGGTCCGCGTCACACCGCCGACCGTCTCGAACGCGAGGCTGTGGCACATGGCGCAGTCACGCTCCATCTCGACCGGCTTCACGCGCACCCCGTCGGCCTCGAGGCGGTGGCAATTCTGGCATTCGAGCTTCTTCCCGAAATCATAGCGGCCGCGGAAACTCGCAGCCATGCGTGCGACCCCGCCCGTCGCCTGCAAATGCATGTCGTGCGGGAATTTGAGGCCATTATAGTCGACCAAACCCTTGGCCAGTGTCGTGCGCACCAGCTTGCCGCCCGGTCCCGGCCGCACGAGCGGGCGGAATTCGGGATGGCTCGTTCCGAAATCGGCGGCATCGGCGAGCGTCGTCGGATGGCCCGCGGTCTTCAGCCGCACCGACATGCCGTCATGACAATCGGCGCAGAATTTCTGCGGCGTCGCCGGCATCGGCCCCGACCCTTCATGCTCGGTATGGCACTCGACACAGCGCCCCTGCGGCTTGTTGAAGGTCTTGGCAAAGCCGTCGAGGATGCGTTCGCCGACCCCGGGCGGATGGCGCGCAGCGAGCAGCATCGCGGTCGGCGCATTGGCGTGCGCCATGCTCATCGCCTTATGCTCGCCGGTGTGGCAATTGACGCACGCCTTGTCGGTCACCGCCACGAAAGGCTCGACGTGGCACGACTGGCAATCATTCTTCAGGCTCGCGTGCGCGCTCGACAGCGGCCCCGAAAGCCAGGCGCTGTCGGCATGATAACCGTCGGGGCGCTCGTTGACATTCTTGTAGCTGTACCACGCCCAGATCGGCCCGATCAGGAAAGCAAGCAGCATTACCGCCGCGAACACCCATGCCCCCATGCGCTTGCCGAGCATCACGCCCTGCAGCGAAAAGGCCTTGGCCTCGTCGACATCCTTCGACGATTGCGACAATTCGTCGATGCGCTCGACGAGGAGGATGATATTCTCGTCCTCGCGCGCGATCGTCAGGCGGTGCCCGCCGAAACGCAGTTCGCCGCCCGCGCCGCTGTCGATATCGGCAACGGTTTCGGTCCGCCCGTTAAGATCGAAACCCAGCCCCTCGCTCGCTGCGACACGCACGGTACGCCCGTCGGCGCTGCTGATCGTCGCATGATGCGGGTTCACCGCCAAATCGGCGACGTGGATGGTGTTGCTGCCCTCGCGGCCCAGCGTGATCGTGTCGCCCGGCAGCGCCGCATCGCGGATGATCTGCTTGCCCGTTTTGGTCGTCGAGATGCGACGCAGGATGAAGCTCATCGTCCGCGCCTCACCAGTAGAAGAAGACGCTGATGATGTGCGCCGACAGCGCCGCGATCAGCGCAAAAGTCAGCGGCACATGCACGTAAAGCCAGATTTCGAGCATCCCGCGAATCCGGAGATGCTGGCGCAGCCGCGCGAGCGCCGCTTCCTTCTGCTTGAGCAGTCCGACGACCTTCTCGCGCGCACCGGCATCGCTGCTCCGCGACAGAGTGAGCGCACGCAGCGCCGCCGACGTTGCGCAATTCGAATAGCGCCCTGACAGGCGCGCAACGACTCCGCCCGCGAACGGATCTTCGTCGAGCGCCGCGAGCACCGGCGCCGTATCCTCCGGGGTCAGCGGCTGCGCGGCGCTGTGCAATTGCCGGTCGAAGGCCCGGATCGCCTCGAGCATCTGCATCTGCGTCATCTGCTCGCGATTGTTAGACAGCGCCTGCGGCAGCGTCGCATAGACTATCACGCCATAGAGGCCCGACAGGATCACGAGCATCATCAACGCCCATGCCAGCGTGTGGACATTCCAGCCAAGCTGGAACCCCGTGTGCCAAGTGCCGACGACGATCAGGCTGAGCCCCAGATAGACATGCGCCGAGGTCCACGCCTTCAGCGACCAGTGATCGCTCGTCATCTTGCGTTTGCGATAGCCGAGCGCGGTCAGCCACAGGATCAGCCCCGCGCCGATCGTCCCCAGCGTATAGCCGTACCAGCTGCCGCCATTGTGCCGCGGCGTCACGTCGACCAGCGCGTAACTCACGATGATGAGCAGGCAGAGCCCGCCCGAAATCTTCGCCCAGCGAAACCCCGCATAGCGCAGGAACCCCTCATGCCGTCGCTCGCGGACACGCTCGACCTGCGTAGCCTTCGACCGGCGCCGCTGAAACAGGCTCGCCATCAGTCGGTGTCCTCGTCGAGCCGCGCGATCGACAGGAATTCTTCGGGCGAAACGCGGATCGCAGCGCCCGTTGGACAGGCGCGCACGCACGCCGGGCCGCCCGAAATACCTTTGCACATGTCGCATTTAACCGCGATCTTCTTGGGCTTCTCTTCGCCCAATTGCTTCTTTGTCCATTTGGGCGAGGGTTCGCCCGGCCCGGGACCAAAGCCCGTGAGCAGCCAGCGCAGCAGGCTCGGCTTCTCGGGCGGCGCAGCCTCCATGCGGATCACGCCATAAGGGCAGTTGCGCATGCAATTGCCGCAGCCGATGCAGCCGGGCTCCATGAACACCTCGCCGTCGGGGCCGCGGTGGATCACGTTCGGCGGGCAGTCGGCCATGCAATGCGGATGCTCGCAGTGGCGGCAACTCGTCGGCACATGCAGATGCGCGAAGCTCTTGCCCGCTTCGCGGTCGAGCCGCGACAGGCCCTCGTGGCTGTCGGCGCACGCCTTTTCGCAATTGTCGCAGCCGACGCAGAGATTCTCGTCGATCAGTAGGGCGTCGGTCGCCTCGCCCAGTCCCTCCTTCATGATGAAGCTTGCGGTATCCGAATAAAGATCGACCGCGCTCGAATAGGTCGCTTTCCGCGATTCGATGAAGCTGTTCATCGCCGCACGCTCGGCTACCGCGGCCTCGGTCGCCTCGCGCACCTGCGGCCGTTTCGCGAGCATCGCCTTGAATTCGTCGCCCTTCAGCCGGATCACTTCGCTCGCGACCGCCGCCTTGACCGTCGCGTTGCGCTTTTCCCCGCTGAGCACCGCCATTTCGCCGAAATAGCTGCCCGCGGGCAAATAGCGGAGGAAGATCGGCTTGCCGCCGATGTCCTTCTCGACGACCATCGACCCTGAACGGATGACATAGACGTCATCGCCTTCGTCGCCCTCCGCCATCACGACCTTGCCCGCGGGCACGCGCTCGATCGCGGGGTCCTCGGCGATCGGCTGCAGATCCTCGACCGTCAGCCCCCCCTTGAAAATCTGCAGCAGCTGCCGTTCGAGCGAGATGCGGTTGATCACGCGCTTCGCGCCCGGCACCGCCGCCATCAGCTTGAGCGCCGCCGTGCGCGACACTTCGACGAAGATGCTGTCCTCGCCGGCGCGGATCGTCGCGCCGCGCTTGCGGCCCGAGATCAACCCCACCTCGCCGAAGATCGATCCCTGCTCGATCGGCACCTCGAGATTGGGCCCGACCTCGACGACCGCATGGCCGTCGGCAATCGCGAACAGCGACGAACCCGGTTCGCCCTTCTCGAACACGACATCGCCCTTGGAATAATAGGCGACTTTCGAATCGAGCATGAATTCGCGCATCTGGAGCGGCGACACATCGGCGAAGATGCGGATCCGCGTGCGCAGATATTCCAGCCACTCGCTGACCGATTTCTTCTGCGGCAGGCCCGCAAAGATCGCCGCCAGATCCTTTTCGTCGGCGGGAGTCAGCGCCTTGTTGCCGTTCAGGAACTCGACGACGTCATAGCCCTGGTTCATGCAATGCTTGATCAGCGGATAACCCGCGAGCGCGCCGATGACATAGATGCCGGGCACCGTCGTCTCGAAGGTCGGCGACAGTTTCGGAAAGGCTTCGCGGTCGGGGCCGGTGAACTCGATACCCATCGATTCGACGAAGCCACGCGGCGCGACCGATCCGAGGCGCGCGACGATGACGTCGCATTCGATCCGCTCCTCCCCCGTCGGGGTTTCGAGCGTCAGCCAACCCGGCTCGACCTTTTTCGGCTGCGTCTCGGTGCGGATCGACATGAAGCCATTCTCGCCCGCCTCGGTCATGTCGGAGACATTCTTCGCCTTGGCGCGCGCGAAATCCTTCGAACGGTTGAGGATCGTGACCGTGTTTTCGAGCGCCTCCTCGGCGACGCCGAGCGCATTTTCGATCCCCGCGTCGCCCGACCCGACGACGGTGATATGCTTGTCCTTGAAATCCTCGGGATCGTCGACCTGATAGATGATGTGCGGCAGGTCAGCGCCCTCACAGCGCATCCGGTTCGGGTTGCCCTGCGTCCCGATCGCGAGCACGATATTCTCGGCCGTGTAGACGTCGCCCTTGGTCGTCTTGATCGCGAACGCGCCCTTCGCGCCGGTCACTTCGGCGACCTCCGCATGATACGCCACATTCACCTTGTTGTTCGCGGCGTCCTCATCCCAATTACCAAGGATATATTCGCGGGCCCCCTCGGCGAAACGGCAGTCGGAGCGCAGGTCGAGCCGCTCGGGCGTCGCGAGCACGCGCTTGCCCTTTTGATATTTGAAGATCGTGTCCGACAGGTGGTCGGTCTTTTCGAGTAAGATGTGGCTAAGCCCGAGCTGCGCGGCGCGCGATGCCGCGCTGAGCCCAGCGGGCCCCGATCCGATGATCGCGACCTTGACCGGCTCGCTCATGCGCGCGCCACCGGACGGCAAAGGCCGTTAACTTTGTCGCTGGCCGTGATGCTGACGAACGCGCGCACGGGCATCCTTTCCCCCTCTCGCCAGCCCCCCGGCGAACTCATAACGGATGCGACCCGGACTATCTGTCCTGGACGCAAAGCTATGCCCTTGAAAGCGAGGAAAGGTCAACCGGAAGCGGCGAGAATTTGGCCGTTGCGAGCCATTCTCAACAACGGCGGGTACGATGGATCAGGCGAGCTCGAACATCGCCGCGATGCGCTCGGGCTGCGAGGGCTCGAAACGCGACCAGCCGTCGGGGCCCAGCTTTTCGAGCGGGCGGAAACGCGCCTTGTACGCCATGCGCGCCGATCCTTCGATCCAGTAGCCGAGATAGACGTAGGGCAGCCCGGCCCGCGCGGCGCGCTGGACATGATCGGCGATGATATAGGTGCCGAGCCCCTCGCGCATCGGATGCGCCGCGTCGAAGAAGCTGTAGATCATCGACAGGCCATCGCCCTGACGGTCGGTCAGGCAGCACCCGACCAAGCGCCCCTTGCGGCCATCGGTCGTCGGCTCGCGATATTCGACCATATAGCTATCGACCGGGGTCTGCTCGACCATGTCGGCGAAATCCTGCTCGTCCATATCGGCCATGCCGCCATTGGGATGGCGCGAACCGAGATAGGAGCGGAGCAACGCATATTGCTCTTCGGTCGCCCACGGCTTGCACGCGGTCGCGACCAGATCGCCGTTGCGGCGGAGGTTCCGTTTCTGCGAGCTGCTTGGCGTGAATTCGTCGGCGCAGACCCGGACCGACACGCACGCCGAACAATCGGCACAGCTTGGGCGATAGGCGACCGACTGGCTGCGGCGGAACCCGATGCGACCCAGCGCGTCGTTCAGCTCGTTCGCGCTGTTGCCGCTGAGTTCGGTGAACACCTTGCGCTCGGTCTTCCCCGCCAGATACGGGCAAGGCGCCGGGCTCGTGACGAAAAAGCGCGGAAAACGGAACGGTGCGGACACGCGGAAAAGACCTCCGGACTGGCGATGCGGAGCCCCCCAACGCGGGTCCGACGCGCTACTTGCACCAACTATGCCGCGCAGCGTCAATGGTGCAAAGCCCGTTTACCATTTTTAAACGTCCCGATCTGAATCAAGCCGAAAATTTTATGAATCAGCCGGTAACTTTTGTGCCGATTTGAATCGGATCAGCTATATCCGCGCAGCTCGTCGCCGGTCAGCGTCGCGACGTGCAGCACGTTGGTCGACCCCGGGGTGCCAAAGGGAACGCCCGCCATCATGACGAGCTTCGCGCCCGCCTTGCAGATGCCGTGGCGCAGCGCCATGCGCTTGCCCTTGGCGATCATCTCCTCGAAGCTGCCGATGTCCTTGGTCGGCACGGCATGCGCGCCCCAGAGCAGCCCCATGCGCCGCGCCGCCTCGCGCTTCGGGGTCAGCACCAGCAGCGGCGCCCCCGGCCGCTCGCGCGCGACGCGGCGTGCGGTCGAACCCGACGCGGTAAAGCAGATGATCGCGTCGGCGGCGATCGTCGTGATGATGCTGCCCGCCGCCTCGGCCAGCGCATCGGCGGTCGTCGCGTCAGGCGCAGTCTCGGTAAAATGCAGACGGCGATAATAGTCGGGGTCGCTTTCGACCGAACGCGCGATCGAATCCATCATGGTGACAGCTTCCACCGGCCATGCGCCCGCCGCAGTCTCGGCCGACAGCATGATCGCATCCGCCCCGTCGTACACCGCCGTGGCAACATCGCTAACTTCCGCGCGCGTCGGCGACGGCGAGACGATCATCGATTCGAGCATCTGCGTCGCCACGACGACCGGCTTGCCCATGCGGCGCGCGGTCGCGACGATCTTCTTCTGGAGCGGCGGCACCGCCTCGGGCGGCAGTTCGACGCCCAGGTCGCCGCGCGCGACCATCGCCGCGTCTGCGAGCTCGAGGATTTCCTCGATCCGCTGGACGCCCGACGGCTTTTCAAACTTGACGAGCAACGCCGCCTTCCCACCGATCAGGCGGCGTGCCTCGGCGACATCCTCAGGGCGCTGGACGAACGACAGCGCGATCCAGTCGACATGCTGTTCGAGCGCGAAGGTCAGGTCCTTGCGGTCCTTTTCGGTGAGCGCCGCGAGCGGCACGACGACATCGGGAACGTTGACGCCCTTGCGATCCGAAATCTTGCCGCCAACCTCGACCACCGTTTCGAGCCGGCTCGGCGACACGGTCTTGACGCGGAGCACCAGCTTGCCGTCATCGACGAGCAGGCGCGTATCGGGTTCGGCGGCGGCAAACAATTCTGGGTGCGGCAAATGGACGCGCGTCGCATCGCCCGGCGCCTTGTCGGTATCGAGCACGAACGGCTGCCCCTTGATCAGCTCGACCGGGCCGTCCTTGAACGTGCCAACGCGCAGTTTCGGGCCTTGCAGGTCGACAAGGATCGTCGTCGGGCGGCCCGTGTCCCTTTCGAGCGCGCGGATCGCCGCGATCACTTTTGCATGGCCGGCATGGTCGCCATGGCTCATATTGACGCGAAAGGCGTCGGCACCGGCGCGATGCAGTTCTGCGATCATCTCCGCATTGGCGCTAGCGGGGCCAAGGGTCGCCAGGATACGGACCTTGCGCTGGCGGGGGGTAAAGCTCTGAACCACAAATGCTCCGATGACTGGGGGACGTTAGGGCAATGCCGTCTTGATGCTGTCTAGGCAACAACCGTATAGCTATTCAATCACCGAACGGAGGAACCATGTCCTGCAGCGACGATCAGACGACCGGCAATGATGCGCTCGACAGTCTCGACGATGCCGTCGCCGCCGCGGCGTTTCGCCGGCTGGCCCGCCTGCTCCAGCACCGGAGCGACGCCGCGAACATCGACCTGATGAGCCTTGCCGGTTTTTGCCGCAACTGCCTTGGTGACTGGATCGCCGAGGCGGGCGATATGGACAGGGAAACCGGCCGCGCGATCGTCCACGGCATGCCGACCGCCGAGTGGAAAGCGCGCCACCACACCGCCGCGACGCCCGAACAGCTCGCGCGGATGGAAGAAAGCATGGCCAAAAATCCTCGGGGCCATTAGGGACGCGCCAAGCGCGATTCTTGCGCTGGACCATTCCCAACTACCGGAGCCCAAAATGAGCGAAGCCACCGTATCCGACGAACAACTGCGCCTTTTCATCGAGCGCATCGAGCGTCTGGAAGAAGAGAAAAAGGGCATCGCCGACGACATCCGCGACACCTATAACGAAGCCAAAAGCAACGGCTACGATCCGAAGATCATGCGTCAGATCGTGCGCCTGCGCAAACTGCCGGTCCACGATCGCAAGGAAATGGAAGCGATTCTCGACGTCTACAAGTCGGCGCTCGGAATCGACTAAACACCACAAGGGAGAGTGACGATGTTCAGCACCACCACCAACAATGTCGAGGGCCGCCCGGTCCGCGAATATCTGGGCATCGTCACCGGCGAAGTGATCGTCGGCGCCAACCTGTTCCGCGACCTGTTCGCCAGCATCACCGACATCGTCGGCGGCCGCTCGGGCAAATATGAGGATGTCCTTGCCCGCGCGCGCAAGGAAGCGATCGCCGAAATGGAAGCCGAGGCCGCGCGCCTCGGCGGCAATGCGGTGATCGGCGTCGACCTCGACTATGAAGTTCTCGGGCAGAATGGTTCGATGCTGATGGTTTCGGCGAGCGGAACCGCCGTGGTTGTCTGAAACCGCGCTCCGCACGTAGTTGTCTGGAACCGCGCTCCGCGCTAGGGGCGACGGCACAATTCCCGTTTCGATGGAGGTAGGCCGTGGCCGGCCATAGTAAATTCAAGAACATCATGCACCGCAAGGGTGCGCAGGACAAAAAGCGCAGCAGCCTCTTTTCGAAGCTCAGCCGCGAAATCACCGTTGCGGCGAAGATGGGCCTGCCCGATCCCGACGCGAACGCGCGCCTGCGCGCCGCGGTCAACGCGGCCAAGGCGCAGTCGATGCCGAAGGACAATATCCAGCGCGCGATCGACAAGGCCGCGGGCAATGACGGCGATAATTACGAGGAAATCCGCTACGAGGGCTATGGTCCAGGCGGCGTTTCGTTGATCGTCGAGGCACTGACCGACAACCGCAACCGCACCGCGACCAACGTCCGCACCGCGTTCAGCAAGAATGGCGGCAACCTCGGCACCTCGGGCAGCGTCAGCCACGGCTTCGACCGGCTCGGTATGATCAGCTATGGCGCGAGCGCCGGCGATGCCGACACGGTGTTCGAAGCCGCGCTCGACGCAGGCGCCGATGACGTCGAATCGTCCGAGGACGGCCACGACATCTGGACCAGCGTCGACAGCCTGCACGAAGTCGCGAAGGCGCTCGAAGCCAAGCTCGGCGAAGCCGAAGGCGTAAAGCTCGCCTGGCGCCCGACGCTCAAGAGCGAAGTCGCCGACGAAGCGCTCGCGCAGACTTTGTTCAAGCTGATCGACACGCTCGACGACGACGACGACGTCCAGACCGTATGGGGCAATTACGAAATCCCCGACGCGGTTATGGAAAAGCTTGGCTAAACGCCAAAATCCGTTCGCATCGAGCGAAGTCGAGATGCCCATCGGGCGCGCGCTCCTTCGGCGTGTCTCGACTTCGCTCGACACGAACGGTTTCCGATGATCATCCTCGGTCTCGATCCCTCGCTCAGCTGCACCGGCTGGGGCGTCATTCGCGTAGAGGGCAGCCGGATCAGCCACATCGCCAACGGGCAGGTGAAGACCGACGCGAAAGCGTCCCTGCCCGACCGGCTCGCGCATCTCGACACCGTGCTCGCGGCGGTGATCGCCGATCATGCACCCGCGTGCGCGGCGGTCGAGGAAGTGTTCGTCAACGACAATCCGCAATCGACGCTGAAGCTCGCGCATGCGCGCGGGGTCGTGCTGCTCGGCTGCGCGCGCGCCGGATTGCCGGTCGGCGAATATGCGCCGCGGCTGGTCAAGAAAGCGATCGTCGGCACCGGCGCCGCAGCGAAAGAACAGGTGCAGGCGATGCTGCGTGTCCTGCTGCCGGGCGCGAAGGTCGCGGGCGCCGACGCGGCCGATGCGCTGGCGGTCGCGATCTGCCACGCGAACCACCGGCCCAAGGTTTAAATCCTCACGCCGTTCGCCCTGAGCTTGTCGAAGGGCCGTTCTTCTCTTAAGGAGAACAAAAGGGGAAGGACAGGGCTTCGACAAGCTCAGCCCGAACGGATGTTAGAAACCAGATGATCGCCAAACTTACCGGACGGCTGGACAGCAGCGGCGCAGGCCATGCGGTGATCGATGTCGGCGGCGTCGGTTACCTCGTCGAGGCATCGGCGCGCACGCTCGACGCTTTGGGTCCGGTCGGCGGCGATGTCACCATCCACACCGAAATGCTCGTCGGCGAGGATTTTCTGCGCTTGCTCGGCTTTGCCAAGGCCGAAGAGCGCGACTGGTTCCGCCTGCTCACCAGCGTCCAGGGCGTCGGCGCGAAGGTCGCGCTCGCAATCCTCTCGGCGCTCGAGATCGGCGACCTGCAACGCGCCCTCGCCAGCGGCGACAGCGCGATGATCGCGCGCGCGAACGGCGTCGGGCCGAAACTGGCGCAGCGGATTGCGCATGAACTCAAAGACAAGGCGGGGGCACTCGGCGGAATTGCAGGCACCGGTCCGTCCCTTGCCGCAACCGCCGGCCCACTCAGCGACGCTGTCGCCGCCCTCACCGGCCTCGGCTTCAAGCCCGGCGAGGCGAGCGCGGCGGTCGCGGCAGCGAGCGAGGAACTGGGTGCGGGCGCGAGCCTCGACGCGCTGGTGCGCGCAGCGCTCAAGAAGGCGGCCAAGTGACCGACCGCGTCCGCAACGCCTCCTGCCGCTGCGGCCAGCTCCGCATCGCCTGCTCGGGCGAACCGATCCGCGTGTCGGTCTGCCACTGTCGCAATTGCAAGGCGCGGAGCGGCAGCGCCTTTGCCGCACAGGCACGCTTCCCCGCCGATCAGGTTCGCACCGAAGGCGAAGGGAAATTGTACCAGCATCCCGGCGGAAGCGGCGCTCTCGCGGACTTCTATTTCTGCGAAAACTGCGGCTCCACGCTCTGGTTCCTCAATCACCCGGAGCTCGACAGCTATGCCGTGCCGATCGGCAATTTCGAACCCGGCCATGACTTCGAGCCGCAATTTTCAGTCTATGAGGATCGTCAGTTACCTTGGGTTTGTATCCTCGGCGAGGCAATAGAGCGTTTATGACTGAGCCCGCCCTCACTACCCCCCTGCGCACCCCTGAGGATGCCGACGCCGCGCTGCGGCCCAAATCGCTCGCCGAATTCGTCGGGCAAGCCGCGGCACGCGAGAATCTGCGCATCTTCATCGAAGCGGCAAAGACGCGGTCGGACGCGCTCGACCATGTGCTCTTCTATGGGCCGCCCGGGCTCGGCAAAACGACGCTGGCGCAGATCGTTGCCAAGGAGCTCGGCGTCGGCTTTCGGTCGACCAGCGGCCCGGTGATCGCGAAGGCGGGCGACCTTGCCGCGCTGCTCACCAACCTCGAGGATGGCGACGTCCTCTTCATCGACGAGATTCACCGGCTATCGCCCGCGGTCGAGGAAATCCTCTATCCCGCGATGGAGGACCGCGCGCTCGACATCATGATCGGCGAAGGGCCATCGGCGCGCTCGGTGCGGATCGATTTGCCCAAGTTCACGCTGGTCGGCGCAACGACACGGCAGGGCCTGCTCACCACGCCGCTGCGAGACCGTTTCGGCATTCCGGTGCGGCTCAATTTCTACACGCATGCCGAGCTGGAACAGGTGATCTCGCGCGCCGCGCGGTTGCTGGCCTTGCCGATCGCGTCGGACGGGGCACTCGAAATCGCCAAGCGCTCGCGCGGCACACCCCGCATCGCGGGCCGCCTGCTCCGCCGTGTCCGCGATTTCGCGACCGTCGCGGGCCACACGGTTGTCGACGCCAAGGCCGCCGATGCCGCGCTCAACCGGCTCGAAGTCGATGCGCTCGGGCTCGACGCGATGGACCGCCGTTACCTTACCATGATCGCCGATATCTATCGGGGCGGCCCCGTGGGCGTCGAGACGCTAGCGGCGGGGCTCAGCGAACCGCGCGACACGATCGAGGATGTGATCGAGCCCTATCTGCTCCAGGCCGGCCTCATCGCCCGCACCGCGCGCGGACGCATGCTCAACGCCAGCGCGTGGAAGCATCTGGGACTCAATCCGCCCGCGGGTTCGCAAGACGGACTTTTCGATCAGGCAAAATAGGCGGTTTTCCGCGGCTTTCATTCCACAAACCGGCCCCGATCTGCGACGAACCGTTGGTTAGGGGTTTGCGACGAGTCGAAGGCCCGCTATCGGTCGGGATAATGGTAAACGTCCCGCCCCCCTTCATCCCCGGCGCCTTCGTCGGGGCCGAACATCATTTCCGGGCGCGCGTCTATTTCGAAGACACCGACCTGTCCGGCATCGTCTATCACGCCAATTACCTGCGCTATATGGAACGCGCGCGGTCGGACATGCTGCGCATCGCGGGCATTGACCAGCGTTCGGCGATGGAGGGCGGCGAAGGCAGCTGGGCGGTCACCGACCTTGCGATCAAATACCGCCGTCCGGCGAAGCTCGACGACGATCTGCTTGTCGTCAGCACCGTCGAGGCGGTGCGCGGTGCGAGTGTGATAATTTCGCAGCGCATCCTTCGCGGGACTGACACGTTAAGCGGCGAGACATTGACCGACGGGCAAGTCACCGCCGCCTTCCTGTCGCCCGAAGGCCGGCCGCGCCGCCAGCCTGCGGGGTGGGCCGACCGATTTACCGCCATCATGAATGGAGAGACTTTCCCTTGCTAGACAATATCTCGCTGGCCGCCGACGCGGCGACCCTGTCCCCCATCGCGCTGTTCCTGCAGGCCGACTGGATCGTGAAAGGCGTGATGATCGGGCTCTTGCTTGCGTCGATCTATGTCTGGATGGTGATCTTCACGCACGGGCGCGGGGTCAGCAAGCTTATGAGTGCGTCGGAACGGTTCGAGCGCGATTTCTGGCGCGCCGAGGATATCGACAAATTTTACGACAAGAACAGCGGCGAAGACCTGCCGAGCGCGAAGGTGCTGGGCGCGGGGATCACCGAATGGCGCCGTTCGACCAAGGGCAAAAATGTCGACCGCGACGGCACGCGCGAGCGGCTCGGCATCGCGATGAACAGTGCGGTCGCGGGCGAAGTCGACCGGCTGGCGGAAAAGATCGGGACGCTCGCGACCATCGGCTCGGTCGCGCCCTTCGTCGGCCTGTTCGGTACCGTCTGGGGCATCATGCGCAGCTTCACCGCAATCGCGGCAGAAAATAACAGCAGCCTGGCCGTCGTCGCGCCTGGCATCGCCGAGGCGCTGTTCGCGACCGCGATCGGTCTGTTTGCCGCCATCCCCGCGGTCATTGCCTACAACGCCTTTTCGCAGCGGCTGAACCGCCTTGAATCGCGCCTCGGCCGGTTCGCCGACGGGCTGCACGCGACCTTCAGCCGCGAACTCGAGGTCGAAGCCTGATGGCGATGTCCGGTCCCTCGGGCGGTATCGGCGGCCGGCGCGGCCGCGGCGCCCGCCGCGCACCGATGGCGGAGATCAACGTCACGCCGCTCGTCGACGTGATGCTCGTGCTCTTGATCATCTTCATGATCACCGCGCCGCTGCTCGCCTCTGCCGTCCCCATCGACCTGCCCGAAAGCCGGGCGAAGCCGGTCGAGACCGAAGAACAGGAACCGGTGCAGCTGTCGGTGGGCGCCGACGACACGCTCTATATCGGCGAAGAAGTGGTGCCCGAGGCCGAACTTCCTGCGCGGCTCGATGCGATCGCGCGCGCGAACGAAGGGCAGGACAAGCCGCGCCAGATCATGCTGCGCGCCGACAAGGGGCTCGACTATGGCCGCGTGATGCGCGTGATGGGCGAACTCAACCGCGCCGGCCTGACGCGCATTTCGTTGGTAACAACCGGATCGGAAGGCGCAACCGACAGCGCGCCGGCTGCGGTCACCGACGGTTCAGAAACCCGACCCTAGGTTAAGACGATGGCCGAAACACGGGCAGATGGGGGGAATGAGGGACGCGGCTTTGCCATCGCGGTGGCGGCGCATGTCGTCATTATCGGCCTGCTCTCGGTCCAGTGGACCGCAGGCGACCGGCGGTTCGACAATCCGCCGATGGAAGTCGACCTCGTCGCCGAGACCGCAGCGGAATCGAGCGCGCCGATCATTACCAAGGCGCCGCCCTCGGCGCGGCTAGGCGAGGAAGATGCGGTCGATATCGCCGCACCCGAACCGACACCTGCGCCGCCGATCCCCGAACCTGTCGTCCGCCCGACCCCTGCGCCGACGCCCAAACAGGTGGCGCGCCCGGTTCCGACCCCGCCCAAGAAGCAGCCGCCCGCTGTGACGAAGGCGCCGCCCAAGGCCGCGCCGAAATCGGCGCCGACAAAAAAAGCACAGACGCGCCCGACGGGCCGGCTCGATGGGATCACCGACGGGCTCGGCCGCGAGCAAACCAAGGCGCCGCCGAACAAGGGCGCGCCCGCCGCAACGACGGCGGCACAGGTGAAGCGGTCGATCGACGTTAGCATCAAGGCAAAGGTCGGGCCTCCGTGGAATCGGTGTAGAGTATCGGGGCTGGACGTTGACCAGCTTGTGACGACCGTAAAATTCCGACTTTCTCAATCGGGCGCATTATCATCGTTCAGCAGCGTTACGACGTCGGGCGTAAACGATAGCAACAAACCACAAGTAGCCATCCATCAGGAGTGCGCGAAAAAGGCGATCCAGCTCGCCAGTCCGTTCGATCTCGATCCCGAGAACTATGATTACTGGAAAGAGTATACTCTTCATCTGGAAAAGAAATGAGGAACAATATCATGTCTGCTAGCCGGCTCTTCGCCTTTTCTCTTTCCTTCCTTCTTTGCAGCACCCCCGTTCTTGCGCAGCAAACGCCAGATGCATCTTCGCCTCCGCGCGCGGGACCGGAAGAAACCGTGACCGGCACGCTGTCGCAGGACCGCACCATCATCGCGATCCCAGCACTGGCAACCGCGTCGGCACAGAATGTCGCGGGACTCCGCACCGACAGCCTTGGCCGCCAGATCGCCGAAGTCATCGCCGCCGACCTTGAACGCAGCGGCCTCTATGATCCGATGGGGCCCGCCGGGATTCCCGCGATCAGCCGCGCCGAGGTGCAGGCGCCGCGCTTTGCCGAATGGCAGGGCCGCAACGCCGAGAACGTCGTCCACGGCTTCGTCGACGCGAACGGCACCGGCGGCCTCGTCGTCGGCTGCTATCTCTATGACACCGCACTCGGCAGCGAGCTCGTCCGCAAGGGTTTCGAGATCCAGCCCGGCGACTGGCGCCGCGCCGCGCACAAATGCGCCGATGCCATCTATTCGCGCCTCTCGGGCGAAGCGCCCTTCTTCGATAGCCGTGTCGCCTATATCGCCGAGAGCGGCCCCAAGGGGAACCGCATCAAGCGCCTCGCGATCATGGACAGCGACGGCGGCAACCACCGCTTCATCACCAATGGTCAGGCGCTGGCAATCAGCCCGCGCTTCTCACCCGATTACAAGAAGATCGTCTACGTTTCCTATCTGAACAACCGCGTCCGCGTGTTCATTTACGACGTTGCGGCGGGGTCGCAGAAATTGGTGACCGAAAGCGCGAACGCGACTTTCGCGCCGCGCTGGTCGCCCGACGGGACGCAGATTCTCTATTCGATGGCCGTGAACGGCAACACCGACATCTATCGCATCTCGGCCAATGGCGGCACACCGGTAAGGCTGACGAGCACGCCGGGCATCGACGTCGGGGGCAGCTTCTCGCCCGATGGCAAGAAGATCGTGTTCGAAAGCGACCGCTCGGGCGGTCAGCAAATCTATACGATGAACATCGACGGGTCGAACCAGCAGCGGATCAGCTTTGGCGGCGGCCGCGCCGCGACCCCCGAATGGTCGCCGCGCGGCGACCTGATCGCCTTTACCCGCATGGGCGGCGGCGAATTCCGGATCGGCGTGATGACCCCGTCGGGCGGCGGCGTGCGGATGCTGACCAATAGCTGGCAGGACGAGGCGCCGACCTGGTCGCCGAACGGCCGCGTCATCCAGTTTTTCCGCACCACGCCCGGCCGCGAAGGCAAATCGGGCCTGTGGCAGGTCGACCTGACCGGCGTGAACATGCGCCGCCTGCCGACCCCGCAAGACGGGTCGGACCCCAGCTGGGGCCCGGTACTCCCCTGAGGAAACCGGAACCAAAGGGGCGCGATCGGGTTCAACTATCGCGTCCTGAACGGGCCAAATCGGCCGCACGAATGATTTTCAACAACAAGAGGACAGAGACATGACGATACGCAAAAGCACCGCAATGATTGCGGCGATCACCATGCTTGCTGTTGGCGCCTGCGCAAAAAAGGCCCCTGACACGCTCCCCCCCGCCCCCGAAGGCACCAGCGACACCGGCAACAACACCGGCACCGGCGTTGTCCCCGGATCGCAGGAAGATTTCCTCGCCAGCGTCGGCGCCATGGGCGACCGCGTCTTCTTCGATTATGACCAGTATAATGTCGACGCGCAGGATCAGGCGACGCTGCAGACCCAGTCGCAGTGGCTGCAGCGCAATCCCGCGGTCCGCGTCACGCTAGAAGGTCATGCCGACGAACGCGGCACCCGTGATTATAACATCGCGCTCGGCGAACGCCGCGCGAACGCCGCGAAAAACTATCTCGCGTCGCTCGGCATCGACCCGTCGCGCATCAACGTCATCAGCTATGGCAAGGAACGTCCGGCCGAACTCGGTTCGACCGAGGAAGCCTATGCCAAGAACCGTCGCGCCGTGACCGTCGTCATCGGGCAATAAGCGGCCACAGCGGCACCGCGGCGAAAGCGGCGGTGCAGGCAAAGACACCGAAGGGGACCCGTCGCTCGCCGAGCGGCTGGTCCCCTTTTCGTTGGACGAAGAGTGCCCAGATGATCCCGCCGAGGCTGGCCAGGAGCAGCATCAGCGGCAGCGCCTGCCAGCCAAGCCACGCGCCGATCGCCGCAACGAGCTTGGGATCGCCGCCGCCCATTGCGTCTTTCAGCCGCACGCGCCGATAGAATTCGGCAATGGTGGCGAGCGTCAGGCCGCAGACGACCGCACCGACCCAGCGGTCGATCAGCGACGTATCCAGCATCGGACCGGCTATCAGCAGGCCGACGATGCCGAGCAGCAGGTTGAGGCGGTCGGGAAGCCAGAAATGGCGCGCATCGAGCAGCGCAAGCGGAAGCAGCATCCAGCCGAACAGGGCCCAGATCCAACCCGCAGTTCCCGGTGAAAATGCGAGGGCGACAATGCCGATCAGTGCTGAGCCCAGTTCGACGCGCCAGTGAAAAGGATCGATCGCAGCATTGCACGTCCGGCAACGACCGCGCGACGCGAGGGGCGACAACAAAGGAAAGAGATCCAGAGCGCCAAGCGGCCGGCCGCAACCATCGCATTGCGATCGCCCAAGCACCGAGCGCCCGGCGGGCCAGCGCAGTACCAGCGTCGCGATGAAGCTGCCAAATACCAGCCCGATCAGCGCAGCGAAGGCGACGCCCATGCCGAAGGGCAAGGCATCGAGGATGGTCACGTCAGAAGCGACCCGAAGTCGCCAGCACGAATCCGCCGGGCCCGGCCTTGAAGCCCAGCGCGGCAAGCGCGCCAGCCATCGCCGGGTCGCGGTCGACGTTGATCGCGAACTGCGCGCGATAGGCGCCGCCGCCGTCGAAGGAGAGCGTCAATCGCTCCATGCCCGACTGGCTGCCGAGCGCAGCCTGTGCGCGTCCGTTCGCACATGTCAGCGGCCCCGAAAGCCCGCGCGACAGGTCGAGCCCGGCAATCGGGGCGGTAACCGCGAGCTGGATGCGACCCGCGGCGCTGGCGCATTTGCCCGCGCCGTCGAACCGCACGGTCGCGCCTTCGAAGCGGATCGTATCGACGGGGATCATGCCGAGCCCGCCCGACATCGAGGTCGTGCCGCTGACATCCGAAATACCGCGCGGGTTGCTGCCATGCAGCCGTCCGGCGAGCGCGCCGAGCCGGTCGTCGGCGCGCGAAAAAGCGAGGTCGACACCCCCGCCGAGCAGTGCGAGCGGCGACAGGCTGGCGCGCACCGTGCCGAGCGGCAAGGCGCCGAGCCGCGCCTCGACGAGTTCGCCCGACCAGACCGACCCGCGAACGGCGCGCGCGGTGATGCCCGCATCGGTCGCACCCGACCAAGCGAGCGCGAGCCGCATCGGGAAGGTTGCAATGATCAGGATCAGCGCAAGCAGCAGCGCCGCAATCGCCCAGCGTCGCCGCGCGCTCATTGACCGCCCTTCCGCAACTCGGCGGTGAGGCCGACGGTACCGTCGGCGGCGGGGGTGATCGTGAGCTGGTCGATGACAAAGCCCTGCCCCTCGAGCGAGGCGAGCCAGTCGGTCAGTACGGTCGCGCGCGCGGTGGCGATCGCGATCGTCGCCTGCCCCGCGCCGCGCGCTTCGTTGCGGTCGAGCGTCAGTCCGATTTCGCCCGCCGATTGTGCAAGATATTGGTCGAGCGCGACGGCATCGACCGCCGCGGCGACCGATTTGGAGGGGCGCTGCGCGAGCAATTGCACCTTCGAGGACACGCGGCCCTCGCGCTCGATCGCGGCGCGGTGCTGGCTCTCCAGATCAATGAAGGCCGCGACCGCCGGTCGCCCGAGACCCCACAGGATCACGCCCAGCGCCAGCACGCCCGCGACGCCGACGAGCCAGCGCTCGCGCGTCGACAGCGCGATCCACCAATTTTGCAGTCTCTCGGTCATGGTACCGCCCGGATCGTGATATTGGCCATTTGCTGACCGTCGCTGCCCGCCATCGGCTGCGCGGTGACGCGGTAACCGCGCGCCTGCAGCGCCAGCAGCACCTGATTGATATCCTCGACACGCGGCGCCGCGAGCGTCGTCGTCAGCGTCCCGTCGGTGCGGTGCGACAGCGTCTTGAGCGAGACGCCGGGCGCATCGCCCATCGCGTCGTACAGCGCCGATGCCGGAACCGAGAAAGCGAGCGGCCCGCCGCCGGCGGCGGCCAGGCGGCGGTCGAGTTCGGCCTCGGCCGCCGTCGCATCGGTCGCGGTCACCCCGGCCTTCTTCGCCATCGCGACGACCGCATCGTCGGCGCGGCCGGTGTCGGATGAGAGGCGCACCGCATAGATGATCGGGATGAGCAGGCTCACGACGACAAGTGCGATGGCAAGGCGCTTCGCCAGCCGGAGCATCGCGGGGTCGACCGACCAACTGCGCTTGGGCTTCCACCCGCCGCTGAGCAGGTCGAGCGGCGGCGCGGCGAGTGTCAGCAACAGCGACTCGCGCATCCGGTCGGCATCGAGCGGCAGCGCGGCGTGGCCGCCCGCGATCAGCGGATCGAGTTCGGGATCGGACATATAAGCGCGCTCGGCGGTGCGGATGATCTGTTCGCCGCCAACGTCGGCCATCCACAGCGTATCGGGTTCGGGCGGCGGCACCGCTGCCGCCGACGGGATGATCGCGGCCGCGCTCAGATCGCGCGCCTTCAGCCAGTCGGTCCACGCAGTCATCGCGGCGTGGGTCGTCACCGCGACCGGGACCGCCTGCCCCTCGCCCGCGGGCTGCCCGGCGACGACATGCAGCGCCGCGGCATCGCCCAGACTGTTCTTCAGCGCGTCGATCCGCGCCGCAGCAGCAGCCTGCGCGGGTGCAGCGCCCGGATAATGGAGCCAGCGCAGCGGGACGTCGGCGGCCGGCGCCAAGGCGATCAGCCGGTCGTCGGGGCTATCGTCGCGCGGTTTTTCCCACGCATCGACCCAGCCGTCATCCTGTCCTGAATCGACGACAATGCCATCGTCGATCCGCAGCCACGCGGGCCGGGGCGCATCGCCTTCGCCAAGCGCAGCCACCGGGGGCAGCCAGAGAACCAGCGTGCGCGTCATATCAGTCGCTCTCGCCCCAATCGCGGCGCACGATTACCGGCGGCGTTATGCCCGCGGACGGCGCCCCGCCATTGGCATCGATCAGCGAAACTGCGGTCAAGAAACCGTCCCCCATCGTCACATTCGTCGTCAGCGCCAACCAGCGGCTGTTCACGCCCGCCTGTTCGGCAACATCGGTCGGCGGTTTCCGTCCTTCGAACGGCCCCGCCTCCCAGAATCGTACGCTGCTGCCATAGCCGCCAGCGGGGCGCGCCGCCAGCACCGCCCGCGCTTTCGCCACGCCGATCTCGCCGGGCACCAACATCGCGACCAGCGGCGCCTGTTCGGGCGCGAGCGTATTGACGTTAAGCTTCACCGGGTCGGTCACCGGCAGGACGCAAATCCAGGGCTTAAGGCGCGCGTAAATTTTCGGCGTCACGCCGCGCACCGCGCGGAGTTCGCTAACATCAGCCATCTTGCGGTTCGCGGGCAGATAGGCGCCCTGCATCCCGCGATAGGCGTTATCCTCGGCGCCGAGCGGGCCCTCGTTGCTGTCGCTGTCGATCCAGTCCGCCGCCGCGCCCGCGATCGCCTGCGCCTGCCCCGCATCGATCCCGAGCAAGCTCATCAATTCGCCGAACTGGCGCATCGAACCCGACCGCTGGCTGAATCGCCCCGGCACCGTCTCGGCGACAAGGCTGTTGAGATTGAAGCAATTGTTCGCGTCGGTCAGCTTCGCGCGACCCTGACCGCCGGGCAACGGCAGCGTGAAATCGCGCCCGAGCCAGTTTCCGGCCAGCGTCAGCTTGGCGGGGTCGCGTCCGACGAGGTCGGCGACACGGCGAAGCGCGATCTGCTCGGCAGCAAAGGCGTATGCGCGGCCCTGATCGACCGTCGCCGCGCTGCCCGCGATGCGCGTCGCGAGCGTCAACCGGTCGAGCGCGGTCGCGGCGATCACCGCCATCACAGCGACGAGCAGCAATACGGTCAGCAGCGCCGCGCCGCGCTCGTCTTTCCTGCGGCGTCTCATGGTGTCGGCACCCCTTGGACCGGCGGCGGCGGCAGCGTGGGCGCGGTCAGGAACAGCATCGTCAACGCCTCGCGCCCGGTGCGAGCCAACCGCACCTCTACCGCACGCGGCAGGCGGTCGCCCGGCTCCGAATTCCAGACCTCGCCCCAATTGCCCCGCTCATCGCGGTACCGCACCGCGACGCTGGCGACGTCGGCGATCAACCGGTCGCCCTCGCCGAGCGCCGTGCCATCGAGCATCGGCTGCGTCGCGCGCCGCCACTCGTTGCCGACCTTTGCATAGGCGACACGCTCGATGGCGGGACGAGAGCCACCATCCTGCGAACCCGCTCCTCCGTGGACAAAGGCAAAGCCCGTTGACGATCCTACGAAGGCGGGAACGGCTTCCCCCGCCGGCCCGCGCGTCGAACGCTGAACAGCCTGCGCCAGATCGTTCGCCATGACGGCGCGCAGGCGATTGATCCCGCCCATCGCCTTCAGCCGTTCCTGCACCGCATCCTGCGTATCGACGCTACTGCGCAGCAGGCCGACGCCCATCGCCGCGATGGCCGCGAAGATCGACAGCGCGACGAGCATTTCGACGAGAGTGAAGCCGCGTTCGTCCCTCATCGCGACGGCCGGATGATCGTCAGCACCGCCTGCCCGCGCCCACTCTCGGGACGCACGCGCAGGTCGATGCGCAGCAAACTATCGTCGGCGGTTTTCGAGACCCGCTGTTCGACGCGCCAGTTGCGCCCGGCGTTCGCGACGCCGATGGCGCTATTGCCGATCGTGGGCGGCGCCGGATCGGTCCACAATTCGACCGCTCGGTTTTGGGCGACGACGCCCGCCATTGTGCTTTCGTCGAGATCGCCCGCGGTGCGCACCGCATAGGCGTCGAGGCGGACAAGCGCGAGCGCGGCAATGCTGATGACGCTCAAAGCCACGAGCATTTCGAGCAGCGTGAACCCCCCTTCGCCGGACGGCGAACGACGGACGACATCATTGCCCACGGCTGACCTCCCCGGTTGCCGAAACGCGCACGATTTCGCGCGCATCACCCCCTGTGAGCACTATCGCCTGCGGCGTCGGACTGATTCCCACGCGATCGAACAGCACGCGCGACGCGCCCTGCCCGTTGCCAGCTGCAAAGCGCACATCGCCGGGCCAGTTGCGCTGTTCGAAGGCGCGGCCGGGCAGCGGCTGCCATTCGCCCGAAATCCGCCGTTCGAAACCATAGCCCGACGGCGCGAAATTGACCGCGACGCTGCGCCCCTCGATCACCGCGACATCCCGCGCGGCGGCGAGACGCGCGGCGAGCCGGTCAGCCTCGCTGCGTACCGTGCGTTCTTCACCCGGAATGGTGAGCACGACGGCGGTCGCGGCGAGCGCCATGATCGCGAGCACGACCATCAGTTCGACGAGCGTAAAGCCGTTGGCGTGGGGACGCGCGCGCGTCTCAGCTATCGGCGCGAATATCCGCATTATCGTCGGTCCCGCCGGGGGCGCCGTCGGCACCGAGCGACCAGACGTCGAACGCCTTTCCGTTCGGCCCCGGCGCCTGATAATTATAAGGGCGGCCCCACGGATCGGCGGGCAGCTTCTTGATATAACCGCCGCGGCGATAGCGTTCGGGCTGCGCGAGCGCGGGCGGTGCGATGGTCAGCGCGTTCAGCCCATCGGTCGAGGCCGGATAGGTCAGATTGTCGAGCCGGTACTGCTCGAGCGCATTTTCGAGCGTCGCAATATCGGCCTTGGCCTTGGTCACCATCGCGCGGTCCTGGCTCGGCAGGACGTTGATCATCACCACGGTGGCGAGCAGCCCGATGATGAAGATCACGACCATCAGTTCGGTCAGTGTGAAGCCGCGCTCGTCCTTCTTGCGCGGCGGACGGGCGGGGTCGAGCATCAGGCGGATGAAAAGCTGCATCAGAGACATTTATTATAGACCTGCAAGGTTCTGCAACTGAAGGATCGGAAGCAGAATGGCGAGGATGATAAGGGCCACGCAAGACCCCATAACGACAATTATGACAGGTTCGAGAAGCGCCATCGACGCCGCCGTAAAGCGGTCGAATTCGCGTTCGAGATAGTCGGCGGCGCGCTCCAGCATCTGCTCGAGCCGCCCGGCACTTTCGCCGCTCGCAGTCATATAGACGAGCAGCGGAGGGAAGACCCCGGCATCGCGGAGCGCGGCGGACAAGCTGCCGCCAGCGCGCACCTGATCGACGATATTGGCGGTCGCTCCCGCGAGCGCGGCGTTGCGGATCGTCGGCACGGTCAGCTTCAACCCTTCGACGAGCGGCAGGCGGCTCGACACCATCGTCGACAGCGTCCGCGCAAAGCGCGCGGCATAAAGGTCGCGGAGCAAGCGCCCGAAAAGCGGCAGGCGGAGCAGCCGGCCATCGACGCGCGCCTTGAACGCCGGGCGCCGCATCGCGGTGACCCAGCCGAAGCTCGCCCCGGCGATCAGCAACGCGATCAACCACCACCAGTTCGCGGCAAAGCTGGAAATCGCAATCACCGCGCGGGTCAGAAACGGCAGTTGCTGGCCGACGTCGGTGAATTGTTCGACGACACGCGGGACAACGAAGATCATCAGCGCCGCGACGACGCCGATCGCGACGATCGCGAGGACGATGGGGTAAGCGAGCGCGGCGATCAGCTTGCCGCGCACCTCGGCCTGGCGTTCGAGCAGGTCGGCAAGACGGGCAAGAATGGTGGTCAGGCTGCCCGTGGTTTCGCCCGCGGCGACCATCGCGCGGTAGAGCGGCGGGAAGCTGCCCGGCTGGCGTCCCATAGCATCGGCTAGGCGGCGGCCTTCGAGCAGGCCGGCGTGGACATCGCCGATGACGGCGCGCGCGCTTTCGGCCTCGCTCTGCCGCGTCAGCGTGCGTAGCGCCTCTTCGAGCGGCGCGACTTCAGCGAGCGTCGCGAGCTGGCGCGTGAACAGCGCCAGATCCTTGCTGCTCAATCTATTCCGGCGGAACGCAAGCAGCGAACGGCCGGCTGGTTTGGCCCCCGCAGCTTCGACCGCGACGATATGAAATTTGCGGCGAACCAGATCCGCGCGCGCCGCGTCGTCGTTGGCGGCGGTCAGCCGCCCTTTGCGCTCGCGGCCCTGGGGATCGATCGCCACATAGCGATAATCAGGCATCGATTTCCTCGCGCCGCGCGATACGGATCGCCTCTTCGGCGGTCGTCAGCCCCTTCGCGACCATCGTCCGCGCCGCCGAAGCCAACGTCGGCGATTTCAGGAACGCATGACGCGCGATCATCGCCTCGTCGCCGCCGTTATAGATGTAGCGACGTACCGTTTCATCGACCTTGATCGCCTCGAACACCCCGATTCGGCCCTTGTAGCCGATGCCGCCGCACTGTTCGCAGCCCTTCGGGCGCCAGATGACGGTGCCGATGTCGAGCCCGAGGATCGCAGCGACGCTGTTGTCGGCCTGCACCGGCTCGCGGCAATGGTCGCACAGCTTGCGGACCAGCCGCTGCGCCAGGACCGCGCGCAGCGTCGAGGCGAGCAAGAAGGGCTCGACCTTGAGGTCCTTGAGGCGCGTGATCGCGCCGACCGCATCATTGGTGTGGACGGTCGAGAGCACGAGGTGTCCCGTCAGCGACGCCTGCACCGCGATGTCGGCGGTCTCGCGGTCGCGGATTTCGCCTACCATCACGACGTCGGGATCCTGGCGCAGGATAGCGCGGAGGCCCGCGGCGAAATCGAGCCCGACCTTGCTGTTCACCTGCGTCTGGCCGACGCCGTCGACGGCATATTCGACCGGATCCTCGACGGTCAGGATATTGCGTTGCCCGTCGTTCAATTGTTTGAGCGCCGCGTATAGCGTCGTCGTCTTGCCCGAGCCCGTTGGGCCGGTGACGAGGATGATGCCATTGGGTTCAGCGAGCGCCTCGCGCAAAATCTGGTCGGCGGCACCCGACAGGCCGAGGACGTCGAAGTCGATCCCCGCCGCATCCTTGTCGAGGATACGCATCACGACGCGTTCGCCCGCGCGGCTCGGCAGCGTCGACACGCGCACGTCGACAGCCTTGCCCGCCAGCGTCAGCCCGATACGGCCGTCCTGCGGCACGCGGCGTTCGGCGATGTCGAGCCGCGCCATCACCTTGATGCGGCTGACGACAACGGGCGCGACATGCGGCGGCATGCGCAGATGCTCGCGCAGAACGCCATCGGCGCGCATCCGCACGACAAGCCCGCTCTCATAGGGTTCGATATGAATATCGCTGACGCCCTGCCGTACTGCTTCGGCGATGATCGCGTTGATGAGGCGGATCGCAGGCGCGTCATCGGCGCTGTCGAGCAGATCCTCCGCGCTCGGGATGCCGAGATCGAGGTCGCTGCCATCGAGCGAGCCGGCCATAGCGGCGGCCGAGCTGTCGACCGCATAATGGTCCGACAGCAGCCGGTCGAAATCGGCGACGCCCGCGGTCGCGACGCGCAGCGGCTGTGCCAGATAGCGCTTCACTTCGATCAGCACCGCAGGATCGGCGTCCTCGCGCAACGTCGCGAGCCACGCTCCGCCTTCGGCCTGCGCGATCACGACGCCATGCGCGCGGGCGAAGCCATACGGGATATCAACCGGCGCCGGGGGAGGCGCCGCCGGTTCGATGTCGGTCACGGATAGTCTCCGGCAGGGGGAGCGGGGGCCTGCGAAATCGAGGGCGGAACGTCGGTGGTTGTCACGCTGCCATCGGGTCCACGCAGTTCGGGCAGATTGACCGGGCCGACGGTAATATCGGCGGGCGTTGGCGCGGTCGGCGCCGGCGGCACCGCGCCCAGATAGTCGCGCACCAACGTATCGATCGCAGGTTCCTCGTTGGGGTTCCGCTGAAGCTGGAAGTCGCGGATATAGCCGTAGCGGCGCGCGGTGAGCGCGGCATTATCCTCGCGATTGCGCAGGATCGTCGGGCGGATGAAGACCATGAGGTTCGTTTTCGAGCGCGTGCGGCTGCGCGACTTGAACAATTCGCCGAGCAGTGGAATGTCGCTGAGAAGCGGGATGCGCTCGATCGTCTTGCGCTCGTCGTCGTTGAGCAAACCGCCGATCGCGAGGATTTCGCCATCGTCTACGGTCAGCACCGTCTCGAACGCGCGCTTGTTGAGGATGAGGTCGCTGTTGCGCGACGAGACGGGGCCAGCGACGCTCGACACTTCCTGGCGCAGGAACATCTTCACTTCGCCCGCGCCATTGACCTGCGGGGTCACCTCCAGCTTGATCCCGACCTCTTCGCGCTGGACGGTGCGGAAGGCGTTTTCGAAATTGTCGCCCAGCTGTTCGCCCGTGGTGATCGGCACATCTTGGCCGACGAGGAATTTCGCCGCCTGATTGTCGAGCGTCACGATGTGCGGCGTCGCGAGCAGGTTCGACGTGGTGTCCGACTTCACCGCGTTGATGATCGCGCCAAAGATCGTGTTCTTGCCGATATCGCCTGCGAAACCCGCAAAGCCGCCGGTCGCCGTGAGCAGCGACGCCGCCGCGGCTTCCTGCAGGCTGTTGCCGAGCGAGCTGTTCGTCTGTGTGACCGTGGTGTTGCCATTGACCGTCGTGGTCTCCTGCGACAGCCGGTTCGCGGCATAGGCGCCGCCGAGCGTCAGGATGTTAGGCTGCGCATTGCTGTAGCTCGTCGCGACGAACGGGATATTCTTGCCGCCGAGCAGGAACTGGACGCCGAGCCGCTTCGCCGCATCGTCGCCGATCTCGACGACGATCGCCTCGACGAGGACCTGTTGGCGGCGGCTGTCGAGCTGGCGGATCAATTCGCCGAGCATACGCTGCACTTCGCTATTCGCCGCGACGATGATCGCGTTGGCGCCTTCGTAGCGCGTGATGATCGCGGGGCCGCGGGTCGAGATGCTGCCGGTGCCGCCGCCGCCCGTAGACGTTGGCGCGTTCGTGGCGGCCGCCACCGGCGCCGAGCTTCCGCTGCCGTTCGAGGACGAAGAGGAGGAAGCGGGCGGCAGGCCCGCCTTTTGCACCGGATCACTGCCGCCGCCGATCAGCTGCTGCAGCGTCGGCAGCAGGGTTTCGGCATTGGCGTGTTCCAGCCAATAGACGCGCAGTTCGGTGCCGCCCGCCGCCTTTGCGTCGAGGTCGTTCGCCATCGACACGAAGCGCGCGACCATCGCCTGATCACCCCTCAGCGCAATCGCATTGCTGCTGTCGATCGGCACGATCGCGACGGGCTTCTGTGCGCCCTCGCCCGCGGCCGGCACCAGCGCCTGCAACGCCGCGGCAATCTCGCGCGCGCCGGCATTTTTGAGCGTGACGATCTGGCTGGTCGAGCTGTCGCGATCGATGCTCGAGGCGAGCGCCCGGATACGGCGGATATTGTCGGCGAAATCGGCGACAACCAGGCTGTTGGCGTTGCGGTTCGCCGTGAGCGACCCCTGCGCGCTGACGAGCGGGCGCAACGTTTCGACCGCCGACACCGCATCGATGTACCGCAAGCGGATGATCTCGGTGACGAACTGGTTCTGCGCCGCGCCGCCGCTGCCGATGCGGCCGGGCTGCGCCGCGGCGCCGTCGATCGGCTGGACGCGGTAGCTGCCGTTGGGACCCGGAACCGCGACGAGCCCGTTCGAACGCAAGGTCGCGAGGAAAATCTCGAAATATTCGCTGCGCGACAGCGGCCGGTCGGTGACGACCGAGACCTTGCCGTTAACGCGCCCGTCGATGACGAAGGTGCGCCCGGTGATCCGCGCCGCGTCCTGAATGAAGGCGCGGATGTCGGCATCGCGAACGTTGAGCGTATATTGCGCGTACACCACGGTCGGCGTGGCGGAAACCAGTGCGGCGGCGAGCATCAGGGAAAGTTTGAGGCGCATGGGTCTCTATTGTTTCGAGAGGAAAATGGCGACGGGAACGACGCTGGCACCGCGCTCGACCTCGAGCGAGATACGCGCACCCGGCGTAAGTTGATTGGCGAGTGCCGCGGCGTCGGCGGCCGAGCCGATCGGGCGGCCGCCGACCGACCGGATGACGTCGCCCGGACGCAGGCCCGCGGCGCGAAACGCCGCGCCGTCGCCTTGCGGCTGGACGACGATGCCGGTGACACGGCCCTCTTCGGTGCGCGGGGCAAAGGCGACGCCGGCCTTGATCGCCGCGGGGGTCATTTCGCCGCTCGCCGACGCGGCGGGAACCGAGCCGATTTCGGGCGTCGGCGCGGGCAGCGGGGTCGCGGCGTTCGCAACCGGCGCCTCGCCGCTCTGGTCGAGGAACAGGCTTTCGCGTGCGCCGCCGCGATCAAGCAGCACATGGTCGAAGGCGACGCCGGCGAGCTTCAAACCGGGCGCAATCTCGTCGCCGACGGCATAGCTGGTCTGAATGCCATCCTCACCCGCAATAATCGCCGAGCCGCCGCCCGTCGCCTCGTTGAGGTTGATACCGAAAAGCGTGAGCCCCGCCGAGGTGACGGTCGCCGCAGCCGGTCCCTGCGCGTTGCCGCGAAAGAAAGGATCGAGGCTGGTGAAGAGCGCGCGGCGTTCGGCGGGTGAGGCGATAACCGCGGCCTGCGGCTGCCACGCGCCGAGCGGCGACAGAGGAGTGATCAATGCCCACAGCAAGCGGACGCATTGCCACACCAACAACGCGCCAAGCAGGCCCGCGAGCAGCATCGGCCAGATCTCGCGCGGCGAGCGCCGGCCATTCCGCAGCCAGGCGGGCAATCCGCGTGACAACCGAACGGCCGATCCGGACATCAGCGTCACCATGAAATTGTCCCTGTCCCCCCAAGGCTGAAGTTGCCGTCGCGAATCGCCTAGGGGCGATTGGTGACAATCAGTTGACGGGAAGATTACAGTTTTTTGACGGCCGAGCGAGTCCGGGCTGGACTTGGCGCGGAAGTCGCCGTCCCGGTCGAATCCGGGACGGCGAAGAGGCAGGCTTTAGAACTTCAGCGTTCCGCCGAGCGAGAAGGTCGTGCCGGTTTTGTAGAGGTTATAATAGATGATGTTGTCGCCATTCTGCTGCATTTCCTTGTACTTCGTAACGAAAATGTTGCGAGCTTCGAACTTGAGCTCGAGCTCCTTGCCGAACAGTGGCACGCCCTGACGTGCGACGAAGTCGACCTGAATGCCCGGGCGTTCGAAGATATCGGGCTGCCCCGACGGCCCGCGCCGGGTGACGCGATCCGAGGCGTAAGCGATCAGGATCGTCTGCTGCGACAGCTTTTCCGTATCCTCGAGCCCAAGTTCGACGTTCACCAGATGGTCCGACTGGCCGGTCAGCGGTGCGCCGTCGCGGAAGAACTGGCTCGCGAGCGTCGCGCCGGTGAAGGGGAACGCCTGCACCGGATCGTCCGCACCGACTTTCAGTTTCGACTTCGAATAGGTGTAGTTGCCGATGACGACGGCGCGGCGCGTGGCAAAGAAACCGTCACCCCAGCCGCTGAGGTCGAAATGTTTCTGGACCTCGACTTCGGCGCCGTAAAGCGTCGCTTCGGGTGCGTTGGCGAAACGCGTCGTCACGGCGTTGCCGTCCGAACTGGCGTAGGTTTCGATCGGATTCTTGATCTTTTTCCAGAAGCCGCCGACCGAGACGCGCTGTTCGGGCGCGAAATACCATTCGAAGCGGCCCTCGGCGTTATAGAGCTGGCTGTCGACCAGCTGCGGATTGCCCTGGAAGGTGCGGTTGGTGTCCGGATCATAATAGGTCTGGAACACCAGTTCGCGGAACTGCGGCCGCGCGATCGTCTTCGACGCGCTGAGACGGACCTGCATCTGCGGCTGGAGCTCATAGGTCAGCGTCGCGGCAGGCAGGAAATAATCGCGCGTGAGCCCGGTCGACGGCGGCAGCGTCGGGCTGACGTCATAGACCTGAACCGCGCTGACGCGCTGGACTGCGGTCTCGTAGCGGACGCCGGCGTTGAGGTTCAAGCCGTCGATCAGGTCGGCCTGTAGCTGGATATAGGCCGCATGGTTGCGCAGGATCGCCTCGAACGTCGGGTTCGAACCCGTGCTGTCGACGAGCGAGATGCCGGTCGGGCTCGGGTTGGCCGGACAATTGGGATTGGTCGGCGGATTGAGCGGCGGGAAGCAGATCACGCCCTGCGACAGCAGCTGGTCGGGCCGCAGGATCGAGACCGCCAGCGGGATATTGTTATTGCCCTGGAACAGGAAGTCGCGGCGTTCGGTGACGCGGTCGGTGTCGCTATAGGCATAGCCATAGACCGCCTTCACCGTCGGCGTGATTTCATAGGTGAAGTCGATGCCCGCCGAATAAAGGTCCTCGTTGAGGTCCGAGAAGGCGATCGACGCGCTGCCCGGACGTTGACCGGTGCTGAGCGTGTTGGTGAAATATTGGCCGTACGGATCGGTCGGGCTGTTCGAACGGCTATAGAGGAAGCTCAATTCGAACGGCGCCTCGCGCTTCGAATTCGCATAGCCGGCGCGAACGTCGATATTCAGATCGTCGAAGGGCTGGAATTCGCCCACGAACTGCGTGTTGAACAGCTGGCGCGCGTACCAGGCGGTGTCTTGGTACATGAAGCTGACGCCAGGGTTCGAGTCCGCGGTCAGCGGACGGTCCTCGGCGCCGAGGCGCGCCTGCTTGATGGTGTCGCGGATATAGAGGTTGGTCCAACGAACCTTGTTTTCGCCGAACTCGGCGCTGAGGCCGATCAGGCCGTTCACGACGACGCGGTTGTCGGTGATCACGCGGTTGACGTCGGTGTTCAGCGACGACAGGTCGAGCGCGTTCGCGGTCTGCTGCGTCACGTCGCGCGTGCGCCAGCGGCTGGTGTAGCCCGCGGTCGCGATCAGGCCGATCTCGGTACCGCCAAGCGTCCAGGCCTTTCCGCCCGTGATGTTGGCGCCCCAGTTCACCGGCATATCGTCGTTGCGCTGGACGAGCCCGTTACGCCCGGTGACGAACTGGCCGGCGATCGCCTGCTGGTTCACGCCGGGGTCGTTGATGCGCAGGCCCGACGCGCGCCAGGCCTTGTAGGCCGACGGCAGCTTGCGTTCGCCGTCGCCGAAGCCGGTCCAGTCGGTGCTCGATCCGTAATAGGTGTAGCCGAGCTGGCCCGTGGTTTCGGAATTGCCGCCGATGCTCGCACCGAACTGCAGGAAGGGATCGCGGGGAACCGCCTTGGTCGTCAGGTTGATCACGCCGCCGCCGAATTCGCCGGGGAAGTTCGCCGAATAGCTTTTCTGGACGAGCGACGAGGCGATGATGCCGCTCGGGAAGATGTCGAGCGGGACGACGCGCTTCAGCGGTTCGGGGCTCGGCAGCGGCGAACCGTTGAGCAGCGCCAGCGAGTAGCGGTCGCCGAGACCGCGGACATAGACGAAACCGTTGCCGACGACGCTGAGGCCGGTGACACGGCCGAGCGCGCCCGCGATATTGCCTTCGCCCGTGCGCGCGATGTCGGCGGCGCCAAGAACCGAGACGACCTGCGGCGCGGTGCGTTCGATATTCGCGTTGCGGCGCCCGGTGACGACGATTTCACCCTCGGGCGCCGACAGGTCGGCGCCGGGGATCGAAATATCGGTCTCGTCCTCCGCCGGGGCGGTGGCGGGGTCGGCCGCCGGATCGGCAACCGGCGGCGCCGGCGTCTCGGCGGCGGGGTCGGACTGCGCCATCGCAGCGGCGGGCGCGACAAGCGCCGTGGAAATCAACAACAGACTGGCGAGCCGGAGCGGCTTAGTCATGACGGTCCCCCTTAGGATCCGGGAAAATATGCGGGAGGGAGCGGCATGCACCGCCCCCTCCCGTCGAATGCAGAAATCAGGTGGTCGGGATGGCGGTGCAGAGGCCCGAGTTGCCGGTGCCGAAGTTGGCCGTGCCGCTGTTGCAGGTCCAACCCTGGTACCAGGTGTCGCTCGCGTCACGAACCGCACCGATATAGGCCGTCTGGTCGTAGAAGCCGGCGCGCGTCAGCGTGAAGCCGTTGAACGCCTGACCGTTGAGCGCCGTCACGTTGAACGGCGTCGCCGCGGTTTCGGTCGCCCCGTTGACATAGACGTTCGTCAGCGTCGGGGTGTAGGCGTCGTTGTTTCCGTTCGTACCCGTGCCGAAGATCGCCTGGATTTCGGCGGCCGTCACGTTGGTGCCGGCGACATATTTGGTCGCGGCGCACTGCATCAGCACCGAGCGGAAGATCGGCGCGCCGAACTCGTCGGTTGCCGCATCCTGCGTTCCCGACGCGGTCTGGGCGCGGCTGAGGCGGAGACACGCGTTGTTCGGGCTGACGACGACCGAGTTGTACAGCGCATAGTCCGTGCCGCCGCGCATCAGGAAGGTCGCCTGGTTCGACGAGCTGTTCGCCGAATTCTGGACAAACACGAAGTTCGACACGCGGGTGTTCTGGCGCGGCGTGTTGGCGTCGCGGTCATTGTCGGTATCGGCTTCGATCATCGAGTCGCCGACGTTCGGACGCTGGACGAGGATGCCGTACTGGAAATTGGCCTTCGTACCGACGTCGGTGTCGAGATTGTCGTCTTCGGCGCCGACCGAGATGAAATGCTTCACATGGGTGTTGCCGCCGAAGATTTCGATCGCGTCGTCCGAGCTGTTGTACGACTGGATGTGGTCGATCTGCGTCGCCGACCCGACGCCCTGCAGCGTCAGCGACTGGAGCTCGCTGTTGCCCGAGAGGATATAGCCCGAGAAACGGATCTGGGCGTAGCTGATCTGCCCGCTGTTGTCGTTGTTGAGCTCGCCGCCGTAGAGCGCCGGATCAACCGCGCCTTCGGTCTGGCGTTCGCACGCGTTGGTGCCCGGCGCCGCCGCGGTCGCGGCACAGTCGGTGATCCGCGCACGGCCGCTCAGCACGACGCCACCCCACTGGCCCGACGAATTTTCGGTGTTGAGGCCCTGCACGTTGTCGCGGCTGGTGAAGATGATCGGCCGGGTCGGGGTGCCGACCGCCGAGATACGGTTGCCGCGGTTGACGTTGATCCAAGACGGACCCGATTCGCCGTAGAGAATGACGCCGGGTTCGATCGTCAGGACGACGTCGGTCGGATCGGTCGTTTCCTCGGTCGGCCCCTGGTCGGTGCCGACATCGACGCGGCCGTTGATGCGATAGACGAGGCCGGCGATCTTCGGCAGCGTCGAGTTGGCGGTGAAACGCGCCGGAAGCGTGCAGACGCGGAAGCTGCCGACCGCGGCGTTGGTGATCGTGCCGCTGTCGACCAGCGCACCGCCGCCGATCGTCGGGCAGCCCGCTGCGGGGGTCACCGACGGCGGGGTCGGCGTGGGGGTCGGGGTCGGTGTGGGGGTCGGCGTCGGAGTGGGATTGATGATGACCGGACCGCCGGTGCCGGGCGAGGCGATATCTTCGGCGCCGCAGGCGGCAAGAGTGGAGCAAGCCACGCTGGTGAGCATGATCAAACGAACGCGTGCGAAAGCCGCCATGAAATTCTCCGTTCCCGGTGTGCACGCCCGAGGGCGCTGCTGAAAAAACTCACCGGCGAGCGAAAGAGGAATAGCTGCCTCACCCCCGGTGCCGCCGCCACTAGGGTGATTCGATGACGGTCTGACGGTAGAGCGATGACAGTTGGATGACGCTTTGGAGTCGATTTGGTGACACGCGCCGATATCGGACCGATGTGGGACAGCGCCGTCTTCGCATCCGCAAAAAAATAAAACCCGCGAAGCTCGCTTGCATCACCCGAAAAGCTTTGCTAGGCGCCCGCTCCTACCTGGTACCGGACCCGTCCGGACCATCATGATGTGCGGTCGTGGCGGAACTGGTAGACGCGCAACGTTGAGGTCGTTGTGGCCGAAAGGCCGTGGAAGTTCGAGTCTTCTCGACCGCACCATCATAGCCAGTTTATGGCGTAAAATTAGGTATTTAGAGAAATATCCCGCTTTGGCGGCCCACCTTTTTTCGGGAGTAGGCGGACGGATAAACGTCGCCTCTTCACCTAGGCCATTTAAATCTTTGGATTTTTCTGCTCGGGAAGAATTGCGGATTACGTGGCAGTCGGCTGCTACTGGCCGGTTGCCGAGGGTCTATATTAGGGCGGCGAAACACGCCTAGCGGACTCATCGGGTGTGAGATTCGCGCTTTAGAAAAGCTGATCGGGAACTGAACCGTCGCGGTGCAACCTAACCGAATTGAAATCCCGTAAGATCGATGGAGACCATCAGCGGGTTCCATTTGGGCTCCATATCGTCGCCTCTCTGATAGGCGCGTCGACGGGTTGGCAGATGAATGCCTTCGACTTCGACATAGTCTGAGACGAGATGCACGGCGGCAAAGCCGCCAGCGACATCGACATGATAGTCGTGGCGCCGGAGCAGGCCGTCGGGGCCGAAATAGAAATCCTGCACTTTGCTGTGCGTCGCAATGCGATCCGGAAAGACGGCGCCTAGCCCGCGCCATGTTTCGCCGTCGACCTCCACCGCAGCAATTTCGTCGATGACAAAATCGGGTTCGGCGAGCAGGAAGGGCGCGTTGAAATAGGTCCACAGCGCATAGCCGTTGAAGTAGGCGCGGTGCAGCGGGTCCCATGGCGTCGTCATGCCATGCCCCGCGAACGCCGCGCGCGGATCGAAGCGCTCGGCGATGACGGTGCCGTCCGCCCCCTCGATCGCAATGCGATCGGGGGTGAAGACGGAGGTCCAGTCGGGATTGCCATAACGATTAAGCGTGGCCCATTCGCGGCGGAGATCAACGGTACTACGGCGCGGGTCGGAATCCTGGACGACATCCTTCATCGCCCAGAATTCGCCGCCGGTAACGATCGTCGCCGACAGGAAGCCGAAATGCCGCCAGCGATCGAGACCGCCGTGTGCGTCGAGTGCTTCGGCAAGCATCGGATGCACGGTCATTTCTCCGCATTCCGCTGAACATTCGCCTCGCCGGTATATTTGGCGAGATTTGTTTCGACATCGGCATTCTTCTGAAGCCCCCCCTGCATCAACCGGCCGATCAGTTCCTGCGCCGCCGGTCGCTGGACCGATTCGAGGAAAGCGGCCCATTCGGCGCCGATCGCATCGTCGGGCGGCAGGCTCGCCTGGTTCACCAGCGCCTTGATCTGGTCGATCGACTGCTTGTCGAACGAGGCGATGCGGCGCGCCAGCGCGTCGACAAAGCCATCGAGCTCGGCGTCGGGAAGCGCGCGGTTCACATAGCCGTAGCGTTCGGCGAGTTCGCCACCGATGTCGTTGCCGCTGAGCAGGATTTCGAGCGCGCGGCCGCGGCCGACCAGACGCGGAAGCCGCGCCATCGGGCCGCCGCCCGGCACGAAGCCCGCGCCGATCTCGAACTGCGAAAGGATCGCCCTTTCGCGGCTCGCGAACCGCATGTCGCTCGCAAGCGACAATTCGCTGCCGACGCCGGTCGCGCGGCCACGGATCGACACGATCGACACGACGGGCGCCTTGCTGAGCCGGACGAGCATGTCGGGGAGCTGGGGCAGCCCGGTCGGTCCGGGGGGCATGCTCGTCGTCTGGTCGAGCGGCACCGAGAAATCATAATGCGTCAGGAAGAAGCCCGGGATCGCGCTGTCGAATACGACGACTTTCAGCGCGGGATCATTTTCGATCGCGGTGATGACGCGGTTCAGCGGCGCCATCGAATCCGGGCCGTAGATATTGAACGGCGGCTTGTCGATCGTGACCCGCCAATAAGCCGGCGTCACCTTCGTGATCCGAAACTGCTCGCTCTCGGCTGCCTGTACCCCCGCGGCGGCTTTGGGTTTCGCCTCGGCGGTGCCCGCGACCATCAGCGAAGCCAGCGCCAGAGCCGCAGAGACTTTCCTTGCAATCATCATAATCCGTCCTTCCCGAAACTGATGGGTTCAGGTCGGCAAATGGGCCGTCGCCGGACGCCCCCTATTGCACCTTGGTATCAAAGACCGGCGCGGCACGCCGATCCGATACCAAAGTCTATAAATACCATCGGACAATGGCCGCCCACGGCGCCCGCGCCACATCGAAGCCGATCGGAGAACCGATCGGTGGACAAAGGGCGCGTTCGTGACATTTTCCGGCAGACAGATCGTTGCGCCGCTGTTGATGGCATCGTCGGTCACTGCAGCCGCGCAGGCGCAGGAAAGTGCCGACGAAGCGACGCCCGCACCCACGATGGCAGGCGACGTGCTGGGCCTTCGCCCTCGCCTCGCTGATGCCGGGATCGAGCTCACCGGCCATTATGTCGCGGAAACCGCCTGGAATTTTAGCGGCGGCCAACGACAGGATGTGACCGAGACCGGCGAGTTCGGCATCGGCCTGCAATTCGACATGCAGCGGATCGCGGGTACGGACGGCAGCTTTCAGGCGACGATGACCTACCGCCACGGTCCGCAGCTCGATACGAAGGCGGGGCTCGGCACGCTTCAGGAAGTGCAGGAGATCTATGGCCGCGGCCGAACCTGGCGCCTGACGCAATTCTGGTACGAGCAACGCTTCGCGAATGGCGCCATCGCAGTGAAGGCGGGCCGAACGGCGCCGAGCGAAGACTTCTCCGCCTTTTCCTGCACCTTCCAGAACCTCAGCTTCTGCGGCTCGCAGCCGGGCAATATCGTCACCGACTATTGGTACAACTGGCCGGTCAGCCAATGGGGACTGCGGCTTCGGGCGGCGCATCGCGGTGTCTACGCGCAAATCGGGGTCTATGAGGAAAACCCCCGCAACCTCGACAAGAGCTTCACCATCGGGCGTTTCAAGGGCGCAACCGGTGCACTGATCCCGATCGAGCTCGGGCTGACGCGCGGCGGCGATGGCGGCCCGGTAGGCAGCTACAAGATCGGGGGGTGGGTGAGCACCGCCGATGCGCCCGACCTGTTCCTCGACGTCGACCGCGAACCCGCAATATTGACCGGCCGCGCGCCGCTGCAACGCGGATCGGCGCATGGTGTCTGGCTGGCGGTCGAGCAGCAAGTCAGCGGGCGTTCGGCGCGCGGCGCCAGCATCTCGGGAGTCAGCGTCTTTTTCAACGCCCTCGCCGCCGATCGCCGCACATCGCGCATCGACAACCAGATCGTCGCGGGGCTGTTCGTGCGCGACCCGCTGCCGGGCGTTGCGGGCGACATGGTTGGTTTCGGGGTCGCCCGAACGCATGTCAACAACCGGCTCGAGCGGGCCGAACTGCTCGCCGGACAGCCGCCACGCGGCGCCGAATATGCATTCGAGCTTTTCTACGGCTTCAAACCGGTCGGCTGGCTCGACCTCCGCCCCAATGTCCAGTGGATCCACCATCCCGGCGGCCGCCGCGATGCGCGCGCGGTCGGCGTCGCGGGGCTCAAGGCGGTGCTGCGCCTCTGATTTTTCAACGAAGGAGAAATAGCATGTCGATTTTCCATAATTTGCTCGGGAGGCGAAATTTCCTTGCCTCGGCGGCGGTCGGATCGAGCCTGATCATGCCCGTCTGGGCGCAGGCAAGCGACGCGGTGGACGAGACGCTGTCGGGCGCATCGGGATCGGGTGGTGCCGGTATCCGCCCGTTCAAATTCCGCGCGACCGATGCCGCGCTCGCCGACCTCAAACGCCGCATCGCCGCATCCAAATGGCCGAGCCAGGAACTCGTCCCCGATGCATCGCAAGGTGTGAAGCTCGCGACAATGCGCAAACTGGCAACCTATTGGGAGAAGGAGCACGACTGGCGCAAAGGCGAGGCGAAGCTGAATGCGCATCCCCAATTCATCACCAATATCGACGGCGTCGACATCCATTTCATCCACGTCCGTTCGAAACATGCGAACGCCCTGCCCGTCATCATCACCCATGGCTGGCCGGGATCGATCATCGAACAGACGAAGGTCATCGAACCGCTGACCAACCCCACCGCCTTCGGGGGCACCGCGGCCGACGCCTTCGATGTCGTCATTCCCTCGCTTCCGGGGCACGGCTTTTCGGGCAAGCCCACCGAACTCGGCTGGGATCCGATCCGCATCGCCAAGGCATGGATCGTGCTGATGAAACGGCTCGGCTACAATCGCTATGTCGCGCAGGGCGGCGACTGGGGCAATGCGGTGACCGAACAGATGGCGCTGATCGCACCGCCCGAACTGGTCGGTGTGCACACCAACATGCCCGCGACGGTGCCCGACAATATCGCCAAGGCGTTGGCGGCGGGCGGTGCGGCCCCGGCAGGGCTGAACGCCGACGAGAAATATGCCTATGACCAGCTCGACTTCTTCTACAAGCACGGCCTCGGCTATGCGCAGGAGATGGCGGGGCGGCCGCAGACGCTCTACGCACTCGAAGATTCACCGATCGGGCTTGCCGCCTGGATGCTCGATCATGATGCGCGCAGCCAGGACCTGATCGCGCGCATCTTCGACGGCGCCACCGAGGGGCTGTCGCGCGACGACATCCTCGACAATGTCACCCTCTATTGGCTGACCGGCACCGCGGTGTCGTCGGCGCGTCTCTATTGGGAGAGCAAGCTGCCCTTCTTCGCACCGAAGGGCGTCAAGATACCGATGGGGGTTAGCGCCTTCCCCGACGAGATTTACACCGCGCCACAGAGCTGGGCGGAGAAAGCCTATCCGAAGCTGGTCCACTACAACCGCTTGCCCAAGGGCGGACATTTCGCGGCTTGGGAACAGCCTGCGGCGTTCACGTCGGAACTGCGTGCGACCTTCAAGTCGCTGCGCTGACGATAAGGAGGGGCCGGACGGGCCGGCCCCTCCCATCGCCAGCCTCAGGGAGCGGGGTTGGATTTCCCTGAGCGGCGATCGAGGAAATCGAGGGTCAGGCTGGCCACTTCGTCGGCCTTTTCGTCGAGCGCAAAATGCCCCGCATCGAGCAGGTGGATTTCGGCACCCGGAACATCGCGCGCATAGGCTTCGGCGCCCGGGACGATGAACGAGGGATCATAACGTCCCCACATCACGAGCAGCGGCGGGCGATGTTCGCGCAGCCACGCCTGCCAGGCGGGATAGGCGGCGACATTGGTGCGATAATCGTAAAGCAGATCGGCCTGGATCTGACGCTGCCCCGGGCGCGACAGAAACGCATATTCGTCGGTCCAGCTGTCGGGATCGTATCGCTCGGGGTTGGGGCTGAGCCCGATGTGGCGCTGCCGGGCCCCTTCGAGCGAGACGAATTTGTCGACCTGATCGCCATGCAGGGCGCGGTCGGCCCAATAATCGGCAATCGCAGTCCATTTGGCGCCAAGCCCCTCGCTATAGGCATTGGCATTCTGGACGATGATCGCCTGCACCTTGTCGGGGTTCTTCATCGCGATGCGAAAGCCGACGGGGCCACCATAATCCTGCAGGAAGAGCGTGTAGCGGTCGATCTTCAGCTGTTTCAGAAAGGCATCGGTCGTCGCGGCCAGACGGTCGAACGTATAGATATATTGCCCCGGCGGCGGCGCATCGCTGTGCCCGAAACCCGGATAGTCAGGCGCAATCAGCCGATAGCGCCCCGACAGCCGATGCAGCAAAGGCTCATACATTCGCGACGACGAGGGATAGCCGTGCAGGAGCACGACGACCGGCGCATCCTTCGGGCCGGCCTCGCGGTAGAATATACCGACCCCGTCGACGTCGACGCGCTGGTAGGTGACGGGCGACGACGCGAGCGCCGCCGCCGCGAGCAGGGTGGCCATACTCACCCGGCCACCTCCAGCGTCGTTATCGCGTCGAGCAACTCGGCCGTGTTCAATATCGCATGCGCATAGGTCGGCCCGTTGAGCTCGTGCGCCGCATGCATCATCTCTTTCGAATAGGCGGCGGTCGCGTCGCGGATCAGCGTGACATGATAACCCAGTTCCATCGCATAGCGCCCCGTCGATTCGACACAGGTGTTGGCGAGCAGCCCCACCAGGATGACATGCGTGATCGCGTGCTGGCGGAGCTGGTGATCGAGGTCGGTGTTGGCAAAACCGCTCTGCGCCCAATGTTCCTTGGCGACGATATCGCCGGGTTGCGGCGCGAAGTCGGGATGCCATTCGCCGCCCCATTCGCCGCGAGCGAAGCTGTGGCGGCTCATGATCCCGATCTGCGTCGGGTTCGGATGATCCCAATCCTCATAGTCGCCGGGCTCCCAGCGGCGGTGCGGCGCGATGAAGACCCGGATGTCCGCCTTGCGGATGGCCGCGACGATCGCGCGCAAATTGTCGAGCAGGCCGATCTCCTCGGCGATCGGCCCGACGCGCGGCCATGCCTTTCCGCCTTCGGAAAGGAAATCATTATAGGGATCGATGAACAGCAGCGCGGTCGACGCCCGCTTGTAGGTCGGCAATGCCATGGCCGCTCTCCCTCAACCGCGCAGCGCGAAGCGTTCGATGCTTTCGGCGAAGAGCGGCGTCTCGCCCGCGTTGTGCGCGAGCGACATCGGCTTGCGCTGCGCCGCAAAGGCTTCGAACGGGATGCCCTGCCGATCGAGGTAGGTCAGGAATTCGTCGGTCGCGTGCGTCTGCACATGATTGACGAATTCGCAGCGGCCATCGCCCAGATCCTTGACGCTGAGTTCCCATTTGACGTGGATCGTCGTGCGGCCCGCGGGCGGGAAGATGTCCGACACCGATTCCAGCACCAGATGATCCTTTTCTGCGAGCGTTTCGACATAATGCTGGACCATCAAGGTTCCGCCGATGATCTCGACGTTGATCGACATCCGCCGGCCGTCGGGCGCGGTGGTGGCGCCCGCCGCGACATGCGCCGGCGAACAGCCCTGATATTCATGTTCGGGGAGCGAAAAGGCCCAGGCGGGCAGGTCGATCTTGTCGATCGGTGCGTTGATGATCGCGGTGAAGCTGGAATCGACGATTTCGGGGTTGGCCATGTCTCTATCCTTTGCCGGAGGGGGCGGCGTCGGTGCACGGGTGGCGCGTACCGAGCCTGCAAGGCGAGATAGGAAGGCGTCTCTGACGCCGTTATTGAACTTTGGTGTCGGCGGCCCGCTTCTGGCAAAAGGCGTGCAACGACTATCGATACGATGGTGTCGACAACACAAACGTATAATCGATTTGCCGTCGAAGCCCCGCAATATTGGCCGTGTCGGGCGCCGATGTAACCGGATGACCGACTAGAGCGAATTCCCGGTGTGGCGCCCGCTGGCCACGCCGGGCAGAGGACGCGGACGGACTCCACTCCCTCCCCCCGCCCAGTCCGTCCGCGTCCCACTTCCGGCCCGATTGGCCCAGACAAAGGGGTATGACGACGTGCAGCTTTCCGCTTTCGAACAGGGCCTGTCGGACCGCCGGCAATTTCTCGGCATCACCGGCGTCGCCGTCGCCGCGCAGCTCGGACTGAGCCTTGCGAGCGCCGGTGCAGCACCGCAGCCGGCAAGCGCCCAGACTGCACCCCCGACCGGCGGAGCTTTCCCACCGCTCAAGTCAGTCGACGCGGGTCTCCTCAATATTTCCTACATCGACATGGGCCCCGCCAAGGGCCCGGTCGCGATCCTGCTGCACGGCTGGCCCTATGATATCTACAGCTTCGCCGATGTCGCGCCGCTGCTGGCCGCGAAGGGCTATCGCGTCCTCATCCCCTATCTGCGCGGTTATGGCCCGACGCGCTTCCTGTCGGCCGACAGCCTCCGCAACGGACAGCCTGCCGCGCTGGCGCAGGACCTGATCGACTTCATGGACGCACTGAAGATCAAGCGCGCCGTGCTGGCGGGTTTCGACTGGGGCGCGCGCACTGCCGACATCGTCGCTGCGATCTGGCCCGAACGCACGACCGGCCTTGTTGCGGTCAGCGGCTATCTCGTCGCCGGACAGGAAGCGGGCAAGGCGCCGCTGCCGCCCGAGGCCGAACTGCAATGGTGGTATCAATATTATTTTGCGACCGAGCGCGGCCGCCTCGGCTACGACAAGAACCGCAAGGACTTCAACCGGCTGATCTGGAAGCTCGCCTCGCCCCAATGGAATTTCGACGAAGCCACCTACGCCCGCAGCGCAGCGTCCTTCGACAATCCCGACCATGTCGACATCGTGATCCACAATTATCGCTGGCGTTTGGCGCTGGCCGACGGCGAAGCGCGCTACGCCGACCTCGACCGCCAGATCGCGGCCGCGCCGACGATCGGTGTCCCGACGATCACGATGGAAGGCGACGCCAATGGCGCACCGCACCCGCCGCCCGCCGCCTATCGCGCCAAGTTCACGGGTCGCTACGAGCATCGCGACATCAGCGGCGGCATCGGCCACAACCTGCCGCAGGAAGCGCCGCAAGCCTTTGCGCAGGCGGTGCTGGACGTCACGCGTGGCTGAAGGCTTCGACCTGGCGCCGCCGACGCGACAGCAACGGCACGACCTCGCCGCCGCGCTCACCGATGAGGAGCGCAGCCTCCTCCTCGACCATGCGGAGGAAGCCCCCTTTTGCGGCCTCTTCCTCTATGAAAAGCGCGAAGGCGTCTATTGCTGCCGCCTTTGCGGCCTGCCGCTGTTCCGCGCCGGCGCCAAGTTCGAAAGCGGCACCGGCTGGCCGAGCTTCACGACGCCGTTCAGCGCCGATCATCTGCAGACGATCGAGGACAGGCGCTACGGCATGGTCCGTGCCGAGATCGTCTGCGCGCGCTGCGGATCGCATCAGGGGCATGTCTTCCCCGACGGACCGCCACCCACGGGGCTGCGCTATTGCATCAACAGCGGCTCGCTCGAGTTCGTCGCCACCGGCGAGACGCTCCCCGACCGGCTCGGCCGCGGCGCGCCCGAAGGGCTGGTTTGGCGGGGATAGCTCCCGCCGCCCTCAGGCAATCTCGAACACGCTGTAGACCGGCCCCTCGGGCAGCCGGTGACCGATGCCGACCGCCATAATGCGGTTCAGCCACTCGTATCTCGGATCGGACGTCGAAAAGCGCGGCGCGATGCGGAAATAATAGTCGGCGGGATCGACCGGCTCGCCCCGCCCCAACCGCGCGATGACGTCGGCCGGCCCGGTACGGATGCCCGTATATTCCATCGCGATCTTGGCGCCGTCGTCGGTGCGCAGCACGACGCGCGCGTCGAGCAGGACCGCGCCGTCGGCGCGCACGATCTGCCAGTCGGCGCCGCCGGTCAGGACATCGCCCGACAGGCGCTCGCCCGCGAAACGCCCTGCGACCATTTCGCCGACGCGCCGGTCGATTCCGGCTGGTCCGCCGATCGCATGGATATGGTCGACACCGACCTTCATCACGAAAAGCGGGCGCCCGCGCAGATCGCCGAGCGCGGCAAAGGCTTCGCCGAAATCGTCCATATTGTCAGCTCCTGTCACGGATTTCGGGCCCCTGCCATCTCGGCGGCCAGCGTCGCGATGAGGTCCGCGGCGGGCATGGCGCGCGCCAATGGCGCGCCCTGCCCCGCCCACTGCGCACCAAAGCCATATTCGCCGCGCGACTTGGCCGCCGCGTGCAGCGCTTTGCCAAGGTCATAGGCGATCGGGTAGGCCGGGATCTGTCCGGCCGAAATCTCGCCATCGAGCGCGGCGAACCGGTTCGCCAATATACGCGCCGGGCGCCCCGATACCGCGCGCACCATTTGCGTATGCAGCGCGGCGCCGCTCGCCAGCGCGGCCCGATAGCCGGCATCGGCCAGGCTTTCGTCGCAGGCGATAAAGGCGGTCCCGAGCTGCGCCGCCGCGGCGCCCAGCTCCAGTGCGGCGGCAATGCCCGCACCGTCCATGATACCGCCCGCCGCGATGATCGGCAGGTCGATCGCATCGACGAGCAACCGCGTGAGCGCCATCGTGCCGAGGCGGTCGTCGGGCGCGTCGGGATCGAAGACGCCGCGATGACCGCCCGCCTCCCATCCCTGCGCCACGACGGCATCGACGCCAGCGGACGCTGCGAGCCGCGCTTCGTCAAGGTTGGTCGCGGATGCGAGCAACAGGATGCCGGCGTAGCGCAGCGCCCGGATCGCGGGTTCGGAAGGCAGGCCGAAATGAAAGCTGACGACGGCAGGCCGCTCGCCCAGAAGCATTTGCAGCATCGCTTCGTCGGCGACGAAGCTGCGATAGATTTCGCCCAGCACGTCGGGCGCATCCACGCCGAACTCGGCGAAGAGCGGCGCAAGACGGGCGATCCACGCGGCTTCGATCGCCGCATCGGTAATGGCGGGCGCATGGCAGAAGAGATTGACGTTGAAGGGCTTCGCGGTGCCTTCGCGGACCGCGGCGATCATCGCGCGCGCTCCCTCGGCATCGGTCGCGCCGACCCCGATCGAACCGAGCGCGCCCGCATTGCTGACCGCCGCCGCCATGGCAGGCGAAGAGACACCCGCCATCGGTGCCTGGATGATCGGCAATTCGATACCGAGCAAACGGGTAAGATGGCGGGTGTTCATCATCGTCTCCAAGGTCGAAAGGTTCAGCCGGAGGCTGCCGCGAGCTTCTTGCGATACTCGGCGACGGGCATACCGCCCCAGCCCCAATCTTCCATCTCGACTTCCTGGAAGATAACCCATGTCCAGTCGAGCGGCTTTCCGAGCACGTCGAGCAGGACCTGGCTCATCCCCTTGTAGATCGCGGCCTTCTGTTCCGCGGTCACATGATCGACACCGGGTTCGGTGCCTTCACGGGTCAATTGGACGGTGATGATAGGCATGGTCTTTCTCCTTGGCTGATCGGATTAATGGCCGGCCGACTGGCCGCCATCGACGTGCAGGATCTCGCCCGTCACGAAGGGCGCATTTTCGAGGAAGAGGACGGCATCGACGATGTCCGACGTCTCGCCCATATGGCCGACCGGATGCAGCGCCGAGAGGAACTCATGCGTTTCGGGGGCGTGCATCGGGGTCTTGATGATGCCCGGCGACACGGCGTTCACGCGGACGCTGCGCTTCGCATATTCGATCGCGAGGCTTTTGGTTGCCGCGTTGATGCCGCCCTTCGACAGCGAGGCAAGCACCGACGGGACATTCGAATTGGCATGATCGACAAGGCTGGTCGTGATGCTGACGACATGGCCGCGCCCCGCCGCTTCCATCGCTGCGACCGCAGCCTGCGTGATGTAGAAAAAGCCGTTGAGGTTGGTCGATACGACGCTGGCATATTGATCGGCGCTGTAGCCGGTGAAGGGGCTCGCGACGAAGATGCCGGCATTGTTGACCAGCGTGTCGACGCGGCCGAAATGTTCGAGCGCCGCGGCGATCACGCGCGCGCCGGTTTCGGGGTCGCCGATATCGCCGGCGATCGTCAGCACGTCGGGATTGCTCGACGGCTGGATCGAACGCGAGGTCGCGACGACGCGATAGCCGCGGTCAAGATAGGCGTCGACGAGTGCGGCGCCGATACCCTGTGATGCGCCGGTAATGACGGCGACTTTCTGTGCATTGCTCATGATATTGGACCTTTGCTTGAGTGACGACGGGTCGAGAAAGGCTCGCCCGTGTGGCGCGCCATGCGCCGACGGGAGCAAGGTAGGTCAGGCGGTATCGGGATATAATCCGCCGAGTTCGGCAGACATTCTGCCGGATATCGGGATAATGTTTCGGCTAAAGCGCGCGCGCGTCGATCGCGAGCCGCGCGAAAGCCGCACGCAGCCGCGGGGTCGCGAAATCGACGAAGGCGCGAACCTTGGGCACGCCCATCCGGCCGCCGGGCGCCAGCAGGTGCACCGGTTGCGGCACCGGTTCGGCTTCGGGCAACAGGATATTCAGCAGCCCGTCCTTCACCTCGCGCGCGACATGATAGGAATAGACGCGCGTCAGCCCGCGCCCGGCGACCGCCGAGCCCACCGCCGCGCGGACCGTATTGACGACCAGCCGCGGGGTGAAATGCACGGTGCGCGCCGCCGGCCCGGTTCCGAACCCCCAGGATTCGATACCGAAATGGGTCAGCGAGACGATCTGATGCCCCGCAATATCCGCAGGCTCCTCGATCGGCGGATGCTCGCAAAGATAGCGCGGCGATGCGACGACCACGCGCCGCACCCCGTCGCCGACGCGCGTCGCGACCAGCGAGGAGTCGGGAAGCTGGCCGACGCGCAGGGCGACATCGACGCCCTCGTCCACCAGATGTACCGACCGGTCGACCAGTAGCAGGCGCGCCGACACCAGCGGATAGGCTTCGAGAAATTCGTCGAGGATCGGACGCAGCACCTCCTCGCCGCTGATCGGCGGCGCCGACAGCGTCAGCATCCCGCGCGGCGCCGACCGTTCGCCACCCGCGAGCAGATCGGCCTCCTCCAGTTCGGCAAGAATGCGCCGGCACGAGGCGGCATAACGCTGCCCCGCTTCGCTCAGGCGGATGCTGCGCGTCGTGCGGTGGAGCAGTTCGGCACCGATATGCGTCTCGAGCGACGCGATCGCGCGGCTGACCGCGGTCGGCGAACGGCGCAGGCGCCGCGCAGCGCCCGCGAGGCTGCCCTCGTCGACCGCCGTCACAAAGATTTTCATCGCGTCGATGCGATCCATGGTCCGCCCGCAAGATTGGAGTGTCGGGGATCATGCTAGGCCAGCCGGACGAACGGGTCGAGTACCGCTCAACCGCGCAGCGAACGAAACGCTGGCTAGGTCGCACGCTAGAAAACCTCCGGCTGCTTCCACGCGGGTCATGACCGTTCCTCCGCCGCCGCGATTATTCCGGCGTTCGGGCAGAGAATGGGGGTGGGCCTCAGCGCTTCGCCATTGGACGATGGTATGGTGACACGTTGGTATCGGGGTGGAGCCGCCGGCACGGCCAAATATCTATCGCCGCTGCGGAATTAGGTTTCACCGACACCAAAGTATCAATGGACGTTAGGTGGGCTTTGCATCATCCTTGCGGCGTAGCGGGCAGGAAGTGCAGCGATGAAAACCGACTTCAGCCGCGTGATGGACGCGTTGCCGGGCTTGGTTTGGACCATGAACGCCGATGACGGCATCGACTATGTGAATAATCGCTGGCTCGAATACACGGGCCGAACATTGGAGAGACTTCGGCAGGAAGGGCTGGAATCGGTGATTCATCCTGCCGACATTGCGATGTTTCAATCGGCTTTTCGATCGGCGCATGAAGCCGCCGGCCAAGGCGAAATTGAGGTGCGGCTGCAACGCACCGACGGCGAATATCGCTGGTTCCTACTTCGCTTTGCGCCGATGGACGATGGCGAGAACCGCTGGTGCGGCATCGCATCATTTGCCGACGAGGCACGGTCCGACACGATACACGGCAGCGCCTCGGAACAGCGGCTTCGCCGTTTCATCAAGAATATTCCGGTTCATATGGTGTTCCTCGACCCGCGCTGCGAGGTCGAATATGTGAACGACCACGGCTTCGCCTATTATGGTCAGAGCTTCGAAGATTTGACCAAATGGCGTACGACGCAGGTCGTCCATCCTGACGATATCGGTCCCGGCCTCCAAATGCTCGGAGAGATGCTCGCTGGCGGTCCGCCTTATGTTAACCAGGGCCGCCTGCTGGGGAAGGATGGACTGTACCGGTGGTTCCAATCGATCATCGTCCCATCGACAGACGCCGCAGGGAACGTCGTACGATATGTTTCCATCCGCAACGACATCGATGATCTGAAGAAGGCTGAGCATCTGTTGACCGGAGAGGTCGAACTCCTCCGCATGGTCGCACAGGGTCGTGCTCTGGGAGAGGTTCTCGACACGCTTTGCAAGGTGGTGGAGGAGATTTCACCCGGCTCGATCTGCAGCGTGTTGGGAGTCGACAGCGACGCACTTTGCTTCTGGCCCGGTGCTGGGCCGAGCCTGCCCGACAGCTACAATCGGCTTTTCGACGGAAAGGCCATCGACCCCGGCTATGGCCCCTGCTCGCTCGCAGCGATTAGCAACACGCCGATCATTACGTCGAATCCGTTGACCGATCAGCGTTGGGCTGGCTCGTCCTGGCCGCCGCTCATGGAATCGATCGGCTTTCGATCCTGCTGGTCGACGCCGATATCGTCGAGTGCCGGCCAGGTGATCGGCGTCTTCGCACTCTATAAGCAGAAGGCGGCCGGTCCGACGTCGCTCGAGCAAAGGCTGGTCGACCGTTTCGTCAACATCGCGTCGCTGGCGATCGAACGAACGCAGGCGGATGCAGCATTGAAGCAAACCAGCGAGGACCTGCAACGCACCAACCGTTTCCTCGTCGAAACGCAGCGGCTGACGCTGACCGCCAGCTTCACCTGGGACGTCGAGCGAAACGAGCATATCTGGTCGGAAGAGAATTACCGCATTTTCGAATTCGATCCCGCCTCCGATATCACGCTCGAGAGAATACTCGCGGCAGTTCATCCCGACGATCTGCCCGAAGTCGAGAGGCTGCTTACCGAGGCCGCAGGCGGTGACGATTTCGAGCTCGCCTTCCGTCTCGTCCCGGCAAGCGGCAAGATGAAATATGCCCATGTCGTCGGACGCCGCATCGACCATGTCACCGACCGGCCGATTTTCATGGGCGCGATACAGGACATCACCGCGCGCAAGCTGACCGAGGAGGCACTCGATCATGCACGCTCGGAGCTCACGCGCCTGGCCCGCGTATCGACGCTTGGCGCGCTCACCGCCTCGATCGCGCATGAGGTAAGCCAACCCTTGTCGGGCATCATCACCAACAGCAGCGCCTGCCTTCGCCTGCTCGCAGCGGACCCGCCCGATATCGACAAGGCACGCGCTACCGCCGAGCGCACGATCCGCGACGGCAATCGTGCGTCGGAGGTCATCAAGCGCCTGCGCGCGATGTTCGCCGCCGATCCTTATCGTTTCGAGCCCGTCGACCTGCACGATGCGGTTCGCGAGGTTCTCGCCCTCTGCAACACCGAAATTCGAAGCGGCGGCGCGATACTCCGGCATGATTTCATGCCGGGCACGCCGTTGGTGATGGGCGACCGCGTGCAAATCCAGCAGGTCGTGCTCAACCTGATCCTCAACGCGCTCGACGCGATGAGAGAGGTGAACGACCGCTCGCGAAGCCTGTTCCTGTCAACGACCGAGACCGAGCACAACGGTGTCCGGCTGGCGGTTCGCGATTCCGGCATCGGGCTCGACGATCAGGGCGCCGACAAGCTGTTCGACGCCTTTTACACGACAAAGCCGCACGGGATGGGGGTCGGGCTCGCGATCAGCCGTTCGATCGTCGAGAACCACGGCGGGCGCCTGACCGCCGCCCGCAACGACGGGCATGGCGCGACGTTCGCTTTCGCCATGCCGATCCATGAGCGGGGACTGGAGAGGGAGAGGAATGTCGTCACGATAAATTGAGAGTGGAGGCACTGGAGGGACCACAAGGAAAAGACATGTTGAATGACAAGATAATCGCGGTCGTGGATGATGATGAATCGGTTCGGGAATCGCTTCCCGACCTGCTGGAATCCTTTGGATTCCGAACCCGGGCCTTCTCGTCGGCGGCCGACTTTCTGGGCTTCGACGATGCGCATGAGGTCGGCTGCCTCGTGCTCGACGTTGCGATGCCCGAAATGACCGGCCCCGAACTGCAGCAGGAACTGATCCGGCAGGAACGAAATCTTCCGATCGTCTTCATCACCGCCCATTCGCACGACGGCATATGGCCGGTGCTGCTGCGAAGCGGTGCGGTGGCCTGCCTCGTCAAGCCATTCAGCGAGAGCGCGATCGTCGATGCCGTGCGTACCGCGCTCGCCCGGAAAAACCCCGATGCATAGTGGAGGCCGCCATGTTAAATTACAGCACCACCCTCAGGAATGGACCGCACGCCATGCTGGACACCCGCCCCATGGTGATCGTCGTCGACGACGACCTCTCGACACGCGAAGGGCTTGAAGCACTGCTCGACGCCGCGGGCATGAAAGTGCGCGGCTTTGGTTCGGCGACCGAATTTCTCGCGTGGACGCCCCCGCCGGGCCCGGCGTGCCTGATCCTCGACGTCAGCCTCCCCGACCTCAACGGCCTCGACATTCAGGAGCGCATCGCGGGCGATCGCCCCGAAATGCCGATCATCTTTATCACAGGCTATGGCGACATTCCGATGACGGTGCGCGCGATGAAGGCGGGCGCGGCCGAGTTCCTGACCAAGCCGCTGAACGAGGATGTGCTGTTGTCCGCCGTCGAGCGTGCCGTCGAGACGAGCCGCACCGCCGTCGAAGAGAAAGCCGATCTCGATGGCGTCCAGCGTTGCTACGCGTCGCTCAGTCCGCGCGAGCGGCAGGTGATGGCGCTGGTTGTCTCGGGGCTGCTCAACAAGCAGGTCGGCTGGGAACTCGGCATCAGCGAAATCACGGTCAAGGCACACCGCGGCCGCGTCATGGAGAAAATGTCGGCGGGATCCTTCGCCGACCTCGTCAAGATGAGCGAGCGGCTCGACCTCGAGATGCCGCCGCCACGGGATAGCCGGACCAACTGATACAAAGGTATGCGCTACACCAAGGTTCAATGGCGCGAATGAGACTTTCCTGACCTAATCCCTGCAACGAGCAATGCAGGAGACCGGTCATGCTGGAACATGGTTTTGCGATGAATGGTACAGGCGCGCTCCCCGCGTCGCTCAATCTGGTCGAAGAGATCAACCACCGCGTCATCAACGAATATGCCGAGGCAATCGCGATGCTTTCGATTGCCGCCGCTCGCGCCGGCGGCAGCGTGCGCGATACATTGCGGGGCGTCGCGGACCGCCTCCGCGATCACGCCGAAGCGCATCGCGCGTTGTCGGCACCGGCTATCGACGCTGCGGTCAATCTTGCCGACCATATCGCAGCGATCTGCGGCGCATATACCCGTGCGACCCTGTCCGATCGCAACATCCACCTGATCCTGAAGGCCGACGATATCCGGGTGCCCGCTGATCGCGGCTGGCGGATCGGACTGATCGTGGCCGAGCTGCTCCGCAACGCGGCGCGGCACGGCCTCAAGGGCAAGCCGGGACTGATCGATGTTCGGATCACCGACGAAGGCAGCTATATCCTCTGTCTCGTCAGCGACAGCGGCCGGTCCGAAAGGGACAGCGCGCCCGGCCGCGGACAGAGGCTCGTCCGCTCGCTCGTGCGGGAGATTGGCGGCGCCGTCCGTTGGTCGTTCACGCGACGCGGCAATTTCGCCGTGGTCCATTTTCCCGCTGCGGACGCCGTCCCGATCGTCGAGGCAACGGCAGCATCGGCCGTCTGGAATGTGCTCGCCGCGCAATGAGCCAGAACATGACCCAGCAGATCCGCCTCGAATATCCCGCGCCCGGCTATTGGCACGCGACCTTTTCGAACCCGCCGATCAACCTGATCGACCCCGACACGATCGGCGAGCTTGACCGGTTGATTGCGCAGATGGAGACGGACCCCGACGTCAAGGTCGTCGTCTTCGCCAGCGAAGACCCCGACTATTTCCTCGCCCACTACGACGTGCTCGTGGACAAGGCCCGGACCGCCGCGATGCCCAAGGGCCCCACCGGCATGCATCCCTGGCTCGACGTTCTGGCGCGTCTAAGTCGCGCCCCGGTTGCTTCGATCGCGATGATCCGCGGCCGCGCGCGCGGGGCAGGCAGCGAGTTCGCGCTCGCCTGCGACATGCGATTCGCGAGCCTTGAAAAGGCGATCCTCGGCCAGTTCGAGGTGGGCGTCGGCGCAGTTCCCGGCGCAAACCCGATGGCACGGCTCGCGCATTTGGTCGGTCGCGGCCGGGCGCTCGAGGTCGTGCTTGGCGCCGACGATTTCCCCGCCGAGCTCGCCGAGCGCTACGGCTATGTCAACCGCGCCATACCCGACGCCGAACTCGACTGGTTCGTCGACCGCTTCGCGCGCCGTCTCGCCGGCTTCGAAAAATACGCACTCGCCGAGACAAAGCGCTTCGTCGATCAGCTCTCGCTGCCCGATGACGGCGTTTTCCCGCCAGCGCTCGACCAATTCTTCGTCTCGACGGCGCGCCCGGAAACGCGCGAACGCATGGCGCGGCTGATCGGCATGGGGCTCCAGACCCGCTCCGACGTCGAACGCGAGCTCGGCCGTTTCGTGGACAGCGCGGAGAGCTGACCTCAGTTTCGGGAAGACGCCTCGACCGCGGCGATGTGGCGGAGCCGAAAGGCGACGCCCACGGCGGCGGCGGCAAGTATGAAGCAATAGAGGACCACCCCCGTCCAGCCATAGGCGTCCCAGGCCAGCCCACCCGCGGCGCCGAACAGGCTCGACCCCAGATAATAGAAGAGCAGGTAAAAAGCGGCGGCCAACGCACGGTCGCGCGTCGCCCGTGCCCCCACCCACCCCGAAGCGGTCGAATGCGCGGCAAACAAGCCACCGGTGGTCACCGCGACGCCGACGATGACGAGCCATAGCGACCGCGCCTCGCTGAGCGCGATCCCCGCCGCCATCGCGGCGACGGGCATCCAGAGTAGCCGGTCGCGTCCGAAACGCGCCGCCAGTGTCCCGAACCACGCCGAACTGAACGATCCGATGATGTAGAGGAAAAAGATCGATCCGATCGCCGCCTGTCCAAGGCCATAGGGCGGCTGCTCGAGATGGAAGCCGAGATAATTATAGATGGTGACGAAGGTCCCCAGCAGCAGGCAGCCCTCGAGATAGAGCCACGGCAATGCGCGATCGGCGAACAGGCGCCGGGTCGCCGTCGCGAGCGATCCTACGTCGTGATGCGCTGCATGGAAGCCACGCGAACGCGGAGCGCTGGACAGGAAAATCAGGCCCGCCACGAGCCCCGCCACGCCGATGGCCGCAATCGCGACCTGCCAGCCGGTGAAATGGCTCACCCACGTGACACCGATCCGTCCGGTCATCCCGCCGATCGCCGAGCCCGCGATATAGAGGCCCATCGCAGCCCCCAGGGATCCATGGTCGACCTCTTCCGCAATATAGGCCATCGCGACGCTCGGGACCCCCGCCAGCGCAAGCCCGATCAAGGCACGCAAGACGAGTTGGGCGCCCCAATCGGTCACAACCGCCGACGCGATGGTCAGCAAGGCCGAAACGAATAGCGACGCGATCATCACCGGACGTCGGCCGACCCGGTCGGACAGGATGCCCGCCGGGATGAACGCGAGCGCCATCGCGCCCGTCGAGAAGGATACCGCGAGGCTGGCGTTGGCCGCGCTGATACCAAAGCTCCGCGAAAAAACCGGCAGCAGCGGCTGCACGGCATAAAGGAGCGCGAAGGTCGAAAAGCCCGCCATCAGCAGTGCGAAAGCGAGATGCCGATATTCCTTCGTTCCGCGCACGATACCGGCAGGTCGATTGTCGTTCGCGGGGCGGGCTGGGCTGTGCATGGGCAATCCGGTTTAACGTCGGGAGGCGCGCGACATCGACGGCCCGCCCCGACCGCTCAATTGCACGATGGTATTACGCGGGCCGATAGTCGGGTGCGACGAGACGAAAGTATCCGCAATACCTTCGTCCAATGGGCTGTCCCTTGCTCGGGGCCGATATCCGCCTGCTCCCGGCACGCTATGTGTCGCCACAGGATCAGCGTCCATGCCAAACCCCAGAATTGCCATCATTATCAGCACCACCCGCACCACGCGTTTTGGCGGCAGACCCGCCGCATGGATCCACGATATCGCCGCCGCGCGCGGCGATATGGATGTCGAGATTGTCGACCTGCGCGATTATCCCCTGCCCTTCTTCGACGAGCCCGCATCCAACGCCTATGTGCCGGCGAAGAACGAGGTTGCGCAGCGCTGGCAAAAGAAGGTCGCAGAGTTCGACGGCTATATCTTCGTCACTGCGGAATATAATCACGGCATTTCGGGGGTGCTCAAGAACGCGCTCGACTATGCCTACCCCGAATGGGCGCGCAAGCCGGCGGCCTGCCTCGGTTATGGCTCGGTCGGCGGCGCACGCGCGGTCGAGCAACTCCGCACGAACCTGATCGAGCTTCAGGTTGCGCCGACGCGCAACGGTGTCCACATCCAGGGGGGCGATTTCTTCGACGCCTTGCTGAAGGACCGCGATCTCGCCGACCTTCCCTATATCGCCGACAATGCCGTGACGATGCTCGACGAACTGCTCTGGTGGGCAAAGGCGCTGGCGACCGCGCGCCATACGAACGAGCCCGACTGATACTTTCGTCTCGATAGTGCTTCCGCCCTCGGCACGGCATGGGTAGACCCTGTGCTGCTTGTTGGCTGCGGGAGCGCATATGAGCAAGAATGGCGCCGAGGGACGCAGTGCCCGTGCTTCGCGAAGCGCGGCCGCATCGCTGTCGGCACCGCCAACGGAGAACGAACGGGACCTTCAACGCGTCGTCGACTCCATCCCCGCAATGGCCTGGTCGGCCCGTGCCGACGGGACCGGGAATTTCTTCAACCGCCGCTATCTCGACTATGTCGGCCTTTCGGCCGGGCAACTCGAGGGGTGGCAATGGACGAGCGTGGTCCATCCCGACGACGTAGATCGCGTGATGGCTTGCTGGGAGGCCTTCAACGCAGCCGGAAGCGGCGGCGAAATCGAGGCGCGCCTTCGCCGCCACGACGGTGTCTATCGCTGGTTTTCCTTCCGTTCGAGCGCATCGCCGGGCGCCGACGGAAAGATCGCCCAATGGTATGGCGTCAACATCGATATAGAGGATCAGAAGCGCACCGCGATCATGCTGGCCGGCGAGCGGCGGCTGCTCGAACTCGTCGCATCGAGCAGGCCAATCCGCGACATCCTTGTCGCGTTGTGCGAGGTCATCGAACAGGCGGCTCCTGATTGCCCATGCGAAATCCGCACGCTCGACGCGACGGGGACCGTCTATGAAATCGCGGTCGCGCCGACATTATCATGCAAGCTCATCGAAAGCGTGCCCGGCACACCTCTCGCTGACGATATGTCTCCCGCCGGACGCGCCGCTGCACACAAGACCACTATAATCGCCAAAAACATCGCTACAGATCCCCGTTGGCAAAACACGGATGTTCAGAAGCGCCTATTGGATGAGGGGCTGAGGTCGGCTTGCGGCGTCCCGATCTCGTCCAAGGACGGTGGGATACTCGGCTCGCTATGTGTTTATCGCTCTGAAACGGGCGAATTTCGTCCCGAACATCAGGACATCATTCAGCGCGCCGTTCATATCTCCAGCATTGCGATCGAACGTTATCGTGCAGAGAATGAATTGAAACGACGCCAGTTTTTGTTGGTTACGGCAGAACGGATAAGCGAGACAGGTTCCTTCTCGTAGGACCTTGTCCATGACAAGCTGATCTGGTCCGAACAGATGTACCGCATCTGGGAAATCGACCCGAGCCTTCCGCTCGGCCCCAACAATCTGATGCCTATGGTGCACCCGGACGATGCCGCGATGGTTCAGGGACGGGTCGATCGTATGCGGCAGGGGCTGGACAATCCGGAAAATGAGGAACGCATCCTCATGCCCGACGGGCGTATCAAATGGATGAGCAATTCAACCCTGGTCTTTCACCATGAAGACGGACGAGTGGAGTGTGTCGGCGTCTCGCAAGACATCACGAAACGGCGCCTGGCAGAACAAGCTTCGGAAAAATTACGATCCGAGTTGGCCCACGTTACCCGGGTGCTCAGCCTCGGAGAACTTGCAGCCTCGATAGCGCACGAAGTGAACCAGCCGCTGTCGGGCATTATCACCAACGCCAACACATGCCTGCGGATGCTCGCGACCGACCCGCCCAATATCGAAGGCGCAATTCGAACGGCAGAACGAAGCGTCCGGGATGGAAACCGGGCCGCAGAAGTCATCAAACGCCTCCGTAGCCTCTATCGAAAACAGGATTTTGCTCTCGAATTGCTCGACCTCAACGACGCAGCGCGAGAGGTCATCGCAATCTGTGCACATGACCTGCAGCGCCGGCGCATCGCGATGACCGTCGATCTGGACAACGAACTGCCCCACGTGACCGGTGACCGCATCCAACTGCAACAGGTGATCCTGAATCTCGTCCTGAACGCAGCCGATGCGCTTTCCGCCGTCGATGACCGCCCCCGCCAGATATCCATCCTTTCGGTGCAGCACCAAACCGGACGGGTACAGCTGATGGTCCGCGACACAGGAACCGGCATCGCCAAGGAAGATCGTGAACGAATTTTTGAACCTTTTCATACGACGAAGCCGCATGGCATGGGCATCGGCCTGTCAGTGAGCCGTTCGATCATCGACCGTCACAAGGGGAAGCTCTGGGCAATGTCCAACGAGGGGCCCGGCACCACCCTCGTCTTTTCGCTACCCGTAGCGTCGAAGGACGGCGCATAGGGCGATGGTACCGCTCCATCTCCGGTCAAGCGCCGCGCTCATCATTGCCTTGCTCGTCCCTACTCCCGAGGCGATGGCGCAGATCGAAGATCCTGCCGACATCATCGTCACCGCGCGCAAGCGCGAGGAACAGGCCATCCGCGTTCCGGCCGCGCCGCGCGTCCTTCGTGCCGAAGAGCTCGCGAACCGGCAGGTCACCGATCTCTATGGCGTCGCATCGTTGACGCCGGGCCTCATCCTCGGCGCGGCGCCGCTCGAGGTCGGAACCGAAGTCTCGCTCCGCGGAATCGGGGCAAGCCCCCTCGATCCGGGGATGGACCAGTCGGTCGCGCTCAATATCGACGGCCTCCCGCTCGGACAGGGCGCGGCCTATTCGGCGGGCCTCTTCGATATGGACCGGATCGAGATACTCAAGGGACCGCAGCCGCTCTTCTTCGGCAAGAACAGCCCCGGCGGTGTGATCGCGATCCGGACCGCCGATCCGGGCGAAAAGACCGAAATCATCGGCGCTCTTGCCTATGAGACCCGAGCCCGCGAATGGCAGGCCGATGCGATCGTCTCGGGGCACGTCGCCGAGGGTCTCAAGCTGCGCCTCGCGACGCGTTACACGGCGGGCGACGGTTATTTCCGCAACACGGCACTCGCCGTCCCCGGCAGTGGGGCGCGGCAGCCCGACGCGCGTTTCGGCCGCAATCGCGGCCTCATCCTTCGGCTCACGACATTGTTCGAACCCGCGAGCAATTTCAGCGCGCGGATCAAGCTCAACGCCACCCACGACCGGCGTCTGGGTGGACTCGGCGCGCAGCTCGTCGACTGCCCCGAAGGCATATTCAACTATCTGCCGACGATCGGCCTGAACCTGCCCTCGCAATATAGCGCCAACGAGGATTGCCGGGCCGACCGCAACGTCAATATCATCGCGCTCGACGATCGGGCCTATGGCGGCCTGCCGAACGAGGGGGAGAATTTCACCGACCTCGACCAGCGCTTCGCCACCGCCGAACTCAACTGGACGGTCGCACCGGATTGGCTGCTGACGTCGGTGACGGGCTATTATCACCTCACCGCCGACGCACTGCAGAACGGTCCCTGGTCGGGGGGCGCCGGATCGCCGATCGCGATCACCAAGGCGCTGCGGCGCGAGGAGGTCACGCAGGAGCTGCGCCTGACCTCCGATCGCGGCGGCCTGTTCGATGTCACCGCCGGCGCCTTTTTTCAGGACGGCAACCTCCGGAACGACATCGGCTTTTTCGGCAATAGCCTCTATGGCTTCCCGCCCGTCGTACTCGCGGGATCGCACGATATCGATATCAGGGCGCTCGCGCTTTTCGGCCAGATACGCGCCCGCCCCACGTCGCGGTTCGAGATTGCCGGCGGCCTGCGGTGGACTGACGAACGGCGGCGCAACATGCAGACCGCGCTCGACGCCTTCGGCGCCTATGGCGGTGTGCCGGGCGCGACGATCCGGTTCGAAGCTCCGCGGCTCAAGCTACACAACTGGTCACCCGAGATGACGATCGCCTGGTATCCGACCGACGAGCTGACAATCTTTGGCGCATACAAACAGGGCAACAAATCGGGATCCTACAACATCAACCAGCCGCCAATTCCGGGAACCGACAATTCGTTCGGTGACGAGCGCGGGCGCGGCGGCGAGGTCGGCATCAAAGGCTATGCCGGCGACCGCCAATTCTATTTCGACCTCACCGGTTATCATTATCGCTACAAGGGGCTGCAGGCCGGGGTCATCCGGATCAGCGCCGCAGGGGTTCCTGCGTTGGCGACGGTCAACGCGGGCGCCGCGACAGTCTATGGCGCCGACCTCACGCTCCGCTATCGCCCGCGCGCGATGCCCGGGCTCAGCGTCACGGGCGCGCTCAACTGGAACCACGGCCGCTTCACGCGTTTCGTCGGCGCCGATTGCAAGGCGGGGCAGACGGTCGCCGAAGGCTGCAATCTTCTCCCGACCCCGGTAACCGATGCCCAAGAGATCGCCGCGGGCTATTTCAGCATCGACCCGGCGTCGGGAGGCCCCGTGCGCTATAATGGGCAGGACCTTTCGGGCACGCCCCTGCCCCGTGCGCCGGCCTGGCAGGGCACGCTGAGTGTGGGCTATGAGCGCCCGCTGACCGGGAAACTCACCCTCAGCCTGGGCGCCAATTTCCAATATTCGTCGCGCTATGTCGTCGATATCGGCAACCGCGAGCGGGGATATCAGGACGCGTTCGCCAAGCTCGGCGCACATGTCCGACTGGCGGGGCCCGACGATCGCTGGGAGGTCGCGCTGATCGGCAATAATCTGACCAACCGCTACACGACGGGCGGCTGCTTGAATTTCAACTATCCGGGCGGCGGCGGCGTCTTTCCCGGCACGATCACCGGCGCGCCAATCAAGGGCCCCGCCGGATCGGGCGAAGTGCTCTGCGGGTTCGAACCCGGCCGGCAATTCTGGCTGCGCTTGACCCTTCGCCCATCGGAATGGTGATCGATACCGCGCACCCGATACCATGGTCTTGGCGATACCAATGTCTGACTGCCGCCGCGCCCCATCGATGTTACCTCATCAGCCATCCAGCAGCGAAGGAGCAGCACGATGCGCATCTTGATGGTTTTCACCTCGCACGACACGCTCGGCGACACGGGGCGCAAGACGGGCTTCTGGCTCGAGGAGGGTGCCGCCCCCTATTATGTGTTCCGCGATGCGGGCGTGGACCTCACCCTCGTCTCGCCCAAGGGCGGACAACCGCCGGTCGATCCCAAGAGCGACCTGCCCGAAAACCAGACCCCCGCAATGACGCGCTTCAAACAGGATGCCGATGCGCAAAAGGTCTTTGCGAACACCGGCAAGCTGGAGGATGCCCGCGCCGAGGATTATGACGCGATCTTCTATCCCGGCGGCCATGGCCCGATGTGGGACCTTGCGGACAACCCCGATTCCATCGCGCTGATCGAGGCGTTCTACAACGCCGGGAAGCCCGTCGCCGCCGTCTGCCATGCGCCGGGCGTGCTGCGGCAGGTGATGTTCGAGGGACAGCCGCTGGTAAAGGGCAAGCGCGTGACCGGCTTTGCAAACAGCGAAGAAGAGGCCGTTGGCCTGACCGAGGTCGTCCCCTTCCTCGTCGAGGATGAACTCGTCCGCCTCGGTGGCCTGTACGAAAAGGCGGCCGACTGGGAAAGCTTTGCCATCACCGACGGCCGGCTCATCACCGGACAGAATCCTGCCTCGTCGACGGCGGGCGCCGAAGCGCTGGTCAAGCTGCTGACGGCGATGGCGGCCCCTGTCGCGGGCGCCGCCTGAGCATCGATGCGCCGCTCCTCCCCCATCAAGATCGCCATGGCCTGCATCATGTGTTCGGCACCATCCGCATCGGCGCAGAGCCTGTCCCCGACGGAGATCGGATCGGTACGATCCGAGGATATTCGCTTCGAACCCTTCGCCGCGTTTCCACCGGGCGCCGAGCTGGCAAAGGTCGTCGGCGATCCCGCCCAACACGCGCCCTATGCCGTGCGCGTCAAGGTGCCCGGCGGGGTCAAGCTGATGCCGCATATCCACCCGGAAGACCGGATTTACACGGTGATTTCGGGGGTCTTCTACATCGGCTTCGGGACGACCTTCGACCCTACCAAGCTCCAGACCTATGGCCCGGGAAGCGTCGTCATCCTGCCGCACAATACGCCCCATTTCCATTGGGCGCAGTCGGGTGAATATATTACCCAGGTCACCGGCACCGGGCCACTCGGCATCGAATATCTGGACAAGGAAGACGATCCGCGTTGCCATGGCGACGGCGCGCAACAGCCCACCGGCTGCTAGCCGAACCTAATAGCGGACCGAAAATCGGACGCCATAGGTTGCCGGACGCGCGGCGATCCGGAACCGCGTGTCGATATACTGGAATATATTGTTCCAATAATATCGATTCGTGACGTTCTGCGCGTAAGCCGCGATTTGCCAACGACCGTTCGCTGGCCCGAACCCGGCGCGCAGGTCGAGCGTCAGATAGGGCCGCAACCGATAGGCATCGTCTTCGCCCAGCGCGGCCCAGGTTTCCCCATGCCAGTTGATGTTCGCCCCGATGAATGCATGGTGCCGCCCTGTCGGCGCCCACTCATATTGGGCGTCGGCGACCGCCTGCCATCGCGGAGCATAGGGGAAGGATGAATCGCGAAAATTGCTCGTCTGACCGGTCGGTGTGATGCCGGTGAATTCGTCCACCCGGCTGTCGACCCACGTTGCCGACGCGCTCAGCGTCAGGCCCGCCAACGGCCTTGTGCTGATGCCGAGCTCGGCGCCACGGACCCGCGACTGCGGTATGTTCACCAATGTTTCCAGCGCGCCGAAAAAGGGATCGAGGATCCGCCCGCGGAGCTGCTTGTTGCGATAGTCGTACCAGAAGACCGCACCCTCGATCCGCGTCGCCCCCGACGCAAGCGGTGCCTTGATTCCCGCTTCGACGGCCAGCACCGACTCCTGCCGGGCGGGTTCGAACTGGATCGAATTGGACGCCGGGACATTCGAAAAACTGCCCGATTTATAGCCCTTGCTGAGATTGGCGTAGAGCAGCGTGTCGCCGCGCGTGCGATAGTCGAGCCCGAGGCGATAGGAGATATTGTCCTCGGCGAGGCGATCGCGGCTTTCCTTCTGCTCCAGCGTGTCCTTGTCGAACTGGATGCACTCGGGCGGCGGCGGAACAGCAGGCAATTCGCCCCGCGCCATCGCCCCCAGATAGGCGAAGAGGCGCCCAAGCGTCGGATCCTCGCCCGTTCCGGTGCAGGCTGCGAAACGCTGGACCGACCGCGTATATCGAAGCCCGGCGCTGAGCTTCAGCCGTTCGGTCAGCGCATATTCGAGATGGCCGAAACCGGCGTAGCTGCGCGTCCTGAACGTATAGCGCCCCTCCGACGTCGGAAAGGGGGGAAAGAGGCCCGGCAGCGGCTCGTTGGCCGAGACGAAATCGGTCCGGCCCGAAAAATGTTCGCGAACGTCGATCGACGAATAATAGCCCCCCAATATCCAGTCGACCGTGCCACTGTCCCCCGCCAGCCGCAGTTCCTGGTTGAACGTCGTCGCGTGCCCCTCCTGACGAAAGCTGTTGAGCAGCAAGGCGGTCGCGTCGGCATCGATGAACTTGTCCTGGCTGAGGCGCTGGTATCCGCTGATCGAGGTCAGCCGCAGGCCCGAACCGATCTCGACGTCGGCCCGCAGCACCGCCTGCCCGAAACTGTCGTCGACCTTCATCGGCGAACCCGCATCCCAATCGGCTGCGCGCGCATTTTCCGGGGCGAGCGGATAAACCAGCAGGTCGGGCGCGCATTTCTGCGGCACGGTGCACGCGACCCCTGCGAGCTGGAACGCCTGGCTGTCGGACGTATCGCGCCAGCCGTTCAGGTTCAGCGACAGGCGTACGGCCGGGGATGGCTGCCAGTCGAGAAGCAGCCGCGCCGCCCCCTGATGCGTCTCGCCCAGCGTGTCGCTGCGCGTATGGCTCCGCTGCCAGTCGCCGCTCTGGATCGTTCGTACGGCAAGGCGCGCGCCCAGCGTCGATGTGAGCGGTCCGCTGACATAGGCTTCGGCCTCGACGGTCGAAAAGCGGCCGAAGCTTGCCATTCCACCGGCGGAGAAATCGGCGGTCGGGCGCGCGATGACATAGTTGATCGCGCCGCCGGTCGAATTTTCGCCGAACAACGTGCCTTGCGGGCCCTTCAATATCTCGACCCGCTCGACATCGAAGACCGCGACCTGCGCGAAAACGGGCAAGGCGAGCGGCGCCTCGTCGACATAGAGGCTGACGGCCGGGGTGGCGGCCAGCGCTGAATCATAGAAACCCACCCCGCGCAGCGTCAGGACCGGCGGGCCGAACGGCGTCTGGGTAAAAGTCAGGCCGGGCGCGATCTTGTCGAGCTCAGCCACCGAGTCGATGCCGCGGGGGCGAAGATCGTCGCCCAGCATCGCATCGATCGACATGCCCACCCGGTTGATGGCCTCCTCCCGCTTCTGGGCGGTCACGACAATCTCGGAGGGCTGGGGATCTGCGGTCGCCTGAGCCAACGCAGGCTCTATGGGAATGACCGCCACGAATGCGCAGAGGACGCCAAACCGTCTCGCGCGACTTGCGGCAATCGTGCGAACAGGATCAAATCGCGCTTCGTCTCTGCCCGGCTGCATGGTTTAGCCGTTTCGCCGTGTGTCGAGCGCCGACAATGCGGCAAGCGGAACCGAGAAAGAGAATGTCGTGCCGAAATCCTCGTTAGCCGAGGCGAGCAACTTCCCGCCATGCCGTTCGACAATCGCGCGGCTGACCGAAAGCCCGATCCCCATCCCGTTCGTCTTGGTGGTGAAAAAGGCGTCGAAGACCCGGCGTGCCTCTTCCTCGCCCAGCCCCGGACCCGTGTCGCTGATGCGCAGGCAAGCCATGCCCGCCGCCCGGCTGGTCGCGATCGACAGCCGCCGCGCCCTCCCCTCGACACCCTCCATCGCGTCCGCCGCGTTCAGTATCAGGTTGAGGATGACCTGCTGCAACTGGACGCGATCTCCGGCAACCGGCGGGAGCTCGTCATCGAGCTCCGTCAGCACCAATATACCCCTCCGCTGGAGGTCGTGGGCCGAGATGGCGAGGACTTCCAGCGCGGCCTCGTTGAGGTCCAAAGGCTCGACGACAAAATCCCGCTTGCTGAAGAGCGCCCTCAGCCGCGCGAGCACCTCGGATGCCCGGTTTCCGTCGCGCAACGTCCGCTGCGCCGTTCGTTTCGCCCCCTCCACATTGGGCGGCTCGACGCCAAGCAGACGGAGGCAGGCGCTGGTATTGGTGATGATCCCCGACAGCGGCTGGCTCACCTCGTGCGCGATCGACGCCGCCAATTCACCCAGCGTCATGACCCGCGTCACATGGGCGAGCTCGGACCGGACCTTGTCGAGCGCCTGCTCCGCCGTGCGGTTTCGCGTGACATCCTGCACCGCGCCAACGCATTCCCTGCGGCCGTCGGACTGTTCGACCATCTGCGCGAAGACGTGAAAATATTTGATGCGCCCGTCAGGCATCAGGTGCCGCAGATCATATTCGATATGATCTGCACCGTGGAGCAGCTTCGCGACCTCGCGCTCGAAGATCGGCACATCGTCGGGATGAAAGCGGCTGCGAAAATCGTCGGCGGTCAGCCCATCCCGGTCGTCGAATTCGTTCAGCCGCGCGAATTGTTCGGAATAGACGATCTTGTCGGTCGCGATGTCCCAGGCGAACGACCCCGACAGGCTGACGCGTTCGCCGGCCGATAGATAATTTGCGCTTCGCCGCAGCTCATTTTCGATCCGCTTGCTTTCGGTAATATCCTGGATCGATCCGACGACGATCGGCCGCTTCTCGCTTTCGGAGATGAATTGCGCGACGGCGTGGAGATATTTGGTGTTGCCCCTCGGCGTCACCACGCGAAACACATGATCGAACTCCGCGCGGCCCGTTATCGACCGTTCGAAACCGGCATCGAACCGGCCGACATCCTCCGCATGGATGCATTTCCGGAAGGCCGCAAAACTCGGCGCCTCGTCGCGATCGAATTCCAGTATCTCGTATAATTCTTCCGACCAGATATGCGTATCCGCCCTGACGTCGGTCGTGAAACTGCCCGTCCGACTGAGCCGCTGCGCCTGACTCAAATGCTGGTGCGCTTCGCGCAGCCGCGCCGCGCCGGCCCGCAAAGCCTCGTCGTCGCGCGCGCGCTCGATCGCGATGCTCGCGATATGAACGGCGCGCCCGATGATGTCCTGATCGTCGGCTTGCGGCGTCGATGCGAACGGCCGGTAGATGCAGACCGTGCCGAGCACCCGGGCCTCGCCCGCGAGGATCGGCGTGCTCCACACCGCGCGCAAATCGCTCTGTTGCAGGCGATCCTGTAAAGGCGAGCCTTTCCAGCGCCAATCGCTGGCGACATCCTCCACGACGACTTGGCGCACATCGAGCACGGCCATGCCGCAAGGTGACATCGCCCGGTCCACAGCGACCCCCGTGACTGCCCCGACCAACGCTTCAGGAAGGTTCGGCGCCACGCCATATTCGAAAGTCCGACCGTCGCCGCCGATCGTCCGTACCTCGCAGTGACAGGACGGCAAAATCTGCTCGACGACCTCACAAAGCTTGCCCAATATCGTGTCTAGCGGTTTGCCCGACGCGATCAGTTCGAGCAGTTCGTGTTCGCCCGCGAGCATCAGCGTGGCGCGTTTGCGGTCCTCGATATCGACGTTGACGCCATACCATTTCACGATGTGCCCGGCAGGATCGCGGAGCGGGCTCGCGTGGAAGGAAAACCAACGATAGACACCGTCGTGGCGCTCGATCCGCGCTTCGACCACGCCCGGCGTCCCGGCCTCCCGAAAGCCCTCCCAACCACCGGTGATGGCATGCAGATCGTCGGGGTGGATCCTCTGGGTCCATTGCCAATCGCAGAGTTCGTCGTGCGACAGCCCTGTATAGTCGAGGTAATGGCGATTGAAAAAGTCGCCGGTGCCGTCGGTGCGCGCAGTCCATGCCAGGCCCGGAATGGAATCGATCGTGACCTGCAGTTCATGCTCGCTGGCCGCCAGCGCCTGTTCGGTATTTTTCCGGTCGTCGATGTCGATCAACAGCACATACCAGGCGATCACGCGCCCGTCTTCGGCGCGCATCGGGAGGCCGCGATTTTGGAACCAGCGATACACGCCATCGAACCGGCGCAACCGTTGTTCGATCTCGTAGGACGTGCCCGCCGCCATCGACCGGCTGAATATCTCGCCCACATGGCCCATGTCGTCGGGGTGGACGATCCCGTTCGTACCCCAGTTTCGAAGCTCTTCGAGCGTCTCCCCGCAATATTCCTGGATCTGCCCGTTTACCCGCTGCACGCTGCCATCGGGCGCCAGCATCGCGACGAGGCCCGGCATCGCTTCCATCAGCGCCATCGCACTCGTTTCCAGCGAGTAAAGCTGTACCTCCGGCTGCGCGCCGTCCTGCAGGCTAGATGCTCTTCCCAAATCCCACCGCCGTCCACAGACCGATTGCCGCTATCAGGAGCGAATTGGCAGAATGCTCTGTAACAGAGTCAAGCGCCATCGATACCATGGTATCGGGTTTCCCCGCACGCACAGGCAAGCAGATGGACAAGAGGCTCGTCAAGCCGCGGATATGGCCCGTCGAAATCGCCGGTTCGGATCGCGCTCCGCCGATCGGCTCGCTTCACCAGCCATAATAGCCAAAGCCCCAATGCGGACCCCACGGCCCCCAGGCGCCCCAACTCCAGGCATCGTCGCGAAACGCCAGGGCATTATCCGCTTGCTGATCGAGCAGATTCTTCGCCTGCATCGCCTTCTGATACTGACCATATGCCTCCTGCGTGCCGACATAAAGGCAGCCGCAGGCCTTCGGATCGGCATAGACGTAGGTCACCGTGTCGCCATCGATACGCTGGACGAACTTGTTCGCCGGCAGTCGCATCAGCATCGCGGCGCGTTCGGGCGTGTTCGCCGGCTTCACGATAAAGCCAGCCGCAGCCAGATTGTCTTCAACGCGCTGGATCGATGCTGTCGACTTCGCATGCGCCGGGGCTACCGCGAGCGGCAGCATGATCATCGATGTCATCGCCAGCAGAATGCGAACGACGGGTTTTGGAGCGGGCATCTGGATATCTCCTGTTCGGGTTTCGATCGTCAGTCGGCACCGCATGCAGTTCCATGCGGCCGACCGGAGCAAGCCGGTGCCCGGCCTTGCTCGCCGCTCGAAACTACGCTCGCTCGGGAAGTCGAGAAATTGTCCGAAAGTCTTATGTGGCCACCAGCCAATTTCTCCGTCGCGCATCGCATCCAAATGCTATCGAGAAAGCGTCTTTGATCTATCGGCCGCCTTTCCGGCAAAAATTGGGGTCGACTGTTCTAATCTGGAGATATTGATGCGCGTTCTGCTTGCCCTGCCAATCGCCTTCATCATTGCGCCGATCGCCAACGCGGGGGGATCCGACGGCAATCCGGTCGAAGGTCGCTTCGACATTGGCGGACGCTCGATCCAATTGACATGCCGCGGCGAGGGTATGCCGACCGTCGTCGTCGATGCCGGGATGGGCACAGCGCCCGTCGAGGATCCGGGATGGCGAGGAATCGCTGCCAAGATCGCCGAACGCACCCGGGTCTGCCTCTACGACCGCGCCGGCCTCGGCGCGAGCGACGCCGCGCCCGAACGCATACGCACCAGCGCCGATGCGGCCACCGATCTACACAGCGCCCTGCACAAGGCCGGGATAGCGGGACCCTATCTTATCGCCGGCCACTCTATCGGCGGATTGCATGCCCAGGTGTTCGCAAATCTGTACCCGGAAGAAACCGCCGGACTGGTGTTGGTATCCTCGACGCATCCCGACCAGATCGATACCTGGCTTTCCATTCTGCCGGCCCCGGCGGCTGATGAAGAAAAGGCGGTCACCGAGGCGCGCAGCTTTCTGACGTCGATGGCTGTCGACCCCTCGAAGAACGAAGAGAGGCTCGACTTCAGGGCCAGCGCCGCGCAAGCGCGCATGCTCCGCTCGCTTGGCGCCAAGCCGGTGGTGATCGCGACCCACAGCGTGCATTATCGAATGGTGCCGGGAATGTCCGAGCCACTTGCTGTGAAACTTGAGGCCGCCACACAGGACATGCAGCGCCGATTGCTGTCGCTGTCCTCACGCTCGAAGCAGAATATCTCGAAAACCGCGGGGCACGGCCTCCCGCACGAGGCTCCTTCCTTTGTCATCGACAATATTCTCGAGGCCATCGATTTGGCGCAGCCAAGCATATAAGAATTGAAAAGCCGCCGATCGAACGACCGTTGAAATCCGACCCGGCGGCGTGGAAATTGCGGTCTGCGTCCGATCACGGGCCAATGCGAAGTTCGCCCTGCCCCAGCGTAAGGCGCGCTGCCTCTTCGACGCCGATACCGCGCACCAGCGGATCGGCATGGCGATGCGCCAGCCGCCACGCGCCATCGTCGCGGCGAAAGACAAGCGTCACTCGCAGGAACCACTCCTGCGCGTCGAGCGATCCTACCGCGACATGCGCGCGTTCATTTGCGACGAGCACGATCAGGTCGGTCGACCGATAGGCACCGACGAGGTCGAAACTGGCCGCCGTGCCTTCGCGAAAGAAGCGACCGATCCGGTTCCAATGCGCCTCCGATTTCGGCGCGCCGGTCGGCCGACCGCCGAACGGGTCCATCAGCACGAAGTCGGGCGTCACGTCGATCGCCTGCCGATACCCGATGATGTCGCCGCGCATCAGGCGTTCATGCGCGGTCGTGGCCCTCGCGACCAACGCTGCGACGTCGGAATCGCGGTTCGTGTCCGCAGCGGCGTCTCCTCCTGCGAAAGCGGCTGCCGCGCCGGCGGCGCAAGCTATTAAAATCCGTCTCACCATCATGTCTTTTCCTCGTCTGGATGCGGCGACGCCGCGACCCAGGCGAAATGGCAATTTTCCTATGATGCATGAAGTGATATGATTTCACGAATATGCTGAATGAAATTGATCTCTCGCGCGCCGACCTCAATCTGTTGCTGCTGTTCGAGGCCGTTTTCGAAGAGAGGCATGTCGGCCGTTCAGCTGCACGCCTGAACCTGTCGCCCTCTGCGGTTAGCCATGGGCTGGGCCGGCTCCGCCGCTTGCTCAACGATCCCGTCTTCCTCAAGACACCCAAGGGCGTGGTGCCGACCGATCGCGCCTCCACCTTGGCGCCCGCCATCGCCGACATATTGCAGCAGGTCCGGTCAGTGTTTTCTCAGGCGGCGCCCTTTGACCCGGCGACCTCGGTCCGGCGTTTCGCGATTGGCGCGCCCGATGGGGTTTCGGCGGTATTCCTGCAACCGCTTCTGACCGAACTGGAAAGCCGATCGCCAGGGATCAGGATCGGCATAAGGCAGCTCCTGCCCGTCGCCGACGAGACCGCGCCCGACCGCGCGTGGCGCACGGCATTCGACGAACTCGAACGCCGCGAGATCGACATCGCGGTGATCCCGTCCGAGGAAGGCCCGATCCGGTTCGAAAAGCGGGCGCTATATGAAGAGGATTTTGTCCTCGCCACGCGGGCCGGCCACAATTTTTGCGAGCGCCCGACGATCGAATCCTATTGCGCCCATCGCCATCTGGTCGTCTCCATGACGGGCGATCCGCATGGGTTCGTCGACGATATACTGGCGACGCAGGGCCGGCACCGCGACGTCGCGCTCACGGTGCCGAACTTCATGTTCGCATGTGCAGTCCTGCCGGCTACCGATCTGATTTGCGCTATCCCGCGAACGTTCGCCGCGCTTCATGCCGATCAATTCGGCCTGGCGATCACAGAGCCGCCCATCTCGTTCGGCACGTTCCGCCTCAACGCCTTTGTCCCGAAGGCTGCGCTGACCGACGCTGGATTGAGCTGGTTGGTCGACCGGCTGGCAGACGCAACCGTCGTACAAATCGCCAGGTAGCGATCGAGCCCGATTGCGGGCGGAAATGCGCTAGGCTGCCCGTTCCAATTCCAACAGCGCGGTCGGCTCGAAGCTGATCGTATTCTGCATCTCCGCCGTATTCGGCCCGACCGACATCGGACAAACGACACCGGGCATCGCCGCAACGTCGAACATTTCGGTGATATGCCCCTCCAGGCGGATCCATTCGACGATGTCGCCGCTCGCCAGATTGACGATCAGCACGCCGCACCAGGGTTCGGCGTCGCGCGCCTTGAGCTCGCCGTCGAGCAGCAGCCCGGCAAAGCTGCCGTTGCGCGGCTTCGATACGGTGACGATCGCATGGCCGTCGACGATCGACATGCCACGCAGGAAACCGGGGCAGAAGGCAATGTCGGTCTTCTCGCCCGTCGCCGGGTCGATCCGCACGATCCGCCCGCGCCCGCTGTCGAGCACATAGATGCGGTCGCCGACGACACGCGGCGAGTGCGGCATCGAGAGCTGGTCGGTGACGATGCGGTCGGTCTGCACGTCGATCAGCACTCCGCCCTCGTGGCGCCGCTCGCGCCATCCGGCGATCACATCCGAACGGCTGACTGCGGTGACATAGCGTGGCTGGCCATCCTGCATCGCGAGACCGTTGAGGTGGCACCGATCCTCGGGCGCCAGCTTCGAGATGAAATGCGGTTTCCAGATCGGCTTGAAGCTGTGCGTCAGGTCGAGCGTCGCGAGGCAACTATATTTGGTGTTCACGAAGATGACGCGGCCGTCGCCGTCGACTCCGACCTCGTGGATATCGATGTCGCCCGTCGTCTGTCCGTTGCGTGGCACCAGCACCGCGTCGAACGTGCCGTTGCCGACCTCGCCGGGGCGCAGGATATTCTCGAGCCGCCAGAGCTGGCTGAGAGAGCCGAGATAGAGCCTCCCCGGTCGCCAGCACACGCCCATCGCGCGGCTGAAATTCTGCTGGTTGAACGACACCGTGCCGCCCGGATGCAGGCCGACGAGGAAAAGCTGTCCGGTCTGATAGCTGGTAAAGGCCAAGCTGGTTCGCCGCGCCGCGAGCCAGCCGGCAAGGCCGCGCGAGACCGCTATATTGGTCTTGCCCGGCTCGGTTGCGGGCGCTTCGCCGGGCGCATAGGCCTGTCCGGTGGTGGCGGCCTCGGCCGGCTGGTCTGCGGGGGTTTGGGTATTGCTCATCATGCTCGCTCATACAGGCAAGGCCCGGTGCGAAACCGGGCCTTGCAAAGGTTTGAAATGGATCAGAATTTGAACCGGACGCCGACGCGGCCACCGCCGCCCTTCGTCCCGCTGCCGACGGTGGCATCCCCCTCGATGAAGCCGCTCACCGGGCCGTTCGAGAGGATGTTGAGCCCGATCGCGGCCTCGCCATAATCGCCGGCCTGCGGGGTCACGATCGATTGGCTGACGTTGCCGCTCGAGAAGAGCAGCCCCGCCTTGCCGTCGAAGGCATGGACATAATTGCCGCGCGCATAAAGCACCGCCTGCGTCCCTTCTGCCTTGCCGATCGCGGCACCGATCCGCGCGCCGACCTTGCCGGTCACCGCGCTATTGTCGTCGAAATCGATCCTGTGGCTGAACGCCTCGATCGCGTCGATCGAGCTGTTCTGCCAGGCGAGCGTGGCGACGGGTTCGACGAAGAATTTCTCCGACCCCAGCCGCACGCCGACCTCGCCCTGCACGCCATAAGCGTCGCCTCCGGCCGAATCCGACCAGCGTTCGGTGCCGATCCCTCCGCGCGCGTCGATCCAGTAGCGGCTATATTGCGCGAGCAGGTTCGCGAAGACGCGCTTGCCGCGATAGCTGCCGTAACCCGCGAGGTTGAGCGCACCGAAATCGGCGCGTTCGTCGGCCCCCTCGAACCGCTGTTTCGAGCTTAGATAGCCGCCGGTAACGCCAAAGATCGCCGCGCTGTCTTCACCCTCGCTGCCGCCGAGATCATAGCCGAGCTGCGCACCGAAGAAGTCCTGACGATAGTCGAGCGGGGCGCCGTCGATCGCACTGTCGCGGTCGACCACGCCCCCGAACATCTGGCCCCACAGCCGCTTGCCGGCGCCGTCGGCGTCGCGAAGTTCGGCCATATGCGTGCTCCACGCCTGCGCCGACTTGTCCCAGATCGCCTGCGCCGCCTCGTTGAGCTTGGCGAGGCGATAGGCCGAGCTGCCGACCTGCGTGCCGAGGCTGTAGGTCCCGGTCACCGCATCGTAGCGCATGTTGTACTGGATGAAGCCCATGTCGGCCTTGTCGAGCTTGAAGGCGTCCGCGGCCGATCCGGCACCGACCTTGATGATCGACATCGGCCCGGCGAACAGCGTCGCCTTGCCCGGCAGCGTCGCGACGACGACATTGGTCGATCCCGTCGCGGCGCCCTCGACCACCAGCTGGTCGCTGCTCGCGCCGCCGATATCGACTGCGAGCGTCGAGGCACCCGAGCCGACGAAGGCGCCAGGCAGCACGAACTGGTCGCCCGCGATGCCGTTGCGCATGTCGATCGTGCCGCTGTTTTCGAACCGTTCGAGCCCGGCGAAGGTCACCGACGAGCCCTTTTCGGGCGCGCGGGCGAGACTTGTGGTGACCGCCGCCGAACCGATGCGGACGATTCCGCTGTTGACGAAGATGTCTTCGCCATCGCCGAACACCGAATCCTTCGTCGCATCGAACTCGCCCGAATTGTTCACGGCGTCCTTGCCTGCGGTCAGGCGCAGATTGCCCTCAAGGATACCGCTGTTGTTGATCGCGCTCCCGGCGCCCGGGATCGGGGTCCAGTCTGACGCATATTGGTCGGTCACGAAGATGGTGTAGCGATCGCCGACGTTGCGGATCGTGCCCGCATTGTTGATGACGACGCCCGAGTCCGACCCGATGATGATGGCGTTGCCGGGTCCGGTATAAGGATCGTCCGCCGGATTGCGTCTGCCGCCGCCGATCACCGTCGCGCCCTTCGCAATGTTCAGCACCGACTGGCCCGAACCCGCGCCCATCTCGATCGCGACATGGTTTTTCGCGATAACATTGCCGGTCACCGTCAGCGTGTTTCCGCCGCCCGACGACAGGAAGATCCCGCGGCCGTCCGATTCGACGTTGCGTACCTCGACGTCGATATTGCCCAGCGCCATCGACGAGATGCCCAAGCCCGATCCCACGGCCTTGACCTCGTCGGCACGGATACGCACGTCACCCCAATAGTTGAGCGCCAATATGCCGACCGCGGGACTGCCGCTGACCGTCACCTTTCCGGCCTCGATATCGACCGAAGGCGCAGTCGAACCCGCGCCGCGCGAGCGCGGGATCACGCCAACGATGCCGCCGACATTCGCGCCCGTCGCCGAGACGTCGCCGGTCGAAACGATCTTGATGCCACCGCCCGCATAGCTGCCGAGCGCACGGATCGCGGTCGAATAATCGCCATCGACCGAGACCGCACCGCTATTGGTGATCGTCGTGACGCCGCCGCCGCGACCGAGCGCATAGAGCCCGTGCGCGGAATCACCGTCGGTGCGTACGTCGCCCTTGTTGTCGATGGTGATCGAGCCGTCGCCAAAGGCAAGAATGCCGTAGGAATTATTGCCCTTGGTGCTGATATCGCCGTTGCCGGTGACCATGACATCGCCGGTCCGGCTGAACGCCCGCACGCCCGATGCAATGTCGCCGAGGGTCGATATGTCGCCCGCATCGACGATCACGTCGCCCGTCAGCGTGCTCGCATAGATTCCGGTCGCCACATTGCCTTCGGTCGATATCGACCCCGCGCTGACCTTGATGTCGCCATAGAAGGAGACAGCCTCGACGCCCGAGGCGCCATCCCCCTTGGTCGCGATAGTGCCCGCCTTGACCGAGATATCGCCGAGCGCGTAGCCGAATACGCCGCGCGACGCCGTGCCCGCGGTCGATACGTCGCCGACATCGATGTCGAGATGGACACCCTCGCTGGCCCCGATCGCCACGACGCCCGACGAATATTCGCCGCTCGTCGTGATCGAGCCCGCCTTGATGCTCGTCGTGCTGTCACCGGCCTTCGGCGCACCGCCGGCATAGGCGTAGATAGCCGCCGCGCCTTCGCCCTTCGTTACGATCGTGCCGATATCGATGCCGATATCGCCATAATTGCTGACCGCGACGACACCCGCCGCCTGCTTGCCTTCGGTCTCGACGCTGTCGGCCTTGACCGAAATATTGCCGGCGGGAGCGGAGGCATAGATACCGAGCGCATAGTCGCCCTTTGTCTTGATGCTGCCGACGTCGATGTCGATGTTCGCACGCCTTGCCGTATTGATCGCGACGACGCCGTGCGAGAACAGGCCTTCGGTCGAAACGCTGGCTGCGGTCACGCTGATATCGCGCGGCACCTGCCCATTGTCGTTGACCATATTGCTGTTGGCATAGATGCCGCTGGAATAGTCGCCTTTAGTGCTGACGTTCCCCGCCTTGACGACAACCGACGCGCCGACCGCCTTGATCCCGCCGGCGTCGAATTCCGACGATGCGCCTGCCCCGGTCGTTGTCACATCGCCGGCGATGACCGTCGTGGTGCCGCCCGAATAGGCGGTGATGCCGCGGCCGCCTTCGCCACTGGTCGAAACCGTGCCGATATCGACCTTGGCATCGCCCATATAGCTCCACGCAAAGACGCCATCGGCACCATAGCCGCTGGTCTTGACGCTGCCCGCCTTGATATCGACCGAGCCGGCATAGGCCTCCGCACGAATACCGCTCGCCGCCGCGCCCGTCGTCGTGACGCTGTTCGCGGTGATCTTGATGTCGCCGGTGCTGCCGCCGACATTGCTGTTCGCAAGGATCCCGTCGGCGCGATAGCCGTGAGTTTCGACGGTGCCCGCGTCGATAACGATATCGCCATAGGCCTGCGCCTTGACGCCAGTCGAACGCGACCCTTCGGTCGTGACATTCTCCGCCTTGATCGCAATCGAGCCATAAGCGATCGCATCGATGCCCGGCGCATTGTCGCCGGTCGTCGCGATCGAGCCCACTTCGATATTGAGGTCGCCGCCGAACAGATTGCCATAGGAATCGACACCCGACACCGCGATCGCCCGTACCCCGGCCGAATATTCGCCCGAGGTCGTGATGCTGCCCGCGTTGATGTCGGCGCTCGCGCCGAGCGCGAGTACGCTGATCCCGGCCGAATTACCGCCCTGCGTGACGATCGAGCCGGCGTTGATCGCGACATGATGCGCCTGCCCGTCATAGCTGGCGCTCTCGACCAATATACCGGCCGAATCCGCGCCCGACGTCTCGATCGTACCGGTGCGGATATCGACCTCGCCCGAGCGCATGTTGACTTTCACGCCGTTGCTCGCGTCGCCCTTCGTCGTGATCGATGCGGCGTCGAGCGTCAGCGATCCGGTGTCGATGTCCGCCTGGAAGGCCGAAGCATGATAGCCGTCGGTCTGAAGGCTGCCGGTGATCGTGAAATTCTGGTTGGTGTTGTAGCCGTTCGTCAGGATCGCCGGCGCATTGTTGCTGTTCGTTTCGATCGACCCGATGGTGGCGTTTACCGAACCATGATTATGATTGATCCGCAGCCCGGCCGTATCGCGTCCATATTGCGACTCACCCTTGGTAACGATGCTGTCGATCGTCAGGTTCATGTCGCCCAGGCCGCCGAAAACCACGACACCGCGCGAACGGTTCCCTTCGACGACGACGTCGCCGAGATCCATGGTGATATTGCCGCTGCTGCGCACCGCGACGCCGGTCGAACCCTCGCCGTGCGTTGTCACCTGGTCGGCGACGACAGTGATGTCCTGCCCTTCATTGTCCCAATAGGCACCGCCCATATAGATGCCCGTTGACGAATTGCCGTGCGTCTCGACGCTGCCGATGTCGATCGAGGTCGCCTTGGTCGGATCGTAATTGAGGACATTGACGCCGTTCGAGAAATCGCCGCGCGTGACCACGCTGTCCGCGGACACCTCGACATTGCCATAATAGCTGACCGCGCCGAGTCCGACCGAACCGGCGCCGGTGGTTTCGACCGTCCCAGCGTGCAGCGCGACATTGCCGAAGCCGCCGGCATAGGCGCCCCAGCTGTTGTCGCCCGTCGTCTTGATGGTGCCGACGTCGACCGAGGTGTTGCCCTTGGTGAAATTCGTCGCGATCACGCCATCCGACGAAAGGCCGCGCGTTTCGACATTGTCGGCGCGGATCGTCAGGTCGGCGGGGTCTGACAGGATCGGCAGGCCGGTATCCTCGTCATAGGACGGCCGCTGACCCGCTTGCCCGTTGACGCCGACCGAATTGTCACCCGTCGTCAGCACATCGCCGACGTCGATCGACACATTGCCATTCGACACCGCATGGATTCCGGTCGAATAATAGCCCGAGGTCTGCACTGAGGCGGCCGACACGTTGATCGGACCCGCATAGCCTGTCGCATGAATTCCGAACGCGTTCCCGCCCTCGGTTGCGACATGCCCCGCCTGGACGTTAACCGAACCATTCGCCGACCCCGCAACGATGCCATGCGCATTATCGCCCGCCGTACGCACATCGCCGATCTGGAGCGTGGCGTTGCCGTCGACGGCGATCGCCACCGCGCCGATCGCGCCAGTGCCTTTGGTTTCCACCGATGCACCCGCCGCGTCGATCGTCACCGATCCGCCGGCGAAATTGGTGAGCGTGACGCCATGCTCATATTCGTTGCCGGTGACGACCGCGGTTCCCTCGTCGAGGCGGATAGTCAGATCCTGCGGTTCGGCCGCGGACGTTGCCGCGTCGCCGCGCGCAGCAAGCTGATGTAGCGGGGGGCGCAGCGTCGACATATCGGGCGCCGTCTGTGCGGCCACCGGGATCGAGGTCAGCAGCAGCGCGGCGGCGGCGCTAGCCAGACTGGTCCCCAGTCCCAGTCGCGCGCGGCGCGTACGTGCATGATACGGATGGAGCGATGCGATCCCGAGGCCCGAAAACTGCTGCAACGTCAAACTCCCTGTCATCTGGTTCAGGGTCCGACGTGCAAATGCTGTTTCAAATGAAACGATCTGACCCAATGATGACAGAACGATGTCGCCCACGAGACACCTTACGGCGGGCGAAAATAATCTGCGGAATCAGATCAAAAGGCCGCGTCGAAGCCGATCCGGATCGTTCGCGGCCGCTGCGGCGTCGCTTGCGGATGGTAGATGCGATACGGCGTGCCCAGCGCGAACCGATTGGTGGCGCCGTCGGCAAGGTTCGTCGCCTCAAGGCTGAGGCCGCGCATGGCATCGCCCACACGCAGCAGGACCCGGTCGTCGACGTAGTCGCCCTGCGCGGTGTCGAGCAGCGGCCCCGCGCCGATCCGCGATCCCCCGAAATAACGGGCATCGACCGCGAGACTTGCGCGCAGCCCGGTGCCCAGCGCCCACTCGCGCCCGATACGCGCCTGTAGCCCGAGCCGGGGCACATTCGGCAACCGGGCGCCCTTCAGCGCGATTGTGCCGATATTCGATCGCGTCAGCCGACTGCGGTTGAGAAACAGCCCGCCACCCGCGCGCCATCCGGGTACCGGGCGCCAATCGGCGCGCGCTTCGATCGAGACGATTTCGCCATCGCCGATATTGGCGGTCGTCAGATCGCCCGTTTGTGACACGACCTCGGCGGCTATGCCGTCCCACCGCGCATAAGAGGCCGCGATATCGAGCGCGAATGCATCGCCGCGCGTCAGGCGTTGGCCGACCTCCCACGACCGCAACCGGTCGCCGCGGTGGATTTCGGGCTTGAAGCCCGCGACGCCGACGCCGCCGGGACGAAAGCCCTCCTGATAGCGCGCAAAAACAAACAGCCGCTCCGAAGCGCGCAGCGACAGCGCCAGACTGGGGAGCGCCCGGACATCGCTTCGTACCAGCCCCACCGCGATCGGCTTGCCGGTTCCCGGCAGCGTCGCGAGGCTCTCCTTCGCCCACGCCTCGCCGTGCAGGCGCGTGTGACTGAGCCGCAGCCCCGCCGTCACGACAAGCCGCGGCGCGACAGCCATGCCCGCCTCGCCGAACAGGGTGATCTCGCGCGCGCTATTGGCCACACGCTGACGCAGCAGGGCATCGTCCCCGACCGGACCATTGCTCCGCCGGACCAGGCTCTCGCTGTCGAGGAAGCCCAGTCCGGCCACCCAGCCCGCACCATCCGACTGCCGCTGCGATATTCGCGCCTCGCCCACGAGCAGATCCGACCGCGCTTTCTGCACCACGGCGGAGGGAGTGCCATCGTCATAATGTTGTGTCGCGGACCGCTCGACCGCAGCGAGACTCGCGACAAGCCGCGCCGCACCCAGATCGCGCTCGACTGCGGCATTCGCTTGCCGATAATCGGTAGCATAGGCTTCGCGCACCAGGCTCGATCGGGTCAGCGGCGCTCCGTCGCGGTCGGTCCATTGGCTGTCGTCGGCGCGGATCGATTGCAGCACACCACCCAGATCAGCCGTCCAGCCGCCGACCATGAGGCGCAGTGCTGCGCGCCCGCCGCGAACCGAAACACCATTCACGTCGGACAGGCCCAAGACAGGATTGTCGATATAGCCGCCCTCGCGCGATGCATAGCCGACAAGCCGCAGGCCGGCGACTCCCCGCGCCAGCGGCAAATTAAGCATCGCCGCCGCATCGCCCCCCGGATCGCCATGAGCAACGTGCGTGACACCGGCGCTGACCCGCCCCTCGGTACGGTCGAGTTGCGGCCGGTTCGTTACCACCCGGATCACGCCGCCGAGCGACCCGGCGCCATAAAGCGTGCCCTGCGGCCCCTCCAGCACCTCGACCGCTGCGATATCGTACAGGCGCAGGTCAGGGTCGGGACCGTTGTGGTTGATCCGGACATGGTCGAGATATTGTGCCGTCGCGACCTGGCTCGGCCCATGAAAGCTCGAATCGATGATGCCGCGCACGAACAGCTTGTTGCGCCCCCGCCCCATATGGGTCGATCCGACGCCGGCGAGGCGCAGCGTGATGGCTTCGCTTCCCGGCGATATGCCGGCTGCCCCGAATTCGTCGCCCGAGAATATGGCGACCGTTGCCGGATAATCGGCTAGCGCCGCGCCGCGTTTCGATGCCGTGACGACGATGTCGGTAACGGGTGGCGGCGGCACGACATAGCGCTTGCGACGGCCGGCGGTGCCCATAGACGCTTGCACGGCAACGGGTCGCGGTCGCCCGACGATATGGAATAGCCCCCCGCGGCCACGTAGCCAGGTCGCGGCCGTACCGCGCAATATCCGTTCCAGCGCCTCCTCGGCGCTCATCCGCCCACGCACCGGCGACGTCGCGACGCGATGCAACGCCGGATCGTCGACGCCGATGTCGATGCGCGCCTGCCGCGAAAGCGTCGCGACCGCCGTCCCGAGCGTGCCCGCCGGCACATCGACCTGCACCGCATCCCCGGCCGCCTGCGCGGCAACGGGGGCCGCCAGCAATATCATACCGGCGGCGACCCTCATCTAGACCCCGAAGCGGGTGCCTCCAATATCCAGCCATCGCCGTTTGGACGCGCCCGCAATCCCATCAGGTTTGCGGCGCGCCGGACCGTTTCGGCATCGCGATTGCCCAGCGCAAAGCCTCCGCTGAAAAGATGTGCGGCAACCGCGGGATCGACAGCGACATCGATCCCCGTCGCACGCGACAAATCGGCAGCAACTGCCGCCATTTCCGTACCCGAATAGACGAGCCGCCCCTCGGCCCAGGCGGCGACATCGGCGGGATCGACGCGCCCCGAAACCATCCGTCCATCGACACCGATCCGCAGTGTGTCGCCCGCCCCCAAATCACGCGTCAGGCCGTTCCGGCTATAACGCACGGCTCCTTCGGCCACCTCGACATGAAGCGCGCCATTCTGCCAAGTCACCGAAAAGACCGTACCCAAATCGACAAGGACCGCCTCTCCGACATGGACGCGGAAGGGCTTTGCGGCATCGTGCGCGACGGTGAAGCGCGCGTCGCCGCCATCCAACCGCACGCTCCGCGGATTACCGTGGTCGAGTATCAGTTTCGAGCCGCCGCCCAGCAAGACCGCACTGCCATCGTCCATCGCGATGCTATGTGTCGCCCCGGGCGGCGTTTCGACCGCATAGCGTCCGTCTGCCCGTTGCACGAACAGCAGCAACAGGATCGATGCCGCCAACGCGAGCATACCACCGACAATCCATTTCCGGTTCGGTGTGCGCGCCTGCAGCGATCGAACCGGCGTCTCCGGGCGCGGCCGCGTCAGCGCTTCTGCCACATCGACATCGGCGGCCGCCAATTCCCAATAAATGTCCGCGGCGCGGGTATCGGCTGCCATCCATTGCTCGAACGCCTGCCAGTCGGCGGCCTTGGCCTCGCGCAGCCGGATCACCCAGTCGAGCGCCTCGTCGCGCAAGGTCGCGGGGGTTTTGCGCGGCATCATATCAGACATCGTCGCGCGCCCTTCGAAACGAGAGCAAGGCGGCATAGGCGCGGCGCAAATGTTTTTCGACCGTGCTCAAACCCATCGCGAGTTCGTCGGCGATCGCGCGCTGCGTCTGTCCCTCCAGACGGTGCCGCCGAAAAATACTTGCCGCGGGCTCTCCCAGTGCATCAATCGCTTCGTGAATTGCCCGCACCTCGTCAATCGCCAGCAGACGTCGCTCGCCATCGGGCTGCGTGCAGCGATCGAACGCCTCGCCCCGTACCTCGGCCCACTGCGTATCGCGATGCAGGCCGCGATGCGATGCGCGACGGCGATCGATCGTCAGATTGTGCAGGACACGATAGAGATAGGACAGCGCCTCGTCGGGCACCGGTCGGTCGAGCGACCGGATCCGGATCCACGCATCGTGGAAAATGTCCTCGGCGTCTTCGCCGGCGCCAATCCGCCGCAGGAACGCGAGCAACCGTGGCCGCTCGTCGAGAAATATCTTCTCTAGCGAGCGTCCACGACGATGACCCTGCGCGATTGTCTCCGACAATTTTCGATGGATTCCCAGAAGCCTGTTGCGCGACTAGGTAAAGAGCGACCCCATCGCTGTCCAGCGGCTTGCAAAATTTCAACGGCAAATTTTCACAACTTGGCCGCCCGCCGTCATGCCCGTCCCGATTTGCCGCTCCTTATGCGCGAATGGCCTGATAGTTGCTGCTCCTTTCGCACCGAAGCGACAGCTTTCGGATACCGGTCCAGGGCGCTGCATCGTTCGCGATCGGGCGCAAGTCGCCCCCTACATTGCTTCGACGTCACCTATCGGATTCGCGGATTCGAGGCCGCCGGGACCTATCCGGACATTTGAAATAGCCCGGCGGTTACCCTAATGCGAAACGGCAACCGGCCGGCAGGTGGGAACTGGAGCGCGTTCCATGGATCGTCTCGACGCGATGCGTGTCATTCTTGCGGTCGTCGACGCCGGCAGCCTGTCGGCGGGCAGCCGCAAGTTGAACGCTCCGCTCCCCAGCGTCAGCCGCAAGGTTGCCGAACTGGAACGCTTCCTCGGCACCAACCTCCTCGTCCGTACCAGCCGCAACATTCAATTGACCGACGCGGGCCGCGATTATGTCGACGCGGCGCGGCGGATCATCGCCGATCTCGACGAAGCCGAACGACGCGCGTCGGGCGAATATCAAACGCCGCGCGGCGAATTGTCGATCACGATGCCGGTCGAATTCGGTACGCGCCACGTCCTGCCGATCGCCCTGTCCTTCATGGAAGAATATCCCGACGTCACGCTGAACCTGATGATATCCGACCGCATTTCCCATATGGTCGACGAACAGATCGACGTCGCGATCCGTCTTGGCCACCTCGCCGACAGCGCCCTTTTTGCGGTCAAGGCGGGGACGTTCCGGCTGATCACTTGCGCCAGCCCCGAATATCTCGGCCTACGCGGCACGCCGACGGGCCCGCGCGACCTTCCCGGTCACGACGGCATATTCTTTGGCCCCCCGGCGATGTTCTGGAACTACCACGTCGATGGCGACGACATGACCTGCGCCCCCCGCCCCCGCATCACCGTGAACAGCGCGGCGGGCAATCTCGCCGCAGCGCTCGGCGGCGCCGGAATAGCCCGCCTGTTCGACTATCAACTTTCGGGGCAGATTCAGTCGGGCGCGCTGGTGCGCGTCCTTCCCGACTGCGACGGCGATCCCCGCCCGGTGCATATCGTATACCCGCGCCAGGGCCTGCTTCCGCTCAAGGTCCGCGCCTTCATCGACTGGGCGACCCCGCGGCTGCGCGCCGCTTGTACGGCGTTCGACTGCACCTGACTCGCGCCCCCTTTTGTAACCATCGCGGCCTTCACGACGAAACCTGCAGCAACAAGCTCGAACCGGCTCGTCGGCGCATGGCGTACGGACGATCCGCGAAATGCGAAGGACAACAGAGATGGCAAAACAATTTCTCCAGGCCTTGATGACAACGGCGCTCGCGCTCGGCGCGCCGGCTGCTCCCGCCTGGGCCGGGGAAAGCCCCGCCGCGCCAGCGCCAGCGCAAACGGCGCCGGCTCCCGTTCCGCCTGGTGTCGCGCGCACCGACCTGCAGCGGCACGATCTGTCGATCGCCGGCCATGAGACGGTGCAGGCGCGCATCGACATCGCACCCGGAGCGGTGGCACCCTGGCATCGCCATCCCGGCGAAGAGGTCATCTATGTCGTCGAGGGCACGCTCGAATATCAGCTCGAGGGCCAGGCGCCCGTAACGGTGAAGACGGGCGAGGTCCTGTTCGTCCCGGCCAGGGTCGCGCATATGGCGCGCAATCGCACGGCCGCCAACGGCGCCGAACTCGCGACCTATATCGTCGAAAAGGGCAAGCCCCTGCTTGTCCCCACCAACGACATCGCGCCATAATGCGGACCTGACCATCTGCCGGGGCATGGTTTATCCAAATGGAAGCACCATATTCCCCAGTGAAATGGAGATTCAAATGACCGAATATCGCAAAACACCCGAAGCCGTCGCGGCCTTGTCGCCCGAGCAATATCGCGTGACACAGCAGAGCGGCACCGAACGGCCCGGCACGGGCGAATATCTGAACAACAAGGATCCCGGCATTTATGTCGATATCGTCTCGGGCGAGCCGCTGTTTGCGTCGTCTGACAAATATGAATCGGGTTGCGGCTGGCCGAGCTTCACCAAGCCGATCGAGCCCGCGAATGTCGCCGAACTCAACGACACGACCCATGGCATGATCCGCACCGAAGTGCGATCGACCCATGGCGACAGCCATCTGGGGCACGTGTTCCCCGACGGCCCCCGCGACCGCGGCGGGCTGCGCTATTGCATCAATTCGGCTTCGCTGCGCTTTGTCCATCGCGACGATATGGAAGCCGAGGGATATGGCGCCTATCTCGATCAGGTGGAGGACGTCGCATGAGCACCGAGCGCGCAATTCTTGCCGGCGGCTGCTTCTGGGGCGTGCAGGACCTGGTGCGCCGGCAGCCCGGGGTGATTTCGACCCGCGTCGGCTATTCGGGCGGCGAGGTGGAAAATGCCACTTACCGCAACCACGGCAATCATGCCGAAGCAATCGAGATTATCTTCGATCCGGCCCTGACCAGCTATCGCTCGCTGTTGGAATTCTTCTTTCAGATCCACGATCCGACCACGAAGAATCGCCAGGGCAACGACGTCGGTGCCAGCTATCGTTCGGCGATCTTCTACACCAGCGACGAGCAGAAGGCGGTGGCCGAGGACACGATCGCCGATGTCGACGCTTCAGGCCTCTGGCCGGGTAAGGTGGTTACCGAAGTCACCCCGGCGGGCGCCTTCTGGGAAGCCGAACCCGAGCATCAGGATTATCTGGAGCGCATTCCGAACGGCTATACCTGCCATTTCGTACGTCCGGGATGGAAGCTCCCGCATCGCGCCGGTGCCGCGCTTTCGGCCGAATAGGCCGATGACCCGCACGAGGCTCGTCCCCTAGCGCGAAACATCCTGCGCGACCGACACCGTGCGGCCGATAGCCGCACGAGAGAAGGGCGCAAAATCGCCGTGGATGCCGTGTTTCAGTGCGGATAGCCCCAAGCCATACCTCGCCGCGTCCGCTAGGCCCTTACCGGCCCACAATCCGTCGAGGACGCCGGCAGCAAACGCGTCGCCGGTTCCGATCCGGTCGATCACCGGAGTGATGAGCATGGCATCGCTTGCCCCGCTCTTGTCGCGGGTGTCGATCCGTGCCGTCACGCGGTGTGCGTCGGGCCGCATGATCTCGCGCGCGGTGGAGGCGACATATTCGAGCGATTGGAAATGGTCGAGCAATGCAAGCGCCGCCTCGCGCCGCCGATCTTCGCCATCCCCCGAAAATTCGCGGCCCAAAAGCAGACCTGCGTCGCGGTGATTGCCGAACAATAGCGTCGCCTGAGCGACGATCGGTTTCAATATCGCCGCCGGGTCGGACTGCCATCGATCCCAAAGGCGTCCACGCCAATTGCCGTCGAACGAGACGCCGATCCCGGCCGCCCGCGCGCGCGTCACGGCATCGAGCACGGCGGCCGCGCTGTCCGGCCCCAGCGCGGGGGTGACACCCGACACGTGCAGCCAGCCGATGCCGTCCAACAAATGGTCCCAATTCCAGTCATCGGGCCTCGCCTCCGCAAAAGCCGATCCGGCGCGGTCATAAATGACCTCGGCCGGGCGCATCGGGCCGCCGGGCAGGTGATAATAGAGCCCGATGCGGCCCGCAGGACGGCGTATGGGCGTTACGTCGACGCCATGGCGGCGCATTTCGCCGAGCACACCGTCGCCGAGCGGCCCTTCGGGGACCGCACTGATCATTGCCGTGTCATGGCCGAGTGCGGCAAGCGCGACGGCGACATTCGCTTCGGCACCTCCGACATGCGCGTCGAAACGCGCCGATTGCAGCGGCAGTTCGCCGTTCGGAACCGAGACGCGCATGACGATCTCGCCGAAACAGGCGATCGTTCCGTGGGGTGCAATCATGATTTGAATCCGGTTTCCTCGACCGCGATGCAGGCGATATGGCCCACCGCGCCGAAACGCGCGGTCGCGATTTGCCCGATGCCGATCGGATGAACTCCAGTGATGGCTCCGGCCGAAATCCACTGCCCCGCCTTGAGTTCGATGACGCCGCGCCGATGAAGTTCGACGAGAAAATTCAGCGCTCCCCAAGGGCCGTCGAGGACGTCGATTGCGCGACCGGTCCCGACCGGCGTGCCGTCGATCTGCGTTTCGACGATCAGCGTCGTGAATTCGTCTTTGTCGAGCGGTGGCCCAAGCAGCAGTCCGTTGTTGATACCGATATCGGCGATGGTGCCATAGGGAGCATGATCGTGAACGTCGGGCGCGGGCGAACTCGCGACTTCGAATCCGGCGCGGATCTCTTCGACATATGCGGCGCCATCGTCGATGCCCATGACGCGCCTGTCGGGCACCGCGCGGAGGCGCAGCATCACTTCCGCCTCGATAGCCCCCGCCCCGCCGACGAAAACCGCCGCTTTGCCGGGCGTGTCGCCGTGGAGTTCGGCCACGCGCAACACCGGCCCGGCGAGGCGCTCGGCGCCCAGAACATCGATCAACGCCGGCGGGATGCGCCCGACCTTCCAGCCGAGGACGGGCGCCTCAAGCTCGACGATCAAACGCTGTTGTATGACATAGGCATCCGCCAACGTCGCGGGCACTGGAGAAGGAAAGGCCGGCAGCGCACGCCCCGAACGGCGTGCTTCGAGTAACGCCGCAACCGGATCCGGCGCGGCCGGCGAAGACGAAAGGCCGGACGTCACGCCAGCTTGGCGCTCAGCAAATAGCGTTCGCGGCTCTCGGCCGACTGACGGCGCAGTTCGACGATTGCGCGCTCCTCGGTCTCGTCGAGCATCGATTCGATCAGGCGGTTGAAGTGGCGGCGCATCGCGAGCCGCGCACCCGTCGCGTCGCGATTGCGCAGCGCCGCGACGACGTCTGCATGTTCGGCCTGACGCGCGCTGCCGTCCTTGCGGCAGACCAGCGAATGGCTGCTCCGCACTTCGGGCAATTCCATCCGCATCCGCCACAGGCTCTCGATCACATGGATGATCGCCTTGTTGCTAGATGCCGCAGCGATCGTCATATGGAACTCACGATCGATCGCACTGATCTCTTCCTCACTCTTGCTGTCGTCGGCCATCGCGTCGAGCAGTTCGTCGAGCTTCGCCAGCGTTTCGGCCGAGATCGTCGGTGCGGCAAGCGCCGCGGCCTCAGCTTCGAACAGCGAGCGCGCTTCGGTGAGCTCGAACGCGCTGACCTTGGGCAGGATCGCATTGTCGCCGGGCAGGATCGCCTCGACATAGGCGCCCGCGCCGGTCCGGATGTGAATCCACCCCGTCGCCTGCAATGCGATCTCGGCTTCGCGGATCGTCACGCGGCTGACCTCGAAACGTTCGGACAGCTCGCGTTCGCCGGGCAGCCGCGTCCCCGGCGGGAAGGTTCCGTCGAGAATCAGGCGCCGGATCGTATCAGCGACATCTTCGAAAAGGCGGCGTTCGGCCATGGTCAATCTTCTCCCCGCACAAGCGTCAGGAAGTCCATACAATCCGGTAGGACAAGTTTGAAGCCCATGACCGAACTTAGTTCTAAATTCGCGCCCGGATGCCGATGAAATATTTCGCGCCGTAATAATGATACTGACGGCTGCTGCCATAGACCGGCATGTAGGTCGCCTTCGGCTCGTTGAAGATGTTGAGCGCCTCGAAGCGCAGCGACACGCCCTTCATCAGGTCGAGCGAGGCGCGGAAATCGACGGTTTCGCTAGGTGCGACGTAGCGCAGCTGGCTGTTGCCGCCGACGAAATCCTGGAAATATTTCGCGCGGTAATTGTAGATCGCCTGCAGCGACACCGGGCCGATCTCGTAATAGGCCTGCGCCGACAGCACATGTTTCGAATAGCCCGACAGGTTCGCGGGCGGGATGATGCCGGCGCTCACCGTATCGGTTTCGGGGTCATAGACCTCGCCGAGCCGGATATCCTGCGTCTTGAAGTTCGAATCGGCGTAATTGTAGCTGACCTTCGCGCCGAGCCCGTCGAGCGGCTTGGGCAGGAAGCTGAAGCGCGTCGCCGCGGTCAGTTCGAGGCCATAGATGCGCGACTTGTCGGGGCTGTTGCGCGTCTGCGTCACCGGGATCGACACCGACTGGCCGTCGATGGTGAAATCCTCGTTGAACACCACGGGCTGGAAGCCGCCGGTGAACTGCTTGTAATAGACGGTCGCCGACAGCAGGCTGTCCTTGTTCGGATACCATTCGAGCGACAGATCGCCGTTCCACGACATCAGCGGCTTCAGGCGCGGGCTACCGTTCGCGGTGATGTTGCGGATCGCATCCTCGATCGACGTGAAGCTGGTGCCGTCCTCAAGCAGGATCGTGCGGCCGGCGCCGAGCGAGCTGGGGTTCGGACGCGACATCGCGCGATAGGCGGCGGCGCGCAGCAACGTGTTCGGCGCGACCTCGAAGATCGCGTTGAGGCTGGGCAGGATGCGTGTGTTCTGGCTCTTGATCGTCACCGTGTCGAAATCGCCCGAGGTGACGAGGCGGATCGAACCGTCGGGGTTGGTGACGACGCTGAGGTCGCTGCGCAGCCCGTCCGAAGTCACGCGCGTATTGACGACGCGCACGCCGAAATTGCCGCGCACCGGCATATTACCCAGATCGGCGTCATATTCGGCCATCACATAACCGGCGAAAGTGCGTTCGGTGACATCGCGGTTCGCAACCGAGCGCGTGTCGGGCAGGTTGCCGGGATCTTCAGCGCCCATATATTCGCGGAACAGGCAGTCGACGTCGAAAGTCGCCCAGCTGTTGATGCTGTTACCCTTCGCGGCCGACAGATAATCCTGCTGCGGGAAGGCGGTGCGGCAGAGATTGTTGATGCGGCGGTCCTCGGCGATCGCCGGGTTCAGGTTGAAGTCGCCGTTGCGCACATCATAGTCGCGGTACGTCAGGTGCGACCAGCGGCCACCCGCCGAAATCTTGCTGAGGAAGCCGTCCATTTCATAGGCGACGTCGAAGCGGCCCGCGTAGATTTCGTTGTGCCGCTTGCTCTCGTCGCGGCGGAAGCGCGCGTCGTCCCAGAAGAGATTATGATTGTTGAGGTCGAAGCGCGGATCGATCGTGATCGTCGGGACAAAGCTGCCCGGCGTGATCGAATAGGTGTAAGGGATGCGCATATTGTTGAACACGGTGCGCACACCGTTGACGTCGGTCGGGTCGGTGCGCAGGCGGAAGTTGCGTTCGATCTCGGTGCGGACGGTGCGCGAATAGCTGCCGTCGAGCGTGACGGTCAGCCGGTCCGACGGCTGCCATTCGACCGAGAGGCCGCCGCCCAGATATTCCTCCGACCGCGACAGTTCGGACCCGTTCGATTCGAGCGAGCTCAGGCCGTTGAGGCTCTGGACGATACCATTCTCGTCATAGACGACGTTGGTCAGGCCGTAACGGCCCTCGGACAGATTGAGGTCGCGGCGGTTCTCGACATAGGTGCGGTCCGAGTACTGGACGTCGAGGTTGATGTTGAACTGGTCCGACGGGCGCCACTGGATCGATCCGAAGATCGCGTCGCGCTTGTCGGTCTCGCTGATCTGGCGGAAGGTATAGGCGTTGGGGACGAGATAGAAGGGCAGGTCCTGCCCATATTCGTCGCGCGTATATTCGTTGCAATTGTTGTTCGCGACGACAGGCGACGCCTGGCACGCGGTCCAGGTCGTCGACGCGGCGAACGTTTCTTCGGGGTTGTTCGTGTCGTTGCGCTGGACGCCGATCGCGATGCCGATCGTATCGTTCGCAAACTGGTCGACATAGCTCAGCGTCCCGCGCCAGCCGATCCCGCCCGACCCGACGATGCGATCGCCATAGGGATTATATTGCGCCTTGATATCGGCCTGCAGGCGGCGCTTGCCGAAATCGAGCGGACGCAGCGTGCCGATCTCGATCGTTCCCGCGACGCCGCCTTCGACAAGGCTCGCCTGCTGGGTCTTGTAAATCTTGATATTGTTGACGAGTTCGGACGGGAATTGGTTGAAATTCACCGAGCGGTCGCCGCTGCCGTTCGTCGCGTCGCGGCCGTTGAACGTCGCATTCGACAGGAAGGGGCCGAGACCGCGAAGCGCGATTTCGGACGCGTCGCCCTTTTCGCGGTGCGTCGTCGCGCCGGTGATCGTCTGGATCGCCTGCCCGACCGAGATCGCCGGGATATCGCCGATGTCGTCCGACGACAGCGCATCGACGATCGCGGTTTCTTCGCGCTTGGTGTTGATCGAATTCTGGATCGTCTCGCGGATACCGGTGACGACGATCGCATCCTCTTCGGACTCGGCCTGCGGCGCGGGCGCGTCCTGCGCCATCGCGGGCGCTGCGACGATCAGCAGCGTCGAACCGGCACCAGCCAGCAACGCGGCGCGCAGGCTGCGCGCGCGGATCGGATTGCGAGAATTCACGTTGTCTCTCCCTGAAAATCGATTCTGTTCTGGCTGACGCTGTCGAACATGCCGGCCAATTTGTCAACAATTGTGTATGGCAAATTGGTTAGTCCAAATTGCCATACACACCTTCGTCAGCGAACGAGCTGGCTCCGCAGCCCCGGCACCGCGCGGGCGAGCGCCTGCGTCACCAGCTTGGCGGTGACCTCGGCACCGACGTCGCCGAGGTGCGTGTAGTCGAACTTGCGCGTCACCTGCCCGCGCGCGCCGTCGCCCGTGATCGGCGCGGGTTCGGGCGGTGCCGGGCGCGCGGTCAGCGTCGTACCCGCCTTCGCCGCAGCAAGCTCCTCGGCGGTTGGCGGTTCCTGCGCGAGCTTGGTCGCCATCTCGGCGCCCATCTCCTGCGCTTGCGCGGCGCTGAGCGCGTTGAGGTCCACGAGCGGCACGTCCATCGCCTTGGCGACGCCGCGCACCTGATCCGACCAGCTCGCGAGCGTGTTCCTGAGCTTGCCGTCCTTGAACTCGCGGCGCGTCAGCGGGGTTACGAGCACCGGCGTTGCTCCCGCCGCCCTCACCTCTTCGACGAAGCGGCGGAGATTGGCGGGGAATTCGGTCGTCTCGTCGGTCCAGCGTTCGGACTTCGATGACTGGTCGTTGTGCGCGAACTGGATCAGCACCCAGGTGCCGCGATAACCCGGCACCTTCGCCTCGGCGAGCGCGATGTCCCAGCCGCCTTCCTGCCGATAGCTGCGCGTGCTGCGCCCGCCGCGACCGGCGTTGAGACAGGCGACCGACGATTTGACATGGCGCGAGCAAAACGCCCCGCCCCAACCGCTGTGCGGCGCCATCGTCGAATCGCCGACAAGGATGATCTTGTACGGCTCGAGCGGCGGCGCATCGGTCCGCTCGCGGGTCTGGGCCTGCGCCCCGCTCGCGAGCAGGGCAACGACGGCCGTCGCAAGGAGCCGGCGCATCAGGAGAAGCCCAGCCCACCGTTGATGTCGAGACAGACGCCGGCGAGGAAGCTCGCCGCCGGTGACGCGAGATAAACGATCGTGTCGGCGACTTCGTCGGGATGGCCTTCGCGGCGCAGCGGCGTGTTGCCGGCGACCGCGGCGCGGCCCTCGGGCTTCGAGAAGATGTCGTGGAAGCTCGTGCCGATCAGTCCGGGGCAGACGGCGTTGACGCGGATACCCTGCGGTCCGAGTTCCTTGGCCATTGAACGCGTATAGGTCATCAGCGCGCCCTTTGCGGTCGCATAGACCGATGCGCCCGGACCGCCACCGTCACGGCCGGCGAGCGACGACACGTTCACGACAGCCGAACCTTCGCCGAGGAAGGGCTGCGATGCCTGGAGAACGAGGAAAGCCGATTTGAGGTTGAGCGTCATGACATGGTCGAAGAACTCCTCGTCCATCTCGCTCAGCGTCTTGCGCGCGACCATGCCGCCGGCAAGGTTGACGAGGATGTCGAGCCGGCCGCTGAACGCGATGCCGACCTCTTCGAGCATCGCCTTGACCGCGCCGCTGTCGGTAACGTCGGCCTGGATCAGGAAGGCGTCGCCGCCCGCGTCCTTGATCGTCTTCAGCGTGTCCTCGGCGGCTTCGCGGCCGCTGTTGTAATTGATCGCGACGCGGACGCCGGCGCGCGCAAGCGCGATCGAGACCGATCGGCCGATGTCGCGGCCGCCGCCGGTGACGAGCGCGGTTTTCCCCTGGAGGTTCATGTGATGCTATTCCTTATTCTTGGGTGTTGGTGGGTTGGGTGACGACCGGTTCGACGCGTCCGCCGATCAGCCAGAAACAGAGGAAGGAGATCGGCACGATCGCCGCGGAGAGCGCGAAGATCGGCGCGTAGCTGGTCTTGGTGAGCACGGGGACGAGCCAGGTGGTGATCAGCGTGCCCGCGACCGCGGCGGTGCCGCTGATCCCCGCGAGGCTGCCCACGGCGCCACCGCCGAAATAGTCGCTCGGCAGCGTCTGGATATTGCCGATCGCCATCTGGAACCCGAAGAGGATGCACGCGATCAGCAGCACCGCGGAGAGCGGCTCGCTGGCGCCGATCGTGAACAGCAGCGCCGGGAGCATGATCGCGCAGCCGATGGCGATGGTCAGCGTGCGCGCTTTGTGCACGCCGCCGCCCGCGGTGATGATGCGTCCCGAAAGCCAGCCGCCGAACAGGCTGCCGAGCATCGCGCCGACGAAGGGCACCCATGCAAAGAGGCCGATCTGCTTGACGTCGAAGCCGAAGGTTTCGGCGAGATAGATCGGCAGCCACGAGACGAAGAGCCACCACACGGGATCGAGAAAGAAGCGCGACAGGATGACGCCCCAGCTCTGGCGATAGCGCAGCAGTTCGCCGAGCGGCACACGGCGGCTGTCGCCCTGGCCCGCCTCGGTGCGGCCGGTCAGGATATAGTCTCGCTCTTCCTCGCTCAGCCCCGGATGCTTTTCGGGATCGGCCTTGTAGAACCAGAGCCAGGGCACGAGCCAGATGAAGCCGAGCACGCCGATGAGCAGGAAGGTGCCGTGCCAGCCGAACTGGACGAACAAAAGCGCGATCAGCGGCGCCGAGACGATCCCGCCGAGCGATGCTCCGGCGTTGAAAATGCCCTGCGCCAATGCGCGTTCGCGCGAGGGAAACCAGAGCGCGTTCGCCTTGGCGGCGCCGGGCCAGTTGCCCGCCTCGCTGATCCCCAGCGTAGCGCGCAGAACGAGGAGCAAGGGCATCGAACGCACCAATGCGTGCGCCGCGATCGACAGCGACCAGACGACGATCGAGATGGTGAAACCCATCCGCGTACCGATCGCGTCGAAGATGCGCCCGAAAATCGACTGGCCGAAGGCGTAGAAGATCATGAAGATCGTCACGAGCAGCGCATAATCTTCCTTGGTGGCGCCGATTTCCTTCGACACCTCGGGCCACATCACCGCCAGCGCGTTGCGGTCGATGTAATTGATCACCGTCGCGAGCGCGATCAGCGCGATGACGCACCAGCGGAAGCGGCCCTTGATATTGCTCATTTCTTCGCTCCGGTCTTGGCGAGGTCGAGGCGGCCGACGGCGCCGGTCCATGCGAGGGTGCGACCGTCGACGGTGACGCTGTGCTTCGCCCCGGCGGTGGCATCGTCGGCGACCGCGATGGCGATGCGGCGCCCGTCGACGAGGGTGATCAGGACGAGATCGACGCCCTTTTCCTTGCGATGTTCGAGCTCCAACACGCGCGCGCTGCTCGCGACGACAGTTTCGGCCGACGCATCGTATGCGCCGTGCGGTTCGAGCAGGCTGACAAAGGACGCGTCCGCCGCGCCGTCGACGCGCTGGATCAGCGCAGGTTCGCGGCGCAGGTTGAACTCAGGATCGTTGGCGCCGCTTTCGGCGACAATGAAGCGCGCACCCGCGGGCGGCAGCATGTGATAGCTGTAGAAGCGACTGCCCTGCATCCACGTCAGCCGGGCCTTGCCTGTCTTCGCCCCTTCACCGTCGACCCACAGATGCTGGTAGCCGTTCGCCTTGCCGAGCACCGGCCGCTCGGCAAGCTTGCGGTCGAACGCAATGTCGCTGTCGATGATATGCCCGGAAAAATGCAGCGGCAGGTCATAGCGATGCCTGCCGCTGCCAGTCCCGTGGAGGATATCGAGCGTGAGGGGATTGGAGAGACCGTCGACTTCGACGAGCAAGAGCGCACGGCGGATCTGGACGCCCTGGTACGCGGTATCGATTTCGCCGATCGCGTAGCGCGTCGGACCTTCGAGCGACGCGGCGAGCTGGCGCGTCCCCGACTTCTCGCCGGCTTTCCAGTCACCCGCGAAGTGGCTTTGCTCATCGACGACAAGCGTGTTGTGCGCGATCGTCGCGCTCGCCCAGCTGTCGTTTTCGGGGAGGTAGCGCCCACCGCGCTTCGCCTCGACATTGAGGAAACGCGCGGCGCCATAGTCGGTCACCACGGCGCCGGTCTCATCATAATAGAGCCAGCCGAGCCGGTCGAAATGGCCGTGACCCATGCCCTGCACCGTGTTCTTGGCGACAAGCAAGGGACCGGTCGGATCGGGTTTCGTCCGCAGCAGGACGAGCGCGCCGTCCTTGCCGTCGGGACCGTCGGATAACAGCCGCGAGCCGAACGGCCAGGGCTTCGCCTTGCCCGCCGCGAGATCGGCCGCCATTGCCTGCCCCGCCGGGGTCAGCACCGTGCGGCCCTGCCAGTCGGCGATCGACAGGAAGGTCGGATCCTTCGTCGCGCCATAGGCGATGGCAACAGCGTGATAGAGTTCTTCGGTGCGCAGGCTCTTGTCGGGCATCGCGTCGTTGATTGGCAGGAAATAGCCGTCGTGCGTCACGTCGATCGCAGTGCGGATCGCCTTCAATACGATGCCGTCGCGGTACTCGAAAATCTTGCGGTCCGGATCATTTGCCGCGATCGCCGCCGCGAAAACGACGAAGGGCTGCAACGCATAGCGCTGATAATAGGGCCCTTCGGCATAATAGCCGTCGGGCGAAAAGAGCAGGTCGAGCTGGCGCAGGAAACCCGCCTTGCCGCTCTTGTCGAGCCCGAGCAGCGCCTTGTCGACAAGGTGGCGGTCGCCGAGCAGATAGCCCGACAGGCCGACGCCCGCCGCCGCCCAAGTGGCATGATTGTGGATGCGGTTGATCACCTCGGGCGAGCCGTCCGAAAGGAAGCGCGCCATCGGCCGGATGACCTGATCGTCGATGCGCTTGCGGTCGGCGACGGACAGCGCGCCCCGAATCTCGGCATAGCCCTGCACCGCATTCACGAGGAAGACGCTGTCGTTGAGGCTTTGCCAGAAGAGGCGGCCGGGAACCTGGTTCGACGCGGCGGGATGCGGCCCGAGCTTCGGATAGAGGTCGGCATAGGCGAGCAGCAGGTCGCGGACATGGTCGCGATAGAGGACATCGCCGGTCAGACGGAAGAGCTGGCCGCCCTCGAAAATGGTGCGGTAATTGCGCTTATGCTGTTCGTGGGTGAAGCCGCCGCCCGGGTCTTTCGGCACGGGCACATTGATGCCCGTCTTGATCGATGCATCGACGTCGCGCCGTGCGCGCTCGACCTCGCCGGCGAAAAGCGGCGCATAGACCTGCGGCGACACTGCGGGCGGGGTTTGCGCGACAGCCGGGGCGGCGGGCAGCGTGGCGGCAGCGAGCAGGAGTGCCAAGGTGCGGATCACGGACGCGCCTCCACGACATTGCCGGTGACCTGACCGCGCGCCGGTCCCTTCCACGCGAGTTCCTCGATCCGCGGCGCGGGGGTCGCTGCGAAGGCGTTCGATGCGATCCGCGTTTCGGGCGCGCCGACCGAATGGATGACGAGGATGCCATCCGACTTCGCAAAATTATTCTGCGCAATGTCGGCGTGCTGGGCGCCCGAGACGCGCAGCGATGCGCCATCGCGTCCGCTGTCGGCGACACTCGATCCGGCCATCGCGAACCACGGACCGAAGGTGCTTTCATCGGTGCCCTTGCGGAGCAGATCGGCGACCATCGCGACGCGCGCGAAGCGACTATCTGTGATCGTCAGCCGCTCCATCGGATACCAGCCCTTGGGTTCCTGCTCGCCGGTCGCGAGGACGACGACGCCCATCTCGGCGAAATCACTGTTCGTGATCGTCACATCGTCGGCGAAGGTGCCTGGCGCCATGGCGATGCCGTCGAGGCGGCCCTTGCCGGGCCCGCGCACCGACACGCCGTCGAGCGCGATGCTGTAGTTAGGCGCGACGCCGCTCCCGACTGCGATCAGCGCGCCATCGCTCGGTGCAGCGCTTGCATCGATCGCGACATTTTCGAGCTGTAATCCGCCGCCGCCTTCGATGCGCGCCAGCTGCGATGCGACGCGAAGCACGGGTTTCGCATCCTTTGCGCCGGCGATGGTCAAGCGGTGCTGAACCGCCAACGGCGCCGCGATATCATAAGTCCCGGTGGCGAGAGCGAGAATATCGCCCGCCTTCGTGTCGGCGACTGCTCGTGCGAGCGATGCGCCGGCCGCAAGCGGCCGGGTGCCGCCCGCACCAAATGCCGTTTCGGGGGCGTCGCTGCGATACCAGCTTGCGCCGACCTCAGTCCGCGTCACCGGCTTCAAATCGCGCGGCGCACCGACCGCGGCGAGCGCCGGATCGACCGGGTAGAGCAGGCCGTTGGCGGCGCGCTCCAGCTTGATCTCGCGCTGCTCAACGCCCGCGCCCAGAAGCGGCTTCGCGACCTTCGCCTCGACATTGCCCGCGAGCGCGATGCCGGTGATTTCGCCCTCGGCGCGGAACGGGTCCTGCCCCTTCGCGCCGACGATCAGATTGCGCTCGAATTTGCTGTCCGTCGGCGCTGCCGAGCGTTCGGCGTCGGCGCCCGCCGCCAAGGTTATGCGTGCGCTGTCGATGATGCTATTATTCTCGATCCGCGCGTTCGCGACCTGATGGTAGCGGTTGATCACCGAATTAGGCACGCCGTTCATCACGCTGAGCGCACTCTTGAACGAGGTGCCCGCAAGCCCCTCGAAATAGTTGCTCCGCACGATCTGGTCGCGGTTGATCACGCGTACACCGCCGGTGTCGGGCACGCCCTTGCCGAGGAAGATGTTGCGTTCGACGAGGTTGCCGTTGCCGTGCCGGAGCACGATGGCGCCCTGCGCTTCGATTATCAGATTATCGCGGATGATATTGCCGCCTGACTTGATCGAGACGATCTCGACCTCGCCGCTGGTACGGTCGAATATGTTGCGCTCGATGACCGTATTCGACGCTGACAGCGATTCTTCGCTGGTACCGATGCGGATCGTCTCGCCGCCGTTCGAGCCGAGCGGCGGGCGCGGGCCGAAATAATTATGATCGATGCGGTGGCGGTTATCGAGCGGATCCCCCGCGCGGCGGATCGCCGCGAGCGTCACGCCCGCATTCGTCTTGTCCTCGAAATGCGAATGGTCGACGCGGTTGCCGGTGCCATAAAGCGCGACCCAGATATCCTCGGCACGGCGGTCAGCCTTGCTGAAACCGTCGATAACGACCTCGGTCACGCGGGTGTCTGTCGCGAGCGTTTTGGAATCGCGGCGAAAGCTGATCACTTCGTCCGTCGGGCTCGCACCATTTTTGAAGACGAGGCCCGAAACTACGAGATGCTGGCCGCCGATGCGCAGGTTCGACTGGCCGGTGACGAGCACCTTGCCCTTGGTCTGGGCGGTCAGCGTGATCGGCTTGGCGGCGGTACCGGTGCCGGTAAAGACGATCGGGAAGTCGCGCCATTCGCCATCAGCGAGGATGATCGTGTCGCCCGGCTGCGCCTTTTTCACCGCCACCTTATACTGCGCCTGATCCGACACCAGCATGTCGCGCGCCAGCGCCGGATGCGCCGTTGAGACCAGCATCGCTGCCGTTAGAACCGCCCTTATCTGCACTGCGCCTCACCCTTTTTATGATTCTTGCCCACTGGACTATACAAGCGGTATGACAATATCAACCGTGTTTCGGTATACAAGATGGGTTGACATATTGGTCTGACACGACGAGCCTGTCTCCAAACAAAGCCAATGAGGGAGAGTGGGATGATTCGGGGCAGCCTCGTGCGCGGTTCGCGCGGCAACATCAATTTTGCGGCGGCGCTGCTCGGCACGACGGCGATGGCGATGCTCGCTGTCCCGACCTTTGCGCAGGACGCAGCGGGGCAGGATCCAACCGCTTCCGAAGAAATGAACGATGATGCGATCGTCGTCACCGGCATCCGCAGTTCCCTTGCCACCGCGCTGGGCGAAAAGCGCACCACCGACAATATCGTCGAGGTCATCCAGGCCGAAGATATCGGCAAGCTGCCCGACCAGAACCTCGCCGAAGTGCTGGAAAATGTCACCGGGGTTCAGATCACCCGGCAGGCGGGCGTCGGCAATGCCGTGCAGATCCGCGGCACCGACGCCAACCGCACCGAAATCAACGGCGTTTCGACCGTCGGATCGGGCGCCGGCCGCTCGGGCATCAGCTTCGAGGATTTGCCAGCTGCGCTGATCGCGTCGGTCGAGGTCACCAAGGTTCCGACGGCGCAGACGATCGAAGGATCGGTCGGCGGCACGATCAATCTCCGCACGATCCGCCCGCTCGACCTCAAGGACCCGCTGATCGCCGCGCGCGCGCAGATGGAGAATAGCGACCTGTCGAAATCGACGCTGCCGCGCCTGTCGGCAACGCTTGGCAACCGGTGGGACACCGGCATCGGCGAAATCGGCATCGTGGTGAGCGGCAGCTATGCGCGGCAGGATGTCGCCTCGTTCAAGCCGCGCGTCGACCGCGACGCGCTCGTGCTTCCCGGCTCGGGCCCGAGCGCCGAGGCTTTTCCGTTTCTGCGTATCCAGTTCCTCCAGCAGGGGCTCGAGAATTATGAATATGAGACGTACAACGGCACCGCGGCGCTCGAGTGGAAGCCAAACGACGACCTCAAATTCTATTTCGACGCCACGCTGAACAACCAGCGCCGCGGCCAGCAGAGCCATCGCGTGCAGATTTCGGGCACGGCGACGCCTTCGGTCGTCGACGCGATGAACAACACCGACTTCGAAACGGTCGATTTCGGCACGCTCAACGGGCCGAACGGGCCGATCGACCTTGGCTCGGTCGAGGCCGCAGTCGCCGGCACGATCGGGATTGGCGGCACGACCGGAAGCGTGATCGATCCGAACCTGCGCACATCGAGCGACACCGGCGCGCGCGTGACGAAGAGCCGCGTCTTCGATTTCGGCACCGACTGGCAGGCGACCGACAAGCTGAATGTCCGCGCCGAAGTATCGCTATCGACCTCGAAATCCGACTTTCCGAACTTCTCGACCACGCTCGACTTCATCAACCCGAACGGCCCGCAGCCGGTGATCGGTCGCAGCATCGACAATGGCGTGCCGATCGAATTCGACCTGCGCGGCGGCACGCTGCAATTCGGCATCGATCAGGCCAGCCCCTTCGCGCCAACGACCGCGCAGTTGCTCGACCCCGCCAATTACCAGCTCCAGCAGGTCACACAGGGCGCGAACTCGACCGACAATCAGGAACGCGCCGCGCGCCTCGATTTCTCCTACGACACGACCGACCTCAACCCCTTCGTCACCTCGGTTGATTTCGGCTGGCGCTGGAACCGCACATCGGCCGAGAACAGCGAATTTTCGAACAACGTCAGCCTGACCAATACGACAACCGCGTGGAACCGGCCATCGGGCGATCTGTTTTCCGACATATTGATTCCGGGGCCGCGCAACTTCAACGCCGCCGACGGGCGGCGGCTCTACTTCCCCGACTTCCTGCTGATCGACGGCGGGCTGGCCTTCCGCGATCCGGCGAGCGTGCTCGCGTCGCTCAACGAAGCGATTGCCGCGAGCAACGCCGCGCGGACGCAGGGGCCGGCGGTTGCCTCGCTCGCGACGCCGACCGAATCCTTCGCCGGTTTCTTCAAGATCAAGGAAACGACGAACGCCGCCTATTTCCAGGCGAATATGGAAGGCGAAATTGCCGGCATGCCGGTGCGCGGCAACGCGGGATTCCGCTGGCTCCACACCAAGCTGTCGTCGACGGGCAACAATATCGCGAATGGCGCGGTGACCGGCCAGACGGTCGCCAAGAGCTCGTACAACTTCCTGCTGCCGCGCTTCAGCCTCGTCCTCGAACCCGCCGACAAGCTCCTCGTCCGCGCCGGTATCGCGCGCGACATCCGCCGCCCGAATTTCGACACGCTGTCGACCTCCTTCTCGTTCGGTACCGGCGCCAATACGCCCGTCGCGGTCGGTAACCCCGATCTCGTTCCCGAAGCGGTATGGTCGTTCGACCTGTCGGGCGAATATTATTTCGCGCCGTCGAGCCTGATCAGCATCGGCTTTTTCCACAAGAGCCGCACGAACCTGTTCGCGCAGCGGCAGGAAGATCCGGCGCCGAACCTCGATGCGAATGGCAATCTCAACATCTCGATCGATCCCGCCTGCCCCGGCGGCGGTATTTACAACCCGATCGCCAACCGGAACATCAACAACCCGATTCAAGGGGTCGGCATCTGCGTACCGCGCAGCTCGACGTTCAACGTGCCGGGAACCACGACGCAGACGGGTATCGAAGTCGCCTTCCAGCACGATCTGTCGGCCTGGGAAGACGTGCTCGGCTTTGCCTCGGGCTTCGGCTTCATCGGCAACTTCACCTATCAAAAGGCCGGCGGTTCGGCGCGCGAGTATCGCACGGCCGATGGCCCGCGTACGGTGTTCACGCAGCTCGGCTATCCGGGTTCGCAGGACCTGATCTCGCTAACGAACCTGTCGAAGTACGCCTACAACACCACATTGTTCTACGACAAATACGGGCTGAATGCGCGCCTGCGCTATACGTGGCGGTCGAGCTATGTGTCGAACGACCCGTTCTTTTTCGGGCTGCCGTTGATCAATGGCGCGCGCGGGCAGCTCAACGCCAGCATCAACTATGACATCACCGAGAATATCAATGTCGGGGTCGAGGGTATCAACCTGCTGCGCGGCGACCAGAACCAATATTGCGTGAACAACAAGGCGCTGCTCTGTTTCCAGGGGCTCACCGATCGCCGGATCACGGCCGGGCTCAGCGTGAAATTCTAGACGCGGTTGCGAGGACCGGGAGGCATCGAAGCGTGCCTTCCGGCAAGGCTCGCGTCAGGCCGGCAAAGAGGCCCGGCTCCCGTCGGCATAGGCGCGCTTCATGCGCGCGAAAGTCATAACCTGTGCGGTCATGATGTCGAGCTGCGACGTGATGCCCTGATCAGTCAGCATGCCGTCGGGGTCAAACAAAGGCTGGCTCGAATTGGCCGTGACGGCCATCGGCGTCGGCCAGCCGCGCAGCGCATGCGTGATCGAGCGCAACGTCGCGAGCGTGCTGCCTGCCGCCTGCCATCCGCCCGCGACCGCGATCAGCCCCACCGCCCGGCCATCAAAATAGGGCTGCGCATCGGACACGAGATCCTGGGCATAATCGAGCGCGTTCTTGACCACGCCCGACACCGTCCCATGATAGGCGGGCGACGCGACGATGATGCCGTCGGCATTGCGCAGCGCGGCTATCAGCGCCTGCGCCTTTGAACAACGCTCATTACGGTGCGGGGCGTACATCGGCAGGTCGATCGCCTCGCCCGCGAAGAGACATGTCTCCGCGCCCTGCGCCTCGCAGCGCATGAGCGCGTGACGGAGCAGGCGTTCGGCCGATCCGCCGGCGGTGGCGTTTCCGCCGAGTGCGACGATGTGGGGGCGCGCGGTCATGGCTTGCTCCTCTAGTTGAAGGTCACCTGGCTGCCGCCGCGCAGGAACGCGATCGCGTTGCGGCGGAGGTGGTTGGTACCGGGGTTGAGGATCGGCTCGGGCGAATATTGCGCGAGATAGACGCGGCGCATGTTCGGGGTCGAGTTCGATCCGGTCGCATGGAGCGCAAGGCTGGAGAAAGCGACGACGCTGCCCGCCGGAACCTCCAGCGTCACCCCCTCATTGTCGCCGGTGTAACCGACCAGATCGTTACTGCCCGGCTGGCGGATGTGCGGGACGATGCCGTCGCGCGTCTCGGGCGCCTGCGAGAAGGGCATGATGCGAACAGTGCCGTTGGCGACCGTCGTATCATCGAGCGTGCACCAGCAGGTGAGGTACGGCTTGTGATCGACGGGGCCACCGTTGCCAACCACATAGCCCGAATCCTGGTGCCAGCTGAACGGCATGCCTTCGCTGGCGCCCTTCACGACATATTGGTCGTAGAAGAAATAGGCGTCGTCGCCGAGCGTCGCGCGGCAGATGTCGGCCATCGTTTCGCTGAACAACATGCTCCGAAGATCGGGTTGCTTGCGCTGGCATTCGCCGGCGAAATAGCGCTTGCCCTTGTGGCTGATGCCGTCGACTTCGACGCCGAGGCTGTCGAGGCGGGCGTCTTCGCGTTCGATCACGCGGCCGCATTCCTCGCGCAGCAGGTCGAGCAGCGGGCCTTCGAGGATGCGTTCGAAGACCGCATAGCCTTCGGTCGCGAACTGTTCGCGCTGCGCCGCATAATCCATCTTCACTCTCCCGATGTTGTCGAAGGTGTCACGTAGCGCAAGATCATCCATTGCATCCAATCGAATTGCATCCAGCAGTCATACGTCTATACTATGGCCTATGCGAATGAGACAGGTCGAGGCGTTTCGCGCCGTGATGATGAGCGGGGGCATTACGGCCGCCGCGACGATGCTGAATATCAGCCAGCCGTCGGTGAGCCGGCTGATCGCCGACATGGAGCGCGCGGTCGGCTTTCGCCTGTTCGACCGGCGCGGCGCGCGCGTTCATCCGACCGCACAGGCGCAGGCGCTGTATGAGGCGGTGCGGCGAAGCTATGCGGGTCTCGACCTGCTCGACCAGGCGGCGCGGCGTATCCGCGCGCATCCGGTGGGCACGGTGCGGATCGCCGCCCTTGCCGCGATCGCGATGGCGATATTGCCCGCGGTCATCGCGCGCTTCCGCATCCTCTATCCCGACATCAAGATCACGGTGGAATCGCTCGGCCAGCGCGCGATCGAGGAGCGCGTGTTTCTGGGGCAGGCCGATCTTGGCATCGGGGTCGATGCGCAGGGCCGCGAGGGCATAAGGTCGACGATGCTCGCGCGCGCCGAATATGTCTGCATCCTGCCGGCGAACCACCCGCTCGCGTCGCGGCCGCATCTGGCGGTCGAGGATCTGGCGGGCGAGGAGTTCATCGGCCCGATGCACGAGGCCGACGCGCTGTGGAACGGCATCGATGCGGCGATCGAAGGTGCGGGCATCCCCGTGTCGCGCCGGTTGGAGACGCAGCATTCGCAGATATTATATGCGTTCGTCGAAGCGGGGCTGGGCGTGTCGATCGCCGAGCCGTTCAGCGCGCCATTGTTCCACCGGCTTAACGTCGCGATCCGGCCGATCGCGCCGCCGGTCTATCTCGATTTCGCGCTGCTCGAGCCCGATATCGGGCCGACGCCCGAGATTGTGGCGTGGCTCAACGCCGATGTGGCGCGTGAGACCGAGGCGTGCCTGGCGCATGTGCAGAAGGTTGTCTCGTCCAAGCCATAGCATTTGGACATAATATACCGACATTTCTCGATTAGACTGCAATGATTTTGACGCGCATCCCTAGGTCGGCTGGTTGGCAATGGCGCCTTTCAGCCGATTCGTGGCTGCGAGCGACAAAGTTCGTGGCCTGATGTCGAAGCGGACGAACGATCCGCCACGACAAGGGAAGGGTTGCTGATGACAAGGCCGACACGCGAGCCCGAGCGCCTAGCCTGCTCCTCGCACTGTCCTGCAAGCCATAGCATTCGGACATGGCATCACGACATTTCTCTATTGGACCACAAAAATAATTGCGCGCATGGGTCGGCTCGAAATTGTCAATTAAATTGATTGAGATTCTGATTTAGCAGCGCATCAAGGGAGGATCTGAACATGGTTTCGTCGAAAGCCAAAGCGTATCTGACAATCACGACGGCACTGGGCATGGCGCTGATCGCTGCCCCCGCGGCAGCGCAAGACGCCCCGGCCCCCGCCGAAGCCGACGCCCCCTTCGCCAGCACCGACATCATCGTCACCGCGCAAAAGCGCGAACAGAATTTGCAGGACGTGCCCGTCGCGATTTCGGTCGTGTCGGGCGAACAGCTCGAGCGGTCAAACGTCAATTCGGCCGAGCAATTGTTCCAGCGCGTCCCCACGCTGACCTTCCGCAAGGGCAACACCAACAAGGACTCGGCGCTGTCGATCCGCGGCGTCGGCACGATCAGCTTCTCGTCGGGTGTCGAACCGTCGGTGTCGACCGTCATCGACGGCGTCGTCTATGCGCGCACCGGCCAGCAGACGTCGGACTTTCTCGACGTCGAGCGCATCGAAGTGCTGCGCGGCCCGCAGGGCAGCCTGTTCGGCAAGAATGCAAGCGCCGGCGTGATCAACATCGTGTCGCGCGAGCCCGGCAACGAGCTCGGCGGTTACATCGACGCCGCCTGGTATGAGGGTAATGAATATCGCATTCGCGGGAGTGTTGGCGGCCCGCTCGGCGACGGCATCCGCGCGTCGCTCACCGGCTTCTGGTCGCAATATGACGGCAACGCGCGCAACGTGTTCAACAACCACAAGGTCAACGGATACGAACATTGGGGCGTGCGCGGCAAGCTGATCGCCGAGCCCACCGACAATCTGAAGATCACGCTGATCGCCGATTATTCGAAGAACAGCGACAATGGATTTGCCGACAGCATCGGCACCGTCTTCTCCTCGGCGTTCAACAATGCGGTGTTCATCCCGAGCCTCGCGCCGTTGACGCTCGACGGCAAGAACAAGGACATCGACAACGACCTCGATCCCTATACCAAGGACAAGAACAGCGGCGTGTCGGGGCAGATCGACCTCGACCTTGGCGGCGTCACGCTGACGTCGATCACCGCATACCGCCACTGGTATAATTTCCAGCAGCGCGACGGCGATTTCCGGTCGGACGCGCCGCGTTACGTCAACACGGGTACCGCGGCGGGCGACGTGCGGTCGCACGATCGCGGCGACCTGAAATTCGACCAGTTTACGCAGGAACTGCGTATCGCGTCGGCCAATCCGCAATTCTTCGAATATGTTGCGGGCCTTTATTATTATCACACGAAGGAGGTCGATTTCTTCAACCGTACGGTCACCGCCTGCACCGCATCGACGCTGCCGACCGTCGGCGGGCTGACGCCGTGCGCGACCGGGTCGTCGACCTATACGACGAATGAAGGCAATGCCGATTTCACGACCAAGCTGACGAGCTATTCGGCCTTCGGCCAGGGCACGCTCAACTTTACCGACGCGTTCCGCGGCATTTTGGGTCTGCGCTATACCGAGGACAAGGTCAGCTATGACTTTGCGCGCACCTCGACGCAGGCGACCGCCTTCACCGGCGTGAACCCGGCGTTCGCGTCGGCGGGGTCGATCAAGGACAATGGCTGGTCGGGCAATGCCGGGCTGCAATATGACCTGACCGACGATATCGTCGCCTACACCACCTATACGCGCGGCTATAAGGGTCCGGCGCTCAACGTGTTCTTCAACATGCTGGCGCGCGATACCGGCCGTATCGATCCTGAAAAGTCGAACGCCTATGAAGTGGGCCTGAAGACGCGGCTGTTCGACCGCCGCCTGACGCTAAACGTCGCGGGCTTCTATGCCAAATACGACAATTATCAGGCGAACTTCCTCGACCTCGTCGCGGGGCAGGTCGTCACGCGCCTGACCAACGCGGGCACGGTGTCGACGCGCGGCATCGAGATGGATTTCAACGCGGCGATCACCGACGATTTCTCGCTGTCGGGCGGCTTCAACTATACCGACGCGCATATCAACAAGTTCATCTGTCCGTCGGGCGCCGCGGTGACCTGCGCCGATGCGATCAACGGCAAGCCGCTGCCCTTCGCGCCCAAATATAAGGGCACGGTGACGATGGACTGGCGCCTGCCGCTGAATATCGACGGGTTCAACGTCGATCTGAACAGCTCGCTCGTCTATCAGAGCCGCACCCAGTTCGACATCAACCAGAACCCCAACGCGTTCCAGAAGGCCTATGCGATCTGGGATGCGGGGATCAAGGTGAGCACCGACGACGACAAATACAGCCTGTCGTTCATCGTCAAGAACCTGACCGACAAGCAGTTCGTGATCCAGCGCATCCCGAACGGTACGTCGTTCATGCGCCAGATCACGCCGCGCGATGCCGAGCGTTATTTCGGCGTCACCGCGCGGATGAACTTCTAAAAACCCCCTGCCCCGCCGCGTCCGTCCACGACGCGGCGGGGTAATTATATAGGCGGGCCACCCTGTGGCCGCGAAAGGATCCTCCCCTATGGCGCTCGATGCGCTCGACACCGGCTTTGCGCTCCGCCTCGGCGGGCAAGTGATCCTGACGCACAGCGACGGCGTGCCCTGTTTCTTCGTCGGCCGCGGGGTGCCGCATGTTCATTCGAAGCTGGGGCATTTCGACGTGAGCCAGGAGGTGATCGAGCGGATCGCGCTGGGGCATGTCGAAGTGGCGGGAAATGTCGCGCGTTTTGCCGAGACGGCGGGATCGCCATGGCTGCTCGAAGCGGTGGTTTCAGGCGATGGCGACAATGCGGTGATCGCGCTGACAGCGCTCGACGCGACGCTCAACCGACTGTGGCTCCGCGTACCCGCCGATGCGGGCGAGCATGTGTGGGGCGGCGGCGAGCAATTCTCTTACTTCGACCTTCGCGGGCGGCATTTCCCTTTGTGGTCGAGCGAGCCCGGCGTCGGGCGCGACCCTTCCTCGGAGCTGTTCCGGCAGGTCGAGGCGCACCGCAAGGGCGGCGGCGGCAGCTATGCGCACACCAATTATCCGCAGCCGACCTTTGTCAGTTCGCGGCGCTATGCGCTGCATGTCGACAGCTTTGCCTATGCCGCGTTCGATTTTCGTAACGCGGATTATCATGAGGTCGAGGTGTGGGAAATTCCCGCGAAGATCGAGCTGTGGGCGCGGCCGCATTTCACCGAGCTGGTCACGGCGTTGTCGGATCGTTTCGGGCGCCAGCCGCCGCTGCCCGAATGGCTGCTGAAAGGTGCCGTGATCGGTCTGAAGGATGGCGACAACAGCTTTGCGCGATTGAAGGCCTATGAGGAGGCCGGGGTCGCGGTGTCGGGGCTGTGGTGCGAGGATTGGGTGGGCCTGCGGATCACCAGCTTCGGCAACCGGCTGTTCTGGGACTGGCAGTGGAATGCGGAGCGCTATCCCGACCTGCCGGCCCGGATCGCCGAGCTCAAGGAGCGCGGCGTTCTTTTCCTCGGCTATGTGAACCCCTATCTCGCCGTCGACGGCCCGCTCTATGCCGAAGCGGCGGCGCAGGGCTTCATGGTGATGCATCCCGACAAGGACGAGCCCTATGTCATCGACTTCGGCGAGTTCGATTGCGGGCATGTCGATTTCACCAATCCGGCGGCGGCCGCGTGGTTCGCCGACACAATCATCGGCGAAAAGATGATCGATTTCGGGCTGTCGGGCTGGATGGCGGACTTCGGCGAATATCTGCCGGTCGATGTGCGGCTGGCGAATGGCGAGAGCGGGATGACCGCGCACAACCGCTGGCCAGCGCTGTGGGGTGAAGTAAACGCCAAGGGTATCGCGGGACGCGGCCAGACCGGCGAGATGATGGTGTTCATGCGGTCGGGCGCGACCGGGGTGCAGGGCCATTGCCCGATGCTGTGGGCGGGTGACCAGTCGGTCGATTTTTCGCGCCACGACGGGATCGGCACGGTGATCTGCGCCGCGCTGTCGGCGGGAATGCTGGGCAACGCGCATCATCACAGCGACTGCGGCGGTTACACGAGCCTGTTCGACACGACGCGCGATGCCGAGCTGGCGATGCGCTGGGCCGAGATGTCGGCATTTACGTCGATGATCCGCACACACGAGGGCAATCGGCCGCGGCAGAATGTGCAATATGACGACGATCCCGAACTGCTCGCGCATTTTGCGAAGATGACGCGGATTTATGCGCATCTCGCGCCCTATATCCGGCGGCTGTCGAAGGAAGCTTCGGAGACGGGGTTGCCGGTGCAGCGGCCGCTGTTCCTGCATTTCGAGGATGATGCGGAGACCTACGCGATCCAGACGAGCTATTTGCTCGGTCCCGATCTGCTGGTCGCGCCGGTGATCGCGGCAGGCAAGCGCGAGTGGACGACCTACCTGCCCGCCGGCGCCGAGTGGGTGCATGTGTGGTCGGGACAGACTTACGCGGGCGGTAGTGACGTGATGGTCGCGGCGCCGTTCGGGCAACCGCCGGTGTTTTATCGCGCCGGGTCGGCCGACGCAGCGCTGTTCGAAGGCATTCCTTCCGCCTGACACGTATCCCGTTCACCCTGAGCCTGTCGAAGGGCCGTTCTTTTCTTGCCAACGCCCGAAAGGAAGAACGGTGCTTCGACAAGCTCAGCACGAACGGAAGTTGAGCGCGGTTCTAAGCCGCGGCCTCCTTCAGCACCGCAACGAAGGCGGCGACGAGCGCGCTGCGGCTGCGGTTGCGGAGGAGATGGATCGCATCGCGGGTAACTTCGGTTGGCGGGAGCGCGATCATCGCGAGGCCGCTGCGCTCGGCGAGCCGCTGCGGCACGACGGTGATTGCGCGGCCACTGCGCGCCATGTCGAGGCAGGCGGCGGTGGAGTCGAGCTCGTAATCGGGAAATTGGCCTGCGGCGAAGCGGGCACGAAGCGCGCGGGGGAAATTGCTGCCCGGCGCGGGACGCGGGAGCGCCCAGGCGAAGTCGGCACTGTCGCCCTCGCCTTTCGCCAGTGGATGGTCGGGCGCGCAGACGAGCATCAGCGGCTCGGGCGGCAGCGGGATGCACAGAACCTCGTCGGCATGGCCCGACGATGCGAATTTCGCCCGGTTGCAGACGACGAGGTCGAGGCGGCGGTCGACGAGCGTTTCGAGCAATTGTTCGGACGGGCCGCCGGTGACGGTGACGCGCACGCCCGGGTGCATTTCGGCAAAGCGTATGATCGCGTCGGTGAGCAGGGGTTGCAGCGGATAGGGACCGCTGCCGACCGCGACGGTGCCGCCCGTTGGTTGGCCGAGCCCGCGCGCTTCCTGTTCGAGGTTCGCCGACGCCGCGATGACATCGCGCGCCGAACGGATCAGCCGGTCGGCGTCGCTCGTCGGGCGGACATAATGGGTGGTGCGGTCGAAGAGCGTCGCGCCGAGTTCCTCCTCGAGCTTCTGGATCGAGCGGGTGAGCGCCGATTGCGTCAGCCCAAGTTCGTCGGCCGCGCGCGCATAGCTGGCAAGGCGATAGAGGGTATCGAAATGGCGGAGGCGGCGGAGGTTCATGGCGCGCACCATATCATTCCCATTATACAATACCAATGCCGGGGTGATGCGCTTAGCGTGAAGCCATGAGCAGCACCCAACTCGACGCCCGCGCGCGGCGGCAGGTCTTTGCCGAGCTGGAATCGCGGACGTTCGACCTGGCGGTGATCGGCGGCGGGATCACCGGCGCGGGTATCGCGCGCGACGCGGCGATGCGCGGGCTGTCGGTCGCGCTCGTCGAGGCGCGCGACTATGCGAGCGGGACGAGCAGCCGGTCGTCGAAGATGATCCATGGCGGTCTGCGCTATCTGGCGCAGGGCGACATTGCGCTGGTCAAGGAAGCCGCGTCGGAGCGGCAGATATTGCGGCAGATCGCGCCGCATCTGACGACGCTGTCGCCTTTCCTGATCCCGACGACGAACATGGCGATGACCGCGAAGCTGCGGACGGGCCTCTGGACCTTCGAAAAGCTCGGCAGCGTGCCCGAGGCCGAGAAGCATGAGGTGATCGGGCTCGCCGAGTTGCAACGGCGCGAGCCGCTGATGCGCACCGACAAGCTGAATGGCGCGGTGCTGTACCCCGAATTTCTGACCGACGATGCACGGCTGGTGCTCGCCAATATCCGCAGCGCGCAAGGTGCGGGTGCGGTGGTGGTCAATCATGCGGCGGCGTCCGAACTGACGGGCGACGGGCTGGTCGCGACGTCGACGCTGGGCGACGGGCTGGGCGCGCACATCAAGGCAAAGCTGGTGGTCAACGCCGCTGGCGCGTGGGTCGACAAGGTCCGCGGGCTGGAGGCGGGCGAAAGCGACACGCGCATGTCGATGAGCCGCGGCATCCATCTGGTGCTGCCGCGCGATCGGTTGCCGATCCATTCGACGATCATCATCCGCGCGCCCGACAAACGCAGCATCTTCGCGGTGCCGCGCGGGGCCTTCACCTATATCGGTACGACCGACGTGTTTCACGATGGCGCCGATTACTGGCCCGCACCGACACGCGACGACATCGATTATCTGCTCCGCGCGACCGAAGCGGCGCTGACCATCGATCCGATCCGCGACGCCGAGATCGTCTCGCTGTGGTCGGGCGTCCGGCCGCTGATCGCGCAGCCGGGCAAGAAGGCAAACGAGGTATCGCGCAAGGACGAGATCTGGACCTCGCCCGGCGGGCTGGTGTCGATCGCGGGCGGAAAACTGAGCGCCTATCGCGCGATGGCCGAGCGGGTGGTCGATCTGGTCGTCGAGCGGCTGCGCGTCCCCACCCTGCCCTGTTCGACCGCCGATGCGCCGCTGCCCGGCGGATCGCGCGGCGTCGGCGAGGGGCTGAACCGCCTCGATCCGCGCGCCGCCGAACGGCTGGCGCGCCTCTATGGCGACGAAGCGAACGAGATATTGATCGCGGGCGGCGACGTCGCCGCCGAGGCCGCGCGCGCCGTGACGCATGAGGGCGCCGCCAGCCTTGAGGATTATTGGGTGCGGCGGAGCGCGCGCGCCTGGTTCGACGAGGGCGCGGGCCTTGCCGCGCTCGCCCCCGCTGCCGAGGCGATGGGCGCGCTGCTCGGCTGGGATGACGTCAAGACGGCGGCGCAGATAGCGCATTGCCGCTCGATCAACGATGAGAGCCGCAGGCTTTTGGGAGAGTGAGATGAGTTCGATAACCGAAGCCTTGGCGAGCGCCATCGGCGCCGACCGCGTCGCGAGCGACGCCGATGCGCTGAACGCCCGCCGTTACGACCAGTGGGCGGTCAAGCATCTGCGTGACTGGCGCGGCGAGACGGTGCCCGCGCCGGGATGCGTCGTGCGGCCGCAGTCGGTCGAGGATGTGCAGAAGGTCGTGCGCCTCGCCGCCGAGAAGCGGGTGCCGCTGATCCCCTACGGCCTCGGCAGCGGGGTGTGCGGCGGGATCGAGCCGACGCCCGATGCGATCCTGCTGGACATGAGCAGCATGAACCGCGTGCGTTACATCGACAGCGACGACCTGCTCGCGAGCTTCGACGCGGGGCTGAACGGCATGGAGGCCGAGGAGGCCGTCGCAGCACATGGGCTGACGATCGGCCACTGGCCGCAGTCGATCGCGATCAGCAGCGTCGGCGGCTGGGTCGCGACGCGCGCGTCGGGGCAATTCTCGACCGCTTATGGCAATATCGAGGACATCATCCATTCGATCGAGGCGGTGCTGCCGAACGGCGAGCTGGTGACGCTGGGCAAGGCGGTGCGCGCGGCGGCGGGGCCTGATCTTCGCCATCTGCTGATGGGCGCCGAAGGCGTGATGGGTGTCATCACCGGGGTGACCTTTTCGCTCCGCGCCAAGGCACCGCACCGCGATTACAGCATCTTCTACGCAAACGACATGCGCGCGGGATTCGAGGCGCAGCGACAGATCGTGCGCGCCGACTGGCGCCCGCCGGTGATGCGCCAATATGACGGGCGCGAAGTGCGGCGGCTGTTCCGCGATTATGAACGCGATGGCAAGGCGATGCTGTTGATGGTGCATGAAGGGCCCAAGGCGCGCGTCGATGCCGAGCTGGCGGCGATGCACGAGATTTGTGCGAGCGCCGGTCTTGAAGCCGGCGACCCGATGGCGGCGAAGCAATGGATCGAAAAGCGCAACCATGTGCCGAGCTGGCGCGACATGTTCGAGCGCGGCTATGTCGCCGACACGGTCGAGATTTCGGGGCGGTGGAGCGAGATCGGCGCGATCTATGACGACAGCATCGCGGCGCTCAACCAGATTCCCGGCGTGATCAACGCATCGGCGCACAGCAGCCATGTCTATCGTTCGGGCATCAACCTCTATTTCAGTTTCGCCGCGACCTTCGAGGACAGCGCGAAAATGGAACCCGCCTATTTCGCCGGATGGCGCGCGATCATGGAAGCGACCGCGAAACATGGCGGCGGCGTCGCGCACCATCATGGCGCGGGGCGGCTGCGGAAGCCGTATCTGCACCATGATCTCGGTGAGAGCGGCGTTGCGTTGCTGCGGCGGGTGAAGCAGGCTCTCGATCCGGAGGGCATAATGAACCCGGGCAATCTGATACCCGATGCCTGAGCTTTTGCTCGCGCTCGACGCGGGCACGACGGGCGCCCGCGCGATGCTGGTCGATCCGGCGGGCGTGGTGCTGGGCGTCGACAAAAGGCCGATTGCGAGCCGCTTCCCTGCCCCCGGACTGGTCGAGCAGGACGCAGCCGAGGTCTGGACGATCTGCCGCGCGGTGATCGATGGCGCGCTGGCAGCGGCGGGGCGCAGCATCACCGATGTCGCGGCGATCGGGGTGACGACGCAGCGCGCGAGCATCGTCCTGTGGGACCGCGCCACCGGCGAGCCCGTCGCGCCGATGCTGGTGTGGAGCGACCTGCGCGGGATCGAGGAATATAAGAAGCTGCGCGCGGCGGGGTTCACCGGCTGGCCGCAAGTGCCGTCGGCGAAGCTGCCCGCGGCGATTGCGCTTTCAGGGCGCGATCCGGCGGGGCTGCAATGGGGAACGCTCGATAGCTGGCTAACCTACAAACTCAGCGGCGCGCATGTCACCGATGCCTCGGCGGCGTGGCTGACGGGCTATTATGATTATGGGAACGGTAGCGGCTGGGACGCGGCGCTGCTCGCCCACCAGCGCCTGCCCGCGACGATATTTCCGGCGCAGGTCGAAAGCTGGGGCGCGATTGCAGAGAGCGACCCGGCGGTGCTCGGCGCGCGGGTACCGATCACCGCGCTGATCGCCGATCAGGAGGCCGCGATGGTCGCGCATGGCGCGCTGGAGCGCGGCGACTGGAAGGCGACCTATGGCACGTCGGGCGTGCTGATGGCGGGAACCGGCGATGCGCGCGAGACGATCCACAGCAGCATGCCCGCCGAGGCGCTGGCCTTTGCCAGCGGGAAGCCACGCTTCTGCGTCGAGGGCATGGTGATCACGACGGGGTCGATGATCGAATGGCTGTGCGGCGGATTGGGGCTGTTCTCGTCGCCCGCGGCGATGGAGGCGGCGGCGGCTTCGGTCGCCGATGCGGGGAAGGTCGTGGTGCGGCCGTCGCTCGCCGGCATGGGGGCACCGCACGGGAAATTCGAGGCGCGCGGGTTGATCGCGGGGGTGAGCTTTGCCGACGGGCCCGGACAGGTCGCGCACGCGGCGCTGCAGGGGATCGCGTTCCGCTTTCGCGAGATTGCCGAGGTGATCGCGGCGGCGCTGCCGGTGCCCGAGGCGCTGCCCGTCGCGGGTGGGCTGTCGGCGAGCGATACGCTGATGCAGTTGCAGGCCGATGCCTTGCAGCGGCCGGTGCGACGCCATGCCGTGCGCGAGGCGAGCGCCTATGGCGCGGCGCTGGCGGCGGGCATGGGTGCGGGGTTATTCGGGGAGAGCGACCTCAAGGCGCTGGCGCGATATGATGCGGAGTTCTTGCCGCAAGTGTCGCGCGATGCGGCCGATGCGGCGTTTGTCCGCTGGCGGGATGCGGTCGCGCCGTGATGCGTTCAGGCGCTGCCGGCGACCTCGCTCCACAGGCCGCGCACGATGTCGCGCATGCGCTGCGCTTCGTCCCAGCGGTTCGTGAGTTCGCGGCCGTCGGGCGCGGTGATCGCATAGGGCGGCGGCCCGAGTTCGCACATGAAGGTCAACGCGTCGTCGCCCCGCGCCTGTTCGAGCCAGAGTTCGAAGCCGCGGCGCCACCAGGCGACATGCTGGTCGAGCCAGGCCTGATGCTGCGGCGCACCCAGCGCGACCTGTACCTGATGCGTCGTCGACACGCGGCCGTGGAAATTATGGCTGCCCTGCAGGATCGTCTCGATCGCCGCGAGCTGGTCGGGGCGAAGCGGCAGCTCCATCTCGCCCGCGACCGGATAATGCGAGAGGTCGGCGGTGAGCGGCAGGCCGGGGCGCTCCTCGAGCAATTGCAGCGTGAAGAGCAGATCGTTGGTGAGGCGGCCGCGGTGCGTTTCGAACCAGACGGGGAGCGGCGCGTCCTTCGCCGCGGCGACGAGGCTGTCGATCAGGCGCAGCGCGGCGCGGAAGTCGGCGGTCGGGCCGCCGATCTGGACGTTGAGATGGTGCGCGCCGAGGCGCTCTGCCTCGCCGATCCAGTGGGTGAGCTGAGCGGCGTCGTGGACGAGCACCTGCCCCTCCCATGCGAGGCCGCGCGGGTTCATCGCGCGCGCGACGCCGTCGGTGCGCGCGGTGCGCGCGAGGTTGACGCCGACACCGTCGAAGCCCGCGGCGACGACTTCATTGAGCGCGTCGTCGAGGCGGTTTTCGATGTCGAAACCGGGGCATTTGTCGAGGCCCCAGACCGACTGGAGGACGAGCAATTCGGGCAAAGGCTTTCCTTTCAGACAACGCTGTCATATCGTGTCGGGAGAGGGAGTCAATCGGGCTTCTACGGGTGTTGCGTTGTGATCCCCGGCGAAAGCCGGGGCCCATAATTTCAAGACTGCGCTTGCCTTCGTGGGCCCCGGCTTTCGCCGGGGATCATATGAAGCGCGATAACGAAGAAAAAGAAAATCGAGAGAGGATGAGATGACGACCGAAGCCCCCGCCCAGCCCCTCGTTTCGCCCGTGTCCCCGGCGTACCGCCGCTATGCGCTGACGGTGCTGCTGATCATCTATATCCTCAACTTTCTCGACCGGCAGATCGTCTCGATCCTTGCCGAGCCGATCAAGAATGAACTGCATCTGGCCGACTGGCAGCTCGGGGTGATGACGGGGCTCGCCTTTGCGCTTTTCTATACCGTGCTTGGCATCCCGATCGCGCGCTTTGCCGAGACGGGCGACCGGCCGCGGATCATCGCAGCGGCCGCGGGGCTGTGGAGCGTGTTCACCGTCGCGTGCGGCTTTGCGCAGAACTTCGTGCAGCTCGTGCTGTGCCGGATCGGCGTCGGGATTGGCGAGGCGGGGTGTACGCCGCCCGCGCATTCGCTGATCACCGACTATACGCCAAAGGAAAAGCGCGCCTCCGCCCTCGCTTTCTATTCGCTTGGCATTCCCTTGGGCGGGCTGCTCGGCCTCGCGTTGGGCGGGCTGATCGCCGATGCGTGGGGGTGGCGGACGGCGTTTCTGGTCGCGGGGGCGCCGGGCGTGCTGATGGCGCTGATCGCATGGGCGACGCTGAAGGAGCCGCGGCGGCAACAGATGAATGCCGATCTGGCGGCGCTGAAGGCCTCGCGGCCCGATTTCAAGACCGCGATGGCGGAGATCCGCGGCAAGCGCACCTTCTGGCTCATCGCCTTTGCCGCCGCGATCAAGGCGTTCATCGGCTATGGCGCCGCGGCGTTCCTCGCGCCCTTCTTCTTCCGCAACCATGCCGCGGAGCTGACGGTGATCGCGGGCGATTTCGGGCTGGGGCTCACGGGGTTTCTCGGCGTCGCGCTCGGCATCGTGCTCGGGCTCACGGGCGCGCTCGGTACGTGGATGGGCGGGCAGCTCGCCGATAAATATGGCGCGCGTGATCTCCGCGCCTATGTGGCGATCCCGGCGGTTTCGACCTTTCTCGGCATCCCCTTTTACATCGCCGGATTGCTCGCGGACTCTGCAGTGTTCGCGCTGGTCATGTTCGCCTTTCCGCCGGTGCTCAACACGCTCTGGTACGGGCCGGGCTTCGCCGCGGTGCAAGGGCTGGTGCGGCCGCAGACGCGCGCGACGGCGGTGGCGGTGCTGCTGTTCATCATCAACCTGCTCGGGCTGGGCCTCGGCCCGCTCGGGGTCGGCGCGGTCAGCGATTTCCTCTCGGGCCCGATGGGGCTAGGGTCGGCGGAGGGCGTGCGCTGGTCGCTGATGATCTTCATCCTGTTCGGCGCGCTCGCCTCGGCGCTGTTCTGGATGGCGCGCAAAACGATCCGTGAGGAGATGGTCAGTTGAGTATCGCCAGCATCGCCCTGCCCCGCATTTTCCGGATCGGCGGCGGCGCGTCGAAGCAATTGCCCGAAGTGCTGGCGTCGCTGGGGCTGTCGCGGCCGCTGGTCGTGACGGACGGCTATCTGGTGAGCAGCGGGCGTGTGGCCGAGCTGGTCGACGGGCTGGCCGCGGCGGGGATCGCGACGCGGGTGTTCGCCGAGACGGTGCCCGACCCGACGGTGGCGTCGGTCGATGCCGGGGTCGCCTATCTGTTGGAGGGCGATCACGACTGCGTCGTCGGCTTTGGCGGGGGCAGTCCGCTCGACAGCGCGAAGGCGATCGCGCTGCTAGGAATGCGCGGCGGGGCGATGGCCGATTACAAGGCGCCGCATGTGCAGGACGCGCCGGGGCTCCCGGTGATCGCGATCCCGACCACGGCGGGCACGGGGTCGGAGGCGACGCGCTTCACGATCATCACCGACGAAGCGACCGACGAGAAGATGCTGTGCCCGGGGCTGGCTTACCTGCCCATCGCCGCGCTCGTGGATTATGAGCTGACCTTCACCAAACCCAAGAGACTAACCGCCGATACGGGTATCGACTCGCTGGTCCATGCGATCGAGGCCTATGTGTCGAAGCGCGCCAATCCGTTCAGCGACGGCATGGCCTTGCTCGCGATGCGCGCGCTGGCGCCGAACCTGCGGCGCGTGTGCAGCGACCCGATGGACGCGGCGGCACGCGAGGCGATGATGCTGGGCGCGACGCAGGCGGGGATCGCCTTTTCGAACAGCTCGGTCGCGCTGGTCCACGGGATGAGCCGGCCGATCGGAGCGCATTTCCATGTCCCGCACGGGCTGTCGAACGCAATGCTGCTACCCGCAGTGACCGCCTGGTCGGCACCCGCGGCGCTGCATCGCTATGGCGACTGCGCAAGGGCGATGGGGGTGGCGGACGAAGCCGAGGGTGATCAGTCAGCGGTGGCGCGGCTGCTGGGCGAACTGGCGGCGCTCAACCGCGAGCTCGAGGTGCCGGGGCCCGCGGCGTGGGGGATCGACGCGGCGCGCTGGGACGCGCTGGTCCCGACGATGTGCGCGCAGGCGGCGGCGTCGGGGTCGCCCGCGAACAACCCGCGCGTGCCGAATGCAGAAGAGATGGCGGAACTTTATGCCGCAGTTTGGGCGGGATAACACCTTCGGTTAATCGACGGGCAAGGCGCGCTCTGCTTTAGCGCGCTCGCCCCGTCTCCCTCTCTCCTACGTCTCATCGAGGAGGCGGGGCATCCACCCACACACCATCGTCATCCCGGACTTGATCCGGGATCCATGACGTCAAGGGTGGCGTTGGCCTTCGTGGACCCCGGATCAAGTCCGGGGTGACGAATGGTTAGACCTCCAGCCGCCCGTGCTTCATCTTCGGCAGCACATGGCGCGCGAAGAGGTCGGCTTCGGCGGCGTGCGGATAGCCCGAGAGGATGAACGCCTCGATGCCCATATCCTGATAACGATTGAGCTTCGCGAGCACCTGATCGGGATCGCCGACGATCGCGGCGCCGCAGCCCGAGCGGGCGCGGCCGACGCCGGTCCAGAGATTATCCTCGACATAGCCATCGTCCGACGCGGCTTCGCGCAGCGCGACCTGTGCGTTGACGCCGAAGCTTTGCGAGTCGAGCGACTTGGCCTTGATTTCGGCGCCCTTTGCGGCGTCGAGTTTCGAGAGCAGGCGGTCGGCAGCGGTGCGCGCCTCGCTTTCGGTATCGCGCACGATCATGTGCGCGCGGTAGCCGAATTTGAGCGTGCGGCCATAGGCTGCGGCGCGCTTGGTCATATCGGCGATGATCTCCTTCACCACCTCTTCGCGGTCGGGCCACATCAGGAAGACGTCGCAGCCCTTTGCCGCGGCGTCGCGCGCGGCGGGCGAGAGGCCGCCGAAATAGAGCGGCGGCGCCTTGCCCGACACGGTGCCGACACGCGCGGGGGCGACCTGCAGCTTCCAGAACTCGCCGTCATGGTCGAGCGCCTCGCCGTTGAGCAGGGTCTTCAGAATATGCATCGCCTCAACGGTGCGGCGGTAGCGCGGTTCGGAGTCCATCGTCTCGCCCGGCATGTCCGAGGAGATGATGTTGACGGTCAGGCGGCCGCCGAGGATCTGGTCGATCGTCGCGATCTGGCGCGCGAGTTGCGGCGGCCAGCTTTCGCCGATGCGCACCGCCATCAGCAGGCGGATGCGCTTCACCATCGTCGCGATCGCCGCGGCGAAGGCGGTGGTATCGATGCCGAGCGCATAGCCCGAGGGCAGCAGGATATTGTCGAACCCCAAGGAGTCGGCCTGCATCACGATGTCGCGGCAATGCTCCCAGCTCGATTTCAGCATCGGGTCGGGGACGCCGAGAAATTCATAGTCGTCGTCGCAGAGCGCCGAAAACCAGCTGACTTCGCACGAGCGGTCGGTCATGGCAGTTTCTCTCCCATCGAAGTTTGCAGCACCGCGTACCATTCGGCGCGCGTCCAGCGCGGGGCGAAGGCCTGCGGAATTTCCTTGATACGATCGACATTCTGCGTGCCGACGATCGGGATCGGGCGCGCGGGATGCGCCATCACCCAGCTGTAGGTCGCGGCGGCGCGCGAGACGCCATATTCGGCGGCCTTCGCGTCGAGCAGTCCGGCGACTGCGCGCGTGCGCTCGTCGGCCGGATCGCCAAGCCGGCCGCCGCCGAGCGGCGACCAGGCGAGGAAGCTCATCCCCTCGGCCATCGACTGGTCGAAGATGCCGTCGAAGAGCGGGGCGAGGTGGAGCGGCGAAAATTCGCTCTGGTGGCTGACCACGGGAACGGGAAGGAATTTGGCGAGCGCCGCGGTCTGGGCAGGCGTGAAATTCGACACGCCGATCGCGCCGACCTTGCCCGCGCGGTGCGCATCCTCGAGCGCGCGCGCGATTTCCTGCGGATGGGTGAGCAGGTCGGGGCGGTGGATCTGCCACAGTTCGACATGGTCGGTGCGCAGGCGTTTCAGCGAGATGTCGATCGCCGACGTGAGATAGGCGTGGCTGCTGTCGTACGGCACACCGAGGATGATCCCACCCTTGGTCGCGAGGATCATCCTGTCGCGAAGGCCGGGGGCTTCGGCGAAGACGTCGCCAAGGAGTGCCTCGGCCGAACCGAAGCCGCCGGGTGTGTCGCAGCCATAGATGTCGGCGGTGTCGAACAGGTTGACGCCCGTTTCGAAGGCGGCATCGATGCGCGCGCGCGCGGTCGAAACATCGACACCGGCGAAGCGCCACATGCCCCAGGCGATGGGTGAAATCTCATGACCGGCGAAGGTCACATTGGCGGGAGCGGGAAGAAAATCTGACATCGCTGTCATATACTCCATAATCGGATGGGAGGGAAGCGGGTTTCGTATGCGGTTCGTTAGATGTCGCCCTTCGTGTTCCCCGGCGAAAGCCGGGGTCCAGTAGGCGGCAGGAGATAGGCCCCGGCTTTCGCCGGGGAGCACCAGATATGATCCATTTTTTCCATCAATGCGCCAGCACCTGCACTTCGCCGTCGTCCTCCTCGTCGACGGCGACGATGCGCGGGAGGATGAGGTGGATCGCCGCGAGCGCGACGAGATAGGTGAAAGCACAGACAAGCATCATCGGCAGATAGCCCCTGCCCGTGTCGAGCGACCAGCCCGCGAACTCGATCATCGCCATGCCCGACAAATTGCCGGCAAAGGCGCCGATCCCGATCGCCGAGCCGACGATGCGCGCGGGGAAGACGTCGGTGGTGAGGCCGAAGAGATTGGTCGAGAAGCCCTGATGCGCGAAGAGCGCGAGGCCGAGGATCATCGCGGCGACCCATGCGCTGTCGACCCCGACGAGCAAGGGCACGGGCAGGATGAGCAGCGCATAGATGAGCATCGTCGTCTTGCGCGCAGCGTTCACGGTCCAGCCGCGGCGGCCCATCAGATAGGAGGGCAGATAGCCGCCGGTGATGCCGCCAAGCGCCGCCATGAAATAGACGAAGGCGACGGGCAGACCGAGCGTGCCCTGCGTCAGCCCGAAGACGCGGTGGAAAAGGTCGGGCATGAAGAAAAGCAGGAACCACCACACCTGATCGGTGAGCGCTTTCCCGAGGATAACCGCCCATTGGCGGCGATCGCGGAGCAGGCTGCTCCACGGAATCGGCGGCGCCGCGGCGTCGCGCGCGGCGTTCGGCTGCTCGGGAATCCGGACCATCAACCACACGACGACCCAGACGAGCCCGAGCCCGCCGGCGATCAGGAAGGTCGCCTGCCAGCCCCACATCAGCGCCATCAGCGGGATGAGCAAAGGCGTCAGGATCGCGCCGACGTTCGGCGCGATACCGCCGAGGCCGAGGACGAAACTTCGCTCCTTCGCGTTGAAGTAGGTCGCGGCGGTCTTCACCGCGGCCGGGGTGCCGATCGATTCCGCCGCGCCGAGCACCGCGCGCGAGGCGACGAAGCCCGATACGGTGGTTGCAAAGGCATGTGCCATGCCCGCGAGGCTCCACACGCCGACGCCGATCGCGAAACCCCAGCGCAGCCCGACCTTGTCGATGAACCAGCCGGTGCCGAGGAAGGCGAGCGCGGCGGCGAACTGGAAGGCCGAGGCCATGTGGCTGTAATCGCGGTCGGTCCAGTCGAACTCGAGCTGGAGCGTCGGCTTGAGCAGCGCAAGGATCTGGCGGTCGACATAGTTGAGGACGATCGCGATGAAGACGAGCCCCACCACGAGCCAGCGGCGTTTATCGGCGATTTGCGCCAAGATCGTCTCTCCCGAATCTATCTGTCGTGCAGATGAGATAACGTTGTCATATCGGAAAGGACAGACGTTTTTTCATAGTGGCAGGAATGGGGTGGGCAGCTGCCCTTTGTGAACCCCGGCGAAAGCCGGGGCCCAGCGCGGAAGCGCCGAGGTCAGCGTTGGAATTCTGGGCCCCGGCTTTCGCCGGGGTTCACATCTCTATCGGCAACAACCGGTCGTTTTCAACCTTTCGGCGCCGCCGTCGAACCGCGCACGACGAGCTTGTGCGGCAATTGCCGCCGCTCGATCGTCTCGCCGAATTCGAGCAGCAGGTCGGCGGCGGCGTAGCCGAGGTCGCGGATCGGCTGGTGGATCGTGGTCAGCGACGGCCAGACGACCTGCGCGAGGTCGGTGTCGTCAAAGCCGGCGACCGACAATTGGTCAGGCACCGATACGCCGAGCCGATGCGCCGCTGCCAGCACGCCCGCGGCCATGTCGTCGCTGCTCGCGAAGATTGCGGTCGGCGGCTGGTCGAGCGCCAGCAGCGCTTCGGCCGCGGCGGTCCCCGACTGGAAATCGAACTGACCCGGAAAGACCAGCGCCGCGTCGAAGCCTATCCCTGCGCGCTGGAGCGCCTGCCGGTATCCGGTCAGCCGCTGGCCGCTCGCGAAATAATTGCCGTGCCCTGTGACGAAGCCGATGCGGCGATGGCCGAGCGAGATCAGGTACGCCGTCATGTCGTCGGCCGCCTGCACATTGTCGATGTAAACCGCCGAGGTCGCGGTCAGGTCGGTGCCCGGCTGGACGCGCACGACGGGGATCTTGCGGCGGAACAGTTCGGCAAGCGCGGTGCCGACGTCGGTCACCGGCGGGGTCATGATGATGCCGTCGAGCTGCGCCTGATCGATCAGCGCGCCGATGTCGTCGACAAGGCCGGGCGAGTTGATGTCGCAGGGCTGGACGATCATGCGAAAGTCGGCCTCTCGGCAACGTTGCCCGACCCCCGCCTGCATGTTGAAGATATAATAGGGGCTGGGGTTGTCGTGGATCAGCCCGATCTGGAACGAGCGTTTCCCCGCGAGCGTGCGCGCCGCCTGACTGGGGTGATAGTTGAGGCGGGCGACCGCCTCCTCGACCTTTTGCCGCATGTCGTCGCTGACATAGCGTTCCTTGTTGAGCACGCGCGACACGGTCTTGATCGACACGCCCGCGACGCGCGAGACATCCTTGATCGTTGCCCGGGTCATGCGCGCTTGCGCTCCGTCCCCGGCTGGCAAATCCCTGTCACGGCAGCGCATCTCCCCGTTGGCCTGCTGACTATCGTTGTCTGCTTTGGCGCGTCGCGCCGCGCACCGCAAGAGAAGCCTTGCGCGCCTGCCCGGCTTCACGATATGGCGCGACATTATGACAGCGCTGGACAGAAACGATCTGACATCGATGCGCCACGCGCATTGGAATAATTTGCCGAGCGGCGGCGACTTGTTCGGCGAATTGCATCTGGCGCAGACAATGGCGGGTACGGCGCCGAAGGGCAGCCTGTTCCCGGGCCTCGCCGCCTGCGCGGTGGCTTCGGCGGCGGCGGCATGGCTGTCCGACCATTATGGGTTTCCGATCATCCTGCTCGGCCTGCTCGTCGGGCTGGCGCTCAATTTCATCTCGACGAACGAGGCGACGCACCGCGGGCTCGACTTCGCCTCGCGCACCTTTCTGCGCATCGGCATCGTGGTGCTGGGGTTGCAGGTTACTTTTCTGCAAATCGCGGTGCTGGGGCCGGTGCCGTTCGCGGCGCTGATCATCATCATGACGCTAACAATGGGCGCGGGATTTCTGGGCGCGCGGATTTCGGGTCAGTCGCCCTATGCCGGGCTGCTCGCGGGCGGCGCGACGGCGATCTGTGGCGCGAGCGCGGCGCTGGCGCTCTATGGCGTCATCGGGAAGCAGCGGCTGTCGCAGGCGCAATTCGCATTGACCCTCGTCGGCGTCTCGCTCGCGAGCGCGCTCGCGATGACGATCTATCCTTTGCTGGCGGCGCGCTTCGGCCTGAGCGACGCGCAGGCCGGGTTCCTGATCGGGGCGTCGATCCACGACGTCGCACAGGCGATCGGCGGCGGTTACGCCTTTTCGGACGCGGCGGGGGCGAGCGCGACGATCGTCAAGCTGGCGCGCGTCGCGCTGCTCGCGCCCGTGGTCGCGCTCGTCGGGCTGCTGCTCAAGCCCGAGGACGGCGGTGAGAAACGCATCTGGCGCCGCCTTGCCCTCCCTTGGTTCATCGTCGCCTTCTTTGCGCTGGTGACGCTGAACAGCCTTGCGCCGATCCCCGATGCAGCGCGCGGCGGGGCGCTGACCGCGTCGAAGGCGCTGCTGCTGCTAGCGGTCACCGCGACCGCGATGCGTACGCGGCTGGACCTGCTGCTCGAAATGGGCTGGCGCGCGGGGGTCCCGGTGCTGCTCGCCTCGCTGACGAGCTTTGCCGTGTCGCTGCTGTTCGCGCTCGCGATCGTCTAGAGCCCGAGCAGCTTTCGCGCGTTGCCCGAGCGGATCTTGGCGCGCTCCTCGTCGGTGAGGTCGAGCTTCGCGAAGGCCTCGAGCGTCTTCGGCAACGAGATTTGCGGGAAGTCCGACGCCAGCAGCACATGGTCGACGCCGACGTTGCGGATCGTCCAGACATATTCGGCCTCGATCGGCGAGTCCGCGGCAAGGATCACGCTCGCGGAAATGTCGAAATAGATATTGTCGGCGAAGAGATTTTCGGCGGTGCGCGCGAGCGCGAGGATGTTCCAGAAGCGGAAGCCCAGCCCGCCCATATGGCCGAAGATGAACTTCGTTTTCGGCGCCGCGAGCGCGAGGTTGAAGAGTGTCTCATTGTCGTCGGGGACGATGCCGGCATTGTCCATCACGACGATCATCCCCCGGTCGCCCGCGCGCTTGACGAGCGTCAGCACGCGCGGGTCGGCGGCGTCGAATTTCTGGGTGTGCGGATGGATCTTGAGCAGCTTGACCCCGCGCGCGGCGATGCGGTCGACCTCGGCGAGCGCAGCGTCGCCGTCATAGGGGTGGACGGTCGCGATTGCGATCATGTCGGGATTCTTTGCCGCGAGCGCGATCAGCGCGTCGTTACGCCTGCCAATATCGGCGGGGTCGCCGACGAGCGCCTGATTGGGGCCGCCGAACCACATCGCGCCGAACGCGGAAACCGGCTGACCGGCTGCTTTCAGCTGCGCGCGATATTCGGCGACCGACGCCTCGCCCTTGTGCAGATGGACATGGGTATCGACGACCGCATCCTGCGCGGCGGCTGGAATAGCGGGGCCCAGCAGGGCGATCGTAAGCAGCAGGGCGCGCATGATGTCTCCGGTGCAAAAAGCGGGATGCCCGGCCTGCCACAAAACAATCGCCCGGCCAATTACCCCGGACCTCGCCTGCGGGCGGGCGAGCCGGCTCGGCCCGCCCCTGCGTCCTTCCTAGAGCGGTGAACCGCCAAGCTTGTAGGTGAGCTGCAGGAACACGCTGCGGCCGATGCTGTCGAACCAGCTGGTGTTATAATAGGGATAGCCCGACCAGGTGGGATCCTTCACCGGCATCTTGTCGAAGACGTTCCGCACCGTCAGCGACCCGCGCATATGATCGGTGAAATCATATTGCAGCGTCGCGTTGAACAAATAGCTCGCCTTGATGAAGGCGTCCTCGTCATAGTTCGGCAGCTTGCCGAGGCGCGTGCCCGAGAAGGTGAATTGCAGCCCGTCCGAGGCCCAGCTTATGCTGCCGTTCGACTTGTCGCGCGGCAGATAATAACCGCTATCGGCCGCCAGCTTATTCTCGACGGGATCGCCCGTGTATTGGACCAGCGTGTGCTTGAACACATGGCTGTGCGCGAGCGACAGGGTGAAGTCGCCAAAGCTCGTGGGCAATGTGCCGCGGAAGGCGATGTCGATACCGCTCGTCTTTTCGCGCGCGACGTTGATCGGATTGATCGAGATCGACTCGATCTCGCCCGCCAATGCGCCGGTCGCGAAGCGGTTGACGCGTGCCAGTGCCGCGAGACAGGTCGGCGAATTCGGGTCAAGCGTGGTGTTCCCGGCACCGTCAGGGCGGCAATCAGCCTCGTCGCGCGTCAGTTCGCTGGCGCGCAGGTCGTTGACCTGATTGTCGAGCGATACGCGGAAATAGTCGACCGAAACATGGAAGTTGCGCGACGGCGAGAAGACGGCGCCAGCGGTCAGCGTCTTGCCGGTTTCGGCCTTGAGGTCGCGGTTGCCGCTGCGCTGCGCGACGATATCGACGTCATAATCCTCGCAGTCACTGATCCCCGCGCCGGGGGTATCCTGCCGGCAGGTATAATAATCGATCACGCTGCTTTCGACATTGCCGGGGCCGGTGAACAGATAGTGGAGGTCGGGCGCGCGGAAGGCGGTGCCATAGGCGGCGCGGAACAGCAGGCTGTCCGTCGGGCGCACCTCGATACCGCCATTATAGGTGAATTTGTCGGCGTGGCGCCCGGCATAGCCGAAGCGGTCGTAACGGCCGGCACCGGTCAATGTGACGAAATCGAGCACAGGAACGCGCACTTCGCCGCCGATCGCGGCATGGCTGCGCTTGCCCGAGCCGTCGCTGTCCTTCCAGCTATAGTAATAGTCGGTAAGCGCGAGCGGATCGGGACGGAGATTATAGCCCTGTTTGCCATATTCGGCGACGAGCGCGATCCCGACCGGCCCGGCGGGCAGTTGGAACAATTCGCCGTTGGTCAGCGTCGCCTGCGCATTGCTGGTCCAGCTGTACGGACGATAGACGGTGTCCGCCGAGATGCTGTCATATTCGGCGGGCGTGAGCTGGCGGTAGAGGTTCGCCGGATCGGCGTTGAACGACGGATAATCATCCTCGCCGATCCCGTCCTGCGCGCCCAAGAAGAAGTCCTTGGCCTTCTGGTTGATGATTTGCGGCCAGCGCACGATCGACTGGTAACGGCTGTAGTTGAACGACGCCTCGTAATTCCAGGCATTGCCGAAATTGCCGCGGATACCGGGCGTAATGCTGTACGTCGTCTGCTTGCTGCGCTGCATCTCGAACCCGCCGGTTTCTTCCGGCGTGAACTGGCGTCCCCAGTCCTCGATCTGCCCCGTAAAGCTGTTGTAGAAATAGTTGTCCGAGCTGCTCGACGATTGTTCGAAGGCCCAGCTCGTCACGTCGTACATCAGCCGGACCTTGCTGATCCCGAGCTGTGCGTCGACGAACAATTTGGCATTGTCCGACAGTTCATAGGTGGCGCTGGCGAAGCTGTTGAAGCCCTTGCGACCCGAAATGATCGTGCCGTAACCGATCGATTCCTTGCTGCCGCAGAAATCGCCGTAGCGAGGCCGGTTGTAGAGCGCGACCGTCCCGAAATTGAGGTTCGACAGACGCTCGCACGTCCCGGCGTCAGGGGTGATATAATCGTCGTTATAATCCGCGCGATAGAAGGTGCGCCGCGCGATGCGGCTCGATGCAACGGGGCTGTCGTCGGTGCTGTCCTGAATCTTGCGCTGGAAGCCCCAGAGCGGACGCTGATCGAGATATTCGATGCCGCCGACGATGCTGAACCGGTCGGTCGACCAGCCGCCGGTCGCGGTCACGCGGTGCGACAGCCCGCCCCCATGCTGGGTGCGCCCGTGGCGATAGTCGAGCGTGATGCCGTCGAGCCGTTCCTTCATCTTGAAGTTGACGACCCCGGCGATCGCATCCGAGCCATAGATGGCCGAGGCGGCGCCGCTCAATATTTCGACCTTGTCGATCAGGCTGACGGGGATGTTCGAAATGTCGGTGAAGTTGCTGCGGCCGATATAGGGGAGCGGGAAGTCGGCGATGCGGCGGCCGTTGACCAGCACGAGCGTGTGATTGGGACCGAGGCCGCGAAGATCGACCTGCTGCGCGCCGGGGGTGAAGTCGGCGCTGCTGCCCGACTGCGGGCTTTGCGTCTCGCCGCTGTTCTGCGTCATCGCGGCGAGCAGTTCGGGAACGCTGGTATAGCCGTTGGCGCGGATCGTGTCGGAATCGATCGTCGTGACGGGCGACGGGCCCTGATCCTGGATCGTCGGGATGCGCGAACCGGTGACGATGATTTCTTCGCTGCCCTCGGTAGCGTCCTGCGCAAAGGCGGGCGCGGCCAGTGCCGGCGCGCAGACCCCTATCCCAAGGGCGATCCGAAACGCCCGTTTCCCGAAATTGCTCATTAATCAACCCCCTGCTTGCTCCGGCCCGAATCAAACGCGTTCGCCCACCAACCGGATATTTCATCCACTCGACCAGAAAACGTCGATAATTTCAATCACTATGGTGAAATTGGAAATCATATTGTCTTTTGACGCCGTCATTATGTAACGTGGCGATGTTGAGGGTCGTCAGAGGGAAGACAGATGCGTTCGATCATGCGGGGATTCTGGCTTTTGCTCGCGGGACTGTGGCTGTCGCTCGCGCCTGCGCTCGCGAAAGAGGCCAAAGAGAAGCCGTACGAGCATTATGTCTTCGGCAAATTGAACACGCCGACGCCGGGCCCGGTTTCGGGCGGGCTGCTGCTGATGGGCGGCGGCGACCGCAACATCGACGCGATGAAATGGTTCTTCGGCAAAGCCGGGAACGGTCATATCGTCGTGATCAGCGCATCTTATGGCAAGGAAATCGGGCAGGAATTTTTCCACGACATCGGCGGCATCCAGTCGACCGAAATCTTCGTCTTCCACGGCCGGTCGCAGTCGGCGAACAAGAAGATCCTCGACCGGCTGAAGAAGGCCGACGGCATCTTCATCGCGGGCGGCGACCAGGCGCGCTATGTCCGTTACTGGCGCGGCACTCCGGTCGGCGACATCCTCAACGCGCATGTGGCGGCAGGAAAGCCGCTCGCGGGCACGAGCGCCGGCCTCGCGATCCAGGGCGAGAAGCTTTACGGCGCGATGGACGACGGCAGCATCAAAAGCCCCGAGGCGCTCGCCGATCCGTTCGGCCCCGCCAACACGATCGAGGGCGATTTCCTGCATTTCGCACTGCTGAAGGGTATCGTCACGGACACGCATTTCAAGGAACGCGAACGGCTGGGCCGCCTGTTCGCCTTCGTCGCGAAGGCGCAGGTCGGCCGCCCGGCAGACCAACCCGCGATGCTCGGCCTCGGCGTCGACGAGAGCGCAGCGCTCGCGGTCGAACCCGATGGCCGCGCGCGCATCTATGCGACCGAGGCCGACGGCTATGCGTGGGTGGTCGACGGCGCAGGGCTGCGCAATCTGTCACAGCGCGGGCCGCTCGATGCCCCGCGCGTCAAGGTCACCGGGGTTGGCCCCGGGTCGGTGCTCCATCTGCCCTCGGGACAGGTCGATGCCCCGGTCTTTGTCCGCAATTATGCGGTGCGCGCGGGCGAGATTGTCGAGGTGCCGCGCTGGTCGCTTGCGATCCACGGCGGCGCAGGGGTGATCGAGCGCAAGACGCTGTCGCCCGAAAAGGAGAAGGCGTATCGCGCCGGGCTCGACGAGGCGCTGCGCATCGGTAGTGCGGTGCTCGACAAGGGCGGCGCAGCCCTCGACGCGGTCGCTGCGGCGGTGCGCGTGCTCGAAGATAATCCCTTGTTCAACGCCGGGCGCGGCGCGGTGTTCACCGCCGAGGGCAAGAATGAACTCGATGCCGCGATCATGGACGGCAAGACGCAAAAGGCCGGCGCGGTCGCGGGCGTGACGCGCACACGCCACCCGATCGACCTCGCGCGCGCGGTCATGGACAAGAGCCCGCACGTGATGCTGGCGCGCGACGGCGCCGATCGTTTCTCGGTCGAGCGCGGGCTCGAGCAGGTCGACCCAAGCTGGTTCCGCACCGAGGAGCGTTGGCAGGGGCTGCTGCGCTGGCGCGAGAAACAGGTATCGGCGATCGATCCGACGCATTTGTTCGGCACCGTCGGCGCGGTCGCGCTCGATGCCGAGGGCAATCTGGCGGCCGCGACCTCGACCGGCGGGATGACCGGCAAGCGTTGGGGCCGCATCGGCGATAGCCCGATCATCGGCGCGGGCACCTATGCCAAGAACGGGCAATGCGCGGTGTCGGCGACCGGATCGGGCGAATATTTCATCCGCGAGAGCGCGGCGCGGCAGGTGTGCGACCGCGTCGCGTGGAAGGGCGAGAGCATGAAGGAAGCGGCCCAAGCCACGATCATGGCGGTCGGCGCGATCGGCGGCGACGGCGGACTGATCGCGATAGGCCCCGACGGGCGCCCGGCTTTTGCCATCAACGACCTTGGCATGTATCGTGGGCGGATGAGCGCCGGGGGGACTCCACAGGTGGCGATCTTCGCCGACGAAAAGCTGGCCGACTGATGCCGCAATCGGGCGTCAATCTCGACGAGATCGACGAACGCCTGCTCACCCTGCTGCGCGACGATGCGCGGCAAACGATCGCGCAGCTCGCGAAGGAGCTCGGCATTTCGCGCGGCGCGATCTATTCGCGGCTCGCGCGGCTCGAAGAGGAAAAGATCGTCGCGGGCTATACGGTGCGGCTCGGCAACGCCTTTGCCGCGAGCCGCGTGCGCGCGCATATGATGATCAAGACGCTGCCGCGCTTTCACCGCGAGGTCGAGCAGGCGCTCGCAGCCTTCTCGCTGGTCCAGGCGATCCACGCGATCAGCGGCGAATATGACATCATCGCGATGCTCGAGGCCGAGGATGGTGCGCAGCTCAACGAATTGATCGATGAGATCGGGCTGCTCGACGGCGTCGAGCGCACGACGACGTCGGTGATCCTGGCGACGAAGGTCGAACGCTAGCGCGCGTCAGTTCGTCCAGTAGATATAATCCTGCCCGTCCTTCCACGGCGCATTCTGGGGCACGTCGATCCGTACGGGTGCTTCGACCAGCCCGGGCCAGATCGGCTTTGCCATGCCCTTGTTCTGCGCGTCGATCATCGCACGCAATTGCGCGACGCGCTGCGGCTCGCTTGCTGACAGGTCGTGCCGTTCGGTCGGATCGACCGCGAGATTGTACAGGCGCACCTTCTCGGGCCGTTTCGTTACCTGCAGCTTCCAGTCACCCGCGCGCACGACGCGATAATCGCCCGACCGCCAGTAAAGTGCCGTCCGCTTTGCGGGGCCCGCCAATATATCCTCGCTGTCGACGATCCGGTCGGCCGGCACCTTGGCCCCCGCGGCGGCGGCGATGGTCGAGAAGAGATCGATATGCCCGGTTACGTCGGCGCGCGTCGATCCTGGCGCGAGATGTCCCGGCCAGCGCATGAAGAAAGGAGTACGGATCCCGCCTTCGAAGAACGTCGCCTTCCATCCGCGATAGGGCGCATTCAGATCATTGATACCCGTGTACCAGGCACCGCCATTGTCGCTGGTAAAGATGACGAGCGTGTTGTCGTCGATCCCGAGCTCTTTGAGCTTCGTCATCACATCGCCGATGCGCCGGTCGAGCTGCGCGATCATCGCGCCGTAGACGCGCGTCTTGTGATCCTTGATCTGCGGCAGCTTGGCATAATCCGCCTTCGTCGCCTGGAACGGCGTATGCGGCGCATTGAAAGCGAGATACATGAAGAAGGGCCGGTTCCGGTTCGCCTCGATCGCCGCGATCGCCTGATCGGCAAAATAGTCGGTCATATGGCCCTTGGGATGGAAGCGCTTGCTGCCGTTGAAGGTCACCGCATGGCGCAAATTGGCCCAGATGAAATGGTCGATGCGGTCCCACGGCAGCTTCGCATTCACTGCATCGGGATCATCCTCGGGCAGGAACATCGCCGCGCCGCCGAGCACGGCGAGGCTTTCGTCGAAGCCCTGCGCGTGCGGCTGGAGCGCCGGAGCCTCGCCCAGATGCCATTTGCCGATGTGGAGCGTGTGATAACCCGCGGCTTTCACCGTCTCGGCAATCGTCACTTCCTTGGCGGGGACGCCCATGTCGGGATAGTCGGGGACGTCGGGGGTAATCAGCTCCTTGTGAAAGATAGCCTTGTGCGGCCCCACCCCCTCGCCGTGCGAAACGCTTTCGGCGAATTGCACCGGCACCGCGGTATATTCGAAGCCGAAGCGCGTCGGGTAGCGCCCCGTCATCATCGCCGCGCGCGACGGCGAGCAGGTCGCGTTGGCGGCATAGGCGGTGGTGAAATTGACGCCCTCGCGCGCGATTGCGTCGATGTTCGGTGTCTTGACGATCCCGCCCGCGACACCGCCGCCATTCAGGCTGATGTCGTTGTACCCGAGATCATCGGCGACGATCAGGATGATGTTCGGCGGACGCTTGCTCCCCGGCGGGATGGCAGGCGCCTGCGCCGGTCCCTGCTGCCATGCGACCGGACGGTTCGGCTGCACGGGGTCCTTCCAGTCCTGGATGATGCCTGGAAGCTTATATTTATTCGCCTCGAACGCCCAATATCCCCCCGCCCCCGCAGCAGCCAGCACGCATAGAGCCACCCATCTTTTCTTCATCTTCGGCCCCCATCCCATGCTGTCGGCTTGCTCCGAAACTATTGACACTATGTGTGTCACTATATTGGCCGATACGCAAGATTGTTTGACCCCGGCGCCAAGTCGGGCCAGCAGAGAGGCGATGACGACAGCGGTGAAGAAGATAAGCGCGCCACAGGTCGAACCCGATCGGGTCGACGGCCGCCGCGAACGCGGGCGGTCGAGCCACAAGCGTATTGTCGAGGCGATGATGGAGCTGATCATTGCCGGCGACCTGTCGCCGAGCGCCGCGCGCGTGGCCGAGGAAGCGGGCATCGGCCTCCGCACCGTATTCCGCCATTTCGACGATATGGACGCGCTATATGCCGAGATCACGGCGACGATTACCGAGCGCGTCGCGCCGATCGTCATGGCACCTTATCCCGAACAGCCGTGGCGCGACAACATTCGCGAACTACTCCGGCGCCGCATCCGCCTGTTCGAGACCACCCTGCCCTTCCGCCTTGCCGCCAACATCAAGCGGTACCAGTCGCCCTTCCTGATGGCGCAATATAGCCGCGTCGTGATGTTCGAGCGCGAGTTGATCCTTTGCTTGCTTCCGGGCCATGTCCGGGCCGACCGGATCGGCGTCGAGGCATTGTGCGCCACGCTGTCATTCCACACCTGGCGCACGCTGCGCCACGACCAGAGCCTGCCCGCCGAGGAGGCGGGCGCGGTGATGGGGCAGATGGTCGAAGCGGTGCTGGCGACGAGCGTCGAACAGGATTGATGCGCGAGACCACGGCCCTGCTGTCGCTGGCCATGTTCGGCGCCCTCACGGCGTGCGGCGAGGCGAAGGATGCGCCCACCGCCGAAGCGAAGGCGCCCGAATGCGCCGCGATCCCTGCGCAAGATTATGTGTGGATCCCCGGTGCGACCTTCGCGATGGGTGCCGATGCCCACTTGCCCGAGGAAGGTCCGGAGCGCGACGCCACCGTCGCGGGCTTCTGGATGTCGACGCACGAGGTCACCAACGCCGAATTCGCCGAATTTGTGAAGGCGACGGGGTATAAGACGCTCGCCGAGCAGGACCCGCCGAAGCTGCCCGGCGCGCCGCCCGAGATGCTGATTCCGGGCTCCGCCGTCTTCACCGCCCCGACCGACGGCAATCCGAACTGGTGGCGCTGGGTCGTCGGCGCCGAGTGGCGGCACCCTGCGGGCCCCGAGACGAATATCGACGGACGCGGTCGTGACCCCGTTGTGCAGGTCGGTTATGACGACGCGCTCGCCTATGCCAAATGGAAGGGCAAGGCGCTGCCGAGCGAAGAACAGTGGGAACTCGCCGCAGCGACCGGCGGCGCCGACCGCAATGTGCCGGTCGACAAGGCGGGCAAGCCGCTCGCCAATTACTACCAGGGCGCCTTTCCGGCGCGCGATCTCGGCACGGATGGTTTCGTTGGCCGCGCGCCGGTCGCCTGCTTTCCGGCCGACCGGCACGGCGTCCACGACCTGATCGGCAATGTGTGGGAATGGACGACAAGCAAGGCCGGCGGCGAGAGCAATGTGATCAAAGGCGGCAGTTTCCTGTGCGCCGCCAATTATTGCGCGCGATATCGCCCCGCCGCGCGCCAGTTCCAGGAACGCAACCTAGGCACCGACCATATCGGTTTTCGCCTGATCGACACGGCGCGCGCGGCGCCGGCGGCGCCAGTTCCAAGCGAGGATTGACAGTAGCGCGACGATGCCGCCAACCCACAGGCCGAGGCGGATCAGGCGCGGCTTGCCCTGATGTTCGAAGGCATAGGCGTTGATCTGTTCATCGGCGGTGTAGCCTGCAGGCATGTCGAGCACGCCGTTTGCCTTCGCATAAGCGCGATAGTCGGCGATCATCGCGGCGAAGCGATCGGGCTCTGCTGCGGCAAGGTCGCGCGTCTCACCGGGGTCGGCCTTGAGGTCGTAGAGCCGCCATTTGCCATCGCCGGTCGGCGCGAGATTGCGCACCAGCTTGTAGTCGCCGCGGAACAGCGCCGCATTGCCCGACAGTTCGTAACCAAGCGGCGCGTCGCCATGGACGCTGCCCGCCCCGCCCTTCAGTACGGGCACGAGGCTGAGGCCGGTCACGGGCTCGACGGCTTTGCCCTGCCATGATCCGCCATGACCGGGCACGCCTGCGAGTTCGGTCAGCGTCGGCAAGATGTCGGTGACATGTGCGAGGCCGTTGCTGATGCCGCCGGCGCGGATATTCGCATTCCCCGGCCAGGCGATGATGAGCGGGACGCGCAGCCCGCCTTCGGTCGCGCTGAACTTGTACCCCGACAGGGGCGATACCGCCGCGCTCGCCCAGCCCGGCCCGATCGCGGCGAAGCTGCCACGCCGGCCGATGTTGGCAGTCGCGAGGTCATATTGCATATCGAGGAACAGCCGGTTGCGCAGGCTGCCGAACGGATTGGTCGGCTCGGCGCCATTGTCCGAGAGGAAGACGAAGATCGTATTCTCGTAGTCGCCCGTGGCCTTAAGATGCGCGACGAGGCGGCCGACCTCGCGGTCCATCGCGGTCGCCATGCCGCCATAGGCCTGCATCACGCGGATCGCGGCGGCGCGTTCGTCGGCGTCGAGCTTTTTCCAGTCGGGCGTCGTCGCCATTGTCACGATCGGCACGCCCACAGGCACGATACCGAGTGCCGCCGCGCGCTTGGCCCGCGCGGCGCGGAGCGCGGTCCACCCCTCCTTGTACATCGCCGAATAGCGCGCGATGTCGCTGTCGGGCGCCTGCACCGGGATATGGTTCGCGAGGAAGTTGATCGAGGCGAGGAAGGGTTTGCCGCTTTTGCGGTCGGCCTCGATATAATCGATCATCCGCTGCACGACGAAATGCGAGCTATAATAATCCTTCGGCAAGGTCGCGGGCTTGCCATTCTCGGTCCATGCGGCGGTGTCGTACATGCCCTCGATCGGGCGCTGTTCGAAATTGTCGGCGCCGGCATCGGCGAGGCTGTAGGCGCGGTCGTAACCGCGCGCGTGCGGCAGACGCTTGGGGTCGCTGCCAAGATGCCATTTGCCGGTGAGATAGGTGCGATAGCCCGCGGCCTTCAGAAGCTGCGCGATCGTGACGACGCGCAGGTTCATCACCGTGTCGTAACCGGGCTTGCCGCGATGCTGGTCGGGGATCGTCTCGGGCATATTGCCGAGGCCGTTGCGGTGATTCATCACCCCCGTCTGGAGCATCGCGCGCGTCGGCGAGCAGGACCCCGCGACATGGAAGTTCGAGAAGCGCATCCCCGCGTGCGCGAGCGCGTCGATGTTCGGCGTCGCGATTTCGGAGCCGAAGGAACCGACGTCGGAAAAGCCCCAGTCGTCGGCGAGCAGGATCACGATATTCGGTTGTTTTGGCGCTATTTTTTTCGGTTGCGCCTGCGCCGGTGCTATCGCGAGCAGAGCACCGATTATGATGATGGCAGCACGCCGGGACCCGCCTAAGCGACCCGGCATTTAGTGGTCCTCCTGCGCACTGCCATCACTCCCACCCCCTCGGGATGTGACACTTACTATGTCAATATATTGCCGAGTCAATGGGGGTGATGAGCGCCCTTTAACCTTATCGTTCGCGATAGTCGGGAGCGCGCTTTTCGAGGAAGGCGGCGAGCGCTTCGCGATGGTCTTCGGTCGCCGAGAGAATCACCTGCTGGCGGTCCTCGATCGCCATCGCGGCGTCGAGACTTTGCGCGTCGATGTTGAGGTTTAGCGCCTGTTTCGAGAGGCGTAGGCCATAGGGCGAGGTCGCGAGCATTTCGTCGGCAAGCGCGAGACCGCGGGTCAGCAACGCATCCTCATCGACGATCTCGCTGACGAGGCCCGCGCGCCGCGCGCGCTCGGCGTCGATGAAGCGGCCGGTCAGGATCATCTCGGACGCGAGGCTGGCGCCGACGAGACGCGGCAGGAAATAGCTCGACGCCATGTCGCAGCCGCCGAGGCCGATGCGGATATAGGCGGCGTTCGCCTTGAACGAAGGCGAGGCATAACGCACGTCGGATGCGAGCAGCAGCGACAAGCCGCCGCCGCATGCGGCGCCATGGCCTAGCGCGATGATCGGCTGCGGACAGGCGCGCATCTTGCGGTAGATATTGCCGATGCTGGTTTGCGTGCGGAGCGTACGCAGGACCGGGGTCTCGTCGCTCGACCGGTCCTCCTGGATGTCGAGCCCGGCGCAGAAACCGCGCCCCGCGCCGCGCAGGAGGACGACGCGGACCTCGGGGCGATCCGCTAGTCCGCCGAAATAGGCATTGAGTTCGTCGACCAGCCCCTCGTTTAACGCGTTGAGCCTTTCGGGCCGGTTGAGCGTCGCGATCTCGACCGCGCCGCGCGCCTCGACCAGCAGCTCGCTCACAGCGTCTGCCCGTCGTCGACGGTGATCACGCTGCCCGTGATGCCGAGCGCGGCGTCGGAGCAGAGCATCAGCAGCGGGGCGTGGAGATCGGTGGCGGGGCGCATACGCTGGCGCGGGAAGCTCTTCACCATCGCGGCGCCGGTATCGCTTTCGAAGAGTTCGGCGGTCATTTCGGATTCGAAATAGCCAGGCTGGATCACATTGACGCTGATCCCGCGCCGCGCCCATTCGCGCGCCAGCGCCTTGCCGAGGTGGCGCACCGCCGCCTTGGTCGCCCCATAAACCGAGGTGGCGGGAAAGACCTTCTCGGCAGTGATCGAGCCGATCAGGACAATGCGGCCATGCTGCTTTTCGCGGCTGCCCGCCTTGTCGAGCCGCTTCGCGCCCTCGGTCGCGGTCAGGAAGACGCCGCGGACATTGGCGGCGAGCAGGAAATCGACGTCGTCGACCGACAGGCCCATCGCCATCTTCTCGGTCGCGACCCCGGCGTTGGCGACGATCGTGTCGACGGTCCCGAAGGCGGCCTCGGCGGCATCATAGGCGGCGATCGTCGATGCCTCGTCGGTGACGTCCATGCTGACGGCGATCGCCTGCCCACCCGCAGCTTCGATTGCGGCAACCTGCTCGGCGAGCTTATCGCTTCGGCGCGCGGCGAGCACGACCTTGGCGCCCGATGCGGCCAACGCCTTGGCAAAGCCCGCACCGAGGCCCGAGGACGCCCCCGTCACCAGTGCGACGCGTCCCGTCAGGTCGAACTTCGGTTGCTCCGCCATCATCATCCCTTTCCTTCGCTTGCTATGCATTGGTCCCGATTGACGTTCACGTCAACCGCACGGGGAGATCGATGAAAAACCTTGAGAAACCTGTTGACGAAACAGTTTTGTTCCCTTAATGTTCTTTTTGTGCACAGCAAACCTCATCCCCCGTCGCGGCTGCCGAGCGCGGCGGGCGGGGGATAAAGGTCACCGAGTCTCGGTGGGTTTCACAATATATTGATCGCGGTCCTCGACGGGAACATTGCCCTGGATCAAATGGCGGCTTGCATAGACGCCATCACAGATTTCGATGTCGAACCGCTCCTGATCGCGCCGCCGCGTTTCGTCCAGAATATCGCCGATCGCATCCGCATCGACGTCGAGCCGTCGCAGCGCCTCTTCGGCCATCACCAGTGCCGATTCGAAGGTTTCACGTATCTGATAGTCGACGTCGGCGTGGACCAGTTCGATCGCATGTTCGCGGTCGAACGCCCGCGCCAGCAGCGGTGTATGCGGGAACTCCGCCTTCACCAGTTCCACAATCTTGAGCGTGGTTTCGCGGTCATCGGTCGCTACGATGATCATCCGGGCGCTGTGCGCTCCCGCCGCGTGCAGAATGTCGAGCCGCGTGCCGTCGCCGTAGTAAATCTTGAATCCAAAGGCCATCGACTCGCGGATCGCGATGGTGTCGGTGTCGATCAACGAGATCGAGCAGCCATTGGCGAAGAGTGGCTGGCTGACGATCTGGCCGAAACGCCCGAAACCGATCATCAATATACTGGCACTGAGATCGTCCGCGACATCGAGATCGTCGGTCTTGTCCTCGGCGCGCGGCATAAAGCGGTCGTGCAGGATGATCATGACCGGGGTCAGCACCATCGAGACGATGATGATCGCGGTCAGGATCGCATTACTTTCCGCATCAATGATCCCGACGCTCGCCGCCGCAGCGTAGAGGACGAAAGCAAATTCGCCGCCTTGCGCCATCAGCACGGCGCGCTCGACCGCCTCGGAATTGCTGCTCCTGAACAGACGCGCGACCGCATAGATGACGACCATCTTCAACACCATATATGCGGTGACCGAGATAGCGATCAGCCCAGCGTTCGCGGCGACGATATTGAGGTCAAGCGCCATGCCGACACCGAGGAAGAACAGCCCGAGCAATATTCCGCGGAAGGGTTCGACGTCTGCCTCGAGTTGATGGCGGAACGAGGATTCGGAGAGCAGCACGCCGGCAAGAAAGGCACCCATCGCCATCGAGAGGCCGGCGGTCTGCATCGCGAACGCGGCGCCGAGAACGACGAGCAGTGCGGCGGCGGTCATCACCTCGCGCGCCTTTGCCCGTCCGAGCAGTCGGAACATGGGGTCGAGCAGATAGCGGCCCGCAAGGATCAAGCCGACGATCGCACCGAGACCGGTAGCTATGGCGATCAGCCGATCGGTCATCGACACCGCCTCGCCGCCCGGGGCGAGGAAGGCGGTGAGCGCGAGCAATGGCACGATCGCCAGATCCTCGAGCAGCAGGATCGCGATGATCCGTCGTCCCTTAGGCTGCCCCATCTCGCGCCGTTCGTCGAGCATCTGCATGACGATCGCGGTCGAGGTCAGCACGAAACCGGTGCCAGCGACGAAGCTGGCCGCCACGGGATAGCCAAGCGCGAGACCGACGCAGATGAGCAGCGCGATCGCACCCCCGACCTGCGCGGCGCCAAGCCCGAAAATCTCGCCGCGCATCGCCCACAGCCGCGACGGCTGCATTTCCAGCCCGATGATGAAGAGGAACATGACGACGCCAAGCTCGGCGACGTGGAGGATTGTCTGCGCGTCCGAAAAGAGCGCGAGCCCGAATGGACCGATCGCAAGACCGGCGGCGAGATAACCGAGTACCGACCCCAAGCCGAGGCGCTTGAACAGAGGCACCGCGACCACCGCCGCCGCGAGCAGGATCACGATCGGCAACAGGTCGAACCCGTGCGCCGCCGCTTCGGCGGCATGAGCTGTTTCGGCGGCCATGGCTCGTCCCCTACCCGGTCGTTGAGAGTTCAACGTGCCCGGGAAAGGTATCGGGAATCAAGGTCTGGAAAGAAAAACCCCGATCAGCGCGCGCTACGCTCGGTCGATTGCGAATAGGGCCGCGCACCTGCGGCCTTGCCCCATGCGGTATCGGGCTTGGCTTGCATCGTGAAGCGGAGCGTGCCGCCGCCGCGGATCTCGGCGTCCGAAATCCAGCTGCGCGTCAGCGGCTTGCCATTGAGCTCGACCTTGCCGACATAGCGGTTCGCGTCGGAAAGTCCCGTCGTCTCGACCGTGAAGCGCTTGCCGCCGGGCAGGTTCAGCACCGCGCGGTCGACGAAAGGCCGGCCGATCACATATTGGTTCGACCCCGGCGCGACCGGATAGAAACCGAGCCCGGTGAAGACGAGCCACGCCGACATCTGCCCGAGATCGTCGTTGCCCGACAGGCCATCGGGGGTCGGCTTATACTGGCTGTCGACGATCTGCTTCAGCCGCTCCTGCGTCCGCCACGGCGCACCCGCATAGGCATAGAGATAGGCGACATGGTGGCTCGGCTCGTTGCCATGGATATATTGGCCGATCAGCCCGGCGATATCCTCGGCGTGGCTGTAATCGAGCTTCGAGTTGTCATAGTCGAACATCGCGTCGAGCTTCGCGACGGTCTTGGCGTCGCCGCCGAGGATGCGGAAGAGCGCGGCCTGATCCTGCGGGACGAACCAGCTGTACTGCCAGGCGTTGCCCTCGGTATAGTCCGAGCCATAGTTGATCGCGGTCGGATCGAAGGGGGTGCGGAAGCTACCGTCGGCCTTGCGCGCGCGGAGCCAGCCGGTCTTCGCGTCGAAGCTGTTCCGCCAGTATCCCGCGCGTTTGTAGAAGCGGTCGGCGATGTCCTTGCGCCCCATCTTCTCGGCCATCCGCGCGATCGTCCAGTCGTCATAGGCATATTCGACCGTCTTCGACGCCGCTTCGGGCTCGCGATCGATCGCGACATAGCCGAGCTTCATATAATCGCCGAGCCCGCCATAGGGGGCATATTCGGCGCTCGCGACCATCGCATCCAACGCTTCGGCCGCGTCGAAATCGCCCACGCCCTTCATATAGGCGTCGGCGATGACGGGGACCGCGTGATAGCCGATCATCGTCCAGGTCTCACGGCCGTGGAACTGCCACACGGGAAGGATGCCGTGCGGGCTCGCCTTGCGGCTCGCGACGAGCGATTTGACGATGTCGGTGTTCGTCTGATCGGGCGCGACAAGCGTCAGCAGCGGGTGCTGCGCGCGGAACGTATCCCAGAGCGAAAAGGTCGAGCGGAAGGTAAACTCCTTTGCGGCATGGACCTGATCGTCGGGGCCGCGATAGCGCCCGTCGACATCGCTCCACACGCTCGGCGCGAGCAGGCTGTGGTAAAGCGCGGTGTAGAGATTGGTGCGCATCGGGGCGGGCGCCTCAATCTGAAGCGCGCCGAGCGCCTTGCGCCATTCGCCTTCGGTGCGCGCGCGGACGGCATCGAAACCGGCGCTCTCAGCGTCGAGATTGGCGATCGCACCGGCCTCGTCAACGCCCGACAGCGCGACGCGAACTTCGAGCGGGCCGGTGAGCGCGCCGAAATCAAGCTTCGCCTCAAGCGCCTTGCCGAGCTTTTCGGCGAGCGCATCGCTGCCGCGGCCGGGGGCCTGGAAGCCCTTGTACGCGACCTTCTCGTCGCGATCGAGGAAGGCATGACCCTTGAGCGGCGCCGAGAAGCGCATCGCGAAATATAGCTTGCGCCCCGGTGCCCAGCCGCGCGTCTCGCGGAAACCGGTGAGCGTGCCGTCGGGACGGAGGTGCAGGCCCGACCACAGGATCTTGCCCGGATAATCATAGAGCGACGAACGGAGGTCGAGCAGCAGATGCGCGTCCTTGCCCGCCGGGAAGCTGTAGCGATGCACGCCGACGCGCGTTCCCGCGGTGAGTTCGGCGCGGATGCCCGAATCCGCGAGCGTCACCGCATAATAGCCGGGGCTCGCCTTTTCGGTGTCATGGCTGAACCGCTGACGATAGCCCGAACCGGGCTGCTTCGGATCGCCGGGATCGAGCTTGACCTCGCCGACCTGCGGCATGACGAGGATGTCGCCGAGGTCCGAATGGCCCGCGCCCGAGAAGTGCGTGTGACTGAACCCCTGGATCGATGGGTCGTGGTAGGAGTAGCCCGCGGCATGATCGTAGCAGTCGCGGATCTGGCACGTCGCGTCGGTGTCGGGCGACAGCTGGACCATGCCGAAGGGCGCGGTCGCGCCAGGGAAGGTGTGACCTTCGGGACCGGTACCGATCATCGGGTCGACGAAGCTCAGCGGATCGGGCGCGGGCTGTTCGGCGAAGGACTGGATCGGCAGGAGGGCGAGCAGCGCGGCAGCGGTGGCGAAGCGTTTCATCGCGCCCTTGTGCCGCGACGGCCGGGCGCTGTCCAATTGCGAAAAGGTCGACAGCGCGGCCTTGCTCATGCCGGCGCCCCCACTGCGTCGATCGCCAGCGCGATCGCGCCGAGCGGTCCCGCCATCGTCCCGAGTTCGGGCGCGGTGACATAGGCCCCGTCGCCCGGTATCTGCATATAGCCCGAGAGGCTCGCTTCGACCTCTGCGTTGATCCGCGGCAGCAATTGCGGCTGCCCGGCGAGCACGCCGCCGCCCATCGCTACACGGATCGGGCCCGTTGTGCAGGCGAGCGAATGGACCATCGACGCCAGCGTGTGCACGATCGGCTCCCAGACCGGATCGTCGGAGGCGACGTCCGCCAGCGCCCGCCCGCCCAGCCGCGCATTGAGAGCGGTGCCCGAGGCCAGCCCTTCGACACAATCGTCGTGGAAGCGGCAGACGCTGACCATATCGTCGTTCGCGAGGCGTGGGACGAGAATGTGGCCAATTTCGCTGTGGCTGAAGCCGCGCGTCGGCTTGCCGTGGACGATCAGCCCGACGCCGACGCCGGTGCCGACCGTGACATAAGCGAAATCGTCGAGGCCGCGCCCGCTGCCCCAGCGGATTTCGGCAAGCGCCGCGCCGTTGACGTCGGTGTCGAACCCGATCGGTACGGGAAAGGCCGCCTTGAGCGGGCCGAGCAGGTCGGCGCCCTCCCAATCGGGTTTGTTCGTCGCGCCGACCTGTCCATAATCGGCGGCGCGGGGATTGAGCTTGATCGGACCGAAGGACGCGATGCCAAGACCGGCAAAGCCGTGCGTTCCCCACCAGCCGTCGAGCACCGCCTTGATCGCGGGCAGCGTTTCCCACGGCGCGGTCGTCGGGATCACTTGCCGGTCGCGAATGTCGTCGGGGCCGGCGGCGAGAATGCAGACGCATTTGGTGCCGCCGAGCTCGACTCCGGCGAACAGGTGCGGGCTATCGGAGCCATCTCCCATCAGTACATCCCCCGCGAATAGGAAAGGCGTCGGCCATGCTGCGTCGATACGCGCCAATTCACGGGGAGAATTCCAATCTTTTCTATCTTATCTGACATTTACGAACCGCTCTATCGGGAATTGGCGCCAAAGGAAGGGGGTCGGTCGGCCTTCGCCGTCCCGAACTGCGACGGTTTGGCGCCCATTTCGAAGACGAGCTCGCCACCGCCGATGAGGTCGGAATGCGCGATCCAGTTCTTGCTCCACGGCTTGCCGTTCCAGCGCACCGACTGGACATAAGGCCGGTCGGGGCCATTGCCCTCGGCACGGACGGTCAGCGTCTTGCCTGCGCCGACCGTGACCTCGGCGACGTCGAACAGCGGCGATCCGAAGACGTAGATCGCGCTCACCGGATCGACCGGATAGAAGCCGAGCGCCGAGAGGATGAACCAGGCGCTCATCTGCCCGCAATCGTCGTTGCCGATCACGCCATCGGGGTCGTTCCTGTACATTTCGACGAGCAGCCGCCGGACCATCGCCTGCGCCTTCGCGGGGGCGCCGCAATAGGCGTACATGTAAGCGACATGGTGGTTCGGCTCGTTCCCATGCGCATATTGGCCGACGAGCCCCGAAATGTCGGGCGGCGCATTGTCTGGCAGGGTCGAGGGCGCGTTGAACAGCGCGTCGAGCTTTTTCTCGAATTCCGCGTCGCCGCCGAAATGCTCGATCAGGCCATAGACGTCATGCTGGTTGAGGAAGGTCGCCTGCCAGCCGTTCGCCTCGGTATAGTCGCGCCATTTCTTGACGTTATGGCCGATCTGGACGGGATCATAATCCTTCCACCAGCTGCCGTCCTTGAAGCGTGGGCGCGCGAAGCGGGTTTCGGGATCGATGACGCCGCGATAATTTTGCGCGCGCTTGCGCAGCGCCGCGGCGTCGTCCTTGGCGCCGACGGCATCGGCGAGATGCGCCATCGCCCAGTCGTCATAGGCATATTCCTGCGTCCGGCTGACCGACTCCCACACCTCGTCGCACGGGATATAGCCGAGGTCGTAATAGAAGCCGCGGCCGAGTGTGCTGTCGATATCCTTGTAATCGCGGTCGAAGGCGCGGCGGCGGATGTTCGGCCAGGCGGCGGCATAATCGGCCTTGATCCCCTTGGCGTGCGCCTCGGCGAGCACCGAGACGCCGTGCCAGCCGATCATGCACGCGGTTTCGACCCCCTGCAGCGGCCAGACGAGCGGGCCGGCGGGGCTCTGCGCGGTCTGTCGGCAGATGTCGCGGACGAGCAGCGCGGCGCGCTCGGGATCGATCAAGGTCAGCAGCGGATGGAGCGCGCGATAGGTGTCCCACAGCGAATAGGTGCTGAACGCCTCCTCGCCCTTCTCGGCACGGTGCACCTCGCGGTCGAGCCCGACATAGCGGCCGTCGCGGTCGGTGAACAGCGTCGGCGCGAGCTGCGCATGATAGAGCGCGCTCGCCATGATGACGCGCTGCGCCTCGGTCCCGCCCGACACCCGGACACCGCCGAGCGCCTTGGCCCAGGTGCCGCGCGCGGCCTTGACCGCGCCGTCGAAATCCCAGCCCTTCGCTTCGCCGGCGAGCGCGTCGCGCGCACCCTGCACCGCGACCGCCGAAAGGCCGGTCTTGATCAGGATCGGATCGCCGCCCGCTTCGTCGAAGAAGAAGGCGACCTTGAGCCTGTTGCCCTTGATCGACTTGGCGCCGTCGGGCGCGGCTTTGCCGTCGTCGCCGAAAAATTGCACCCGGTCGGGGCGGCGCGACATTTGCATCGCAAAATGGATGTGGCGGCCCTTCGCCCAGCGATTGACCTGCCGGCTGCCGGTCAGCGTGCCGTCTTCGCCAAGGTCGAGCGACGCCTTTTCGACGACGATGCCCTTGTCCCAATCGTCCTCGATCGCGTGCGCGAAATCGATCAGGATATGGCCCGCGCCCTGTCCGAAATGATAGCGGTGCAGGCCGCAGCGTTCGGTGACGGTGAGCTCGGCGAGCACGCCGGTTTCGAGCTTCACGCGGTAATAGCCGGGCTCGGCATGTTCGTCCGAATAGCGCTGGCGAAAACCCTCGCCGGGCTTTTCGATCGTGCCGGGTTCGAGCTTCAGCTCGCGCCGCGTCGGCACCACCAGCACATCGAGCATATCGCCGATGCCGGTGCCCGACAGGTGCGTGTGGCTGAACCCCATGATCGAGCCATCTTTCTGGTGATAGCCCGAGCAGGCATCCCAGCCATGCGTGTTCGTATCGGGGCTGAGCTGCGCCATCCCGAACGGCAGCGACGCGCCGGGGAAGGTGTGGCCGTGGCCGCCGGTGCCGATAAAGAGATTGGGCTTGCCGGGCGCGAGCGCGGCGCCGCCCGCAACCGAACGCGAACAGCCGGCGGGGATCGCGCCGCCGAGCGCGAGAAGGCCCGTGGTTGCGAGAAGCTGGCGGCGGCTGGTGGTGATCATCGTCCCCTCCCCGCTCACAGCGGCCGCGCGAGCAGCGCGGGGCGCTTGTCAGCGACCTCGACGATCAGCTGGCCGAACAGCGCGTTCGCCCATGCGAACCAGCTGCGCGTGAAATTCTTGGGATCATCCTTGTGGAAGCTTTCGTGCATGAAGCCGGTGCCGCCGTGCGTCGTCTTCAGCCAGCGCAGGCATTGCAGGATCGTCGCATCGTCGTCGGCGTTCATCGCGCGGGTGATGATCGACATCGGCCAGATCATGTCGAGACCGATGTGCGGCCCGCCAATCCCCTCGGCCGCCGTGCCCCGGAAGAAATAGGGGTTACGCTCCGACCAGGCGAGCGCCGCGGTGCGCAGGAAGATCGGATCCTTCTTGTCGACGACGTCGATCAGCGGCAACCCCGACAGGCTCGGCACATTGGCGTCGTCCATGAAGACATAGTTGCCGAAGCCGTCGATCTCATAGGCCCAGACCTGACCGCCCTTGCCATCGTCGATCAGCGCATGCGCCTTCAACGCGGCGTCGACCTCGGCGGCGAGCGCCTCGGCATCGGTTGCCGCCGCATTGTCGCCACGTGCTTCGCGGAGGACGGTGGCGATCTTGCGCAACACCGACACGGCGAACAGGTTCGACGGGATGAGGAAGGGATAGAGGCACGCATCGTCCGACGGGCGGAACATCGAGTGGATCAGCCCCACCTTCTTCGTCGGCGCGCCATAACCGCTCAGCATCAGGCTGTCGGTCGGCTGGAGCGCGGGGCGCTGGAAACTGTACGGGCCGGGGCCGTTCTTGCGCTGCTGCTCGCGGAAGGTTGCGACCGCGAGCTTCATCGCGCGCGACCATGTGTCGTCGAAGGGTGCCTTGTCCTTCGTGCGCGTCCAATATTCGTGGGACAGCCGCATCGCGTAGCAGAGCGAGTCGATTTCCCATTTCCGCTCGGCGACGCCGGGCGTCATCTCGGTCTTGTCGGTCTGCGACCATTCGAGCTTCGACGGTGCGGTCGGATCCTTGTCGAACGCATTGGCATAGGGATCGATCAGGATGCAGCGCGCCTGCCGCTGGATCAGCCCCTGGAACAGCCGCTTGAGCTTCGCATCCTTGGCAACGAGGTGGATATAGGGCTGCACCTGCGCCGAGCTGTCGCGCAGCCACATCGCCTCGATATCGCCGGTGATGACGAAAGTGTCGGGACGGCCATCGAGCGTCCCCGTCTGCACCGTCGTGTCGAGCGTGTTCGGGTAGCAATTCTCGAACAGCCACGCGAGTTCGGGGTCGGCGATCTTGGCTTTCACGCGGGCGATTTCGGCCTCGATCGCGGGGCTGGTGAAGGCGCGCTCGGCGGGCGCGGGACGCTTGCTGGCGAAGCCGCCCGCAGCGGCGCGTGCGGCGGCGGGCATCGCGGCCGCCAGCGCGAGTGCGCCGGCGCCGGCCATGATCTCGCGGCGATTGGGGGTCATGTTCATCCTACTTTCCACGCCCGCTGATCGAGAAGGGCGCATCGGCGGGGGCGGTCCCCCATTGCTTGTTCGGCTGGGCGCCCATCACGAAGTCGACCGTTCCGCCCTGCGACAAAGCGCTGTGGGTGAAATAGGTCTTGCTCTGCGGCTTGCCGCCGAGCGCGACCGACTGGAGATAGACGTTCGCATTGCTGTTGTTCGCGGCGTTGATCGTCAGCGTCTTGCCGTTGGGCATCGTCAGCACCGCCTTCTGGAACAGCGGGCTGCCGATCGCATATTCGCCCGTCGCCGAGGCGACCGGGTAGAAGCCCAAGGCGGAGAAGACATACCAGGCCGAGGTCTGGCCGTTATCCTCGTCGCCCGGATAGCCGTCAGGCGCCGACGAATAGAGCTTCGCCATGATGTCGCGGACATGATGCTGCGTCTTCCACGGCGCACCGGCCCAATTATAGAGATAGGGCATGTGCTGGATCGGCTGGTTGCCATGGGCGTACTGCCCCATGTCGACGATCTGCATCTCGCGGATCTCGTGGATCACCTGCCCATAATAGCTTTCGTCGAAGATCGGCGGCGTGGTGAAGATTGCGTCAAGGCGTTCGACGAACTTCTCGCGCCCGCCCATCAGGGTCATCAGACCCTGGACGTCCTGCATCACCGCCCAGCTATAGTGAAGCGCATTGCCCTCGGTGAAGGCGTCGCCCCACTTATAGGGGTTGAACGGCGTCGACCACGATCCGTCCTGGTTGCGGCCGCGGATCCAGCCGCTCTCCTTGTTATAGAGCTTGCGATAGTTCAGCGCGCGCTCGGTATATTTCTTCGCATCGGCTTTCTTGCCGAGCAGCGTTGCGAGCTGCGCGATCGAGAAGTCGGCGGTCGCATATTCGAGCGTGCGCGCAGCATTCTCGTTGATCCCGACGTCATAGGGGACATAACCGAGGCGGTTATAATATTCGGCGCCCTCACGCCCGACCGCGGCGATGACCTTGCCCGCCTTGTCCTTCGGGCGGCCCTCGCTCGTCGTCGCATTCTTGATCATCGCTTCGTACAGCGTCTCGACATCGAAGCCGCGCACGCCGTTATAATAGGCGTCGGCGATCAGGTTCGCCGAGTTCGACCCGATCATCACGTTGCGATAGCCGGGGCTCGCCCATTCGGGCAGCCAGCCGCCCTCCTTATAGGTGTTGACCAGTCCCTGCATGATCTGGCTGTCGAGCTCGGGATACATCAGCGCAAAGAAGGGGAAGACCGCGCGCCACGTGTCCCAGAAGCCGTTGTCGGTGAACATGTAACCGTCGTGCACCTTGCCGTCGTACGGGCTGTAGTGGACGATCTTTCCGTTCGCGTCCTTTTCGTAAAAAACGCGCGGGAATTGCAGCATCCGGTACAGCGACGAATAGAAGGTCCGGACCTTTTCGGGGTCGGGATCGGTGACGCGGATACGCGACAGTTCCTTCTCCCACGCCGCCTTCGCCTTCGCCTGCGTCGTGTCGAAGCTGTCGCTGCCGATTTCGCTGCGCAGGTTCAACAGCGCCTGTTCGGGGCTGATGAACGAGGAGGCGACGCGGACATGGACCTTGTCGCCCTTCTTCGTCTTGAAGCTCAGTACCGCGCCGACATGGTCGCCTTCGCGCGCCAGCTCGTTCGTCGGCGCGTTCTCGCCCGCCCAAGTGCGCGCGAGCGTGAAGTCGCGGTCGAATTCGGCGACGAAATAATTGTGGAAATTGTCCGGCACGCCGCCGTGATTGTTGCGGACATAGCCGGTGATGCGGCGGTTCTTGACGTCGACCTTGACCATCGAGCCGCCCGCGAGACCGTCGAGCAGGATGTGCGCGTCGTCGCTTTCGGGGAAGGTGAAGCGGAACTGCGCGGCGCGTTCGGTCGGCGCGACCTCGGCGGTCACGTCATAGTCGGCGAGATAGACTTTGTACGAATAGGGCCGCGCGACCTCGGCCTTGTGGCTGAACCAGCTGCCGCGTTCCTGCTGCTTGACCTTCACCGGGCCGGTTTCGGCCATCAGCGCAAAGGCGGCATAATCGTTCATCCACGGGCTCGGCTGGTGCGTCTGCTTGATGCCGCTGATCTTCTCGCCATCATAGGTATAGCCCCAGCCGCTGCCGGGCTCGCCCGTCACCGGGGTCCAGCTGTTCATGCCGAAGGGCACCGCGACCGCGGGATAGGTGTTGCCGTAGGACAGGCGATAGCTGGAATCGGTGCCCATCAGCGGGTTGACGTAATCGACGAGCTCGACCTGCTGCGCGCTCGATTGCGCGAGCGCGACGGGCGTCCCCACGCTGCCCAGCACGAGCGCGCTTGCGGCGGCGCCCAGCATCGTCTTGCGGATCGTCTTCACTTCGTCTCTCCCCTGTTTGCCGCCCGTGTCGGCAGCGGGCGTGCTGCGACGCCCTCGTTCGTCATTTTCACCGGCGCGATCGTGCCGTCGGCGTTGAAGATCATGCGGTCGATCGCGAGCTGGCGCCGCTCGCCGCTCGTCTCGTCCAGCGGGCGGCGGTGATAGGCAATATACCAGTCGTCGGTGCCGGGCACATTGACCACCGAATGATGCCCCGCGCCGCGCGCGATCTTGAAATCCTGCTCGAGAATCTTGCCCATCGGCTTGAACGGGCCGGTCGGCGACGGCCCCATCGCATAGGCAACCGAATAGTCGGGGCCGGTCCACCCGCCCTCCGACCACATCAGATAATAGACGCCCTTCCGCTTCACCATGAACGATCCCTCGACATAGCCGGGGGGCGTGATTTCCTTGTAGGTCGTGCCGTCGGCGAAGGGCTCGATCGAGGTCAAATCGTTGCCGAGGCGCACCACGTTGCAATGCTTCCAGCCGCCATAATAGAGATAATGCTGCCCATCATCGTCGCGGAAAACGAACTGGTCGATCGGCTGCGCGCCATTGTGAAAGGCATCGATCAGCGGTTTGCCGATCGCATCCTTGAACGGCCCCTCGGGCCGGTCGCTGACCGCGACGCCGATGCCGCCGCGCTGGTCGTCCGACTGGATGTCGTTCGCGCCGAAGAAGAGATAATATTTGCCGTCCTTCTCGATCGCCGACGGCGCCCAGACGGCATAGGCGGCCCAGGCGACATTCTCGACGTCGAGCGCGTGGCTGTGCTTCGTCCAGTGGACGAGATCGGGCGAGGAAAAGACGTTGAAGAAGGTCTGGAAATGATAGGACGGGCGGACCGTCTTCTGTTCGCGCAGCTTTTTCTGCTGTTCGTTGAAATGGCGCGAGAGATCGGGCGTGTCGCCATGATCCGAATAGGTCGGATAGATCCAGTAACGGTCGCCGAAGATGCGGATTTCGGGATCGGCGTACCAGCCGGGGACGATCGGATTCTCTGCCGCAGCCGTACCGCCGTTAAGCAGCGCCATCCCCAAGATCAGCGATTTCAACCCGACTCGCACTCTGCGCCGCTCCCCGCTTTATCTGTCATAATAATCATACCAGCTCTTCTGGAAAGAGGTGGGTGGCTCCTTGCGGAGCCACCCAAGTGGGAGAGCTGGGGTATGGGCCCCATCAGAACTTGTACGAAACGCCAACGTAAGCGCGGCGGCCGAAATAGTTGCTGCGAACGAAGCGGTCCTTGGTGTCGTTGCCAAGGTGCTGGCGTTCTTCCGACTTGGTCAGGTTGATGACCGAGGCGGTGAGCATCAGCCCGTCCATCAGCTCGTACGAGGCGTTGATGTCGACCTGTTCATAGGGGTCGGTGTAGACATTGAGGCCCGACGAGAGCCCGCCGACGACTTCGCCGCGACGGTTGTACGAGGCGCGGACAAGGAATTTGTCGGTTTCGTAGAAGACCGACGCGTTGACCTGCGTCTTGGCGCTGCCGACGAGCGCCGACTTGCCGACTGCTTCACCGTCGAGGGTGATCTCGGCAACCGACGTGTCGTTATAGGTGAAGTTCACCTGCGCACCGAGACCGAAGTCGAAGGTATGCTGGGCATAGAGTTCGACGCCCTGCGACTTGGCATTAGAACCGTTGGCGACGGTCGAATAGGGCTGGATGAGCACCTGCTCGCCATTCACTTCGCGCGTCACGTCGAGCACGAGCGGGACCACGAAGTCCGACACATCCTTGCGGAACAGGCCGACGCCGAGCACCGAGCCGCGCTTGAAGTACCATTCGACGCCAAGGTCGTACTGCCACGCCGAGAAGGGCTGGAGGTCGGCGTTGCCGCCGCTGCCCGACCAGCCTTCGAACTCGCCGAACTGGCCGCGGTCGAAGGCATAGGCTTCCGAACGATAGGTCAGCGAACGCTGCGAGCCGAGGTCGTTGAACGATGGGCGCGAGATCACCTTGGCGACCGCGCCGCGCACGACGATGTCGGGGGTGACTTCATAGACGACGTTCAGGCTGGGCAGCCAGTCGGTGTAGCTCTTCGACTGATCGACCTGCGTGTTGACGATCACCTCGCGCTCGGAGAGCGGCCGCACCTGGCAATTGCCGTCGGGGCCGAGCGGCACATTGGGATCGAGCGGGCCGCCCGGACCGTCGACGCAATAATCGTTGAGGAACTGCAAGCGGTCCGAGGTCAGCCCCGACTGCTTGGTGTGCGCGACGCGGACGCCGATGTTACCACGCAGCGGGCCGGTTTCGAAATCAGCCTGCACATAACCGGCGAACACCTTTTCCTTGAGGTCATAGGTGTTGTTCGGTTCAGGAACGCGGACCGACGGGCCGTAGGTCTTATTGATATAGTCGAGATAATTGCTGAAATTGATGCCCGGGAACAGGTTCGCGTTGAACCCGCCGCCGATGTTGCCGATCGGCGTGTCATAGAAATATTCGGGCCGTGCGATCGCGCCTTCCGGCGTGTCCTGATAGCGGCGCTTGGTCGCCGGATCGGCATACCATTCGTTGCGGCCGGTTTCGCGGTGAATGCTCATTTCGCGCCACTTGCCGCCGACACGGAACGCGCTCAGCAATCCGTCGAAGCGGCGGACGAGATCGAGCTGCGCATAACGCTGCGAGATCGCGCTGTTGGTAAAGCCCGACCCCGTCGAGCCGACGTCGATCTGCGCGATGCCGTTCTTGATATTCTCCTGCAGCTCGGGCGAGAATTCCATGTTGAGATTGCCGCCGGTGAAATCCCACATGCTGAGGAAGTTGCCGTTCTGCTCCTGTCCGGTGACGGTCAGGCGCGGTTTCGCGGCGACGCCGAAGCGCATCGACGGACCGCCGGTCGCCTTCGTCTTGCCGAACTTCAGCACCGCGTCGAAATTATCCTGGTTCCAGGCGACTTCGGTCTCGAACGTGTTCGAAACCTGCTTTTCGCGGCTGTACGAACCCGCGATCTGCGGCGTTTCCATCGTGCAAGGCGTCGGCCGCGCAAGACAGCCGGTTCCCGCGGCGGGCACCTGGAAGGTCGCCGACTGGAAGATCGTGCCGCTCTCGTCAAAGGTCGGCGCGGTGAAGAAATTGCCATAGCCCCATTCGGGGATCTTCAGCACATTGCTCTGCCAGTTGCTCTTGTAGTCGAAGCGGAAATAATTGGCCGTGACGGTCAGATTTTCGATCGGGCGCATCTGCGCGGTCGCCTGGATGCCGAGGCGCTTGCGCTGCTGCGAGAAGACTTCGGCGTTGACCGACTGCGGCGCCCAATAGCCCGAATAATGCTTGCCATCCTGCCCGGTCACGCCGGTGCCGGGCCAATAGGAAATCGCATCGTCATTTTCGAACGGATTACCGTTGACGTCGGTCGCCGGCGTAATGATGTCACCGTTCGCGTCGCGGTCGCTCCACCAGCGCCAGGTTTCGGTCGAGCCGCGCAGTTCGCGGTTCGCGCGCTCCTGATAGGTCGCGCCGATCAGGAAGCCGAGGCGTTCTTCGGGGTCTTTCCACGAAATCTGCCCGGCGATCTGCGGGTCGAATTTCTTGGTCGTGTCCGAATAGGTGCCCTCGGCCGAAACGAAGCCCGACCAGGCCGGCAGGTCGAACGGCCGACGGGTGTTGAGGATCACGGTGCCGCCGACACCGCCCTCTTCGAGCCGCGCTTCGGCCGACTTATAGACTTCGGTGCTGGCGATGAAGTTCGACGGCAGCAGGACATAGTTGAACGAGCGCGACGGATCGCCGCTGTCGGCGCCGGCGATGAAATTGCCGTTGAGCAGGGTCAGGGTGAGGTCCGACTGAAGGCCGCGGATGCTGACGCGGCTGCCCTCGCCGCCGTCACGCGTGATGATCACGCCGGGGACACGCTGCAGCGCGTCGGCGACGTTCTTGTCGGGGAATTTGCCGATATCCTCGGCGGTGATGACTTCGATCAGCGAATTGGCTTCGCGCTTCTGCTCGAGGCTCTGCTCGATCGACTTGCGATAGCCGGTGACGACGATCGCGTCGCCCGGCGCTTCGGCCGTGTCGTCAGCAGGCGCCTGCGGCTGCGCTGCGGGCGCGGCCTGCGCATAAGCCTGTCCGGCGCTGCCCAATGCGGCGAGCGCGCCCGCGCCCAGCATCAGTTCGCGCAGCAACCGTTCGCGCCGCGTCGCCTTCGCTGAATGGATTTGTCCTGCCTTCATCACATCGACCTCCCTGTTCGAGGGGCTGTTCGCCCCCACTCGTTATTCGGCGCTTTCAGAGTCGCCGAGCAGCGGATCACTTCGACCCGTTGAGCCCCCTATCAGAATATAAAAAACAATTTGTCAAAATAAATTTTGCGAGCCGATGGCGGGACGCGACGAACCGTTACAAACCCGTCACAAATGCCGAATTTTTCGCAGTTTTCCGTTGGTATCGACTCACGGACACGGCTCACCGCGCCCGCCATCCCCGACTCCGGGGACGGCGGGTGCCGCCACGCTTTCGCCCGCCTCCGGTCAGTCCGGAGTCGGGGTGCTCCACAGCGGCGCGGCGATCGCCGCCAGCGCGTCCGCCGACGCCTTCGGCACCGCGCGGTCGTAGGTCAAAAGACCGTTGATCTCGTCCTCGACGTCGGTCGTCTGGGTGTAGACCGAGGCGCTGAGCCCATTCTCCTTCGCCTGCCGGATCACGCCCTCCATCTTGCGGCGGAAGCGGACGAGATATTCCTTCTCGTCCTGCGCGACCTGATAGCTCCAATTGCCCTTGCCCGGTTTCCAGATATGCCCCGGCACGGGGAAACCGACCCCGCCATATTCGCCAAGCACGATCGCGCGATCGGTCTGCAGCGACGGCGTCTTCGGCACATCCTCATAGGTGTGGATGTCGAGCATGTCGGAATCCTTCGGCGCGACGTCGAGCCAGCCCGAATTGGCATCGACCAGCCGCGTCGGGTCGATCCCCTTTACGAAACGCGTGAGGGTTGCCGAATCATATTGGCCCCACCCCTCATTGTTCACGACCCAGGTCACGATCGAGGGGAAGGCGCGCAGCTCACCGATCATTTCGGACAATTGCTTCTGCTGCTCGGCCAGCGTCTCCGACGGGAAAATCGCCTGATACTGGCTGGTGCCGGCGAGATATTGGTCCTCGCCGCCGCCCGAGGGCATGTCCTGCCAGATCAGCATGCCGAGCCGGTCGGCGTCGTGATAATAGCGCGCGGGTTCGACCTTGATATGCTTGCGGAGCATGTTGAACCCGGCCTTTTTCAGGAAGACGATGTCGCTCTTCATCGCCTCTTCCGACGGCGGCGTATAAAGCCCGTCGGGCCACCAGCCCTGATCGAGCGTGCCGTGCTGGAACAGCGGCTTGTTGTTGAGCAGGATCGCGGGCTGTCCGGCGACGCGGCCGGGTCCGACCGACACTTTGCGCATCGCGAAATAGGCGGCGACGCTGTCGCGCGGCGCGCCCTGCACCTTCGCCTTCGCATAGACGCGGCTTTCATGGTCGGTGAAGCGCGAGTCATAGGCCTTGCGGTCGCGCTCGGCCTCGCCCGCATAGGGATCGGCGATCGTCACCAGCTCGGCCTTGAGGTCGTAGAGATAGGGATCGCTCGGCGACCAGAGATGCGCGTTCGGGATCGCGAGCGTCGCCTGCCGGTTCGCGCGGATGATCGTCGATTCGATCGTCTTGCCGCCCGCGCTCGCGGTCAGCCGCACCGCGTCATTGTCGTTCGCCCAGCCCGACAGCGCGACCGCGACGTCGACGGTGCCGCGGTCGATATCGGGCGTCGCGCGCACCTCTGCAATGTGGAGTTTCGGCACCGGCTCGATCCACACCGTCTGCCAGATACCGCTGACCGCGGTGTACCAGATGCCCGCGGGATCGAGGATCTGCTTGCCGCGCGGCTGGGTGCCCGCGCTAGTCGGATCGGTGACTTCGACGACCAGTTCGTTCGCGCCCGGCTTCAGATAGGGGCTGATGTCGAAACCGAAGGCGTCGAAGCCGCCCTTGTGCGAGCCGACGACCGATCCGTTGACGCGCACCGTCGCCTCATAATCGACCGCGCCGAAGTTGAGCATGACATTCTGGCCGCGCCAGTCGGCGGGAACGGTGAAGCTACGGCGATACCAGACGCGGTCGTCGGGCGTGACCTTGCGCGCAACGCGCGACAATTTGGATTCGACGGGGAATGGCACGAGGATCTTTCCGTCCATCGCCGCGGGCCGCTCGGCCGCCTTGGGCGCGATCGCATAGTCCCACAGGCCGTTGAGGTTGACCCAGCGCTCGCGCACCATCTGCGGGCGCGGATAAAGGCGCCACGCGTTTTCGGGGGTCACATCTTTGCCCCAGCGGGTCATCAGGTCGCTGGTGTAAACGGCGTCACCAGTCGGCGGTGCGGCGGTGGTCTGCGCCTGTGCCGCGACGGGTGCAAGGGCGAGAAGAGAAGCGGTGATCAAGAGGCTGCGCATGATAACTCTCCTGTTGAATGGGGAGAGCCCAGGACCCTTGGGGGGATGGCGGGTCCTGGGCTCGCGCCTCCGCGGGGGGCGCGGAGGCGAGGGGGCTGGTCAGCGTTTTCGCGACATCGACGGCGGTGCGGCGTCGGGCGCGGCGCCCCACGCTTTGTTCGGCTTGGCGTCCATGGTGAAAACGAAGGTCGCGCCGTCCTTCACGTCGTCGTGGCGGAACCATGGCTTGTTCCACGGCTTTCCGTTCAGCGTCGCCGACTGGATATAGACGTTGGTCGGCGAATTATTCTTCGCAACGATGCGCAGCGTCTTGCCATTGCCCATGTCGAGGCTGGCGTCGTCGAACACGGGGCTGCCGATGATATAATCCTGGCTCGACGGATCGACGGGGTAAAAGCCGAGCGCCGAGAGCGCGTACCATGACGAGGTCGCGCCCTGATCGTCCATGCCCGGATAGCCGTAACCCGACGCATCGCTGCCATAGGTGCGGTCGAGGATCTGGCGCACCAGCGCCTGCGTCTTCCACGGCTGGCCGCTCCAGTTGTAATAATAGGGCGCCTGCTGGTCGGGCTGGTTACCGTGGACATATTGGCCGATCACGCCGGTGCAGTCGCGGCAGATGCCGGTCGGGTTGTACGGCTTGGTGAAAAACTCGTCGAGCTTGGCGTTGAATGCGTTGCGCCCACCGAGCAGGCCGATGAGCCCCTGCACATCGTGCGGCGCGAGCCAGAGCGTCGACCAGCCCGACGCTTCCTTCATCATGAAATTATAATAGGGCTCGGCGGGGTCGAAGGGTGCGATCCACTTACCGTCGGCGGTGCGGCCGCGGATGAAGCCGATCGATTTGTCGAAGACGTTGGCATAATTGCCCGCACGCTTCAGGAACATCCGGTAGTCGGCATCCTTGCCGAGCTTCTTGGCGAACAGTGCGAGCGCATAATCGTCCCACGCATATTCGAGCGTCTTGGCCGCGCCAGCCTTGCCGCCGGCATAAGGCGGGCTGGGATTGTGATCGGGCACGATGTCCGAAATCCAGCCCTGCTTCATATATTCGGCAAGATAGCCGCGCGGCCCTTTCGGGTCGGTCGCGTTCTTGCGCATATATTCATAGGCGGCTTCATAATCGAACTCGATGCCGCGCTCCCACGCGCCGAGGTAGAGGAACACCGCATTGTCGCCGTGGAACGAGGTGTTCATATAGCCCTTCTCGCGCGCCATCGCGAGTTCGGACGCCATGATATTCTGGACCGCCTCGGGCTCCATCAGTTCGAGCAGCACAATCTGGTTGCGCCCCGTATCCCAGAAGGGCACCGGGCCATAACGGTCGTGCGTCGCGGTCTGGACCTTGCCGTTGGTGTCCGCGAATTTCTCGCCCTTCGCCGCGATCAGCCGCGGGCTGGCGAAGGATTGATAGAGCGTCGAGTAAAAGAGCTTGCGCTGCTTGTCGGTCCCGCCCGACACGCGGACGCGGCCAAGGAGCGTCGCCCACTGGTCACGCGCAGCCGCATGGACGCCGTCGAAATCCCAGCCCGGCACTTCGGCGGCCAGCCGCTGCTCGGCCTGTTCATAGCTGGTGCCGTGCGCGATCTTCACCAGCACTTGCTCGTTCGCCGTGGTCCGGAAGGTCACATAGCTGCCCGCATAGCTGCCCGAGAGGGCGCGCGTTCCGGGCTGGACGTCGCTGGTGCCGATGCCCCAGCCCTGATTGTCGCCCGGCGACTTGCGGAAGGTGCCGAGCGCGGTGAAGGGCTTCGAGAAATGCGCGACGAAATAGGCGCCATCGACACCTTCGCCGCCATGGCCCTTGCCCGACTTGCCGCGGACGATGCTGTCGCCGACGACCTCGACCGTGCCGCCGTGACGCGGGAAGTTGATGATGACGTTCGACCGCTCGCTCTGGGGAAAGGTGAAGCGCATCACGCTTGCCCAACGCGTCGCCGTCAGTTCGGCCTGCGTCTTGAAGGTATCGAGATAGACCGAATAATAGCCGGGCCGCGCCTTCTCGCGCGACTTGTCATACCAGGACTGGCTGTATGCGGGCGGCGGCGACCAGTCGCCGACCACCGGCATGATGAACGGCTCGGCGTTGCCGCCATAGGTCGGGCCACCACCACCGGTGAAGCCGATCATCGTCGGGTTGGTATAATAATAGGGAACGGGGACGCCGTTCGGATATTGGAGTTCGATATTATTGTTGACCGGCGCGGCGGCGACCGATCCGTGCGGCAGCATCGCGGCGGGTGTGGTCTGTCCCGAATAGACGGGCTCGCCCGGCGGCGGCGCGTTGCCGATCAGCTTCGGATCGTCGAGCGGCGCGGTACCAACGAGCGGATCGGCGAGCTCGACGGGCGACTGGCCCGATTTCTGCTGTGCCGACACCGGCGAGAAAGTTAGCATGAGCGGCATGATCGCCGCCGCCGACGCGAGCATCACGCCAATCTTTCGCCCGCGCTTCAAATGCATTTCGATATTCATTGCGACCCTCTTCCCTGAATATTTTGTTGTGTGCGTGGTCAGTGCAGCGAATTTGCGAAGGCTGTGGCTCGCGCGGGCACGCGCGACGCGCGCCAGCCGAACAGCGCGATGACGAGGTAACAGGCCATCGGCACCAGAAAGGCGAGGAAGCGGCTGCCGCTCGCGTCGGCGACCTGCGCGAAGACGAGCGGGACAAGCGCGCCGCCGACGATCGCCATGCAGAGCAGCCCCGACGTCGCCGACGCGGGCGCGGTCGACCGCTCGATCGTCAGCGAGAAAATCACCGGGAACATGATCGAGTTGAACAGCCCGACCGAGATGGCGAGCACACCCGCTGCCGGCCCGCTGATCTGGCTGATGGTGAGGCAGAGCAGCGCCGCGGCGACGGCGGCCACCGCGAGGAGCGGCCCCGCGGGCAGCTTGTAGAGGAGACCCGAGCCGATAAAGCGGCCGATCATCGCGCCGAGCCAATAGAGGCTGACGAGACTGCCCGCCTGCACCGCGCTGATCGCGAACACATCGGGCTGCTCGAGGAAATTCACCATCGCGCTGCCGATCGCGACTTCAGCGCCGACATAGAGGAAAATCGAGAGCGCCCCCGCGAGCGCCCAAGGTGAGGCGAAGGCGCTCGCAATACCGGCGCTCTTTTCGGCCGACGGCGCGGCCGCCGTGATCTCGTGGCGGACGCGGTAAAGGAACATCGCCAGCACCGCGATCACCGCCGCAATGAAGATATAGGCGACGTCGATCCGCCCCAGCGAATAGGCGATCTTTGCTTCGGTCACCGGGCCCGCTTCGAACAGCCCGCCTTGGAGCAACGTGCGCGCGGCAAGATAGGGCGCGATCACCGTGCCCAGCGAGTTGAACGCCTGACTGAGCACGAGTCGGAAATGCGAGCGTTCGGGGCGGCCGAGCGACGCCGACAGCGGGTTCGCCGCGACCTGCAGCAGCGTGATCCCCGACGCGATCACGAACAGGCCGACGAGCACGATCGCATATTCGCGCACGATCGTCGCGAACGGCATGATCAGGCAGCCGACGATCATCGTGCCCAGTGCGACAATGATCGAATTGGCGGCGCCCAGCCGTCCCATGAGTGCTGCCGCGGGCAGCGAGACGACGCCATAGGCCATGAAAAAGGCGAATTGGGTGAGGAAGCTTTCGGTGTCGCTGAGCGCGAAGATCGCCTTCACCGCAGGGATCAAAATGTCGTTGACCGCTGTCACCGCGCCCCAGACGAAGAAGAGCATGGTGACATAAGCGAAGGTCCAGGCGGTACCCGAGCGCCGGGCTGTCATGCCAATCGCTCCCCGCCCGGATAGGCGAGCAACAGGTCTGCCCCGGTGTCGGCATCAAGCTGCACCGAGCCCGTCAGCGCGAGACATTCGCCCGCCGCGAAAGCGACGCCATCGACGCTGCCCTTGCCCGAAACCGGAATCAGCCATGCGGTGACGCCGACCGGCAGCGCAATCGTGCGTGCACCACCATTCAGCCGCTCAAGCACAAACTTCGGCCCGTCGACGAGGATGGTGCGATCGTCGGCAACGCGGCCCGGCGACGGATAGGCGGCATAAGGCTGCGGATCGGACACCGCGATGCCGTCCTCCAGATGCAGTTCGCGGGGGCGGCCATAATCATAGAGGCGATAGGTCGTCTCGCTGTTCTGCTGCACCTCGATCACCGTGAGCCCGGCGCCGATTGCATGTACCGTGCCCGAGGGGACGTAGAAGAAATCGCCTGCCTTGACCGGCTTCCAGTCGAGCAATTGCTCGATACTGCCGTCGAGCGCGGCGTCGCGCAGCACCGCCCTGTCAACGGGCGCCTTCGTTCCCATCGCAATCGTTGAATCGGGCGCGGCATCGAGGATCAGCCAGCATTCATCCTTGCCGCGTGGTAGCCCGCGCGCATGCGCCTGTTCATCGTCGGGATGGACCTGCACCGACAGTTTTTCGCTGGTGAAGAGATATTTGATCAGAAGGTCGGGCGTGCTGTCGCCGGGCGCCTGAAACCAGATTTCGCCTATCGGCTCGCCGCCCACCGGCGGATCGCCGAACGGCCCCCATAGCTGGTGGCGCCCCCAGGGCTTTTCCACGCGATGGGTCGCAAGCAATGTCGCGGGCACAAACCTCTCCCTGTTTCCCAGCCGCCATTCCGATTCTGGTCGCTCGAAAACTGCCTCGGCGGAGCGTTCCCCGTCAAGATAATAATGAAAATTAATTTATTTGATCGAAATCGCCTTTGTGGCATGTTGGTCGGCAATCAGGACGGGCGCTGACGCTCGCCGTTGGAGAGAGTGGATGACAGGGCAGCCCGACCGCGACGCATATTCTGATCCGAGCACGCCGCAGCGCATCGGAGGCAGCGGCACCCTCGCCGCCGCAATCGGCACCGCAGCGCTTGCAGGGCTCCTCTTCGGATTCGACACCGCCGTGATCGCCGGGGTGACGGGTGATCTGACCGACCTGTTCGCACTCACCCCCGAAACGCTCGGCGTCACCGTGTCGGCGGCGCTCTGGGGTACCCTCGTCGGCGCGCTATTTGCGGGCAAGCCGGGCGATGCCTTCGGCAGCCGCGACAGCCTGCGGATGCTCGCCGCCTTCTACTTCATCGCGGGGCTCGGCTGCGCGCTGGCACCGAGCTGGCCGCTGTTCCTCCTGTTCCGCTTCCTGTGCGGGCTCGCGATCGGCGGCTCGTCGGTGCTCGCGCCGGTCTATATCGCCGAGATCGCGCCGCCACGGCACCGCGGATTGCTGGTCGGCCTGTTCCAGCTGATGATCGTGACCGGTATCCTTGTCGCCTATCTCAGCAATGCGACGATTGCCGGGCTGATCGATGGCGAAACGGCGTGGCGGTGGAAGCTCGGCATCACCGCCGCCCCTGCCCTGCTCTTCTTCGTCCTGCTGTTCGCGATCCCCAACAGCCCGCGCTGGCTCGTCGCGAAGGGGCGCCGGAGCGAAGCTGCTGCCGCACTGGCACGGATCGGCACGCCCCCCGACGCCGCCGAAGCCGAACTCCGCCGCGTCGAACAGGCGCTCGAACGCGACCCGCCCGGCGAGAAGCTCTCATGGCGCCGCCACCGCCGCCCGATGACGCTCGCCATCCTCGTCGCGATGTTCAACCAGCTCGCGGGCATCAACGCGGTGCTCTATTATCTGAACGACATCTTCGCGCGCGCCGGCTCGCTGTCGCCCGACCGCCAGGCGGTGTTGATCGGCATCGCCAATCTGGTCTTCACGCTGGTCGGCATGGCGCTGATCGACCGGATCGGGCGCAAGACGCTGCTGCTCGCGGGCGCGGCGGGTATGACCTTGTGCCTCGCCGCTGCTGCGGGCGTTCTCTACGGCGCGCTCGATAACGGGCTGATGCTGCCCGCGCTTGTCGGCTTCATCGCCTTCTTCGCGACCAGCCAGGGCGCGGTGATCTGGGTCTATATCTCGGAGATATTCCCGACGCCGGTCCGCGCGCGCGGCAGCGCGCTCGGCGCCAGCACGCATTGGCTGATGAACGCACTGATCGCGGGTATCTTCCCGATCCTGGTGGCATGGTCGCCCGGCGCGCCGTTCGTGATCTTTGCCGCCGCGATGGTGCTGCAATTTATCGTTGTTGCGGCGATCTTCCCCGAAACGCGCGGCGTCGACCTCGACGAGATGGCGCAGCGGATCGAGTAGAGCGTCAGCGCCCCGCCTGCATCAGGATCGATTCCGACGGCAGGACATGGTCGAGGAACGGGATGATCGCGGCGCCGATCGCCGATGCATCGTCAGACGCCTCGGCGCGTAGCACCGGCGCCACCACGGGAAGCTTGCGCCCCGCCATCCGCGCGTTGAGCCGCTCGACCAGCGCATCGACCAATTTGCCCGGAAGGCGGCCGCCGATGAGGATCGCGGCCGGATTGATCAGGCAATTGACCGCGATGAGGGGCTGAACCAGCACATCCGCGGCATCGTCGAGCCATTGGACAATCACGGCCTCCTGTGCCGCCGAGCCATCGATCAGCGCCTCGGGCCCATCGACGACATGCCCCGCCGCTTCGAGGCGGGCGTAAAGCGCCGACAGCGAAACCGTATCCTGCACATTCGCGCCCTCGCCGCGCGCCGGATCGGGCATCGCCCAAATCTCCCCCGACCGCGAATCCGCACCGCGGACATAGCTGCGGTCGATCACCAGGCCGCCGCCGAGGCCCGCGCTGATCAGCAGATAAAAGAAGCTGGGCAGCGCGATGCCATTGCCCAGATGGACCTCCCCGAGCGCCGCCGAGGCGGCATCATTGTCGGCATGAAGCGGCCAAGGGAGCACCTCGCCGAGCAGCGCCCCGAGATCGATGCCATCCCACGCGTCATATTCGGCGGGGCGGTGCGGCAGTGAAATTCGCCCGAGGTCGTCGGGCAGAGCGACGCCCACGCCAAGGATGCGGTCCCGGGCGACGCCACCCTCTTCGAGCAGCCCGGGCAATATCTCGCGAACATGATCGACGACCGTTCCCGGCAAGGCGAAGGCGATTTCGCGTGTGTGGCGGCTGCGGATCTTGCCAGCGAGATCGAGCGTCACCAACGAGATATGGTCGCGGTCGATGTTGAGCCCGATCGAGAAGGCGCCGTCGGGATCGATGACGATCCGCATCGCGGGCTGGCCGCGCTTGCCCTGCAACCGCCCGGCCGGCTTCACGAGGCCCATATCGATCAGCCGCTTGGTGATGTTGACGATCGTCGGCGGGGTCAGTCCGGTCACGCGTGCGAGGTCGCTCCGCGTCGTCTCCTCGGTCAAGCGAATGGCCTGGAGCACGATGCGCTGGTTATAGTCGCCCGCGCGCTCCAGATTGGTGCCCGAAAGGCTGAGCGTCAGCCGCGCATCGCGCGCCTCGGGACCATTTTTCGTCGATTGCCGCCGGTCAAGACCCGGAAGGTTAAGCGTCATCGCTGGACTGTCCTTCAAGCTTATCCGAATGCCCGGCGCCCCCCGCCAAACAGACTCGATTCATAAAGCGCAGGCGCTTTAATAATTCGATTTTCGATAAAGCCGAGCGGTGCCGCCCTGTCAATGGCGGGTACCGCAGAGGTGCAGCGATCGGGCCGAAGCGTGGGTCCGGTTACGGGCACCCGGCCGGGTGCGGCCGCAACAAGGCGCGGCCCGCAGTGGCGCCGGTCGTCCGCCCCTCGTCGAGCGCCAGCACGCCGTTGACGAACAGCTTCTTCACCCCGACGCTGAGCTCGCGCGGGCGCACATAATCGGCGCGCGGCGCATAGCGGTCGGGGTCGAAGACGAGCACATCGGCGAAGTAGCCCGGACGCAGATAGCCGCGCCGGTCGAGCTTGTAGATGTCGGCGGTGCGTCCCGTCGACTGGCGGATGAAGGTGGCAAGGTCGATGACCTTCCGCTCGCGAACATAGCGCACATATTTTTCGGGGAAGGTCGCGAACATGCGCGGGTGGCCATCCGATCCGTCGGACGACGTCACCATCCACGGCTGTTTCATCAGCAGGTCGACGTCGGCCTGTGCCATGTTGAACGACGCGACCGCGGTGCCGCCGCCCTTCTCCCCCTGATCGTCCGCTTCGATGCTCTGGCGGATGATGCGCAGCGCGGCGTCGCGGCTATCGACTTTCCATTCGGCAGCGACCTGCTCGAGCGTTTTTCCGGTCCAGGGAAAACCCTCGGCGATCAGGAGCAGCGCGCTCGCGCCGCCGCGCCGACGCAGATTCTCCTGCATCTCTTCCCGGATCCGTTCCAGCGTTGCGGGATCGCCCAGCCGCTTCAATAACGCCGGTCCGCCGCCGTCGACCGCCCAGCGTGGCAGCAACGACGCGTCGAGGCTCGATCCCGACGCCAGCCAGGGATATTGGTCGGCGGTCACGTCGACGCCCCCCTTTCGCGCTGCATCGATCGCCGCGATCACCGCGCCGGCCTGTCCATGGACGTCGACGCCGAGCGCTTTCAGATGCGCGAAATGGACGGGCATTCCGGCCTCGCGCCCGATCTCGATCGCTTCGCGCACCGACCCGAGCAGCCCGATGCTGTAGCTCGATTCGTCGCGCTGATGCGTGTCGTAGACGCCGCCGCGGATCGCCGCCTCGCGCGCCACCGCGACGACCTCGCCCGTGGAGGAAAAGCTTTGCGGGGCATAGAAGAGGCCGGTCGACAGACCCACCGCGCCCTCGCACATGCCCTTGGCCACCAGCGCCTTCATCGCGTCGAGCTCGGCGGGGGTCGGGGCGCGCGCGTCCTGACCGAGCACGCGTTGGCGGACCGGACTGAAACCGACGAAGGGCACGATATTCGTCCCGATCCCCGACGCCGCGAGCTTGCCGCTATCCTCCGCGACATCGGGCGTGCCCGACCCGTCGACCCCGATCATCACGGTGGTCGCGCCCTGATTGAGCCAAGCGGCGTTGACGCGCACGGCCTTGTCTGGCGAGCGGATGAAGCTGTCGGCGTGGGTGTGCGGGTCGATGAAGCCCGGCGCGACGATCATGCCTTTCGCGTCGATGACCTTGCCCGCCTTATGGCGGCCCGATTTGCCGACATAGACGATCCGGTCGCCGCGGATCGCGACATCGCCAACAAAGGGCTTGCCGTCGCCGCCGTCATAAATGGTGCCGCCGCGGATGATCACATCGACCGCCTCGTCGGCCTTGGCCGCCGCCCCCGAAACGCAGAGCAGTGCCGCCGCCGTCGACAGCAGACCGATCGTCCGGCGGACGGAGAGCGAGACAGACGGCATCGACAGGACCTTTCGTGAGACGACCGCCGCCGAGATGTCCCCAATAAGCGCCGGACGTCCAGAGAGCGTTGTTGCACCCCCTATAACCCGATGGCATAGAGAGGGAAGTCGCCGCAGAATTCGGGCAAATCAGGGGTATCGATGCCCCGTCACCGCAGCATTGGGACCGTAACCGGATGAACCTGCGCCAGATCGAAATCTTTCACGCGGTCTTCCTGCACGGCACGGTCAGCGCCGCCGCGCGGTCGCTCAACGTGTCGCAGCCGTCGGTGACCAAGGTGCTGCGCCACGCCGAACGCTCGATCGGGCTGACCCTGTTCGAACGGTCGAAAGGCCGGCTGATCCCGACCGAGGATGCGCGCACTTTGTTCGCCGAAGTCTCCGACATTCAGGACCGGGTGCGCTCGTTGCGTCAGGCGTGTCAGAATTTGCGCCACGGGCGCGGCGGCCTGCTCCGGATTTCGGCGCTGCCCTCGCTCGGCCTCGGCGCGATCCCCGAAGCGGTCGCGCGCTTCATGGGCGACCATGCCGACATCATGTTCGACCTCCAGACGCTGCACCACGACGAAATGGTGCGCAAATTATACGAGCATGAAACCGACATCGCGATCAGTTTCGAGGTGCCGCTGTCGGCGCCCGTCGCGCATCAGGTGATCGGCGAGGGCGAGCTCGTCGTCATCTATCGCGAAGAGGACATGCCCGGCGCACCGCCGCGGCTGCACCTCGACCAATTGTGCGGGCACAAATTCATCAGCCCGGTACAGGGCGGGCCGATCGGGCGGATGCTGTCGAGCGAACTCAGCCGGCTCGAGGTCGAGCTGGACGAGGTGGTGTCGGCACGCACCTATTATGTCGCGGCGGCGCTGGTCGGCACCGGCGTCGGGATGGCGATCGTCGACAATTTCACCGCGCATGCCGCGCTGGCCCCCGGCCTGTCGAGCCGGCCGCTACAACCCGCGATCACTTTCGACATCAACGCCGTCTATCTGCAGAACCGCCCGCCCTCACGAACCGCGTCAGCGTTCCTTCAGGTGCTCGCAACGGTGATCGAAGGGCTATAGCGTCAAGCTATAGGATATAGGGCGCTAGATATTGGGGCCGCGGGCGCGGCGGGGATAACATCGGCGCTTCATCATCACGCAGGTTTCCCGGATATATGATCGAAACACCCTATCTTCTGTACCTCGGCCATTCGAGCGACCCCGCCGACATCAAGACCTCGCGCGGGCTCGCGGTGTTCCGGCCCGACATCAGCATCGGCGAATTTCGCCACGACGATTGCCCGCTGACGTTGAACCTGCCCCGGCTGGATTTCGCCGCGGCGCAGGCCGCCGGCGCACGGACATTGGTGCTGGGTATCGCCAATGCCGGCGGCAAGCTAGGCGAAGATCTGATCGTCGATGCGCTCGCCGCGCTGGAAGCCGGGCTCGACATCGCATCGGGACTGCACCACCGGCTGAACGCCGAACCGCGCCTGGTTGCAGCCGCGGCGCGGCTGGGCCGCAAGCTGCACGATGTGCGCGACCCGCGCCCCGACATTCCGATCGGCAACGGCAAGAAGCGCGCGGGCAAAAGGCTGCTGACAGTCGGCACCGACTGTTCGGTCGGCAAGATGTACACGACACTCTGCCTCGCGAGCGCGCTCGAAAAGCGTGGTGTCGCCGCCGATTTCCGCGCGACCGGGCAAACGGGCATATTGGTCGCGGGCGACGGCGTCCCGCTCGATGCGGTGGTCGCCGATTTCATCTCGGGCGCGATCGAACAGATTTCGCCCGCGCGCAGCGACGACGGCTGGGACCTGATCGAGGGGCAGGGCTCGCTCTATCATCCCTCCTTTGCCGGGGTGTCGACCGGACTGCTCCACGGCGCGCAGCCCGAGGCGCTCGTCCTCTGTCACGACCCGGTGCGTCCGCATATGCGCGGCCTGCCGCATTATCCGCTGCCCGGCATCGCCGAAACGATCGAGGCCAATCTGCGCGTGGCGCGGCTGACGAGCGCCGACGTACGCGTCGTCGGCATCGCGCTCAACACCTCGGCGATGCCCGAGGACGAGGCGCGTGCGCTCTGCGCCAGCATCGAGGCCGAGTTCGGACTGCCGACGAGCGACCCCTATCGCTTCGGGGTCGAGACGATCCTCGACCGGCTGCTCGGAACCGACGTCGCCGCACCCAGCCTATCCGAAACCGCCTGAACCGCCTTATGCATCGCAGACTGACCGTCGCCGGCGAGATATTGCCGCTGCACACGCCGTTTCGCATCTCGCGCGGGGTGCGGACCGCAGCGCAGGTGGTGACCGTCGCGATCGCACAGGATGGGGTAACCGGGCGCGGCGAATGCGTGCCCTATCCGCGCTATGGCGAGAATGCCGAAAGCACGATCCTCGCGATCGAGGCGATGCGCGGGGCGATCGAGCAGGGGGCGACGCGGCACGAGCTGCTGGAGCTGATGCCCGCGGGTGCGGCGCGCAATGCGATCGACTGCGCATTGTGGGATCTGGAGCTGCGGCTGGCGGAAAGCGATTTGGCGGCGGCGTTCGGCCTTGAAAAGCCGCTGCGCCCGATCGTCACTGCGATGACCGTCAGCCTCGACACGCCCGATCTTATGGCCGTGGCGGCCGCGGCGCTCGCCGACGCGCCGCTGCTGAAGGTCAAGGTCGACCGCAACGATCCGGCCGCCGCGCTCAAAGCCGTCCGCGCCGCGGCGCCGAAGCCGAAAATGATCGTCGATCCCAACGAAAGCTGGACGATCGCCGAGGTGCGCGACCTGCAGGGGCTGATGAGCGATCAGCGTATCGACCTGCTCGAACAGCCGCTTCCCGCCGATGCCGACCACGATCTCATCGGTTTCCGCTCGGCGATCCCGATCGCCGCCGACGAGGCGGTGCATGTCGCGGCCGATCTCGAAACGCTGCCCGACGGTTATGGCGTCGCGAACATCAAACTCGACAAGACCGGCGGGCTGACCGCTGCGCTCGAACTGGCGGAGGCGGCGCGGGCGCGCGGGCTTGGCGTGATGACCGGCTGCATGATCTGTTCGTCGCTGTCGATCGCGCCCGCGTGGGCGATTGCGGCGACGAGCAGCTTCGCCGACCTTGACGGACCGCTCTGGCTTGCAGAGGATCGCACAGGCGGGGTCAGCGCGGCGAACGGTATCATGTCGCCGCCGCAGCCCGGTTTCTGGGGCGGGATTTGACACGACCGAAGCAGGGGGACGGATGACGGGGTTTCTTCGCGGCTGGTTCGCAGTGCCGCTGTGGCAACGCGTATTGGGCGCGATGGTGGTCGGCGTGCTGCTCGGGCTGCTATGGCCCGCGGCGACCGGCGCGATCGCCTTCATCGGCGAATTGTTCGTCCGCGTGATCCGGATGCTCGTCGTCCCGATCGTCTTCATCAGCATCGCGTCGGGCGTCACCGCGCTCGCCGACCCGCGCAAGCTGGGGTCGGTCGGCGCGCGGACGGTCGGTCTGTTCGCAGCGACCACCTTTTGCGCGGTGTCGATCGGCATGATCGTGGGCTTGCTGCTCGAACCCGGACAGGGCGCCGCACTGGGCAATGCCGTTCCGCACGCGCTCGGCGAGGCCAAGTCGCTGCACGACCAGCTGATCGGCATCGTTCCCGTCAATATCGTGCAGGCGCTGGTCGAGGGCGACATGCTCGCGATCATCTTCTTCTCGATCCTCTTCGGCTTCGGCGTCATCCTCGCGGGCGAAGCGGGGCGCCCGATGGCCGACCTGTTGCAATCGGCGGGACAGGTGCTGTTCCAGCTGGTGCGGATCGTCATGGAGATCACCCCCTTCGGCGTGCTCGCGCTGATCGCAAAGGCGGTCGCCGACAATGGCGTCGCGGTGTTCGCCAACATCGGCTGGCTCGCGGTCGGGGTCGCGGCGGGCGTGGTGCTGCAGATATTGCTCGTCCATGTGCCGCTGATCGCCTTTGTCGCACGGCGGCCGGTGCTCCGCTTCTACCGCACCATCGTCGATGCGCTGGCGGTCGCCTTTTCGACTGCCTCCTCAGCCGCCACCCTGCCCGTCGCACTGCGCATCGCGCTCGAGGATCTGCGGATCGCGCCGGGCGTTGCCAAGACGGTGCTGCCGATCGGTGCGAGCATCGGCAAGGACGGCACCGCCATGTATGTCGGGCTGCTCAGCATCTTCGCGTTGCAGGCGGTCGGCGTCGAACCCGATCTGTCGATGCTCGCGGTCGTCCTGCTCACGGGTGCGCTCGCCGCCTTCGGCACCGCGCCGATCCCTTCAGCATCGCTGTTCATGCTTGCCGCCGTACTCTCGGCGGTCGGGGTGTCGGCCGAGCAGACCGCACTCGTCGTCGGCTTCGTCCTGCCCTTCGACCGGCTGCTCGACATGACGCGTACCGTCGCGAGCGCGAGCGCGAACCTGACCGTTACGAGCGTCGTCGCGCGATGGGAAAAGGCCGTCGAGCCGGAGGCGAACGGATGACCGCCGCGGCATTCGACGCCGATACCCCGGCGATCATGGTTTCGCACGACAGTGCCGCCATATCGGCGCAGCGGCGTTGGCGCGCGCTCTATCTGCTGCTCGGCTTTTCGGCCGGGCTGCCCTTTTACATGTTCTCGACAATATTGGCGGTGCGGCTGACCGATCATGGAGTTGCGCTGGCGATCATCGGCTTCTTCGCCTGGGTGCAGTTGTTGCCCACGTTCAAATTTCTGTGGGCGCCGTTGCTCGACCGCTATGCGGTGCCCGGCTTCACGCGCTTCTGGGGTAAGAGACGCGGCTGGATCATGCTGTCGCAGCTCGGCATTCTGACTGCGATGCTGGCGATGACGTTCACATCCGCCGATGACAGTCTGGCGCTGACCGCCTTGTTCGCGGTCTTGCTCGCGTTCTGGACTACCACGTTGGAGGTCGCCGCTGACGCCTGGCGGATCGAGCTGGCCCCGACGCGTGAGCTGCAGGGGCCGCTCGCCGCCGCGAACCTGTGGGGATATCGCACCGCAATGGTAGCGGCGGGCAGCGGCGCGCTTTTGTTCGCCGATGCCGACGGCAGTCTGGCGCCGGCGCTGCGTGCATTGGGGATCGCGCCCGGCTGGACGGCCGCCTATTTGTTGATCGCGGTGGCGGCGTTCGTGCCTCTGCCGATCCTCGCGGCGCTGCCGCCCGAACGGCGCGGCGGCGGCGGCCGCTCAGCGGCGTTGGCAAGCGGGTTGGTAACGAGCACGGCGATCCTGTTCGCGCTCGCAGTTCTGGTTGCGGTGGTCGGCGGGCTCTTGCTCGGCGCCGCCGCGGGTCTGGGTATCAGTGCCAAGACCAATGTCACGCCTTGGGTGCTCGGCATTGCGATGCTGCCGTTTCTGGCGATGGCCGCCCTATTGCCCCGGATCCGCGACGCCCCGCCGACATCGTCGCTGCGCGCGTCAGCGGCGATTGGTCCCTATGTGGACTTCTTCTGGCGCTATGGCGGCCTCGCGATCGCGCTGATGGCGTTTGTTTCCGTCTATCGCATGGGCGACGTGCTGGCGCTCAACCTGTCGAAACCGATGATCCTCGCGCTCGGCTATACCAAGACCGAGATTGGCTGGGCGGACGGCGTTGTGGCATTGGCCTCCAGCATCGTCGGCGTCGGGCTGGGCGGATGGATGACGACCCGCTGGCGGTTCGGCATCACCCTGACGATCGGGGCGTTCTTTGCGGCGATCGGCAATTTCGGCTTCGTCTGGCTCGCGCACCAGCCGCTTGATCAGAACCTGCTCTATATCGCCACCGCCGCCGACCAGTTCGGCAATGGCATGGCGGGCGCCATCTTCGTCGTCTATCTCTCGATGCTGGTGAATCCACGCTATCCCGGCGCCCAATATGCGTTCCTGTCGGGCTTTGCCTTTCTCTTGCCGCGCTTGTTGTCGGGGGCGGGGGGCACGGTGGTCGAACGACTGGACGAAGCGGGATATAATGGCTTCGACCTTTTCTTTCTGGCCTCGGGCGCGATCAGCCTCGCGGCGATATTGTTCCTGCCGCTGGTCGGACGGGCCAAGGCGCGGGTGGACGATCGGCCATGATCGACCGAGCCTTTGAGCCGGTGACAGCAGCGCTCGACGCCGGGCGTATTCCCGGGGCGGCGCTGGGCGTTGTGTCGGCCGACGGTCGCCGCGACGTGCGCTTCGCCGGAAACGCCGCGCTCGTCCCCGAACGCGAGGCGCTGACCCGCGAGCACTGGTTCGACCTCGCCTCGCTCAGCAAGGTGATCGCGACGACGGTGATGATTCTGAAACTCGCGGAAGAAGGACGCCTCGACCTCGACCGGCCGCTGACCGACGCGATCCCCGACCTGCGCCAATATGACGTCGCGGGCGCCGCCGAACGCAAACTGACCTTTCGCGACTGCCTGATGCACCGCAGCTTCCTGCCCGCGGTCGAACCGATCTATACCTATGGCGACGATCCGGCGCGGCTGCGCGCTTTCGTCCTGCAACGCGAATGGCGCCACGGCCCGCCCGTCTATTCGGACATCAATTTCATCCTGCTCGGCATCGCGATCGAGCGCCTCACCGGCGCGCCGCTGTCCGACTGGCCGCTCGGCGCGGAGCTCACCTATGGCCCACCACCCGGCCCAGCGGTCGCCACCGAAAACTGTAGCTGGCGCGGACGCGTGATGAAGGGCGAGGTGCATGACGAAAACGCCTATGCGCTCGGCGGCGCGCCGGGGCATGCGGGGCTGTTCGGCACCGTCGACGGCGTGCTCGGCTTCGCGCGCGCGCTGATGGCGGGCGAAATCCTGTCGCCGGCGATGATGACCGAAATCCGCACCGCGAACGAACGTCACCGCACGTGCGGATGGGAACGCGCCTTTGCCGGATGGCATGGCGGCGACGCCTGTTCGGCTGACACGATCGGGCACACGGGCTTCACCGGCACCGGGCTCTGGATCGATTTCGAGCGCGGTCTTGCCTGGACCTTGCTCACCAACCGGGTCCATCCGACCCGCCATACCGACAGCGGCATCGCGACGCTGCGCCCCGCCGTGGGCGAGCGGGTCATTTCAGCCTGGGACGAACGGACATAATATGACGACATCGATTGGACGCTTCGCCTTGGCCTCCGCGCTTGCTCTTTCGCTGACTGCGGCCAATGCCCAGACGAGCCCAGCGCCCAAGCCGCTGCTGACGATGGTCGAGCAGAAACTCGCCGAAGGGCCCACGGGTTCGCGCTTCGGCCTGCTCGTCACGACGCTCGACGGCGAAGTGCTGGTATCGATCGCCCCCGACCAGCGCTTCATCCCCGCGTCGAACACCAAAATGTTCACGACCGCGATCGCCTATGCCGAACTGCCTTTGCTCCAGCGGAATGCGAAGGGCACGGGCGTGCGGCTCGAAACAGGCGCCGATGGTGTGGTCAACGTGGTGCTGCACGGCCGCGGCGACGCGCTGCTGTCGAGCGCCGACGATTGCAAGACCGATTGCCTGCAGACGCTCGCCGACGCGGTTGCGGCCAAGACGCGCCATGTCCGCCACATCTTCGGCGACGACAGCTGGTTCCCCGACGAGCGATGGAGCCCGGGGATGAGCTGGAACAATATCCAGTCGCGTTACGGCACCGGCGTGTCGGCGCTGACGCTCGACGACAATGAGCTGGTGGTGAAGCTGACGCCCGGAGCGCTCGGCGCCGCGCCGAGCGTGCGGGCGCCCAGCTATTATGAGATCGACAATGAGGTCATGACGGTGCCTGGCAAGGCCGAGGACATCGTCGCCGATCGCATGCCCAACCGCATGACGCTTCGCCTGACCGGCACGATCGGCGTCGAGGCGGGACCGATGACGCTGCGTTATGGCATCGATGATCCCGCGCTCTATGCCGCCTGGCGTTTTGGCGAGTTGCTGCGCGCGCGCGGCGTGCAGGTTGACGGCGATTTGGGGGCGCGGCACAGATTGCTCGCTGCCGCAGACGATCCGGCGAACCGCAAAGGCGCTCCCGCCACGCTGCCGGTCGAACCCGCGATGCTCGCCGAGTTGCCCGCGCCGTCGCTCGCCGAAAATATGGTGCGGATCAACAAGGAGAGCCAGAATCTGCACACCGAATTGATGCTGCGCCGCGTGTCGCGACAGACGGGCAGCGGCTCGATCGCCGACGGGCAGGCGGTGATGCATCGCGTGATGACGCAGGCCGGCCTCCCCGAGACCGGTTATTTCTTTGCCGACGGGTCGGGCATGTCGTCGTATAACCGCATCACCCCGCGGGCCGCCGTCGGCCTGCTCAGCTGGATCGCGCGCCAGCCGTGGGGCATGGCGTGGCGCGAAACGCTGCCGATCGCCGGGCGCGACGGCACGCTCCAAAATCGCTTCAAGGGTACGATCCTCGAAGGCAAGCTGTTCGCCAAGACCGGATCGCTCAACGCATCGCGCGCGGTGTCGGGTTATCTGACGACGCGCAGCGGCAGGACGCTGATCTTCTCGGCGCTCGCCAACGACATGCCCGATGGCACCGACGCGCAAGCCACCGCCGCCGTCGACCGCGCGCTGGTTGCGATCGCCGAGGCGCTTTAACTTCACACCCGTTCGCCCTGAGCTTGTCGAAGGGCCGCTCTGTCTTTTTGGTGCCGCAAGAAGAAGGACGGTGCTTCGACAAGCTCAGCACGAACGGTTGAAGGGGGGGGGCAGCGATCAGTCGGCCGCAGGCGTCAGCGTCAGCCGTTCGGCGGCGTGGCGGTCGACCGCCGCCTCGCTGAACCAGAGCGGCTGCATCGCGCCCGCAAGCCAATAGGGATAAAAGTCGCGATAGCGTGGCGAACGTGGGTCGGCCGACTGTCCGGGCAGCAACAGGAAGCGGCTGTTATCCCACGCACCGACGTCGGCGACGAACAAATAGCTCGCGCCATGCGTCACGTTGAACCCGCGCTTGGGGTTGAAACCGCGCGCCATCGGCGTCGTCCCGTCGCCGCCCGACCGGCCGCCGTCGATCTTGGGAAAGGCAGCCGCGATCGCAGGGCTCGATGCCAGCGAATGCGCGATCGTGACGCGGTGCAGGTCGCCCCACTTCCAGCGCGCCGGGTCAGCGCCGCCGACTTCGACCGCCTTTTTCCAGCCCGCCGCCAGCGCGCGGTCGATGATCGCATCGCGCGCCACGGCAGGATCGTCGCCCAGACGCTTGTCGGGCGACGCAAGGATGCGGAGCATTTCCGACAGATTGACCGACGGGATCAGATCGCGCGCCGCGGCAGGCATGATCCGGTCGTAGAAGTCCGTCGACAGCGCCGGCATCACCATTTCATAAAGCAGCGCGGCGGCGCTATCGGCCTCGATCCCGCAATCCCAACGCCGGAGCAGGGCCGCGGCTGGCGCGGCTTCCGCCGACACATTGGCGGGAAGCAGTTTCAGCAGGGCGCGCGCGGGGAGCGACTGGACATCGTGCTGGAGCGCGATGCTGTCCTCGATCCGGTGCTTTGGCTGGGCGCGCAGCACCTCGGCGATGCGGTTGTAGCGGAAGGGATCGCTCCAGCTGAAACTGATGATCCGCTCGCGATACGGATAGTCCGCCGGCAGGTTCATCTGGTTCGCCGAGGCGAACCAGCCTTCGCGCGGGTTATAGACGTGGGGCATATCCTCGACCGGCAGGATGCCCGTCCAGTCGAAATCGCCATCGCCCGGCGCGGGGAGCAGCCCGTCATGCTTCGGCCGGCGCGGGGTGAAGCCGATCGTCTGCCAGCCGGTGTTGCCGTCGATGTCGGCATAATGGTGATTGGTCGGCGACACGTGCAGCTTGAACGCCTGCCGCAACGACGCCCAGTCCTTTGACAGATTGATCGCGATGATCGCGAACCGCTGGTTCGCGCCCGGCAGCATGCTGACCGTGGCAAAGGCGACCGCTCGGTTTCTCGCCGCATCCTGCGACACGATCGGGCGGCCCGCGGCATAGCGCAACGTCACGCGCTCGGGCGGTTCGCCCTTGACGGCGATCTCGTCCTCGAACGTCTCGAACGCCTTCCATTGGCCCTTGTGCCAATAGCGGCCCGGATCGCCTTCTTTCGTGCGCAGGATGAAGAGGTCGGTCTGGTCGATATGGAAATTGGTACGACCGAAGGCGAAGCGGTCGGTGTGGCCCTGCATGATCCCGGGGAGTCCCGGCGCGCCCGCGCCGATGACGTCGAGCCCCGGTGCCGACAGGTGGCACATATGCCGCGGACTGGCGCGGCCGATGCCGAGGTGCGGATCGTTGGCGAGGATCGGCCGGCCCGTCGCGCTGCGCGACGGTGCGATTGTCCACGCGTTGCTGCCGAGCGCGAAGCGGTCGCCCCATCGGCCCTCGGCGTCGAGCGAAGCCTCCTGCACCGGATCGAAATCCATCGGCCGGTTCGCCGGATCAAGGACGCCAAGATCCGCGTCGCTCACCGCCGCGACGTCGAGGCCCTTGGGCACAGTGAAGGACCAGGCGGGGCGGAGCGGTATCATCAGCTGGTCGACGTCAAGCAGGCCGCGCGCCTGGAGCTGCGCGCGCCGCACCTCGTCGTCGGCGTCGCCCATGCTGATCCCGCGATTGCGCACAAGGTCGGCGATGTCCCAGCGCAGCGGGCTGATCCCGAGGATGCCATATTCGAGCGGCAGCTGCGCCGGATCGGCGGCCAGCTCCTCGATCCGCGCGTTGACACCGGCGACATAGCCCTGTGCGCATTCGAGCACACCGGGCGGCAGCGCCGCGAGTTCGGCATCGATATCGCCGCGATAGAGGAAGAGCCGCGCCGCCCTGTCGGCGGCGACGAAACGCGGACCGAAGGCCTCGGCCATCCGCCCCATGTCGCGGCGATGCTCCATGTCGATCTGGAACAGCCGGTCGCGCGCGACGAGATAGCCCTGCCCGAAGAAAGCGTCGTGGAGCGAGGCGGCGCGGACGTGCGGCACGCCGAGTTCGTCCTCGACGACCTCGACCGGCGCGCGCGCTCCGTTAAGCTTGACGCTGCGCGCCGCGCCCTTGACGCGGGGGTTCGCCAAAAGGCTGCCGGGCATCCCGGCAAGCGCAACCGAAGCGAGCAGAAACGCACGGCGCTGGATCAACAGGCCCTCCCCGATAAGAATACAGACAGTTAGGACCCTAACGCAGCATGGCGCCGCAAGGCCATAGCAAGCGGGCTGCGCCCTATAACTGCAAGCTATCTGCCTCGGCGCCGCATTTCGGCGACACCATATCTTCGGGTTATACGTCCATATCGCGGGGTTAGCGGCGAAGCGGTTGACCCCCCGCAACCACCCTGTAACCTCGCTGTCACGAAGCCGGCCATCCGCGCGCCTTCCAGGCGGGCTGGCCGGATCGGCACGACGAATAGCAAAGATAAAAAGGCGGAGCAAAGCATCCGCCAAGCGGCAGGTAGGACAAGGACGGCAAGCCAACCCGGCGTATCGACGCCGGGGCACGCGTCGGCGGCGTGCGGTTCGGCCATTGGGAAAAGGGGACTGTTAACATGCGTGATATGGGACGAATCCGTCGGCCGCTGGGCCGCAAAGGCCCGCTCGGCGCGGCGATGACCGCATTGGCGCTGGTGCACGGAGCGCCTGCACTGGCGCAGGAAACGACGATCGCCCAGGACAGCGCCGAAGCGGCGCCGAGCGAACAGATCGTCGTCACCGGCTCGCGCGTCACGCGCGACGGCTTCGAGGCGCCAACGCCGGTGATGGTGCTGACGCAGGAAGATATCCAGAACACCTCGCCGACCAACAACCTCGCGGACTTCGTCAACCAGATGCCGGCCCTCGCGGGGTCCATCCGTCCGTCGAACTCGCGCCTCGAACTCAGCAACGGCATCGCCGGCATCAACGCGCTCAATCTGCGCAGCCTCGGCACCGTCCGCACGCTGGTGCTGATCGACGGTCGGCGGTCGGTGGGTTCGACTGCCAACGGCGTGGTCGACATCAACACGATCCCGCAGTCGCTGGTGGAACGCGTCGAAGTGGTCACGGGCGGCGCTTCGGCCGCCTATGGTTCCGACGCGGTGGCGGGGGTGACCAACTTCATCCTGAAAAAGGACTTCAGCGGGCTGAAGCTGTCCGGCGATGTCGGCGTGACCGACGAGGGCGACGGCTTCAACTACTCGGCAGACATTGCCGCCGGCTTCAAGTTCGCCGATGGTCGCGGCCGCCTGATCGTGGCGGGCGAGATCGCCCACTCCGACGGCATCTTCGAGGTCGATCGCGACTGGAACCACACCGGCTTCGTCCGCATCCAGAATCCGGCCTGGACGGCCAACAGCACCGTGCCGCGGTACCTGCTCCGAACCCAGGTCGGCGCGGCGAACTCGACGCCGGGCGGCCTCATCACGGGTTCGGCCGGAGGCACGGCAAATCGCCTGTGCGGAACCTATTTCGGGCAGGGCGGGTCGATCAACCAGTACCAGTACGGCGCCCTGACCTTTCCTTCGCCCGCCTGCTCGTCCACCCCGTCGTTGACGCAAGGCGGCGACTGGCAGGTCAATGATTCCGGCCGCCGCATCGGCCTCAGCCCCGAAGAAGACCGCTATGGCCTCTTCGGCCGGCTGAGCTTCGAGGTCAGCGACGGGGTCACGCTTTTCGCCGAAGCCTCGTACAATCGGCAGAAAACGTTGTTCAACGCGGGTCCGAACCTGATGACCGGCCTCACGCTGAACGCGACCGGTTGCGGCGCGGCGGCGACCGCGGCGGCGGCTCCGACAACCTGCAACGCTTTCCTATACAACACGTTCGGGCCAGCGGCGCTGACGGGCCTGACCAGCGCTACACTGGCGACGACGGCCGTCGACTTGCCCGGTCGCGGCTCGAACAACGAGCGCAAGGTGCAGCGCTATTTGATCGGTGCAGAGGGTAGTTTCGAGGCTTTCGGAAAGTCGGCGAGCTGGGACGTCTATGCCCAGTACGGCCGCGCCGAGTTGCACGAGCAGCTGACCGATATCCAGCAAACGGTGAAGAGAAACAATGCGCTCGCCGCCGTGTTCGCGCCGGCCGGCAATCCGAACAATCTGCCGGTCGGTTCGATCCAGTGCCTGATCAACGTCAACGCCAGCGCGGCGGATGACGATCCCGCCTGCCGCCCGCTCAACCTGCTGGGCATCGGCGTCGCAGATCCGGCCGCGATCGATTATATCCTCGGCGATCCATACCGCGATCAGACGCTCGAACAGACCGTCGTTGGCGCCAATCTGTCGCTCACGCCTTTCGCGACCTGGGCGGGCGACGTCAGCATCGCGATCGGCGCCGAGTATCGCAAAGAGGAGATCGACGGGTTCGTGCCCGACGAGTTCCAACCCATCTTCAACCCGGCCACCGGCGCATCGACCAGCAATTGGTCGGTCGGCAACTACCGCCCCAGCAAGGGCAGCTACAACGTCAAGGAGGCCTATCTCGAAACGGTCGTGCCGCTGGGCTTTGGGCTCGAGTTCAACGGGGCGGTGCGCGCCACCGACTATTCGACCTCGGGCTATGTCACGACATGGAAGCTGGGTGCGACCTGGCAGCCGATCGACGATATTCGCCTGCGCGCCACGCGTTCGCGCGACATTCGCGCGCCCAACCTCAACGAGCTGTATCAGGCGGGTACTGCCAACACCTCGACCGTCACCAACCCGTTCTTCCCGGGAGTGGGGCCAGGGACCGGCACCTATGGCGCCAGCCTTTCCTACCTGGGCACGATCACGGGCAATCTCAACCTGAGCCCGGAAAAGGCGGATTCGTGGAACGTCGGCGCAGTGTTCTCGCCCCGCTTCCTTCCGGGGTTCACGGCGTCGGTCGACTATTTTGACGTCAAGGTGAAAGACGCAATCGACAGCCTCAGCGCGGATGACATCGTCAACCGCTGTTTCGAGGGGCTGGCGGACTTCTGCGCGGCGATCACGCCCGACCCGGCCAATCCCTCGCGCGTCCTGATCGCCCGCCAGCCGGTCAATTTCTCCAGCCTCGTGATGCGCGGTCTCGACCTGGAAGCGTCGTATCGGATGCCGCTCGCGGGGGGCAGCTTCACGCTGCGCGGCCTCGCCACGCGCTATATCGACAATATCGTCACAACGGGCGTGCCCGGCTTCGTGCCGCTCAACTCGGTCGGGACGCTGGGCGTCGGCACCGGCACGCAATCGATCACGCCGAAGTGGATCTACCGCTTCACCGCGGCCTACGACACCGACGATTTCTCGCTGACAGCGACGGCGCGCGGTGTGAGCGACGGCAGGTACGATGCTACGGGCGTCGAGTGCGGGACCACCTGCCCGATCTCGACCAACCAGTTCCCGACCTATGAGGACAACAGCATCGACGGCGCGACCTACGTCGACCTCAACGCGACGTTCAAGTTCGACGCGATGAGCAAGGGCGACGCCGAATTTTTCGTCAACGTCACCAATGTGTTCGACTCCAATCCGATCCTGCTGCCCGAAACCGGCCTCGCCGCGAACAGCACTTATTCGGACCTGTTGGGCCGTTCATTTCGCGTCGGTGTCCGCTTCAAGACAAAGTGACCCGGGGCGTATAAAAACAACAAAGGAGGGCCCGCGAGGCCCTCCTTTTTTTGCCCGTCCTGCTGGCAAGATTCCGACCGTGGCAGGCTTTATAGCTCCCACGCCGCCGACGCCGGCCTGTTCATGGCAGTTAAGCGGGGGTAGCGACGCCGGATTCATGGCGTCGGGGAGCAACTCCAAGGGCGCACACATATCGGGGTCGCGGCCATAGGCGCGCAGGAAAAGTATCGCGGCGAGATGCGGCGCACCAGATGCCGCCCTTTGCCGGACAGGGCCTGTGCTCGGGCATCCGCGACGCGCACAACCTCGCGTGGAAGCTCGCGGCCGTCCTGCACGGCGACGCCGGTCCGCATATTCTTGAAACCTATCAGCCCGAACGCGAACCCAATGTCCGCGCGATTATCGGCCTTGCGATGATGATGGGGCGCATGGTGTGCATCACCGACCCGGCCGCCGCCGCGGCACGCGACGCACAAATGCTGGCGGCGCGCGCCGCGAGCGCAGGTCCGTCCGGCGCGGCGACCTTTCCCGACATCATGACAGGGGTCATCGCAGACGGCACCCCCGGCGCGGGAAGCTATTTCCCGCAGCCTGTATCGGGCGCGCAAAGGCTCGACGATCTGCTCGGCGCCGGACCCTGGCTGATATCGAGAGAGCCGCAGCCCCGGATCGACGCGATCAAGCACGCCGCGCTTCGCGATCTTGGCGCTTTCGAACCTATGGTCGGTCAATGGCTCGACGCGCATGGGGCCAAGGCGGCCTTGATCCGCGCAGACCGCTATGTTTTCGGCAGCGGCGAACCGCGCGAGCTCGCGGATCGTTACCTCGCCTCGTTGGGCCGGGACGTGAGGGTTGCCACACCGGCGTGATATCCGGCTCAAGCTGGCGGACGCTGGCCCCTTTACACGGTGTCAGCGCGGCGACGAAATCCGCCCCGACCGGCGTGAAAGGACCGCCGTCGTGAGGATGGCACCCACGCTCGCCACACCCAGCCACTCGAGCGTGCCGACGCCCCATCCCAGGCGAATGCCCGCAACCAGGAAGGCAATGGCGAGGATCGCGACCCCGCCCCACCGCGCATAATGCCCGGTTCGCGTCGGGAGCTTGCGGCCGATAAGGTCGCGCTGGTGCCGCTCGCGCGATAGGCACAGCAGGCCGAAGCCCGCAGTCGCGAGGATCAGAAGAAGGAAGTGGATCACGCGGCCTCCGCTGACGCCGTTCTGGCCGGCCGCTTGCCCCTCGTCGTCCTTGGGCTTGCCGATCGACGCAGCACTTTCGAAGCGGCCCAGCCAAAGCCGGTCGCGATCAGCAGCATTGCCGTGTCGAAGCCTGCAAAGACCCAGTCGCCGGCGATCAGGCTGGCAACCAGCGCGCGGTCGGTCGTAAGCGCGTTGATCACCGGGACGAGCGCAAAGGACATGGCCACCGCGGCGAGAGCCTCGGCCCAGGCGCGCCGTGAAGGGCGCGCCGCTGCCCAGACGAACACGGCGCCCCACGCGATGAAAAAGGCCGCGATCTCGCGGTCGCTTCGCCCCGCCCCCTCGACGGGCAAAAGGCGGTTGGCGAGGAAATAGACCGCCATCGCAAAGGGCAACCCGGCGATCGCGCCGATGTTGAGCTTCTCGACGAGGCGAAACCCGAAGTGCGGCCGCTCAGGGTCGGCGAGCTTGGCGCGGCGCTTCACCGTCCACAGGATCAGGCCCGTGGCCACCATGATGCAGCCGGCAAGGCCCGAGAGGAAATAGAGGGTGCGCAGCACGCTGCTGGCGAAGCGGCCTGCATGCAGCCCGATCATCGTGCCTTCAGTCGCAGTCGCGGCGCCCGACGGATTGTGCGCCGAAAGCAGCTTCCCGGTCACCCCGTCGAACGTCAGCGACCGCGGCCGGACCGACATGTTGGCGTCGGGCGCGGTCGATACGATGACCTGCGCCGTCCGGTCGCCCGGGTTGAGAATACGGATGCTTCCGGCGCCCGCTCCCCATGTCCGCTCGGCGCGCTCGACCAGCGGCGCCACGGCGGTCAGCGGCGCTGGCCCCGTCTTTTCGGCCGGCGCCGGCCAAGGGAAGGTCGCGTCGAAGAATTTCTGTTCGTCGGCATAATTGGCGGCAATACCCCACGGCATATAATGCGTCGCGAGGCTCACCAGCCCCGTATAGGTGATCATCAGGATGAAAGGCAGGAACAGCACGCTCGATACATTATGCGCATCAAGCCAGCTCCGCTGCCCCTTGCCGAACCGAAGCAGGAAGAAGTCGGCGATGATCTTCTTGTGCGTGACGATGCCCGAGAAAATCGCGACGAGCATCGCCATCGCGGCAATCCCGACGATCCAGCGCCCCCAGTACCAGTTGATGTAATGAAGGTTGTAGTGGAAGCGGTAGAGGAAATCCCCGCCTCCCGTTTCGCGGGCTTCGGCCTTCCGCCCCGCGCCGTCGAGGCGCGCATCGGTCGGCGCGTCTGCCGGCGCATCGGGACCATTGACCCAGCAAAGTTGCAGGCCTGCGGCGCGCTTGCCCGCCGAATAGACCGACCATTCGCTGGCACCCGGCGCTTCGCGCTCGAGCCAGTTTGCGGCCGCCGCAAAACTGGTAGGACCATCCGCCGGAACGCTGCGCACCTCGGGTGTCATCCACGCGGTAATCTCTTCCTGGAAATAGGAAGAGGTGCCGGTGACGAAGATCGCGAACAGCAGCCAGCCGAGCAGCAGACCCGTCCAGGTGTGAAGCCACGCCATCGACTGACGAAAGCCGTTCTTCACAGGCGGCCTCCCCAGGTGATGAAGCACCAGTCGGCGAACCCTGCGGCCACGCCGGTCGCGATCAGCCCCACCCACAGCCACGCGACCGAGCGCACCGCGAATGCGGTCATCGCAAGGCCCGCGAATATGAGAAAGGACATAAGCGTCGCGCCGACCGACGCCTGCTGCGCACCGCCGGGCAAAATCCGCGCGATCAGCATGGTCAGCGCGCTCGTCACCGCGTAGTTCAGTGGCACGGCGGCCAGCGCGCGCGCAGCGACATCGCGCCATGCCGCGCCGCGTAAAATTTCGACCGCCCTGCTCATGACGCCCCTATCGCAACATTGCGACTGACTCGCAATAGCCTGCCATCAGAATCGATAGCCGAGCGTCCCCATCACATTGCGCGGCGCGCCGACGAAACAGCCGCCGCGCGCGAGGCAGGAGGCGTAGAATTTATTGTTCAGCAGGTTCGTCGCGTTGAGAGCGAAGCGCCAATTGTTCCAGCTGATCTCGGCCAGCGCATCGACCGTCGTGCGCGACGGCGTGACAATCGACCACACATCGCTCGTCGAAACGCTCTTGCCGCTATAGACGACGCCGCCGCCGAGGCGCAGCTGGGCGTCCTCGGGTAGGCCGAAGGTCTTGGTCGACCAGAGCGACGCGGTGTGCCGCGGCATATAGTCGAGGCTGGTGTTGGTTTCCGACTTGAGCTTCGAATAGCCGTAATTGGCGAGCAGCTCGAAATTGCCGGGCAGCGTGTGGCTGGCCTCGATCTCGAAACCCTTGGTGTTGAGCTCGCCCGACTGGGTGGTGCCGCCCGCGGCGAGATAGAGGACGCGGTTGCGTTCCTTGATCTTGAAGGCGGTGGCGGTGACGAGCGTGTTCGGCGTCGGCTGCCACTTCACGCCGGCTTCATACTGCGTACCCGTCTGCGGCCGATAGGGATCGCCGAAGGTGCCGTCGCCATTGTCGATGCGGCCAGCGACGGGCAGGAAGCTTTCGGTATAGCTGAAGAAGGGCGAAAAGCCTGCGCCAATCTCGCCGATGATGCCGGCGCGGAAGGTCGTCGCATTGTCCTTCTGCCCCGACGAGCCGGTAACGCGGTCGCGGCGCGCGCCGAGCACGACCGAGACGCGGTCGAAGAAGCGGATCTGGTCCTGGACATAGACGCCGAGCTGCTTCTGGCTTTCCGTCGTGAAGTCGCCGCTCGGATCATAGGTCAGCAGCGCATCATAATCGATGTCGTAGAGGTCGACGAGCTCGAAGCCCCCGGCATAGCGTTTCTGCACCTTGTTCCAGCTATAGTCGATCCCGACGAGCAGCTTGTGCTCGATATTGGCACCCGTGGCGAAATCGAACTGCAGATTATTGTCGGTCGAAAAGACGTTCATCCGCGCGTCGCTGGCGTCGGCGATCAGCGCGATCGTGCGCCCGTTGGTGCCATAGACCGAGAAGGGATCCTGCGGGTTCGTATAGCTGTCGGCGTAGTGCGTATTATATTCAAGGTCGCTGTCGATGTAGCGCGCCTTGAGGCTGAGCTTCACATTGTCCGAGAAGCGATGCGTGATCGACCCGCCGCCCTGCAGCGAGCGGCCGTTATAGCGGTCCCAGCCGGCCTTGCCGACGAAAGTATAACGATCGAGCTGCTGGCCGGCGACGGTGTTGGGCCGGAAGGTGCCGATGATCGGCAGGAATTGCGAGGTCGAGCCGGTGTCGTCCTCCTGATAGAGGCCGGTGAGTATGACGTCGGTGTCGGGGGTCGGCTGCCAACGGATCGACGGCGCGAACATCACGCGGTCGTCGGGGACATGGTCGACATAGGTATCGGCGTCGCGCGCGCGGCCGACGAAACGGACGGCGAGATTGTCGGCGAGCGCGAGGTTGACGTCGCCGAGCACCTCCTTGCGATCGAAGCTGCCATAGACGAGATTGATTTCACCGCGCGTGGTGAAGTCGGGCGTCTTGCTGACGAGGTTGACGAGGCCGCCGATCGATCCCTGACCGAACAGCACCGAGGCCGGGCCGCGCACGATCTCGACGCGCGAGAAGTTATACGGGTCCGATGTGATCGAGGCGTAATAGGAGAAGATGTCGCGCATCCCGTCGCGGAACTGCAGCGCGTCGAGCCCGCGGACGTTGAAGCCGTCGACGCGCGTGTCGCGGCCATAAGGGTTGGCGAGGACACCCGCGGCATATTTCACCGTGTCGCTGATGCTGATCGCGCCCTGCGCCTGATATTGGTCGGCGGTGATGACCTTGATCGGCTGCGGCAATTCCATCAGCGCCGTATCGGTCTTCGTGCCAGTATAGCCGGTGACGACGATCGTGTCCTCGCCGGTGCCCGCATCACCTTCGGCGGCAGCGGCCTCGGCGGCGGCAGCGTCCGCGCCTTCGCTCGCCCAGGCCGAATTGGCGGCGACAACAAGCGTGGCAGCTCCGCAGAGCGCGATCATTCGGACGGTCATGGCGTTCCCCTTTTTGCGACTCAATCTCAATTAGGGGCGGCGGCTATAGCGAACCGGTCGCAATAGCAAGCTAGTAATAATCGTTTGCAATAAGATGCTCTGACGGCCACACAGCGGCACATTGGGCTTTGCCCTGCCGCCAACCACGCCCTTTGGAGCTTCCTATGAAAAAGACTTTTGCGGCCGTGATGGCCTTCGGCTTCCTTGCATCGCCCGCGATGGCGCATGAAGTCTGGATCGAGCGTGACGCCGCCGGGCCCGCGCGCATCTATCTGGGCGAACCGGCCGATGTCGTGCCCGAAGCCGGCGATCCCGAGTTCCCGAACCTCAAGGCACCGAAGCTGTTTCAGGCCGATCCCGCGAAGCCCGCGCAGCTCGTGCGCCGCGCGAACCATATCGAGGCCGCCGTCGCGGGTTCGGGCGACGTCCGCCTCACCGACGACAATGTCTTCGCACCGTGGGAGGGCGAAGGCGGGAAATGGGAAGGCGTCGTCTATTATGCGCGCGCGGGCCGCGAAGAGCCGAAATCCCTGCTCGACCTCGAGATCGTCCCGGTCGGCGCCAACGCCGACAGCTTCGTCGTAAACTGGCTCGGCAAGCCGCTCCCGGGTGCCAAGGTCACCGTCGTCAATGCGGACCGTTGGCAAAAAAGCTTCACCGCCACCCCCCAAGGCGGCATCGCAGTCCCGATAACCACGCCCGGCCGCTACCTGCTATCCGTCTCGCACAATGTCGAGGGCGACCGCGCGCTGGGCGGCAAGACGGTCGCGAAGACCATCCATGTTTCGACGCTGACCTTCGTCGCGAAATAGCGCCGGAGGACCGCAGGTCGTCCGCAACGCATCGACTTTCAGGAAAACACCGGCTGGCTGGGGCGGTGGGAGCCCCAGCCAAAAACCGGATCATCCAAGTATTTGATGTCGTGAGCCGGAAATTCGCGACCTAGCTGGCAAATCGCTGGGGCTATTTGAGCTGGCCGTCCTTGGCCACGAGCGCCGAAATCAGCGTCGCCATATGCTCGATATAGGTGCCGGTCGAAATGCCGATCACCGGCTTGTCGGTGAAATAGGGCGAGGTGTCGGTCGCATCGCCGACGCGGGTGGACCGGAAATCGCCGGGGGGCGGCTGCACCGGCCCGTCGCCGGCATAAGGGTGGCTCGTCGCCTTGAGCTCGGTCGGCCACCAGCCGGCCTTGTTGAGCTTCGCGACAAGCTGCGACGGCGTCGCGGCATCGCGGCTGGTGTTGAGGTCGGAGATCTTGCCGAGATCGACCAGGAAATAGGGGGCGAGCGGCTGAATCCCGTGCGCCTTCAACGGCGACCCCTTGCTCGCCTCTTCGGGCGACAGCTTCGACAGCCGCTCATATTCGCGGCGCAGCCCCGCGACGTCGAGCGCGCGCATCGAGCTGTAATGCCCGACCGTGTCCGCCGGATCGTCGTTAGTAAAATAGCGACCGTTGGCGACGTTCGAGCCGCTGCGATGGATGAACAGCGGACGGTTCGTCCCGATCTCGATGAAGGTCGGCCAGGCCCTGCCGTCCTTGACCAGTTCGGGCGGCAGCTTCACCGAATCGAGCCAGTCGAGCGCCTCCGGCACGCGCGCCAGATATTTGCTGTCGCCGGTAAGGCGATAGAAATTAAGGAGCTGCGCGACATTCGCGGCGGTCGCGTGCGTCGCGAGCGCAACCGGCTCGTAAGTGCGCGCGCCCGCGGGGCGCAGCGACGGGTCGTGTTGCAGCCCCCAACCGGGCTGCGGCTGCCCCTGCTGGGTGACGAGATAGACCGACATCGCGCGGGTGATTGCATCGAGCACGCGATCGTCGCCGAGCGCCTGATGCACCATGATCAGGAATTTGATATTCTCGCCCGCGACATCGTCGTTGAAGGTAATGTAGCGCGTATAGTCCGGGCGGCCGTGCAGCCCGCCATTGTCGACGGGCGGATAGCGCTGCGGCCAGCCGCCGATCGGATATTGGCTTTTCAGGACGAAGTCGATCGCCTTGTCGAGCGCCGGCTTGAAGCGCGCGTCATGCTTTTCGACATAGAGGCGGAGGAGGAACTGCATCGCCTCCGACGTGCCGGCATCGTCGAAGGTCGCATTGCCCCAATGATGCTGGAATTCCTCGAGCCGCCAGGCGTTTTTCCCGATCGTGTCGTACCAGCGGCGGGTCGAATCCTCGCCGCCGAAATCGATGAAATAATGCCACCCGCCCGACGGCTTCTGCCCGGCGATCAGGGCGCCGGCCGCCTTTTCGGCAGCCTGATAATAATATTCGTCGTGCGTCGCATGATAGGCGTCGAGGAAAAGATTGCCCATCGTCGCGGTGCCCGGCGGCTGGACCCACACCATCGTCGGAAAGGCCTCCATCTCGCCCCAGCGGCGCGACATGTCGGGCAGGTACGACCAGACATAGCCGCCGTTGGTCGACACCTTTTCGACCATGAAGCGCGTCGCGCGCTTCATGGTCGCCTCAATCTGCTGGCGGCTCGGCTGCGCCGCCTCGGCGCGCGCCTGCGCCGGGCTGGCGGCAGCCACGCCGCCGAGCGCGAGCATCGCGCACAGCGCGCCGTGGCAAAGGGTTCGGACCAGCCGTCGGGCCATGGAAAATCCTCTCTTCTTGTCTATCGCACAGGACGTGCGCGGCCCGGGAGGGGAACCGCGCACGTCGCCCCTTTTAGTAGGTGTACCGCAGGCCGATGATGAATTCGCGGCCCGTGTGGCGATAGACCGACAGCAGGTTCCGCGAATCATTATACTGGTCCTGATATTCGTCAGTCAGGTTCACGGCCTCCAGCGACAGCTTGAAATTGTCGTTCAGCGTAAATTGGATCGACGCATCGAGGTTGAAGGTGCTGTTCGTCCCGTCGACGTCGGTTCCGCGCTCGCCGCCGGGCACGCGGGTCAGATATTTGCTGCGGTAGGCGCCCGAAATACGCGCGCTGACGACCCGGTCCTCATAATAGAAGGTCGCGTTCGCCGAACGCTTTGACAGGCCGGTGAGATCGTCGATCGCCGCGACCGAGCCGTCGGAGGCCAGATATTTGATCCGCGAGCTGACCTGCGTATAGTTCAGCAGGATGCCGGTGTTGCCGAGCGGGCCGGGCAGGAATTTCAGCGGCTGCTGATAATTGACCTCGAAACCGCGCAGGCGACCGCCGGGCGAATTGGCGGGCGCGCTGAAGGTCCAGTTGTTGAGATTCGGCGCGCAGTTCGGCGTTGACCCGCACGCCGCCACCGCGACACTGTCGGGCAGGCCGAAAGGGTTGTCCGAAAAGACGCTGCCCGGGGTCGACACCGTCTGGACGAAGCTGCCGATATTCTTCTGGAACACCGCCAGCGACAGCAGCGCCCCCGGCTGGAAATACCATTCGATCGCCGCATCATAGGTATCGGCGCGATAGGGGTCGAGGTTGGGGTTGCCGACACTGACGGTGCGGCCCGACCCCGACACCGAGATCGACGCGCCCGGCGGCAAGCTGCCTAGGTCGGGGCGCGCCATCACCTTCGCCGCAGCGAGACGGATGAGCAGGTCCTGCGCCGGTTCGATGACGATGTTCGCGGCGGGCAGCCAATCCTCATAGCTGCGCTTGACGACCACCTCTTGCGCGGCGCCGCTGGTGAAGACGAAGCCCGTCGCGCTCTGCTCGGTGCGGACATAGCGAACGCCGGCGTTGCCGCGCAGAGTCACACCGCCGATGTCGGTGCTGAAATTCGCCTGGACATAGCCGCTCTTGTCGCGCTCGCCGACGCTGCTCTTCGATCCCAGCGCCGGCTCCGGCCCGAGGCGGAAGGCGCCGTTGTAGATATTTGGATCCTCGAGCCCGAGAACCTCGGCCGCCATGTCGTAATCGGGGGTGAGCCAGCTCGTCCCCGCGAAGGAGATGACGCGCGTATATTGCGACAGCGGGATGGCGGCGACCTCGGCCGGGATCACGGCCTCGCGGTTCGAGGTGGTACCGTTCGAGCGGCGCAACTCTTCGGTGTCGAAATCATATTTCTTGTAGGTGAAGCCCGCGGCGATGTCGAAATCGTCGGTCACCTGCCACTTCAGATTGGCCTGCAGCGTCTTGAACTCGTTCGCCGCGCGCGCCGCGCGGAGGCGCAGCTGCGCAAGCGTCCAGGCGCTGGGATCCTCGATGTTCGCGCTGCCGAAATCGAACACCGGTTTGCGGGGATCGCTATAGTCATAACTGTAGCCGTCGGTGTTGTAGCTGTCGAAGATGACGGTGTTCTGGATCGGATTGTTGAAATCCGATTTCGAGTATCCGAGCAGCCCGGTGAAGGTCAGGCTCTCGCCGATCTGCTGCTCCAGATCGAGCGAGAGCTGGCGAAACTTGGTCTTCGACCGGTCGCGGCGGTTTTCGACGCGAAGGTCGATATCGTTGAACGTGCCCGACACCATCACGCCGTTCTGGATGTTCATCGCGAGGATGTCGGTGTCCGCGATCCCGCACGTCGTCGGACGCGTCGCGGCGGTGCAGGCGCCCGCAGCGCTGAGCGAGGGCGCCTCCAGATAAAATTCGCCGCGTTTGACGTTGAAGTCGGCATAGAGGCCGTCGATGCTGATCAGCGTGCGGTCGGTCGGCCGGAACTGGATCGACGCGGTGGCGCCGAGACGCTCGACGTCGTTGGTGTAGACGTCGTAGCGCGGGAAGCGCGGGTGCAGTGCATTGTTGGCGTCGGTGCAAGCGGCGGGAGTCGTGGCGCAATTCTGACCGAGGACGCTTTCGAAGCCGGGGGCGAAGGACGAACCCTGCGCCCAGCGCACGGTCGAATAACCCTCCTCCACTGTCTTGCGCCGGCCATAGGCAGCCGAAAGCAGCACGCCGATCGTGCCGTCGGCGAAGGTGTCGGAGATGAGGAACGCGCCGCGCGGCGACGCCTTGTCCGAAAGCGTGTTGTACGTCCCCTGCGCAGAAGCAACGAGAGTGAAGCCGTTATAGTCGAAAGGACGCGCAGTGCGCAGGTCGACCGTCGCGCCGAGCGAGCCTTCCTCGGTCGACGCCTCGGCGCTCTTGCGGACGCTGATCTCGTTGAAAAGGTCCGACGCGAAGACGTTGAAGTCGAAGCCGCGGCCACGGTTGGTACCGCCGCTGGCGTCGGCACCGCCCGCGCTGCTCATGGCTTCCATGCCGTTGATGCGGACGCGCGTAAACTGCGGCCCGAGGCCGCGCACCGAAATCTGGCGCCCTTCACCTCCGTCGCGGGTGATGGCTACGCCCGGAATACGCTGGATCGATTCCGACAGGTTGAGATCGGGGAACTTCCCGATGTCCTCGGCCAGGATCGAGTCGACCGCGGCGGCTTCCGACCGCTTTTCCGCGAGCGCCTTGGCAAGGCTGCCGCGGAAGCCGGTGACGACTATCTCCTGATCGGATGCGGTATCGGCGGCGGCCGGAGTATCCGACCCATCCTGCGCAAAGGCGGCCGTTGGCGCAGCGATTGCCGCTGCCAGGATCATCAGGGAGGCCCCCCGCGTCGCTTGAATTCGGTTCAGTGTCATTGCTCTCCCTTTCATAATTTTTGTTGGTCGGTCGTTCGCGCCGCGAGCAGCGGCAGAGTCATCGGTCCAAAGTCGAGGGCGGCCGCGTGGAAGTCACGGATGTCGCCCGTCAGCGTGAAGCTGCGCCGCAGGTCGGTAAGTTCGAGCCAGCTCAGCGCTTCGGCAGCGCGTGCGCCCGGATTAACGATCGCTTGGTCAATGTCCTGGTCAAAGGGCGCGAAATACGCGGGCTCACCCTGCAGCAAATCGAGCATGCGCCTTGCTTCTTCGCCCGACCAACGCGCGCTATGGATACCGGTGTCAACGAGGCCCCGGCAAAGCCGGAACATCTGCCAGTAAAGATGGCCTAGCAGCGCCGGGTCATCGCCTTCAAAGGCCCCCTGCTCGACTGCGAGTTGCTCGCCATATATCGCCCAACCCTCGGCAATCGCAGGCGCATAGGCCGAGCGGAGCGGATGCGCGCGCGCGGTGGTGCCGCCAAGAAGCTGCATCATGTGCCCCGGGACAAGTTCGTGATGCACGACCGCCGGCAGGCTCCACATCGGTCGCCGGCCAATGTCGCGGAGGTCGACGACATATGCGCCATCGCTGCCCTGCCCTGGAATAGCACGATAGCCTGAGCGACCCGCCGCATCCTCGGCCGCCGTCATCCGTCGAACACGCAATGCCGCTACATCCGCCGGAACGGAATGAAACAGCGAAGCCAGGCGCGGAAGCACCGCATCCAGCCGCTCGTTCATATCGGCAACGGCGCGGTCGCGTCCGGCCTCGTCATCACTGTAGAGCCAGCGCGACTGACGCGCAAAAGTGCGAACGCGCTCGCCGATGGAGCCTCCGTTCAGACCCTGCTTGCGCAGCAGTACATCCATCCGCGTCCCGAGGTTTCGGACTTCTTCTCGCAGGCGATCATGCACGTCTGCTGGAGTTACGCGCCCGCCATACTGCCGTTCGAGCATCGCCGCATAAAGCCCTTCGCCATCCGGAAGGCGCCAAAGCCCGGGCGCATCGGCGGACGAGGCCCGACACGCCGAGAGCTGGGCGCATTGGCGCCACAGAGCCTGGGCAACATCTGGCGCTGCCTTGATCCCCGCGGCCAACACCGACGCGATCGTGCGTTCGAGGATCGCGCGCGGTAGGACAATGCCGGCGGCGGCGGCGATTCGGATCGCGTCGGTCTCGGCGGAAATACGCTCGGCAAGCCCCGCGTCCGCACCCGATGTCATGGCCTTGCGCCAGCTTCCCGAAAATGGCGACACGGGGTACGGGCTCGCCGCTTCGCGCCGGAAAGGCAACCGTCGCGCCAGCGAGGCATCGACGCGCAGGCCGGCGAGAACGACGTCGCGATCGGCCTGCGCCGACGAGGAGAGACCCACGGCAGGAATCGCATCGAGAAGGCGCAACTTGTCGGCCGGCGCCATGTCGTCGGTGAAACTGTCAAGCAGCAAGCGCAGCGACAAATCTGCATCCTTGGCTGCAAAAGCCGGCCATGCATACAGCGTGCCTGCAGATGCCGCCGCGACGGCAATGAACTCGCGCCGCGTCATGGTTCGACCGTTGCGATCGCCGCCGGACCGACCGGCAAGTCAATCGCGCCTGCGGGGGTCAGCGTGCGCCCGTCGAAAGCAAAGCGCTCAAGCCTCTTTGCCGCCATGCTCTGGACGAGCAGCCATTTTCCGTCCCGCGACCAGACTATGCCCTGCCCCCACGCGCCCGACGCTATCTCGGTCACCGGTACCAGCCGTCCTGACGCGATGCGCCAAATGCGGAGGATGCCGCGTTCATGCCAAGTCGGGGCTGCGTGGGCGAGGTTTGAGCCGTTGTTGACGGTCGCCGCGACGAATGCGCCGTAGGGCGACATCTTTATCCCCTCGGGCGTGAGCCCGGCCGCCACCGTGTCGACCACCAGCGGCCGCTCCGTGGATAGGTCGATCAAGCTGATCGTGTCGATATCGCGACCGCCCCCACCAATATTGGCCGACACGGCATAACGCCGAGGCCCCGCGGTATCGATGGCATAGGGACGAAGGCCAGGCGCGATCGTCTCGGACAGCAGATGAAGCGCCTCCCCCTCGATAGCAAGCATAGCGATACGGTGGTCGCCATCGCGTGAGACGAGCGCGCGCTTGCCGCCATCGAAGAACAGCGGCTGGGCGGGAGAGGACGACCGATCGCCCACCGCCAGGGTTGTGACGGGGCGGAGCCGCCCCCGTTCGATCGCGAACATCGTGACCGAGCCTTCGGCGCGGTTGGCGACCAGTGCGATGCGGCCCGCCGGATCGATCGCAATGCCCGACGCGCCGCTTCCGGCCGTCACCGTCTGGACGACATGCGGAGCGGTTCCGGCGAGATCGAGCAGCGTCACACGATCGTCGGCAACGATCCGGGCGGGGTCGTCGCTGGCGACCTTGCGCGCCGAGGTGACGACGGCGAAGCGGCCGTCCGGGGTTAGCGCAACGCTGCGCGGCGGGCCGATCACGCTGGCGGGAACCCGCGAGCGTCCGACCACGCGTGGCGCAGCGCCCGTGAAGTCGACCAGCACCGCATCGTCCTCGCCCGGTCGGGCAGGGACGACCTGAGCGCCGTCATCGAGCAGCTGCTTGCCATCCTGGACCGATACGGCGAGCTGCGCCTGCGCTGCGAACGGCAGGAGCGCCGCGATGAAGGGGGAAAGGAAGCGACGCGTCACGACGACACCTCCTTGCCACTCAGCACGGCCTCGGCGCGCTGCCGGTCGAGCGCGCCATCCCAGCGTGCGACCGCGAGCGTGGCGACGCCGTTGCCGATAAGATTGGTTACCGCACGCGCCTCGTTCAGGAAACGATCGATGCCAAGCAGCAGGACGAGCCCCGCGACGGGAATGGCGGGAATGGCCGAAAGCGTCGCCGCGAGCGTGACGAACCCCGCCCCCGCGACCCCGGCCGACCCCTTCGACGTCAGCATGAGCACCGCGAGGATGACGATCTGGTCCATCACGCTGAGCGGCGTATTCGTCGCCTGTGCGATGAATATGGTCGCCATCGTCAGATAGATGCAGGTCCCGTCGGTGTTGAAGGTGTAGCCCGCGGGCAGCACCATGCCGACGACCGGCCGCGCGACGCCCATGGTTTCGAGCTTGCGCATCATCTGCGGCAGCACCGCCTCGGTCGAACAGGTGCCGAGCACGACAAGGATCTCGTCGCGGATGTAGCGCAGGAAGCCAAGGAACGAGAGCCCGACGATCCGCATCACCGTGCCAAGCACCACCACGATGAAGAAGAAGGTCGTGACATAGAGCGCCACGAGCAGATGGCCCAGCGACCAAAGGGTATCGAGACCATATTTGCCGATGGTGAATGCCATGCCGGCCCCGGCGCCGAGCGGTGCCAGCCGCATGACCATGCCGACGATCCGGAACAGCGCCTTGTTGAGCAGCTCGATCAGGTCGACGATCGGGCGCGCCGCCTCGCCCATGCCGCTGAGCGCCAGGCCGACGAGCAGCGAGAGCAGGATCACCTGCAGCATCGAGCCCATGACGAACGCGCCGAGGAAGGAATCGGGAATGATGCCAAGCAGGAAGCCGGTGATGCCGCCGTCGGCCGCGGCGGTGGTGCGATAGGCCTCGATCGTGCTGGTATCGAGCGCCGCGGCGTCGATATTCATGCCCGCGCCCGGCTGCATCAGATTGGCCACAAGCAGCCCGATCGCGAGCGCGATGGTCGATAATATCTCGAAATAGACGAGCGCCTTGAAGCCGAGCCGGCCGACCTCCTTCAGACTGCCCATCTGCGCGATGCCGACGACGACGGTGCCGAAGATGATCGGCGCGAGCAGCATCTTGATCAGCTTGATGAAGCCGTCGGCGACGGGCTTCAAATGGGCGCCGGCGTCCGGCCACAGGAAACCGATCGCGACGCCGATCAGCATCCCTGCGAGGACCTGGACGTACAGTTGGCCCGACAATCGGCGCGCAATCCCCATTCGCTCTCCCGTCTGCAAACCCCCGAATCTCTTGGTCAGGTGGCCGCTGGTCATGTCACATCAAAATCTTGTCGGGCACGATGTCCTCGGTCAGCGTGCGCATCAACTTGTACAGTTCGGACTTCGCCTCGAAACCGACCCCCGGAACGTTGGGTAAGCCGACATAGCCGTCTTCGACCCTTATGCCATCGGCAAAGCCACCGAAGGGCTGGAAGACATCGGGGTAGGATTCATTGCCACCAAGGTGCAGGCCCGCGGCGATGTTCAGCGACATCTGATGCCCGCCGTGCGGCACGACGCGGCGCGTCGACCAACCCTCGGTCCGCAGCACGTCCAGCGTCCGCAGATATTCGACAAGACCATAGGACAATGCGCAGTCGAACTGGAGCCAGTCGCGGTCCGGACGCATCCCGCCATGGCGCAGCAGGTTGCGCGCATCCTGATGCGAGAAGAGATTTTCGCCGGTCGCCATCGGGCGGTCGTAGTGGCGGCCGAGCTCGGCCTGCAGCGCGAAGTCGAGCGGGTCACCGACCTCTTCGTACCAGAAGAGGTCATAGGGCGCGATCGCCTCGCCGAAGCGGATCGCAGTGTCGAGGTCGAAGCGCCCGTTGACGTCGACGGCAAGATTCCGACCTTCGCCGACGACCTCGAGCGCCGCCTCTATGCGGGCGATATCCTCTTCGAGCGGGACCGCGCCGACCTTCATCTTGCAGACACGGTAGCCGCGGTCGCGATAGGAACGGAACTCGTCCTGAAGCTGCTTGTGGTCCTTGCCCGGGTAATAATAACCGCCGGCGGCATAGACCCACACGCGGTCGTCGGGCTCGCCATCGCCATAGCGTTCGCAAAGCAGGCGATAGAGCGGCTTTTCGGCGATCTTCGCGACCGCGTCCCACACCGCCATGTCGATGGTGCCGACGGCGACCGACCGTTCGCCATGACCGCCGGGCTTTTCATTCGCCATCAGCGCCGTCCAGATGGCGAAAGGGTCGAGATTGTCGTTGTCTTCGTCGACCAGCCGCTCGGGCGCGATCTCGGCGAGGCGCGGCAGGAAGCGTTCGCGCATCAGCGCGCCCTGTCCGTACCGGCCGTTGGAATTGAAGCCGTAACCGATGACGGGACGCCCGTCGCGGATCACGTCGGTGACGACCGCGACGACCGAGCAGGTCATTTTCGAGAAGTCGATATAGGCATTGGCGATCGGCGAGGCGATCGAGACCGTCTTCTCTCTGATTTCGGTTATCCGCACTGGCCTCTCCGTCTGTTATGCTCTCCCACTAGGCTCGCGGCGACGGCGCCGCCAATGCCATTGTCCTTTCTCGCTATGCGCGTTATGCATAGTGGCCATGGAACTCACCTGGCTCGAAGATTTCCTCGAACTCGCCGAAACCGGTAGCTTTTCGCGCGCTGCCGAAGCGCGCAACATCACCCAGCCCGCCTTCAGTCGGCGCATAAAGGCGCTTGAGGATTGGGTCGGTGCGCCGCTGTTCATCCGCACACCGCAGCGCACGACACTGACCACGGCGGGCGAGCAGTTCCTGCGCGGCGCGCCCGACCTGGTCCGGCGCCTGCTCCAACTGCGGCGCGAGGCGCGCGAGGCGGGCGGGCGTGAAACCGCGACCCTGCGCTTCGCCGCAACGCACGTCCTGTCCTTCACCTTCTTCCCGCACTGGATCCGCTCCGTCGAATCGCATGGCAGCTTCGGTCCGGTACGCCTCCTTTCCGACAGCATGCAGGCGTGCGAGGAGCTGATGTTCCAGGGGCAGGCCCAATTCCTGCTGTGTCATCGCCATGCGCTGGCGCCCAGCCGGTTCGAACCGCGCCAGTTCCGCTCGGCGGTGGTCGGCCATGACGCGCTGATGCCGCTGGTCGCCCCCGACGCCGACGGGCGCCCGCGCTGGTCGCTCGACGCGCCGGGGGAAGTACCGCTGCTTGCCTATACGGGCGAGTCCGGGCTCGGCCGGATCGTTGCAGCGCATCGCTTCGAGGAGCGCGCGCCGGGGCTGAAGGCCGTCTTCTCGGCGCACCTCGCTGCGAGCCTGCTCGGCATGGCGTGCGACGGGCGCGGCGTCGCTTGGCTGCCGCACAGCGTCGCCGCGCAGGATATTGCGGCGGGACGCCTGATTCCCGCGGGCGGAGCCGAATGGGAAATCGGCATGGATATCGTCCTCTTTCGCCCCAACGCACGCCAGAGCCCCGCCGCCGAGGGCTTCTGGGCCGAGGTCAATGCAATCTCGGCATAACGGGACACACCAACGGCATTGGAAGCGCACGCACCCGCGCGATAGGGGCTGGCGATACCCATAAAAGGAGAGGCCTTCCGATGGCGCCGCATAAATTGCTTGCCGCTATGATATTTTCGCCGCTGTCATTGCCGTCGGCGGCGCACGCCCAAGCGACCATCAGCATTCCCGACCGGACCTGCTCGGTCGTCGATGATGGCGCCGAGGGGTCGCTGATCTGGGCGCAGCTCACCCATTATGACACCAAAGCCTTTCAGGCCGCGATCGACCGCTGCGCCGCCGCCGGTGGCGGCACCGTGGAAGTGCCGGCAGGCGAATGGATGATCGGGCCGATCTATCTCAAGAGCAATATCCGCTTCAACATCGCCAAGGGCGCCGAGGTGCTGGGCGGGACCGATCCCGAGCTGTTCGGCGGCCCCGAGGCCGACGGCGAACGCATCGGCCTCATCAACATCGCCGATGCCGAGAATGTCGAGGTGACCGGCGAAGGCCTGATCGATGGCCAGGGCGCGGTATGGTGGGAGCGGATGCGCGCGTTGTGGCGGTCCGACCCGCGCTTCGCGACCGACGGACAGGCGCGCCAGCAGTTTCCCGACCGGCGCCCGCGTCTGGTGCTGGTGTCGAACAGCCGCAATGTCGCGCTGCGCGGCGTGACCTTCGCCAACTCGCCTTCCTTCCATCTCGTGCTCAGCGATTCCGAATATGTCACGATCGCGGGCGCGCGGATCACCTCGCCGGCGCATGGCCCCAACACCGACGCGATCGACCCGACGCGGAGCCGCCATGTCCTGATCGCCGACAATTTTATCAGCGTCGGCGACGATGCGGTCGCGATCAAGTCGAGCGACCCCGACCCGCGCTATCCCGATGCGATCAGTTCCGACATTGTCATCCGCGGCAACACCATCCACGCGAGCCGCGGTATCTGCATCGGCAGCCAGACGAGCGGCGGGGTCACTCGCGTCCTCGTCGAAAACAATGTCTTTGTCGGGTCGATGTACGGGTTCCGGATCAAGACCGCGCGCGGCCGCGGCGGCGAGATTTCCGACATCACTTTCCGCAACAACCGGATGACCGACGTCGACGTCCCGCTCGTCTTCACCAGCTATTATGCCTATCGCCCGATGGACCGCCGCGAGGCCGAACGTCAGGCGGCGCCGACGGGGTTCGTCCTCGGCAACCAGATCTGGCCGGGCGAAGACGACCCCGCTCGGCCCTTCGTCGCGGATTCGACGCCGCGGATCAGCAAGGTGACCGTCGACGGGCTGGAGGCGACGGGCGCCGACTGGGCAGGCGTCGCGACCGGCCTTCCCGAAAGCCCGATCGAAGGACTGGTCCTTCGCAATGTGAAGGTCGAGGCGAAGAAGGGTTTCCTGCTCCGCAACGCGTCGGTCGAGGGTCGGCCGGAGATGTTCACGGGAACGACCGGGCCGGCGATCATCACCCAGCGGGACGGCCGACTGTTGTCGCGGTGATCCGCGCCGTCCTCGCCGCGACCCTCGCCGCCGCCTTCGCCTCGGCCGCGCCGGTCCGCGCCGAACCGATCGAAATCGCCCGGCAAGGGGTCGTCTATACTGGCGGCGAGGTTCGCGGCGACGCGGTGGCCGGCCAGATGCAGACCTTCTTCCAGATTCCGGCGAAGGTCGGCCGACGCCACTATCCGATTATTTTCATCCACGGCAGCCGCCTGACCGGCGCCGGGTTCTTGGGAACGCCTGACGGGCGCCCCGGCTGGGCCAGCTGGTTCCTCGGGCGCGGCTGGCCGGTCTATATCGTCGACCAGCCCGGCAAGGGCCGATCGGGATATTTTCCTTCGGCCTATGGCGCGCAGGACCGCGACCCCAGCCGCAAGCAGATCGCCGAGCGCTTCACCGCAAGCGCGAAAATGGATCCCCTGCCCTGGCCCGAAGCCCGGCTGCATACGCAGTGGCCCGGAACCGGCCTGCCCGGCGATCCGATCTTCGAGCAATTTTTTGCGTCCGAAGTGGCGAACATGCCCGACGTCGACATGCAATATGCGCTGACGCTGAAGGCCGTTACCGAACTGCTTGCCAAGACCGGGCCGGCGATCATCGTCACCCATTCGCAGGCCGGACCGCTCAGCTGGATGATCGCCGAGGCAAACCCGGGCAGGGTGAAGGCGATCATCGCCGTCGAGCCTACGGGCAATGCCAGCCGCAATGCCAAGGGCGCCGCGACGCGTTGCGGCATCACCAACAGCTGCCTGAATTTCGCGCCCGCGATTACCGATCCGTCAGAGCTCGACCTCGTGCGCACCGACCGGCCGGAGGGGCGCGGCACGCCCTGCTGGTTACAACGCAAGCCACGCCACAAATTGACGGCGCTTTCCGGCATCGCGATCCTTATCGCGACGGGCGAAGCCTCCTACCACTCCGGACAGGATTATTGCACCTCGGCCTTCCTCTCGCAGGCCGGCGTCGCCAACGAATATGCCTATCTCCCCGAACACGGCATTCACGGCAACGGCCACATGCAAATGCTGGAAAAGAACAATCTCGAAATCGCCGCTTTCTACGAAAAATGGCTGCTTCTGCGGCTTCGCTGAACTGCCAGGCACCAAGAAACACAACTAGCAAGCGATCTACGCCGCGCGAAGCTGGCCGATTGCGGACCGACAGCTTTTGGTACCCAATGCGAAGAAGCAGAGATTGAAAATCGACCTGCTTGGCTATGCGAGAGATCACAGCGGGAAAGCCCTTGAAGTGGGTTGGATTTCTCCGGTTCCGACCTGTATATACGACTGATGAGTTCCTCTTCATTTGTGTCACATGGCTCGGCCGGACAAACGGCTCCGGAATCCGCCAGAATTGCAGAAGTTGGCGCTCGCAAAGCTGAACATCCGTCGCCCCGCTATGCGATTATCAAACAATCTATCTCGGACGCCGTCCGTGACGGCCGATTGAGAGCCGGCGACCGTGTTCCCTCCGAGGCGGAACTCGTCGACCAATTCAACGTGTCGCGCATGACGGCAAACCGGGCCCTGCGCGAGCTTCAGGCCGCAGGCGTCATCGTTCGCCGGGCGGGAATCGGATCCTTTATCGCCGAACCCAAACCCATCGGGCAGATGATCGAGATCCGCAACATCGCCGATGAGATTCGCGAGCGGGGCCACGTCTACCGCGCTCGCGTCATCCAGAACATCGCTGAACGTGCGAACGCGGAGAGCGCGCCCTTGCTTGCGGTCCCTGTTGGGACAAAGATGTTCCATTCGATCATCGTTCACCATGAGGCCGAATTTCCGATCCAGCTCGAGGAACGTGTCGTCCTAGCATCGATCGCCCCCCACTATGGCGACATGGATTTTACCGCGACGACGCCCAACGAATATCTCACGCGCATCGCGCCGCTCGAACGCGTCGAGCATCGGGTCTGCGCGATGATGCCCGACGAGCGAGTCCGCGCGATGCTCGGCCTCGAAGCGGGAGAGCCGGTGCTGCGGATGACGCGGCAAACCTGGAGCCGCGGGCGACTGGTGTCGCACGCATGGCTCACCCACCCCGGAACGCGGTTCGAACTGTCAGCGGCCTTCTCGATCGACGACTGAACGGTCAGATGGCGCTTCGTGTCACCACCACCGGCTTGCGGCGACGGCGGAGCCAACGAAAGTCGGCGCGGCTGAAGCTTTTGAACAACAGATAGAAGCCCGTTCCCGACAGCCACAGTGCACCGAACGCAACGAAGATGATCAACGGGTGGTTGAAGCTTTTCCGGTTCACATAATCCATGTTGTGGAGCATCCAGAAGAAATCCCACGTTCGCCAGGTGTCACCGCGCATGACGAGGAAGCGTGCGGTATCGAGCGAGACATAGGCGCTGCTATTCTCTTCATCGGCGAAGTCGACCCGCCACATCGGCCCCTTGAAATCGCGCGCCTCCAGATTCGGTTTCGACAGGACATTGACCGAGCGGATCGGCGCCTCGTTCATCATCGACGCAATCTCGCGCGCCATATCCTGATCGACGCGGATATGCTCACCGCTCGTTGCGTCGACCAGCTGGACGCCCTTCGGGCTGTGAACTTCATAGACGGGCCGCGCACCGAGATCGCGGAGCACCAGTCCATGGACAGGCTCGCCATCCGGCAGCTTTGCAAGCGCGGCATAGTCGCCGGCAGGCAACGGATGCGCATGGCTCATGCCGCCGCCATGGCCGCCGACCTTGTCTTTGTCGAGCAGCGCCATCACCGAGCCGCTGAGTGCCCAGAGAAGGAATTGCAGGCCAAGGATCAGGCCGACCCATTTATGGACGCGGCGGAAGAACAGCGGCGTCAGGCGAAACTTTTTCATGCCTTCTTCCTCTTGCGGCGCGGGAAGGACCAGATCAGCAGCCATGCCCCCATCACAGCCATGGCGAAGGTGCTCCATGTCGCGATGCGGAGCAGCGGATTGTTGACGTCGGTGCGCTCGTCATAATCCATGATGTGTAGCATCCAGGCGAAATCGAAGACGCGCCAGAGCGCATGGCGCCGCGAGATGAGCTCGCCCGTTGCGGGCGACAGATAGAGCGTCGGCCGGTTCCATCCGTCGAACTCGACCTGCCAATAAGGCGGCTTGCGCGACTGCATTTCCTGCCGGGCTTCGGTCAACAGTTTGACCGAGACGATCTTTCCGTCACCTGTATAAATCCGCTTTGCGAGCGCCCGGATCTGCGCCTCGTTGGGCTTGGGCAGCGGCCGCGCCGTCACCGCATCGAACAGGCGTGGTCCCTCGGGCGTCTCCGCACGCCACACCGTTGCGCCGAAGTATCGCTGCAGGCGCACCTCCGACACACCCGGCGCCGCTGCGATCACTTGCGACGGCTCGGCCAGACGCGACAGGTCGAAGGGCTTCTCGATCGGCGGACGGACCAGATTGTCCCCGTGGATGATGTCGATATGGACGGCGACCATATACATGCCGGTCAGCGTCCAGAGCAGCGCCTGGACGCCGACCACAAGGGCCAGCCATTTATGCGTTCGCCGAACGAGAAGCGGCCAGCGGATTGCCATCGTCGATATCCTCAGAACGCGGTGCGGAAACCGACATAGAAGCGGCGACCGAGCAGGTCATAGGTCATCGTGTCGGTATTCGCATCGGTGAAGCTCTGGATATAGGGCGCCTTGCGATCGAAGAGATTGTCGACCCCGAGCTGGAAGCGCGTCTTCTCGTCGATTTCCCAGGCGAGCTGGACGTTATGATAGAAGACGTTCGGCGTCCGGTAGCCGATCTCGCCCGGCGAGGCGTTGAAGTCGGTCGCCTTGCCGACCCACTGCGTCGACCAGGTCGCGCTGATACCGTCCTTTTCCGCCGTCAGAACACCATAGCCGCGCCACCTCGGATAGCCGCCGTTGCCGCCGCCGATGAAGCCGTCGAAGAAGATCGGCGCGCCGCCCGGGAAGGGATTGACGACATATTTGTTGAGGTAAGTGGCATTCATGTCGAGCGAGATGTTCACCGCTCCGATCCCGCCGGCATAGACCAACCCGAGGTCGAGCCCGTTCATTTCCTCGCGTCCGGTGTTGATCGGCTGCGCCGACAGGTAGGTGACTTCGCCGGTCAGCGTGCTGCGCGTGAAATCGTCGCAGAAGGGGTGCGACAGATTCTGGCTCGCATAGCAGACCGAGAGCTTGGTCGAACCCGGGATCGCGCGGATCGCGTCCTTGATCTTGATGTCGAACCAGTCGGCGGTCAGCGACAGGCCGGGGACCAGCCCTTTCGGCGAGATCACCGTACCAACGGTCCAGGTCGTCGAGCTTTCGGGTTTCAGATTCTGGTTGCCGCCGACCGTGGTCAGGATCGTCGTGCCGAGCTGGACATAGTTCGCAGGCACGCCCGAGGCTTGGCAGTTTGCGATCAGCGTCGCATTGCCGCTCGTCGAATAGCGCGAGCAGGGATCGGTCGTCGTCAGATTGCCTTCGGACACGCCGCCGAAGAGCTCGGGGACGTTGGGGATGCGAAAACCGGTGCCATAGGTGCCGCGCAGACGAATGCTGTCGTTGATGACCCAGTCGAGCGTCGCCTTGTAGTTCCAGTCGTTGCCGAACAGATCATAGTCGGAATAGCGCACCGCGCCGCCCGCGGTGAGCGCCTGGAAGAAAGGCGTGTCGGCCAAAATCGGCACCGAAAGCTCGAGATAGGCTTCCTTCGCAACGCTTTTCCCCGAAATCGGGCTTTGCTGGTTGGTGTTGGCGACACCGAGCACGGTCAGCGGATCGGGATCGCGCCAGCCCTTTTCCTTGCGATAGACGACGCCCGCCGCGAACGACACGGGTCCCGCAGGCAGCTTGAACAGATCGCCGTTGAGATCGGCGGTAAAGGTCGCCAGTTCGTTTCCTCCGCGGTCGCGCGAGGTGAACAGGATATAGTCGAGCACCTGCGGCGTCAGGTCGCCGAAGCCCAGATAGTCGCCGCACGGGACGGACGCCCCGGCTGCGAGGCTGCATTTGGTCGTGTCGAGCGTGTTCGCGACGCGCTCGAGATTGGCGATATTGGTCGAGCCATCGACCGCGGTGTTGCGCCCGAAACTCCCCGCGACTTCCCACGCCCAATTGTTCGACAGCTTGCCGCGCAGCCCGAAGGTCCCCTGCCAGGTGTCGGTTTCCTGGAAGAACTGGCGCGGCCCGGGTTCGGCGAGGCGGCGTTGAACAAGGACGATATTTTGGCCCGTCGGGTTCGTCGGATTGCTCGCCGCGATCGAAAGATTGCGCAGCGTCCCCGGCGTCGCGATCTGGTTCGATTTGCGGAAGGTATAGAGAAATTCGCCAAACGCCTCGATGCTGTCGGTCAGATCATAGTCGGCGAAGAAGGCCGTGCTCACGCGTTCGACCGGGCTGACCGCGTTGAGGAACGGGTTCGAATTGAAATTATGCTTCGCGGCGCTGTACGGCTCGAAGAAATTCCCGTTGCCGCCGGGGACCTGGTTGAAGTTGATCTGCTGGCCGTTGGGCAGCACTGCGCGGCCGCCGATCGTCGAGGCGCTGTTGACGCAGGACAATTGCCCCGGCGTCGTTTCGGCAAGCGAACAGGGTGCACGGCTCGCCATGTTGACGGCCTTGGTCTTCTGGTAGGTGACCGCGGCCATGAAGCCGCCGCGGTCGTTGCGGATGCCCCATAGCAGGTCTGCGGTGAAATCGGACCCGTCGCCCTTTTCGGTAAGGCCCTGACGGACGCTGAGGCCCAGCCCTTCATAGTCGGTCCGGGTGACGAGATTGACCACGCCGGCCATCGCGTCCGCGCCGTAAATTGCCGATGCGCCGTCCTTCAGCACGTCGGTCCGCGCAAGCGCTGCGACCGGGATCATATTGAGGTCGGGCGACGAGTTGGCGCCCGTGCCGCCCGCGACAAGACGGCGGCCGTTAAGCAACACGAGGGTGCGCTTGATGCCAAGGCCGCGCAGGTTGACCTGCGCCGTGCCATAGCCGTTGTTCGTCCAGTAGGCCGACGACTGGTTGCCTGCGAAGCCCGCGTTGGCCGGCAGGCGCTGGAGCACGGTTTCAATGTTCACGACGCCGGTGTTTTCGATCTGCTCGGCCGAGACGACGGTCGCGGGGCCCACGCCCGCGAGGTCCTGACGCCGAATGCGCGATCCTGTCACGACGATGTCGCTGCCCGATCCGGCGCTCTCGGCGCCCGTATCCGGCACGACATCGGTCTGGGCGAAAACTGGTGTGGAGAGGCAGGCGACGGCAGCGGCGCCGGCCAGCAATGTTGTCCTGATCGTCATGGCGAAACCCCCTTTTTGGCTTTGCATCATGCGAGAGAGCATCAATTGTATATACAGGTCAACAATAAATTTCTCGTTTTTTCAATATCTTAGTTACGTATGAACTAGACACAGTCCCGTAACAAATACGCATCGGAAAGCCTCACCCCTCATCTGGTGTTCATTTTTTTCCCGCACCTGTGAATTTTGAAATTTTATTACGAGCATGCCGCGCTCGACATCGGCACGGACACCCGGGCCGGTCGACCCTCGCGCGACTCGCACATCAACAAAACGGCCGCGTCTCGAACTTCGAAACGCGGCCGCTAGACCTTGGCTTTTCGCAAATCGATCAGAACCAGGCTCTGACACCCATGACAAAGCTGACGCCGCTCGCGCCCTCGCCGGCGGCGCGCGCAAAGCGTGCCGTATCGCCCAATTTTCGAGCCCATTCGACCCCGACATAGGGGGCGAACTCCCTGACGATCTCGTAGCGGAAGCGAAGCCCGAGCTCCATGTCCGATAGCCCCGACCCGATGCCGCTTTCAGGCACGTCCTGCACCGCGAAATTAAGCTCGGCCATCGGCTGCAGGATCAGCTTCTGGGTGATGCGCTGGTCATAATAACCCTCGATCCGGCCCGAAACGTCGCCCTTGTTGGACAGGAACAGCGCCCCCTCGACCTCGAACCAATAGGGAGCGAGGCCTTCAAAGCCTACGGTAGCATAGGTGCGGTCGGGGCCATGCCCCGCATCCTGGCGTACGCCGGCCTGCAGATTGAAATAGGGACCGACCGCGCGGCTGTAGAGCAATTGCGTTTCGGCGTTTTCGATGGCTTCGCCGAAGGCGCCTTCGCCTTCGCTCTTGATCGTGAGGCGATTAATGTCGCCGCCGTACCAGCCCTCGGCGTCCCAGCGATAGCCGTCACGCCCCTTGCGGGCCTGATATTCGGCGAGATTGAAGCTGAGGAAGGCCGTCGTCAGGCCGCCGCTCTCTTCCATCATCACATGGCGCGAATGTTCCATCTCGCCTTTCGGATAGAGGCGGTCGGCATACCAGTCGTCCGGAACGGGGGGCGCCGGCGCGTCACCGGGCGGAAGGTCGGTCCCGACCGCACCGGAAGCCGCAGTCGGTGCCGGCGCTGCAGGCGTGCAATGGCCCATCGCCGCATGTTCGGGCGGACAGGCCGGACCGGCAGGCGCCTCGGGTGCGGCCGGGTCCTCCGCCTCCGGCACGCAATGCCCCATCGCCGCATGCTCCGCCGTGCAGGTTGCCGACGGCGCCATATCCATCTGTGCGCCGTCGCCATGGTCCATCGACATCGGTTTGTCCGCAGCCGGCGCCGAGGGCGCGCTGCCGTGCGAGCCATGGCCCGACTGGGCAGCAGCCGGAGTTGCGACAGCCATGACGGCGATGCCCGCCAGCAGCAGCGATGCGCGCATCATGCTGCGTCCTCCTTCGGACGGACGCTGACAACGCGCATCATCCCGGCGTGCATGTGATAGAGCAGGTGGCAATGAAACGCCCAGTCGCCGAGCGCGTCGGCGGTAAAGTCGAAGGTCGCGATGCCGCCGGGCTGGACGATCACGGTATGCTTGCGCGGTGCGCGGTCGCCCTTCCCCGTCACCAGCTCGAAGAAATGGCCGTGGAGGTGGATCGGGTGGACCATCATCGAATCGTTGATCAGGTTCACGCGCACGCGTTCGCCCTCGATGAAGGGGATCGGCTCGTGATGGTCGGACATCTTCACGCCGTCGAACGACCACATGAAGCGTTCCATATTCCCCGTCAGATGGATGTCGAGCGAGCGGCTCGGCGCACGCACGTCGGGGTTGCGCTCGAGCGCGACGAGGTCGCGGTAGGTCATCACCTTGTGCCCGACGTCCTCCAGCCCCTGCCCCGGCTCGCCCATGCGGTCGACGGGCATCGGCGAGATCGACTGGACGCTCGGGTCGCGCTTGACCTGCGGCGCGACGTCGAAGTCGCGCATGCTGTGGTTCATCCCGCCCGCGCCATGCCCCATCGCCGCATGGTCGGCGCCCGCATCGGCGGCGGGGGTGCAATGCCCCATCGCGGCGTGCTCCTCAGTGCACGACGCATCGCCGCTGCCGCCCATCGCGCCCATGCCCATGTCCTTCATCGTCGCGAGCGGACGCTTGCGCAGCGGCGGAACCTCGGCCGCCATCCCGGCGCGCGGCGCCAGCGTCGCGCGCGCCATGCCCGACCGGTCGTTGACTTCGGCGATGAAGCTGTAAGCGCGATCCTCGACCGGGTTGACGATCACGTCATAGGTTTCCGCGACGCCGATCTGGAACTCGTCGACCGGCAACGGCACGACATTGAGGCCGTCGGCTTGGACGATCGACATCCGCAGGCCCGGAATGCGGACATTGAAGATCGACATCGCCGAGGCATTGACGATGCGCAGCCGCACCCGCTCGCCGGGCGCGAATAGCGCCGTCCAGTTGTCGCGTGGCCCGTGGCCGTTGACGAGGAAGGTATAGGTCGAGCCGTTGACGTCGGCAACGTCGGTGGGGTCCATGCGCATCGCGCCCCACTCGACCCGCTCCTTCAGCGACTGATCCTCGCCGGTCAGTAATCCGCCAAGCGTCTGGCGCTGCATGTTGAAGTGGCCGGGATTGACCTTGAGTTTGCGGAAGATCGCCTCGGGCGACAGGCGGCTATGATCCGACAGCACGATCACATGCTCGCGGTCATAACCGACGGGGTCGGCATCCTTCGGGTCGATGACGATCGGGCCATAATGGCCGATCTGTTCCTGCAGTCCCGAATGGCTGTGGTACCAATAGGTGCCGGCCTGGACGATCGGGAACTCGTAAACGAAGGTCGAGCGCGGCTTGATGCCGGGGAAGCTGACCCCGGGAACCCCGTCCATGTGAAACGGCAGGATCAGTCCGTGCCAGTGGATCGAGCTGTCTTCGTCCAGCTCGTTGACCACCGTCAGCCGCGCCTTTTGCCCTTCCCTCAGGCGGATCAGCGGGCCGGGAATCGTCCCGTTGATCCCGATCGCGCGGGCAACCTTGCCGTCGACGCGCATCGTCTGGCGCGCGATCCGCAGCGTGATGTCCTCGCCGGACACGGTCGGCAATTGGGCTTTCAGGCCCGCCGAAACCGGCTGCGCCCATGCCGGCATCCATGCGGCAAGCGCCGCCGCCGCCCCGCCGCCTGCTGCCGCGCCAATGAATCGCCGCCGATCGATCTGCATAATCCCGTTTCTTCCTGTCAAACCTGTATAGCCATACGCACGCACCCCATGCGTCCCTCATTCGCCGAGCAACTCACGCAGCCTGCCGCGCGCACGATAGAGGCGCGTCTCGATCGCCTTCTCGCTGACGCCCAGCATCTCCGCCGCCTCGGACTGGCTGAGTTCCTCTACGCCGCGCAATACGATGACTTCGCGAAGATTGGACGGCAGATCGGCGATCGCCTTCCGTACCCGGGCCAACTGGGCGCGGTCGGCAGCCTCCGCTTCGACAGTTGGTCCCTCACCGGCGACGTCGTACGCGGCTTCAAGAGGAAGCGCGCGCGTGAAGAAGGATCGGACCGCGCGGCGGCGCGCCCAGTCGCGGCATTTGTTGAGCGCAATACGCGAGATCCAGACGCGGAATGGTCGCTCGCCATCATAACGGCCAAGCGCCGCGAAGCCGGCGACAAAGCTTTCCTGCGTCAGGTCCATCGCCTCATTCTCGTCGCCGACATTGCTGCGGATCAGGCGAAAGACGGCAGCCTTATAGCGCGCCAGAAACTCGCGATACGCATCCTGCCGACCGGAAAGGGCGAGCGCCGCGAGATCGCGGTCGCTGCATTGCGACAGATCGCCCGTCACCTCGCATCGGCGGTCAGCGCCTTGACCACAACCTTGTCGAACATTGCAGCCTGATCGCGATCGAGAACGCTGCGCATTGCGAACAGATGGCGCAGCGTCTCCTTCTGCAATTCGCCCATCACCTCATGCGTCTCGTCGATCGCCTTGGTCACGCGCGGACCATAGCCATGCTCGGCCTCGATTGCCTGCGCCAGACGGATGTTCGACGCCCGCATTTCGAGTTCGAGCGCTTCGCGTCGCCCGGAATATCGTGCCTCTATCGCCTGCAGCCGCTTCTCCTGTTCGGCGGTGAGCGTCAGCTCGCGGTGCAGCAGCGCATGCAGCTCGGTCTCGCTCGGCTTCGGTGCATCGACGAGCAATCGGCCGACAAAAACGCCGGCGAGCGCCGCCACGAACGCGATGAACCCGATGATTGCTACCCGGCGTGCGGCGGTCATCAGCGCGCGTCCAATATCGCCGAGGGCGCCAGCGGGCTCGCGGGGATCAGCGGCGTCAGCGGGCTCGCCGCAACCGCGCTCGGCACGAACACGCTACCTGCGACCATTCCGCCACCAAGCGAAAACAGCGCCGCAACCGCCATCAGGCGGCGCGTCGCAGCAGCTTCGGCCTTGCGGACGGAGAGCGCGAGGAGCACGCGGTCGTCGAGCGCGTCGAGCGCCGACGGCAACGCGCCCACATTCAGTTTCCGAAGCTCTTCGTCCATACCCTTTTCACCGGTCCTTCCAGAAAGCGATACGCACGCGAACGCGGCACCCCTCATCCTCTCCCGAAACCGCCCCGATCTGTTTCTTTGAGGGCTGCGGTATCACCATGCGTATTAGCAGCAAGACCATCCGATTGGAGCCTTTTATGATCAAGCTTTCCCTCTCCCCGCTCGCCGGGCTGGCGGCCGCCGCGGCGTTGGCACTTTCGCCGACGGCCGCGCTCGCGCATGCCAAACTCGTGGCATCGACCCCCGCAGCGAATGCCAAGGTCACCAAGGTGACCTCGATCCAGCTCAAATTCAGCGAAAAGCTGATCGCCTCGACCGTCAAGGCCGAACTGGTGATGACCGGCATGCCCGGCATGGCCGATCACCCGCCGATGAAGATCGCCATCGGCTCTGCGATGGGTAAGGACGGCAAGTCAATGACGCTCACCCCGAAACGCGCCCTCGTCCCCGGCACCTACAAGGTCAAATGGTCGGCCGCTGGCGCCGATACGCACCGCATGGGCAGCGAATTCAGCTTCACTGTGAAATAGGACAATGGCCGATATCCTCATGATCGGCATCAGGTTCCTCCTGTTCGCGGACCTGATGTTGATCGTGGGGCTGGCCGCCTTTCCGCTTTATGCGGTTCGCGGCCTCGATGATGACGCCACCGGCATTTCCGCCGAGCTCGCGGTCGCGCAGCCTTGGCTGTGTGGCTTCGGCTTACTTACGTCGCTTGCTGGGATGCTAGCCCTCACCGCGAGTATGCAGGGCGTCGCTATCAGCGATGTCGCGCCGGCGATGTTCGTCTCGATGGCGACCGAAACCGATGTCGGCAAAGCATGGATCGTAAGAATTCTGGCGCTGGGTGTGGCAATCATAGCTGCCGGGCAGCTCCGCAGGCGCCCGCCAGGCGCAGGCCTCATGTTGGCGCTCGCATCGGCAACCGCCCTTGCCAGCCTCGTCTGGTCTGGTCATGCCGCCGCCAGCGAGGGGCTCCCCGGAACCATCCATCGCACCGCCGATGCCCTCCACATGATCGCGGCGGGGATATGGCTCGGTGCCATCGCCGCATTCCTCATTCTTCTCCGCCCGGCAGCCGATGGTGTTGGGCAGCCGAGGTCTCACATGGCGGCGCGAAGTCTCGAACGCTTCGCGCCGGTCGGCACCGGTTGCGTCATCGCGATCGCAGCAACCGGCATGATCAACTTCGAAATGATCGTGGGCCTCGAACGGGCCGGCAGCATGCTCCGCTCCACTTATGGGTATCTGCTCATCGCCAAGCTACTGCTTTTTGCAGGCATGCTCGTGCTGGCAGCCCTCAACCGCTGGCGTTTTTCCCCGGCACTTTCCACCTCATATGACGGGCCTTCGCGGGCGGCAGTTCGCCGCAGCCTTGCGTTTGAAGCGAGCGCGGCGGCCAGCATCCTTGCTGTTGTCGCAATACTCGGCACCATTGAGCCCTGACCCTGCCCACCGCCTCACCGGTCCGACCGTGGCCGTCAGCCGATTGGCACACTTAGGTGCACAATTTTGACTGGCGATTCTCATCAAGCCAGCAAAATTAAGAACTTAAGCACCGGCTGGCTGGGGCGGCAGGTGTTTTTCGAGAAAATTAAGTCGTTGTGAAACAATGACATTGTGTCGATCTTCAGTGAAAATACCCGTTTTTCGGCCCGTATTTGTTTGAGCTTCAGCGAGGCATTTTGCGATCTTGTGTTCAAAATCGACAAGGCGTTCATCCTTCACGGCAGAGCGAATGCCGACAAAGCTGCGCCCTCCTTTCAACCATAAACGTTTCACTTCGGAGCGCTGGGACGGCCGGCGGATTTGGCACTACGCTGAGTAAGAATCACCCGGGAGAGTCTGCCGACATCCCTGATTGGAGTTCGGTGCGTCGTCAGTATCGCCCGGCAGCCATGCGCGTGACGACTTCCGATCCGCGGACCAGCGTTAGATCTATGGGGCACCGCTCCGCGATCGCCAGGATCTTTTCGCGCTCCTCCTCCGACAAACTACCTTCGAGCTCGATCGTTCGCGTGAACACGTCTTCCGGGGTTTGGCCGCTGCGCTTGTCATGCGTTACGATCGTCCTCGCTTTGCCAAGCCCAAAGCCCTTGCGATCGGCATAAAGACGCATCGTCATCGTCGTGCAGGCTGCCAGCCCTGCCGATACCAGTTCATAGGGCGCCAACCCGGAATCTAGTCCACCTTCGGAAATCGGTTCGTCGGCGAAGAAGCTGTGCGAACCACTCCGCATCGCCAGCTGGAATTTGCCGCCAAGAGTTTCTTCGGCGACAACGCCGCCGCCGTCGGGCGCTTCCAGGTCGGCCTCCAGGATTGGCAAATATCGAGGCGCCCACGCGGCAATCATCGCCGCAGCGAATTCCGCATCACCGGGACCGGTGAGAAGATGATCCGCTTCGCCGAGCGAGACAAAGCTCTTGGGATGCTTCGCGGCACCGAACAGCGCCGAGGCGTTGTCGATGCCGACGAGTTCGTCGCGAGGGGCATGGAGAATCAGGAGCGGCCGGTGCAGCGCCGCGACGCGGGGCAGCAAATCCTGCTGACGAGCGTCCGCAACGAAGCTGCGATCGAGCGAGAAGTGCCGGCCGGCGAGGAGGACGTCGGCGCGTCCCTCGGCGTCGATCCGTTCCAGGCTCGCCGGGTCGACGAGGTGCAGCACATGGCGGACCTCTGCGGGTGCTGCAATCGTTGCGACTGCCCTGATCCCCGGCATCGCGCCGGCGGCGGCAAGTGCTGCCGCCCCTCCAAAGCTGTGGCCGATAAGGAGTGTGGGCAGCATGCCCGCCGCTTCCATAGCCACGTCGGCCGCGATCAGGTCGTCGGCATTATCCGCGAAGCGGGTTTCGCCGAACGCGCCTTCGCTCGAGCCAAGTCCGGCAAAGTCAAACCGCAGCACACCGATACCCTGCCGCGCGAGTGCGCGCGCAATCCGCACCGCAGCAAGGCTGTCCTTGCCGCAGGTGAAGCAGTGGGCGAAAATCGCCCATCCGCGCGGCGTCACCGCAGGACGATCGACAAGTCCGGAGAGGCGATTGCCCCGCGCGCCGAGAAAATCAAAGGATTGCGCCATTGGTCGGGCTCCTTCCCGCCGCGCCGCGCGCGGCCAATGCGCGATCATTGTTCACCGCGAGCGACCACGGCGCTATTCATACCTAGGTACGAATTTGCCCGCACCGCGACTTGGACTAACCGCGCCGCCCGGTTCGGCCGCCGATGCGCCAGCCCCCGGAAACCGCAATCACGCGGTGGGCCATTGATGGAGAGAAGGCATGGCACGGACCACGCCCGCGACAAGGGCGCTCGATAAGGCAGGAATCGCCTTCGAGACCCGCACGTATGACTATGATCCGGGCGCCGACCGCATCGGCGTTCAGGCTGCCGAAGCGCTTGGAGAGGAGCCCCGGCGGGTACTGAAGACGTTGATGGCGAAAGTCGACGGCAAGCCGGTCTGCGTCATCGTCCCGTCCGATCGCGAGGTGTCGATGAAAAAGCTCGCGGCCGCGCTCGGCGGCAAATCGGCCGCGATGATGGCGCCGGCCGATGCCGAGCGCCTGACCGGCTATCATGTCGGCGGCATCAGCCCTTTCGGACAGCGCAAGCAGGTGCCGACTGCGATCGAGGAAAGCGCGCTTGCCGAGCCTTATATCTATGTGAACGGGGGCCAGCGCGGACTTCAGCTTCGGCTCGAGCCCCAGGCGGCCATATCGGCGATCAATGCGATCGCCGCACCGCTCGTCGCCTGAAAAAAGAAGGCGACGACCGAGGTCCGGTCGCCGCCCAGGGGGGAGAGAGGGTTCAGACGCCGCGGTAGACGAGCTGGGTGAACAGCGCCGGGTTGATCACCCCGCCGCCCCATTTCGCGTCGAATTCGGCCGACGGCTTGGCAGCGATCGTCTCGTCGAGCGACTTGCCCTGCGCCTTCAGCGCCGCGACGCGGTCGCGGATCGTGACCAGCATGTCCCGGAAAGCAACGAGATCGGCGCGCGATCCGACCGGGCCGTGGCCAGGCACGACGATCGTTTCCGCCCCCGACTTCTCGATGTTCCAGTTGGCCGCACGGATCATGCCGTCGATGCTGCCGCCCGCGACATAGTCGATGAACGGATAGACGCCGTTCCACCAGGTATCGCCGGTCGCCAGGACATTCGCCTTGCGGAAATAGACCGAGAGGTCGCCATCGGTGTGCGAGGGCATATAATGGCGGATCTCGACGGTCTCGCCATTGAAGGTCATGACCTTCTCTTCGTCGACGAGCATCGCCGGACGGTAACCCGCCGGCACCGGATCGAAGGTGTGCCCCCATTCCACGACGCGGATCGTTTTGTCGAGGTGCGCGGCGGTGTTGCGCTGCGCGATGATCTTCGCACCATCTTCATGGGCCCAGCCGTTGCCGTCGGTATGATCCCAGTGCCAATGCGTGTTGATAACGAAGTTCAGGCCACCGGGACGCAGGCCGGTCAGCACCTCTTCGATCTTCGCGCGCGACACCGCGATGCCGTCGTCGACGAGCAGCAGCCCCTGCGGACCCGCGAGTGCGACGATCGAACCGCCGGCGCCGTCGAGCACGGTCACATTGCCGCGCAGAGCAGTGGGTGTGACCGGCGAAGCGGCGGTTGCCGTATTGATGATGTCATAGGGCGTTTTGGCTACCTCGTCGGCATGCGCCGGTGCGCCGGCGGCAAGAGCGAATGCGAGGAGGGCGCTCGAGGCCAGACCCGGTCGGCGAATAAGAATATTGCTCATGATGTGACTCCGATACTGTTGCGAGGAGCCGATCATCGGTCAGTTGAGAGGGCGAGTAACTAATATGAAGGTTTAGACCTGCCGATTGCGCTTGCTCGGGGCTCGGGTCCGGTGCGATGGCGGAGACAAGCGGCATGCATGCTGCCCGTCCGGAGGGGTCCGATGGGGACGAAGCTTACAGGGTCAACCGCGTTCGCGCTGCTCGCACTCGCGCTCGGCATCGGCATCTTCGCGGTCGACATGTTCAGCCCGCTCGGCGGGGCTATCGCCGTCCTGTACACGGTCTGCATCATCCTGCTGACGCGCGCAGGCAGACCGGGAATGGTCGCTCTGGGCGGCATAGTCGCCGCGATCGCGGCAATGATTGCCTTCCTTGCCGGTCATTGGGGCGAGCCGGTCGGCGCCGCGCATGTCCGGCTCGGCGTCAGCCTCGCCGCAATCGGCGTCACCACCATCCTGTCCTATGGCATTCTCAACACGAGGAAGCTGTGCAGCGAACAGGCCAATATCCTCGCACTCACGCACGACAGCGTCATCGTCCTCGACCGCCATGATCGGGTCGCGGGCTGGAACGAAGGCGCCGCCCAAATTTATGGCTGGTCCGCCGAGGAGGCGATCGGCCGGGCCTATGACGACCTCATCACACTCGAGGCCCCGCGCGACGCCGCGAAACAACGGCTTGAGCAGAGCGGCGCGCTCACCGAAGAGATGGCGGGCACGGGGAAGGACGGCGTGCCCTTCGCGGTGTCGACCCGCATGGTGCGCCGACGCAATCTCGCCGGCGCGCCGGACGGGTTGATCGAGGCAAGCATCGACTTGTCCGAGCAGCGCCGGGCCGATGCGGCGCGGCGGGCCTCCGAAAACCGGTATCAGGCCATTTTCGATGCCGCGGGGTTCGCGGCGTGGGAGACCGACTGGACCGGGGTGCGCCAGCTCCTCGAGACGATCGCTCCGGATGGCGAAGATCTGGAGGCCTATCTCCTCGCCAATCCCGACCTGCTGCGGAAGGTGGCGGCAACGCCGCACATCCATGAGGCCAACCAGGCGGCCGCGACACTGTTCGGTGTTGCCGATCGCAGCGAACTGATCGGGAAGAATGTCATCGCGCGCTATCCCGAGACGAACGGCCTCGCGCTTGCGACGCTTTTCGCGCGGCTGGCCAGCGGCGAGGATCTGGTCGAGGTCGAGACGCGGATCAACAATCTCGAAGGCAAGCCGCTCGACGTGGTTCTGCGGGTGAGACTGGTTCCCGAAGGCGAGCCCTGGTCTCGCGTCCTCATCATGGCCATCGACATGACCGAGCGAAACGAGGACCGCGCGCGGCTCGAGCGCAACATGGTCGAGCTTGCCCATGCGTCGCGCGTATCGATCCTCGGCCAGCTTGCGGCCTCCATTGCCCATGAAGTCAATCAGCCGCTCTCGGCCATCATGACCTATGCGAAATCGGCACGCCGCTGGCTCAAGCGCGATACGCCCGACCTTTACGAAGTCGGCAACTGCATCGAACGGATCGATGCGAACAGCGAGCGCGCGGGTGCGATCATCGCGAGGGTGCGCAGCCTCGCGCGCAAGGGCAGCGCCCAGATTGAAGCGATCTCGCTCTCCGAGCTCGTCGATGAAGCGCTGGCGCTTGTCGATCGCGAGGCGTGCGCGGCGCGCATCACGATCCGCACCGAAATCGAGCCCTCGGACATCAGCATAGCGGCCGACCGTATCCAGATCCAGCAGATCCTGGTGAACCTCGTCATGAACGCAATCCATGCGAGCGCGGAGGCCGAACCGGGGGGCGACATATCGATTACGGCTACGATCGATACGGACGGCATGGCGCACATCGCTGTCGCAGATCGCGGCAGCGGTATCGTCGGGATCGAACCGCATGCCCTGTTCGACGCCTTTTACACGACGAAACCCGACGGAATGGGCATGGGGTTGTCGATTTCGCGATCGATCGTCGAGGCGCATGGCGGGCGCATTTCCGCCGCCAACAATCCCGGCGGCGGGGCGACGATCAGCTTCACCATCCCGGTCGCGGTTTAGGCGGGTGGGAGCCGCCGCCGCCATGCTATACCGGACTCACATCATCCTTAGGTATGATGGCGGCGGGGCCACGCAGCTGCTGTTGCGGAGGCTCCTGTCAGGAGAAGTGACGTGCCGAGTAATTTGGTGGGCGTCGTCGACGACGATGAAGATGTCCGCACCAGCATCGAAAGCCTGCTGCGTTCGGCGGGCTATCGCCCGTTCTGCTTTCGCAGCGCGGAAAGCTTCCTTGCCTCGTCCCACCGCGACATCATCGACTGCCTTCTCACCGACTTCAACATGCCCGGGCTGAACGGCCTCGAACTCCACCGGAAGATCGCGCGCGACCGGCCGTCGCTGCCGGTGATCCTCATGACGGCCTTTCCGACCGACGTCGTCCGCCGGGACGCCGAGGACCAGGGCGTGGCCGGCTTCTTCGTGAAGCCGATCGACGGCGACCTTCTCATCGACAAGCTGGAGGATGTGTTATGCTGATCAGGCAAAACCGCGGCGGCGCCGACACGGCGTGCGAAAACGCGCCGCCGCTGCCGCCGCTCGTGTGCGTGCTCGACGACGATCCCGACATCCGCGGCAGCATCGAGAGCCTGCTCCGCTCGGAGGGGTTCTCGGTCCAGACCTACGCCTCCACCTCGGAATTCGTCATGTGCGAGAGTGTCGATCGTGCGGCGTGCCTGCTTCTCGACATCAACCTCGGCGATGCCAACGGCCTCGACTTCCAGGAAGAGCTCGCCGGCAACGAGATCGCCGTGCCGGTCATCCTGATGAGCGGCTATGGCGACATCCCGATGACCGTGCGCGGCATGCGCGCGGGCGCGCTCGATTTCCTCGCCAAGCCGCTTTCGGACGATGTGCTTCTCGCAGCCGTATCGGATGCAATCCGCAAGGACGAAGTGCGGCGCGCCGCGAGCGCGGCGCTCGACGGCACCCGCCAGCGTTATAACGCCCTCACCAACCGCGAACGTGAAATCATGGGACTGGTGACCGCCGGCCTGATGAACAAGCAGATCGCCGCGCGTCTCGGGCTCAGCGAGATCACGGTGAAGATCCACCGCGGAAACATGACCCGCAAGATGCAGGCCGACTCGCTCGCCGACCTCGTCCGGATGGCAGAGGAACTGGGCGCGCGCGAGGCATCGGCGAGCCGCTTCAACCGCTGATCCTGCGCAGGGCGTCAGGGCCGTCCAGTCATACCAAGATGTGAATCATCATGGCGCGCGGCGATCCTATCTTCGCTCCGCAAGCGGCACAGCCGTGTCCGCCGTGGAGACCGATCATGTCGAAATCCGATACCGCAAGCCAGCGCCCCGACGCCGAAGCCGCGCCGACACCCGATCCGCGTGCCGTGACCGAGGAACGCATCGATCATGCGCTCGAAGACAGTTTTCCGGCGAGCGACCCGCCCGCGGCGAACATCTTCGACTGAGCCGGCCGCGCCATAATTAAAACCTAAGAATGATGGGAAGCGTGTCCTCGCGACCCGAAAATGCTCCCGCCAATCCCGCGAAATCTCTCGCGCATGAGCAAGGAGTAGGATCATGAGCTTCATCAAGACCCCCGACGGCGTGTCGATCTACTACAAGGATCTCGGCGCCGGCCAGCCCGTCCTTTTCTGCCATGGCTGGCCGCTCTCGGCCGATGCCTGGGACAGCCAGATGCAGTTTCTCGGCGAACGCGGTTATCGCGTCATCGCGCATGATCGCCGCAGCCATGGCCGCTCCGACCAGGTCTGGGACGGCAACGACATGGGCCATTATGCCGACGACCTCGCAGCGCTGATCGAGACGCTCGACCTTCGCGACATCATTCTCGTCGGCCACTCGACGGGCGGCGGCGAAGTCGCCCACTATATTGGCCGTCACGGCACCAGCCGCGTTGCCAAGGCGGTTCTGATCAGCGCCGTGCCGCCGGTCATGCTGCAAAGCGAGACCAATCCCAACGGGACGCCGCTCGCGGCCTTCGACGACATCAGGGCCGCGCTGCTCGACAACCGCAGCCAGTTCTACAAGGATCTGACGACGCCCTTCTTCGGCTACAACCGCGCCGGAGCGGCGATTTCGGAAGGCACCCGCGACCATTTCTGGCTGCAGGGCATGATGGGCGGCCTCAAGGGCCAATATGACTGCGTCCATGAATTTTCCGAGGTCGACTATAGCGAAGACCTGAAGCGGATGACGATCCCGACGCTGGTTCTCCACGGTTCGGACGACCAGATCGTCCCGATCGATGCCTCGGCGCGGCTCTCGGTGGGCCTCCTCCCGCAGGGCCAGCTCAAGATTTACAAAGGCGGCCCGCACGGCATGCCGATCACGATGAAGGAGCAGGTCAACGCCGACCTCCTCGCCTTCATCGAGAGCTGACCCGAACCCGAAGGGCAGCGCCGACCCGTACAACGCGGGCGGCGCCTGCTCCGGCTTTTCTCCCCTCCAGACGCAGGAACAAAATGATGACGACAAAAAGCCCGGCCGACGAAATAGCAGCGGCGAAAGCCCGCTACTGCCGCTTCATCGACACCAAGCAGTGGGAGGCCTTCGCGGGGCTTCTCGCCGAAGCGCCGAAGATACGCATGTTCGGCCCCGACGGCGATCTCCTGTTCGCCTTCGACGAGCGCGAGGCATTCGTCGCCCTGTCGAGCCAGTTTCTCGCAAAGGGCCGCTCGATCCACCAGATCCATAACGCCGAGATTGACGAACTCCCCGACGGCCGCGTGGCCGCGGTCTGGTCGATGGAAGACGTCATCGTCTTCCCCGACGCAGCTCCCGACGAGACCGCGCGGATGAACGGCTACGGCCATTATCACGAAATCTGGGAGCGTGGTCCGGACGGCTGGCGCATCGCCGAGCTCGAGCTGCGCCGCACCATCCTCGACATCAGCCAGGCATAGGAATTCATCATGACCAAGGATCGTATCAACGTCGGCATCATCGGCGTTCACCCCGACAAGGGCTGGGCAAGCACGGCCCATGTCCCCGCCCTGCTTCAGCTTCCCCAATATCGCATCGCCGCCGTCAGCCATCACAGCGCCGAGGTCGCCGCGGCGGCTGCCGCCAAATATGGCGTCGACCATGCGTTCGGCTCCGCCGACGAGCTGGTGGCCCAGGGCGACGTCGATCTTGTCGTCGTCGCTGTGAAGGTGCTCGAGCACCGCGATCTCGTCGCGAAGGCGGCGGCTGCCGGAAAGGCGGTCTTTTCGGAATGGCCGCTCGGGACGAGCCTCGCCGAGGCGTCTGCGATGCGCGATCTCACAGCGCAGCATGGCGTCCGCACCGCCATCGGTCTCCAGACCCGCGCCATCCCGGCCTTCGCCTATCTGCGAGACCTCATTGCCGAAGGCTATGTCGGCAAGCCGCTCTCGGCGACGATGATCGGCTCGGGCATCGTCTGGGGCGAGACGCTGAGCGAGGGCTTCGCCTATACGCTCGATCCGGCAAGCGGCGCGGCCATGCTGAACGTGCCGTTCGCGCACTCGCTCGACGGCCTTCTGCATGCTCTTGGCAGCGAGTTCGATACGCTGTCGGCGGTGCTCGGCACCGCACGCCCCACCATCCGCATCGAGGAGACCGGCGCCGAAGTCCCGATGACCGTCGCCGACCAGGTGATGGTCGCGGGCCGGCTCGGCAATGGCGCAGCGCTTTCGGCGCATTTCCGTGGCGGCCTGTCGCGCGGCACCAATTTCCTCGTCGAGATCAACGGCACCGCCGGCGATCTTATCCTGACCGCGCCCGTCGGATATGTCGGGATCGGCGACTTCGAACTGCGCGGTGCGCGCGGCGAAGAGACCCTCCACGCCCTCGAAATTCCCGAGCGCTATGGCGCGACGCGTTTCGAGGCCGGCCCGGCGCAGAGCGTCGCCCTCGCCTATGAACGGCTTGCCTCGGACATGCTCGGGGGGACGTCGCTTGCCCCAAGCTTCGACGATGCCGTCGCACTTCACCGGTTGATCGACACGATCGCGCAGCGCGGCAGCGCCGTCGGCGCGGCCTGAGAGCAAGGAGACAAGATATGAAAGCGATTGTCGTTCGCGCCTTCGGCGGCCCCGAAGCACTTGGGATCGAAGAAGCCGAGCTGCCCTCGCCGGGCGCCGGTGAAGCACTGGTCTCGGTCAGCGCCGCCGGCGTCAATTTCATGGATACCGGAACACGCCGGGGCCTGACGCCGGGCAAGTCGGCTCCGGTCGTGCCCGGGGTCGAAGGCGCCGGCACCGTGCTGGCGGTCGGGCCGAGGGTCGTCGACATTCGACCCGGCGACCGTGTCGCCTGGTACTTCGCCTGGGGGAGCTATGCCGAACAGCTCATTGCCCCGGCCGACCAGCTGGTCCCCCTCCCTGACGATCTCGCGTTCGAAGATGGCGCGGGCATCATGATGCAGGGCCTCACCGCGAGCAATCTGGTGTTCGAAAGCCACCCCGTGAAACCAGGTGACGTCGCACTCGTTCATGCGGCTTCGGGAGGCGTCGGCCTGCTACTCACGCAGATGATCAAGCTACTCGGCGGCGAGGTGATCGCGCGCGTATCGAGCGAGGCAAAGGTGTCGCTCGCGCGCGAGGCCGGCGCCGATCATGTGCTCGTGGGGCGCGGCGACGAGATCGGCGACAAGGTGCGAGGGATTACCGGCGGCCGCGGCGTCGACGTCGTTTATGACGGCACCGGCGCCGAGAGCTTTGGCACCTCGCTCGACCTCGTCGACTATCATGGCACGCTCGCGCTGTTCGGGCCGCTCATGGAGCCGCTGCCGCCGATAGATCCCTTCTCGATCCCGAAGAGCATCAAGATCACCTACCCGGTGGTCATGCACCATGTCCGCACGCGCGACGCGCTGCTCGCGCGGTCGCGACAGCTGTTCGACTGGATGCGATCGGGCCAGCTCCGCCTCCATGTCGGGCAGAGCTATCCACTCGCTGCCGCGTCGGATGCCCACCGCGACATCGAGTCGCGACGTTCGACAGGCAAGCTCCTGTTGACACCCTGACACGGCGGCGGCGGCCCGCCCAGCCCCAGGCGTCCTCCCAAGGCCCCGCCCCCGTGCGCCCCCGGCAGCCCTCCCTGCCGGGGGCGATCGCGTCGTCAGGACCTTCCGAATCCGAAACCAACGTATGAATTTTCCCGGGCGGGGAAGAGCATATTCTCGTCGGGCAAGACAAATTCTCCCCTCCGGTCCGCACCGGCCCGGACAGCGAAAGGAAATCATCATGTCGGACGCAAGGCTCCTTACCATCGATATTCCCGTCAAGCTCGCCGAGGTGAAATCGGTCCACAGTATCGGAGGCCTTGCCTTCGAAGGCGACCTGCCGGCCGCGCTGTTTCACCTGGGACTTATCACGGCGGACATCGCCGACTGGGGCGCTGCCTCGGAGGTGATCACGGTCTTCCATACCAATGCCGGGCATGTGGCGCTGCACGACGATGCCTATAATGCGTCGCGCAACATCGCGACGGGCAATCCCTACAAGCAGCTTGTCGCCGACCTCCAGGCGGCGGGCGTCCAGATGGAATTGTGCGGCGCGACGGCCAAGGCGAACGGCTGGGTCAATGCCGATCTTCTGCCGGGCATCTGGATCAACCTCGATGCGATGGCCCGGACGATCCAGCTCGTCCAGCAGGGCTTCGTCAAAATCACCGAATGAAAAAGGAAATCATCATGACCAAGACTCCCATGCGGGCTTTGATTCTCGATGAGGCAAATGCGCCCTTCCGGTCGGTGCTGACCGAGCGTCCCGTGCTCGGAAGCGGCCAGGTATTGGTGCGGGTGCATGCGAGCGGCGTGAACCCGCTCGACACGAAAATCCGCGCCGGTCAGGCGGCACATGCGCGGCACAGCTTCCCCGGCATTCTCGGCATGGACCTTGCCGGGGTGGTTGAGGAAGTCGGCCCCGACGTCACGGGCTTTCGGCCCGGTGACGAGGTGTGGGGCATGACCGGCGGCGTCGGTAACGTCCAGGGCTCGCTCGCCGAATATGCGGCGGTGGACGCCGCGCTGCTTGCCCGCAAGCCGGCCAACATCTCGATGCGCGAGGCGGCCGCCCTGCCGCTCGTCACGATTACCGCCTGGGAAGGGCTGGTCGACCGGGCCAGGGTCAGCGCCGGCCAGACGGTTCTCGTACTTGGCGGTGCCGGCGGCGTCGGCCATGTCGCGGTCCAGATCGCCCTCGCCCGCGGGGCAAAGGTCTTCGCGGTCGACCACGCAAGCCGCGCCGACTATTTGACCTCGCTCGGCGCGGTCCCGATCGACCGCGAGGAACCGGTCGCGGACTATGTCGAGCGGCTGACTGGCGGCACCGGGTTCGATCTCGTCTATGACACGGTCGGCGGGCCGGTTCTCGACACCGCCTTCGTCGCGGTCAAGCGCTTCGGGCATGTCGTGAGCTGCCTTGGCTGGGGCACCCACGCGCTCGCGCCGCTGTCTTTCCGGGCTGCGACCTATTCGGGCGTCTTCACGCTCCTGCCACTCCTCAGCGGCGAAGGCCGCGCCCATCATGGCGAGATCATGGCCGAAGCGACGCAGCTGGTTGAAGCGGGAAAGCTGGTACCCCGGCTCGACCCGCGTCGCTTCACGCTCGACGAAGCCGCCGATGCGCATGCCGCGATTGCCGACCGTTCGGCGCAGGGCAAGCTTGTGATCGACGTCGCGCTCTGATCGAGATAAACGCGCTGCAAGGCCGGGCGATCGAACGATCGTCCGGCCTTGTCATATCCTTGGCGCAAATCGGGATACCGGCGGTTCGGGCATATTTGCCGTCAGAGCGATTCCACGAATTCAGCCGTGAGCCGCAAGACTTCGTCGGGCATCTCCCGGTGCGGCATGTGATGACAATCCTTCAGCAGCACCGCCTCGGCGCGCGCGCCTGCCAGCGCGGCAATCCGGTCGGGATGGGCACGCGGGCCATATTCGTCATGATCGCCGTGGAGCGCCAATATCGGGCTCCGCAGGCGGCGCAGATCATCGTCGAGCGTCCAGTCGGCCCTGTCGGGCGACAGCCATGTTTCGATCCACGCATCGAGAACCCATCGCGCCTTGTCGCCATGATATCTTGCGAGACGTTCGATCTGGCCCTCCGCCTGAAAGGCAATCCGGGCCCTCTCGATGCCCGATATGGTTCGGTCTTCGACAAAGGCCTGCGCGGCGAGCGTGATCACCCCAGCCGTCTCGTCGGCGAACGCGGCTCCCGCCGCGACCGCCATACCTCCGCCGACGCTGTGACCGAACAGGATCATCCGGTCGATCGAAAGCGCGTCGCGAATAAAGCGAAGCGCCGATACCGCCTCGTCCCGCACGAAATCCGGCGCAAGGAGCCGGGGGTTTGCATCAGACCGCCCGAAGCCCAGCCGGTCGTAAGCGATCACCCGCAGTCCCGTGGCCTCTGCAATCCGCGCCGGAAAATCGCGCCACTGATCGACCGAGCCCAGGCTGTCGTGGAACATGATGATGCACTGGTCGCCGTGCACGGCCTCGAGGCGCCATTCCCGCACGAACAGCTTGCCGGCGGGTGCCGGGATCAAGGTTTCGGTGGAGGTCAGCTTTGTCATCGCGGCCGGCGCAAAAGTCTCATTGACGAAGCCACATGTCGAGATCCGCCTCGAGGATGAAAACGGTGCCGGGCTTGGCATCCTGATAGAAATATCGGCCGCCGAGCTTGCGCGCCATTGCGTCGATCACCCGCGTTCCGAGGCCAGGTGACTCTGCGCTCTCCTTTGCTGATCGACCGCAGCCGAAGTCCCTCACCTCGAGACAAAATTTGCCATCGGAGCGGCGAGCAAGATCGATCAGAACCTTGCCGCACTCACCCGGCTCATATCCGTGTTTCCAGGCATTGAGCACGAGCTCGGTCACCAGGACTCCGACGGCCGTCGCCTGTTCGGCGCCGACATGAACCTCCGCCGCCGTAACCTGAAGCGCGCGATCCGGCCGGACGGGCGATGACCCTTCCTCCAGGCCCAGCGCAAGTTCGTCGAGATAGGAGGCCAGTTCGATGTGACGCGCGGAGCGCGATGTGTAGAGCTGACGATGAACGGCCGAGATAGCAACTATCCGCCGGGAAGCCGATCCAAGTGCTTCTGCAATATCCTCATTGCCACTGTCTCGCGCCTGCAGACCGAGAAGCGCGCCAAGCATCTGGAGGCTGTTCGCGATCCGATGATCGGCCTCGCAGTGCGATGGCACGGCAAGCGGCGGCAGAATTTCCGCAGCGGCTGCAACGCGGGCGGCTTCGCAGGATGAAGGCATGATGAGAACCCCCTCTGGGTGGAAGCGGCGGACCGGCTGGGCCCGCCGCCTCCTGGTAGCGCCGGGCGCGCGTCAGCTCGCGGGGGGCAGCTGCGCGGCGAATTCGGCGCGGGTCTTCGGCTGACCGTCGATCATCTCGACGATCGCCTTCGACTTCTCGAGCGATTGCATGAGCGATGCGGGCCCCGCGAACGGGCGTCCGCCGATGTGCCACCCGTCGGTGTGCAGTTCCTCGATGAGAACCCAGACAACTTCGCGAAACGCCTCCGATCCTTCGAACCGGACCATGACGTCGGTGAGGGCCTTGGCCATTTCATGCTTCTGCTCGGGGGTAAAGACACCGTCGACGAGCTTGACGTTCACAAAGGGCATGATTGATCCTTCCTGGTCTGAGCTGCGGGGGCAGCCGTTCGTGCCAGGCGAATTTCCCTCACATCACCCGGGATCGGTAGTCATGCCTTGGTATGAGTTCGCGCGGCCGGGTAGCTGCCTTCCTAGAGCGAGATGATGCCCCGCCGGAGCGCGGTCGTGACCGCTTGCGTCCGGTCGGTAACGTCGAGTTTCGAGAAGATGCTGCGCAGATGGGCTTTCACCGTTTCCTGCGAAACAGAAAGCTCCCATGCGACCATCTTGTTCGCCTTGCCCGCGGCAACCAGTTCGAGAATCGCTATCTCGCGCGGGCTGAGCGGCTCTTCGGCTGCATGGATCGCAATCTCCTGGGCGATATCGACAGGCAGATAGCGGCGTCCCGCGTGCACGGCGCGAATAGTCTCGAGCAATTCCTTGCGAACCGAGCTTTTGAGAAGGAAGCCGCAAGCCCCGGCCTTGAGGGCGCGGACGGCCTGTACGTCGCCCTCATAGGTGGTCAGCACGACAATGCGGGCATTTTCGCTCTCCGCCCTTATCGCAGCGATGGCCTCGAGCCCCGGCATCACCGGCATCTGCAAATCCATCAGCGTGACGTCGGGCCGAAGGTTCCGATGCGCTTCGACCGCCTCGGCTCCATTGGATGCCTCGCCGACGATCTCCATGTCGGGCTCCTGCGCGACGATGGCGGCGATGCCTTCGCGAAGCATGACATGGTCGTCGACGGTAAGAATACGAATGGCTTTACCCGTCATGGCGCTGACCCTCCCTTCCAGGCTCTCCGCAGCCGGTCGAAGAGCGACAGGTCGTAATTCCTGTAGGCGGCGCGCGCCGACAATGTCAGCGCGATTTCGGTTCCCGCCCCTTCGCGGCTCGTGACCGTCAGCCGCCCCCCGACGCGCTCGGCGCGCTCGCGCATGCCCGTCAGTCCGAAATGGCCGCCGCGCCGGGCATCGTCGAGGATCGACGGACGCATGCCGATACCATTGTCGCGCACCGCCAGCAAAAGCTCCTGCGCGCCCCAATGAAGCAGGATCTCGATCCGCGAGGCCTGCGCGTGCTGGACAGCGTTGCGAATCGCCTCCTCGGCGATGCGTTCGACTTCTTCGCGGATCAGGGGGTGGAGCGAGCGCGCGGCCCCTTCGTGCGTCAGTTCGACCCGCGGTCCCCGGGGACCGACGATTTCAGATGCGCGCGCAACGAGCGCGCGGGCCAGATCGGTCTCGGACGGTTCGAGCCTGAGGTCACGGATGCGGGATCGTCCTTCGACGAGCACCGCGTCGGCACGCTCGAGGGCATCGTCGAGCGCGGTGCGGGCGGCAGCGCCTTGCGGCAGGCTGTTCGCGACCGCCTGGAAGCGGAGGACCAGGCCCTGAAAGCCCTGCAATAATGTATCGTGGATCTCGCGGGCAATGCGCTCGCGCTCTTGGATCCGGATGTCGAACCGGGCCTGGAGGCCGCGAGTGACGAGGCGCATCCGGAACCGATAAAGGGCGATGGCGCCGGCCAGGCCGGCAACGAGAAGGAGCAATTTGAAGGCTGTCGTCTGGACGAAGGTCGGGGCGATGCTGAAGGCGAGCGTAGCGCCCTCGCGATTCCAGACACCGTCTTCGTTCGCGGCAATGACGCGGAAGCGATAGTCGCCCGGGCCGAGATTCGTGTAAAAAGCCTGCCGCCGCATACCCGGATTGACCCATTGGTCGTCCTGGCCTTCCAGCTTGTAGCGAATCTGAACCCGCTCGGGCATGCCGAGTGCCAGCGCCGCAAAACCGATCGACAATTGCGAGGTGCCGGCTGGAAGCGTCAGATTGACGGGATCGAGGAAGCGGGTCTTTCGGGTCGTCACCGACCCGATGGCGACACCCGGGGGCCGGGCGTTCGAATGGAGGCGCGCGGGGTCGATCCAGACCGAGCCGGCGTCGGTCGAGGCCCAGAGGCGTCCGTCGCTGGCAGCGACGAGGCCGCGATTGCGCGCGCGCGCGCGCACGTCCGGCAACCCGTCGAGAAAGCCATAGCTGCGCGCGCGGAGAATGACTGCCGGATTGCGAAGCGCACGTTCGACCGCAGCCGTATCGAGGCGGCTCACGCCCATCTCGCCGAAGACCCATGTTTCTGCGGCGCCCATCTGCAAAACGCCCGCGGCCCTTTCGAGCGCGGGGATTTGACGAATGTCGGCGGTCGCAAGACCGCGCTCGTCGAGCCGTCCGAGGCCCCGGTCGTAGCCGAGCCACAGCCCGGTGGGTGCGGGACTGATAGTGCGAACGGCGCCAAGCGCGGGATTTTTCGCCACGTCGTGCAGCTCGGGCAGAGCGCCCCCGAGCCGCGCCACCTTGTTCTTCCCCCACAGCACCCACAGATCGCCTTCGCTGCCCCGCACCATCTGCATCGGCGAAAAGCCTGCGGCGCGATCGGCAGGAAGATTTTGCCATTTGCCGGCATCCCAGCGGTAAAGGCCGCTGCCCGCCGCGCTCATCCAGAGACGGCCCCACCGGTCGAGCCCGCAGTCGAAAATGCCGTCTTCGCGCTCGCTCGGCGGCGCGATCTGGCGGACGACCCCTTCTTTCCAGCTCGTGATCCCGTCTGCGGCGACAATCCATATTGCCCCATCCGGCCCTTCGCAGATCGCTTCCGGTTCGCTGATGCCGGCGACGATCGCGACCGGAGCCCCGCGCGGGGCGACGCGATAAACAGCATCGCGCTGCCCGATATAGATGACGCCGTTGCGGTCGGCGTAGAGGATGTCGCCATATGCGGCCGGTTTGTCGAGGGCCGGCTCGACGATGACATTGGCATTGCGAAAGCGGTCGAGGCCAAGCGCCGTTCCCACCCAGATATTGCCCTCGCGATCTTCAAAAATGTCATGGGTGGTGTCGGAGGTGAGCCCGTCGGCGGCCCGAAATTCCCATGGCGGCGCCTCCGCCGGTACCCCGCCGGGAGGTTCGCGCAACCGCTCGACCCCGTCGCGGCGACGCGCAACCCAGAGATTACCGTCGCGATCGAAAAGGGTCTTTCCGCGGCGACGAAAGGCGTCGCTCGGATAGGCGATTGACGGCGACGCGTCGCCAAGCCGCCCGCCCGGCCCGGTTATCGCCCGGCTTCCACCCTTGTCGGTAATCCAGAGCCGCCCTTCTCGATCGGTGACGATCCGCATCCGCGCACCCGGGCTGGTGAAAAAGGGGTCGAACCGCGCGGCACCGGCCGGCAGCCGGTAAAGCGCGTCATTATACGACGTCCAAAGGGCGCCATCGCCGGTGACGAGCGTATCGTAGCTGCTTTTTCGCGCGCCTCCTGTCGGATCGACACGGCTCCAGCGTCCCTTGGCATAGCGTAGCATCGGCTGTCCGATCTGGCCGATTGCGGCCCAGATCGCCCCGTCCGGTGTCTCGGCGAAGTCGACGACCTGCCCGTTGGTCGGGGGCGAAGGCACGACGACAAGCTTGCCACGCCGATAGATCCGAAAGCGCTCCGACAGGAGATAGCTGACCCAAAGATCGCCGCTGCGCGTGAGGAAGAGCTGCACCGGCGGCCCTTCGATCGCGATGTCGACGCCGCCGTCCATCCGCTCGAAGCGGATTCCGTCGAACCGGTAGAGACCGGCGCCGCTCGACATCCAGAGATAGCCGTCCCGGGTCTGAAGAATGTCGGTGACCGGCGAGGGCGCCCCTTCGGCGCGACCCCATTTCGTGTGAATATACTGATGAATGCTCCGTTCGGGATCGAGAGCAAGCGCCCCCGGTGAACCAAGCGACAGCGCCGCCGCAAGCAGCGACGCGACAACCCGCCAATGGCCTCGCGGCCCCACCGAATGCGACCCGAACTTACCCGGTGGGACCTGTCCTGCGACACGTCCCATCCACGTCTTCCCACTTTGCGCCGCAGAAACGGCCGCAGGTCAGACCAACGGCACGCCGGCGGCGACACCCGAAAGTCTATTCGCCGCATACCCCATTCGACATTATATTACGACATGCGATTGCCTAAGCCGGTCGCATGCGATCGATCGTTTCTTCCTTTCCCGGAGGCGCGGCGGCTCTTGGACTCTTGTTGCTGCGCTTAACGGTCGCCATCCCGCTCCTCGCGAACACACATCGAACCTCCGCACCGGCCTGGGAACTGATCGGCGTCGGCCTGCTCGCCGCGGGACTTCTATGCGGGTTCCGGGCGCGTCTGCTTGCGACCATCTGCTGCCTCGCGGCGCTGACCGACGCAACCGCCGGCGGCATCCTACCGTTGACGGTCCGGATGCTCGACGCATTCGCGCTCGCTTTGCTCGGGCCGGGTTCGTGGTCGGTCGATGCCTTGCTCTTCGGCCGCAAGACGATCGTGGTGCCGGGACGGAGCACGGGATCGGGTCCCGGCACTCCGTCCGACCCGTGACGGTGCGGCCGCCGTCTCAAGACCTCTCCGCCGGCCGCAACGATAACCGATAGATTGGAGTGTTGATCGCAGCTTAGCCCGCGCCGCGGCCTGCTTTTGCCCGCAGAGGGCAACATGCCCGACACCCGCTTTGGGATAGCCTGTCTAGCTTGCATCGGGATGGGCGAGAGGGCCCGGAAAGCAGACTATGGCCTCAGACAGACGCGTCGAGAAGGACCGATTTTCCGATGACTCCCCTGCTCTCCCCCGGCCCCCAGTCCAGGACGCCTCTCCGTCCCCCACTCCGCGGCTATCCTGGACTGGGAGTTGCCCGCCCCGACGCGGCAAGCCTCGTAGCGACGAGCGGACCGTCGTCGCCGCCAGCAGGCGCGCTGGCAGCGGAAGCGGACTCGCTCGTCATCATCGTCGACGGCGATGCGGCGACGCGCGACAGCTTGCTGTGCCGCCTCAGCGGGGCGGGTCATTCCGCTATCGCCTTTTCTTCCTTGTCACGGATGCTCGAGGCCGCGCTCCCCGACTGCGCGACCTGCTATCTCGTCGACGCCTGGCTTCCCGGCGGGTTGGACTTCCAGCAATTTCTGCGCGAGCGCGGCCTCAAGCGCTCGATCGTCTATCTTTCGCGCGGCGGAGATTTTGTCACCGGCATCCGCGCGATGAAGAATGGGGCGGTCGACTTTCTCCTCAAACCCGTCGGCGAGAATGCCCTGCTCGAGGCGGTCGATCTCGGTCTCGACCGGGACCGGGCACGGCGTGAAGCCGAGCGCTCGGCGCGCCAGACGATGGAGCGGGTCGCGAAGCTGACGCCGCGTGAATGGCAGGTCATGGGCGCCGTCGCCTTCGGCAAGCTCAACAAGCAGATCGCCTATGATCTCGGGATCAGCGAGATCACCGTCAAGATCCATCGCGGCAATCTCAAGCGCAAGCTGCGGGCGCGCTCGGTCGGCGAGCTGGTGCGGCTCTGGGAGATGCTCCCCCCCAATCTCAGGAAGTTCAAAACCGAAGGAGGACAAACGACATGACGACCCAACAAGCTTCCGCGCCGACCGCATTTACTGGCTCGCGGCGCGACATCCTGCTCGGCGCGGTCGGCGCATCCGTCGCCGCGACGCTCCCGATTGCCGCCACCGCCGCGCCGGCGGCCGCATCCCATCCCTCGACCCAGAAAGGACGCAAACCCATGGGCAAGATCACCACCAAGGACGGCACCGAAATCTTCTACAAGGATTGGGGCGAGGGTCAGCCGATCGTCTTCCACCATGGCTGGCCGCTGAGCTCGGACGACTGGGACAACCAGATGCTCTACTTCCTCGCGAAGGGTTACCGGGTGATTGCCCACGATCGCCGCGGCCACGGCCGATCCACGCAGACCGACCATGGCAATGATATGGACACCTACGCCGCCGACGTCGCGGAGCTGGTCGCCGCGCTCGATCTCAGAAATGCGATCCATATCGGCCATTCGACCGGCGGCGGCGAAGTCACGCGCTATGTGGCGCGCCATGGCAAAGGGCGCGTCGCCAAGGCGGTGCTCATCAGCGCCATCCCGCCGCTGATGCTCAAGACGCCGAATAATCCCGGCGGCACACCGATCGAGGTGTTCGACGGCTACCGCAGCGCGCTCGCCGCGAACCGGCCGCAATTCTACCTCGATGTGGCGAGCGGACCTTTCTATGGATTCAACCGGCCCGGCGCCAAGATATACGAAGGTCTGATCCGCAACTGGTGGCGCCAGGGTATGATGGGCGGAACCAAGGCGCATTATGACTGCATCAAGGTGTTTTCCGAAACCGACCTCACCGAGGACCTGAAGTTGATCGATGTTCCGACGCTGGTGATGCACAGCGAAGACGACCAGGTCGTTCCCTTCGCGGATTCGGCGCCGCTCGCGGTCAAGCTGCTGAAGGCAGGGACGCTCAAGGTCTACAAGGACCTGCCGCATGGCATGTTCGCCAGCCATCCCGACATCATCAACCCGGACATCGCCGCGTTCCTCAAGCGCTGATGTCCAGCATCCGGGAGGGGCCTCGTGTGAGGCCGCTCCCGGCAAGGAGCAATCATGACCTTTTCGACCCCGTTCAACTTTCACAGCACGGCCGCCGAGGTCGTCCGGGGTGTCGACCTTCACGGGAAGCGCGCGATCGTAACCGGCGGAGCTGCCGGTATCGGTGTCGAGACCTCGCGCGCGCTGGCATCGGCGGGCGCGGCGGTCACCCTCGCCGTTCGCCGGCCGGAAGCTGCCCAGCCCGTTGCCGATGCACTTCGCGCCGCGACCGGCAATGCGGCGATCGACGTCCGGCGGCTCGATCTCGCCGACCTCGGCTCGGTCAAAAGCTTCGCCGACGACTGGCACGGGCCTCTCGACATTCTCGTCAACAACGCCGGGATCATGGCGACGCCCGACCTGCAGAAAACGCCGCAGGGACATGAGCTCCAGTTCGGGACCAACTATCTCGGCCATTTCGCGCTGACCCATTGGCTCCGGCCGGCTCTCGCCGCGGCGAAGGGTGCGCGGGTGGTGTCGCTCAGTTCGAGCGGACACTGGTTCAGCCCGGTGCTCTTCGACGATCTTGCCTTCGACTTCATCCCCTACACGCCGATCAGTGCCTATGGGCAGTCCAAGTCGGCCTGCGCGCTCCTCGCGGTCGCGATAACGAGCCGCTGGAAGGACGATGGCATCGTGTCGAACGCGCTCAACCCGGGTGCGATCGCAACCGGTCTCCAGCAGCATACGGGCGGGCTGCGCACACCGGTAGAACGCAGAAAGACCGTCGAGCAGGGCGCAGCAACGTCGGTCCTCCTTGCAGCCTCCCCCCTGCTCGAAGGCGTCAGCGGGCTCTATTTCGAGGATTGCAACGAGGCACCGCGTATCGTGGCGAGGCCGACGGACTTCAGTGGCGGCGTCGCGGGTTATGCCCTCGACCCCGGCAATGCCGAGCGCCTCTGGGAAACGTCGCTTGCGTTCCTCGCCTGACGATAGCGGATGCGAGGAGCCGCGCGACTGGCGCTGGATATATCGCGTCGGGCTTCGCGGGCTATGCCCCCGCTGCGGCAAGGCAAGCATGTTTCAGGGCTGGCTCAAGATCGAGCATATATGTCCGAGCTGCGGCCTCGATTATGATTTCGCGGCTCCCGACGACGGGCCCGCTTTTTTCGCGCTTTGCTTCGTTGCCTTCCCGCTGCTGTTCCTCGTCGTCGGGTTCGAAGTCATGCTGCGCCCGCCCTGGTGGATCCACCTCCTCGTCTCGCTTCCGCTGATGACCCTCCCCTGCCTTCTCGCTCTTCGGCCGATCAAGGGGTGGCTGGTCGCATCGCAATATGTGAACCGGGCGCAGGAAGCGGGGACCGAGGCCTCATGGGCCGAGCTCAACGCGCGCGTCAGAAGCGGGCGACCAGATCAACGCTAGGCAGCGCCAGCTGGTTAGAGCCGCAGATCAAAGCGTGATGATACCCCGGCGCAATGCGGTCGTGACCGCCTGCGTGCGATCGGCGACGCCGAGTTTGATGAAGATGGTTCGCAGGTGCGCCTTCACCGTTTCCTCCGAAACCGAGAGCTCCCAGGCGACGAGCTTGTTCGCCTTGCCGGTCGCGACCTGCTCGAGAATCGCGATTTCGCGCGGGCTCAGCGGCTCCTCGGCGGCGTGAATGGCGATTTCCTGAGCAACCTCGGCCGGAACATAGCGGCGCCCCGCATGGACCGAGCGAATGGCCGTCAGCAGCTCGTCGATAAGCGAGCTTTTGAGCAGATAGCCACAGGCCCCGGCCTTGAGAGCCCGGACCGCCTGCACGTCCCCCGAATAGGTGGTGAGGACGACGAGCCGGGCATTGGGCGATTCCGAACGTATCGCCGCGATGGCGTCGATCCCCGACATGCGCGGCATCTGAAGGTCCATCAGCGTCACATCGGGCCGCAGCTTGCGGTGGAGCTCGACGGCCTCGGCGCCATCCTCGGCTTCGCCGACAACCTGCATGTCCGCCTCGGGCGCGACGATGGCCGCAATGCCCTCGCGCAGCATGACATGATCATCGACGATGAGGAGCCGGATCGGATGGTCTGTTTTCAAGACAGGGGCTTTCGCAAAGGGAGCAGAGACCGAAGCCGCTGCAGGATACCGGCAGGACGGCCGCCATACGCCGCAGGGGCCGGAATCGACAGCGACACCTCGGTTCCGCGGTCCGGCACGCTGCTTATCGTCAGATCGGCGCCGATGCGCTCGGCCCTTTCGCGTATCCCGACAAGTCCGTAATGACCGGCGCGCGAGCCCTGCAAGGCAACCTCCTCGGGGATACCCTTGCCATCGTCGCGCAAGGCGAGCTTGAGGTCGCGGGTACCCCACAGCAGGTCGATCCGGAGCGATCTTGCTCCTGAATGATGGACCACATTCCGGATCGCTTCTTCACAGATCCGCTCGATCTCCTCGAAGGCGATCGGGTGAAGACCATGCGGCGTCCCCTCGCTGGTCATCCGCACGTCGATGCCGGAGCCTGTGGTGATATCGCGGGCGAGTTCGAGAAGCGCCGTCTCCAAACCGGTGTCACTGCGCGGGGCTCTGAGGTCGCGCACGCGGTCGCGGCCGTCGATCAAGACACCCTGCGCCTTGGTCAGCGCTTCGTCCAGCGGTTGCCGTTCGCTTGCCGGCAGGCGGTTAACCCCGGCCTTGAACTGGAGCATGAGCGCCTGGAAGCCCTGCAGAAGCGTATCGTGCAGTTCGCGGGCGATGCGCTCGCGCTCCGCGATCCGGACGTCGAAACGGCCCTGCAGGCGCGCCTCGAGTTGCCGGATCCGGAACAGATAGGCGACGGCGCCGAGCGCGAGCAGCAAAAGCCCGACGAGCATCTTGAACCAGATTGACTGCAGGAACGTCGGCGGAATGGTGACCTCGAGTACCGCGCCCTTCCGGTTCCAGACGCCATCCTCGTTCGCGGCGATGACGCGGAAGCGATAGGTACCGGGTCCAAGATTGGTATAGCTCGCCTGTCGGCGGCGCCCCGGATCCACCCACTCCGCATCCTGACCTTCCAGCCGGTAACGGACCTGGACGCGTTCAGGCACGCCGAGGCTGAGCGCGGCAAAACCGAAGGTCAGCGACGAGCTGCCGGCTGGAAGTCGAACCTCCTTGGGATCGAAATATTTCACGCCGTCCGCGATCAGAGTGCCGATTGCGACGGGGGGCGGCAGTTTGTTCGACGTGATGTGCGCGGGGTCGATCCACACCGTCCCGGCGAGCGTCGCTCCCCAGATTCGCCCGTCGCCACCCTGAACGATCGACTGCATGCTTTGCCGGGCGTAGCGGTCCGGAAGGCCGTCGACGAAGTCGAACAGGCGGTAGGGTGCCGTGTAGCTCGGATCGCTCAAGGCTCGCTCGACCTCGTCCGACTGCATGCGCACGAACCCCCTATAGCCGAGCGCCCATGTCTCCCCCTTGGCCGTCTGAACGATCCCGTTGACGCCGCGCAACCCCGGCACGCGACCGAAGCCGAAGGACGTGATTCTGCCATCCTTCAGGCGGCCGAAGCGATCCGCTCCGGCGATCCATATGCCGGCGCGGGTCGGCGCCATCGTATAAATCGTACCGAGCGATGGGCGACTGGCGGTCACGAGAGTCTGGCCTTCGGCATCGAGACGAGCGAAACGGTCGGTGCCCCAGATCATCCAGACATCCCCCTGCGCGGGATCGCGCACCATCTGGGTCGGATAGAATTCCTGCTTTTCGGTCTTGGCCGGCATGTTGAACCAGCCATTCGCGGTCTGCCTGAAGAGGCCGCTTCCCGCGCCGGTCATCCACATCCGGCCCCAGCGATCGAGACCGCATCCGTAAATCCCCGTCTCGGTGCCCAGCGGCCGGGCGAGCGAGCGCCGCGATGCGCCCGACATGACAAGTATCCGGTCGGTCAGCACGACCCAAATCGATCCTTCCGGTCCATCGCAAATCGCCTCGGGCTCGCCGGTGCCGCCCTCCACGAGCTCGGGCGTAGCGCGCGGGCGGGCACGATAGATGCTGTCCGCCTGCGCAATGATGACGCTTCCATCGCCGGCGACGTGCAGGATGTCACCATAAGCGGCTGGCTTGGTCAGCACCTTCTCGACCGCGACATTGGCGTTACGAAACCGGTCGAGCCCGAGCGACGTCGCGACCCAGATATTTCCCTCGCGATCCTCGAAGACCGCGATCGTCGCATCCGACGTCAGGCCATCGGCTGCGAGAAATTCTGTCGACGGGGCTGGCGCATGGTCCGGGCCGAGCGCGGAAGGCATCCGCAGCCGTTCGATCCCGTCGCCGCGCCGGGCGACCCAGAGGTTTCCATCCCTGTCGAACTTGATGGTGAAGCCGCGCCGGACCTTGTTGGTCGGATAGTTGAACGCGGCGGGCTTGCCCGACCAGTGGCCGCCGGGGCCTGTCACGGGCCTGACGCCGAGCGTGTCGCGCGCCCACAGCCGCCCGTCCCGATCGGTGGCGAGGTGAGACCGCATGCCGGGCTCGGAAATCATAAGCTCGAAGCGCTCGCTTCCATATCGTTTGCGGAAGATCTTGTCCCGGTAGGCCGCCCAGAGCGCCCCGTCGCGCGTCACGGCAAGGCCGGTGTTGCTGTCCCGCCCGAGGCCCGCCGTCGGCTGGATTTCGGTCCACGAGCCTTTCCGATATCGCAGGAGCGGCCTGCCGACCTGCCCGATCGCCGCCCAGATATCGCCATCCGGCGTCTGGATCATATGCACCACCTCCCCGTCGAAGCGCGGGGTCGGGACGAAGGAGAGCTTGCCGCGGCGGTAGACAGCGAACCGCCCCGACGCCGAGTAGCTCGTCCAGAGGTCGCCGTTCTTTGCAACCAGGAGCGTGCGTGGCCCTCCGGTCGGGTCGTCGACGGCTGCATCCATTCGCTCGAAGGCGGTCCCGTCGAACCGGAACAGGCCCTCGCCGCTTGCCAGCCACAGATATCCGTCGGGCGTTTGCGCGATGGCGTGGATCGGGGCGGGCGCGCCATCGTCACGGGTCCAGCGCGTATGCCGATACTGGTCGATGCCGCGGTCAGGATCGAGAGCGAAAGCCGGCCTTTCCGCGAGCGCAACGCCTGCAACCGCCGAAATAGCAAGAAGCGCCAGCGCGGCACGAAGCCGTTGCGTCTTCGGTGCGGATGTCTTCAATCGGCCCACCTGCATCCCCCCACAGCAGCGATCCAGCAATGCCGTTCTACGCTCTTCGCGAACGCTCTTCATCCCCAAAAGGCTAAGCCTGCCATACCCAATATCGGGATGTATCTCGGGCACCGCCGCGCTCTATCGGTCGGCCATGCGATCATTCTTTCCCGAGTATCCTGCAGGGACACTCGGCGCAGGCCTTTTGCTGATGCGCCTCTCCAACGCCGCTTCGCTGGCGCTCGACCCGCTCCCCTCGACCTCTGTCCACTCCTGGCTCGCCGGGCTATTGGCCCTTGCCCTGCTTCTCGGCATCCGGACCCGGACGGCGGCCCTCGCTGCCATTCTCCTGGCGCTGTTTGGGCCGCCAATGGCGGAAAACATCTCGATGCTACTTTGCCATCTATCGGCTCTCGCCGCGCTGATGCTCGGAGGGCCGGGCGCCTATTCGGCAGATGCTCGATCATTCGGTCGAAGAACCATTACGCTCCCGGGCACGTCCTGAACGGGTGACAAAATCCGGTTCGACCTCCCGCAAGAGCAGGACAGAGCCAGCTCGGATGACGCCCGATCTGGCGAGCCAAGCGATCATGAGCAGCTGCCCGGAGCGACGCGGTGCTGACCGGCCGCGGCCGTGCGCATGCGCGCAGGATTGGACCGACCGATGCCGCACGTCGCCGAGGTTCAGGACGGCGCCTCGGTCGATTCGATCTCGATCGAGCAATTGACGGGCTTCTTCTTCCGGTCCGCCTGCTTCCGGCAGGTTTCGATGGCTTTCTGGTTCCTGCCATAGATTTGAGACGCCTGCGCCAGCGCGTTCCAGCGCTCGAGGTCTGCCGCCTGCATCAGCCGAACGCCTCCACCCCACATATCGCGCGAGAGAAGATTTGCGGCGCGTCGCTCGGGCCACTGCCAGCTTTCGGGAACCGTCCGATCGATGACGGGCGGCATCGTGCACCCCGCGACGAATGCCAAAACCGCAGCAATCCCGGAACCGATAGCAACCCATCGATTCTGTTCGTCGCGCAGGCGCGCCGCGCCGAGCCTCTTTTCAAGCGAGCGTGTAATCTCGCCGAGCTGATTCTGGGCGCTCTGCCATTTGTCGTGGTCGTCGGATCGCATGCGCGCGCCCGCCAGCCGGAGTTGCTCTGCGAGCCGATCGGGAGTCAGTTGCAGGACCGGCTGGGCGGCGAGATTGTCGAGCGCCTCGCTCGTTTCCTCGAAGCTCTTCTCGATCTTCGCGAGATCGTCGCTGTAGTCGCGGCCGACAAGTTCGTCCTGACGATCGGCAAAGCGGTCTACAGCTCTGGAGAGCATGGAGATGCGCCCGGACAGCCGTGCAAAGGCCTGGTCAAGGACTACCTCGTCGGCTGCGAGCGGATCGCCGGGCGTCTCTTTGGTTTCGTTTTCAGCAGCGTTTTCGGTCATGAATGGGGCTTACAGCCCAATGCCGAGCGAACGCGAGGGGCGGAGATGCTCCTGGAGCGCGTGAGACACGCTTTTGCTCTCAAGCCGTTTCAGACCAAGCTCGTGGGTGCGGTTCCGAAGAAGCGACTCGAGCTGCGGATCTCGGTGCAGCGCTTTCGCCATGTCATTGAGCTGGGCGCCAACGCGCTTGATGCCGGCATAATCATGGTTCGCCCTGTGATGCCGCAGCTCTTCACTTCGCGACTGCCATTCCGCCACGAAGCGGTCGGCGCGCGCCGGCGCGTCGAGCCTGTACGCCCGCTCGGCGCGCATTGCCGAGATGGCACGCTGAGCACGCCCGTTCGCGGCGTCGTCGACAAGCGCCGGGTCACGCTGGAACGCCGCCGACAGGTCCTTCGAACCGCTTGCCTGCTGTGCATCCAGGTCGCGCGCGGCGCTCTCGAGGGCAGTTCGCTGATGACCAATGGGTGAGAGCCCCTTCGCGTGCATGGCGTCGATATCGCGCTGTGCGCGCGCATAGCGCTCGACCGCCCTGTCGAGAGCACTGCGGTCCGATCCCGTATCGAGTGCACGGGCGCTGACGCGAAGCTTTCGCGGTGCCGCCTCGCGCGTCTGTTCGGGGACTTTGCCCAACGCTTCGGCGGATACGCTGCGCTTGAGCTTGAGCCCTGCGAAGATCGAGCGTTTCGGCTCGGCGGCCTTCGCCGGTTCCTGCCCCCGGTAATCGCTCGCCATATCCTTCCCGCGTTCGCGCGACGCCGTGCGGACGAGCCTGTTCTGGTTCGCAAAATCGTCGCGACCATAATATAGATCGACCTGCTCGCGATGCCTGGACAGCGCGACGTAGGTCGAGTGGCTGTCTACCCCCTGCGTCGCGAGCACCTGCACCCGGTCGACCGTCATCCCCTGCGCCTTGTGGATCGTCGCCGCATAGCCATGATCGATATGAGCATAGTCCTTTACGTCGAACGCAACGCTGCGACCGTCATCGAGCATTACTGCCATGCGCATAGGACTGGCGCTCTGCACCGTACCGAGCGAGCCGTTCTTCACCCCGAGATCGCGCTCGTTCTTCAGGAACATGATGCGGTCGCCGGTCGCAAAGCTGCGCGTGCCGCGCTCGACCGCGAGCGCGACGTCATTGCCAAGCGCTCCGCCCGCCTTCAGCCGCTCGCGAACCGCCTCGTTGAGCTCTCGCACTTCGTCATTGGTGTGGGTGAGAATGATGCGGCTCGCATCCGGATGCGCCTGCCGGTCACGATCCCAGGCATCAACGAGGTCACTCCGTGCTGCCTCGCGGGTATCGGCGGCATGGACAAAGCCCGCCTCCGCATAGCGCGCGATCGCCTCGCCGGTCCGCCCGGTGGCAAGCTCGCGCGTCGCCTCGCGCTGCCAGTCTTCCTGCTGGCGGCGGATGTCCATGATTTCGATGGCGCCGTGGCGCGCGGCCGTGGCGCGGAATGCGGCGCCCGCCTCGATCGCTTGCAGTTGCTGCGGATCGCCGACCAGCACAACCTTCGCACCCTGCCGCTCGGCCTCCGACACGACGCGTTCGAGCTGGCGTGTGCCGACCATGCCGGCCTCATCGATGACAAGGACATGTTTGCTGGTCAGCCGCTCGCGATCGTTCGCCCATTGATGTTCGAGACTGGCGAGCGTGCGCGAGCCGATCCCCGAGCCATGCTCCAATCCTTCGGCCGCAATGCCCGACAGCGCTGCGCCCTGCACCTGATAGCCCGCCGCTTCCCACGCTTCTCGGGCCACGCCGAGCATCGCGCTCTTCCCCGTTCCGGCATAGCCAATGACATTGCTGATCCCGCGCGCGCCGGTGACATGTTCGAGCGCGCCGCGCTGCTCGGCGGACAGGTCTAGGCCATGCTCGGCCGCAAGCGCCAGCGCCCGTTCGCGATGGCGCTCTGCGACGGCATGATTGCGGCGCGCGTCGAGCGTCGCGGTCGCACGCTCGAGCCGCTGCTCGGTCTCGATCATTGCGCGCGATGTGAACCGATCGTCGCCGCGTCCGTCCTGCCCGAGCGCGACAAGCTCGGGCGAAGATTTGACCGCCGCCATCACCGCGTCGAACTGCTCTTTTCCCTCGCTGTGGCGATGCACGAACATCGCTAGGTCCCGGTGCGTGAAAGTCGCCTGACGGTGTGTGATCGCGTCGAGCGCAATGCCCGGATCGGCGATGATCCTGTCGCCGTTCGAACGCGCGATCTCGATATGCTCGGCAAGCCTGTCAGGCTCGAGCCCCTCGGCCGCCATACGCGACGCCGCCGGGCCGACCTTGTGCTGCGGTTCGAGGTCGATACCCTGCGCTTCCAAGGTGCGATGATCGACGCGCGCGTCGATGTCGAGCGTGGCCAGCCGTTCGTTCACATGGTCGGCCCAGGCCTCGCGCCAATGCGTCAGCATCTCGGTGCGGTTCCAGTCGCGTACCTTGGCACCGAACTCGGCGCTGCCATTCTCGCCGATGCGGACCTCGCGCATCGTCAGCATGACATGCGCGTGCGGCCTGGCGAGCCCATCGGCGCCGATATCCCAGTGCACATTGAGATCGGCGATCATGCCGCGATTAACGAACTCGCGTTGGACAAAATCGCGGGCAAGTTCGATCCCCTGCCCCTCGGTCATCTCGCGCGGGATCGCAAACTCGATCTCGCGCGCGAGCTGTGCATCCTTGCGCAGCTCGGCCGCCTCGACCTCGTTCCAGAGCTGTTCGCGATCCTGCCAGCGTTCGTCCGCCCCCTCAGGCAGCAGCACTTCGCTATGCACGACGCCCGCCTTGTTCGAGAAGTCATGGCTACGTCCAAGCCGCTCGTCGTGCAGCCGGTCGGCCGAACGATAGGCCGCGGCGGCGACCGCGCTGCTGCCGACAGCCCGCGAAATCACTTTTGCCGAGAAATGGTAGATCGCCATGAGGGCAATCCATTTACAGCAAAACGAGCACGTCGGCACGACGTATAAGCGCGCCCTCACACGATTTCATCGCGCTCGGGATCACAGCTTCTCACAAGATTTCAGCTACTTGAACGGCACGCCGACACACCATAGCTGGTTCGTCCTACACTCACAAATGGAAGGACAGACGATGCGCAAACCCCGCGATTTCGCCGCCGAACTCCAGGCGCTCACCGAAAAGGCGAAAGCGCTCAAGACGAAGAAGCAAGGTCAGTTGGGCGAGCTGGTGATCACAACCGGTGCCGATGGCCTGTCAATCGAACAGCTCGCGGGCGCGCTGCTCGATGCTGTCGGATCAGATGCCGCGCGAAAGGAGGCGTGGCGCAAGAGCGGCGCTGCCTTCTTTTGCGGGGACGGCGCCCGCGCTCGCAAAGGCGTTGGCCGGAACGCGGGCGGCGCATCGGCGATCGGTGCAAGCCCGCAATCGGCTTCAGGCGAAGCGGGTGCGGCATAACACGCGGGCCTGGCAGGTGAAGCGCCGCGAACGCACGCGCCAGCTGATCGAGCTCGGCGGGCTCGTCGCCAAGGCCGATCTGGTCGAGCTGACCGGCGACGATCGGGCGGTCATTCTCGGGCTGCTCGTCGAAGCGGCCGCAACACTGCGCGGCGAAAGCCGCGAGCAGCAATTGACGTTATGGCGCCGCCGCGGGCGGCGCGCCTTCGATCCCGAGAATTGCCAATAGCATCCGACGGTCAATCGAGCTTCGCTTCATCCTCCGGAGTGGCATCACTGGCGTTCTGCGCTGCCGGCGGATCAACCGACTTGAAGTCGACCGCACCTGATTCAGTTTCAGGAACTTCGGCGGGCGTGGGTTTATCCGAACAGCCTGACGCGAGCAGGAGAAGTGTGGCTGCCGCCATCATCTTAAGCGTCATGAGCAGTCACGATCAGCGATGTCAGTGGGCCTTCCCCCAAAACTATTTAGCCTTCGCGCGTCCGCGCGCTGCTGGCTTGCGGCCGCCACCGCGGCCCTTGGTACCGAGACCGATCTGCTTCGCCAGTTCCCGGCGCTTCTCGGTATAGTTCGGCGCCGTCATAGGATAATCTTTCGGCAGGTTCCATTTCGCGCGATACTCGTCGGGCGTCATGCCGAAATTGGTCATCAGGTAGCGGCGCATCATGGTGAGCTTTTTGCCGTCTTCGAGGCAGACGATGTGGTCGGGCTTCACCGACGCGCGCACCGACACGGCAGGCCGCTGCGGTTCGGGTTCCGGTTGGGCGTTTGCCGAAAGACCCGCGAGCGCCTCATGCACGGACCGGATTACCAGCGGGATGTCCGATATAGCGACGCTGTTGTTACTGACATGCGCGGCGACAATATCGGCGGTCAGCGTGACCAGCGTTTCATGATCTTCCAACTTCTTCTCTCCCTATTCGGCAGCGCGGTCCGCGCTGCCGAGCGCCGCGATATGATCGCGGCAAATTTTCTGGACCAAGCCTTCGAGGACGGTGACGCGCTCGCCGATCCAGGTCAGTTCCTCCGCACTGATCTTGTAGTGCGGCGAGTAGCGCGCGTTCACATAGGCGAGCCGTAATAGCTCGAAACAGCGACGGCTGAACTTGTCGTCCCGCGGCCACGCTTCGACCAGCGCTGGTGCGATCTGCTCGCACTGCGAGCGCAGGAAATTGAGGCGGTGCGACTTCGGGCTGTAGAGCGACGTCACCAGAAGTGTGCAATGGTACAGGCGCTCGGTGGCCTGATGCAGCACAAACGCGGCTTCGTTGTAATTGCCACTTTCCATTGCCGTGTTCGCCATCAGCCGGAAAGCGCCAGCGCTTTTGAACCATTTGTCGAAGTGAGTAATGGCTTCGACCCGCGCTTCGTCCGGCGGCAGATTACGCGGCTGCGCAAACTCATAACCCTCGGCCTCGTAGAGCGCGATGCCCTGCTCGACGATATCGATGAAGAAGGGACGCCCACGCTCGAGCTGCGCGTTCACATCCTTGAGCGAATGGACGATGAAGCTCACCGGCGCGGTCAGTGTGCGATTGATCGTCACCTCGCGCATCAAGCGATCTTCGGCGGCCGACCAATGCTCGAACTCGGTCAGCCGCTCATTGTTGACGACGACGAGGATATCATAGTCCGACTGATAACCGCCGACCGGATCGTCGACCCAGTCGCCGCGCGCGTAGCTGCCGTAGAGGACGATTTTGAAGATGCGGCCCTTGCGGTTCCAGTCCGAATTCCCGCGCGCATGCGCGGTCTCGAACTCCTCGAACAGGATGCGCACCACATCGGCAAGCTCGCGCTGCTTGGATTGCGGAAGATGTTCGAGACTGGTTCGCATTGCGGCAACCTTAGGAAGGCGGTGGGCCGGATGGCAAGCGCCATCCGGCCCACCGCCGATCAAAGCCAAGGCCAGACCAGACGGGGAAAGCGCGCGTGTAGGCAGCGCGACCACATGCCAAGCGCGCGGGCGAAGTCGTGGGTGACCTCATCAACGGTGATACCGTGGCGCGAGGCTAGCTCGTCATAGGGCGTGTCATCGAAACGGATCGACAGAAAGATATCGCCCTGCCGCGCGGTCATCTTGCCGAGCGCGATCACCATCCGACGCTCGGCGTCTTCAATGGTGACGGTCGCGAGATCGCGGCGCCTCATTGCTCGCCTCCCGCAAAGGCCATGAGATAGTCGCTCGCCTTGCTCGCCTGACTGGCGGCGCGGAAGATCGCCTTCTCGTCATCCCGCAGCACCGACAGCCAAGACGCGATGTAGTCGGCATGCCGGACGGTCGGCGCAATGCCGAGCGCTGCGCAGGTGAACGCCGACGCCATCTCGGCGACAAGCTCTTCCTTCGCATAGGCTTCCGATCCAAATCCGCCCTTCTGGTCACGGTCGAGACGGCTGCCATGGCCGGTCCAATGGCCAAGCTCGTGCAGCGCGGTACGATACCAATTGATCGGTTCGTGAAAAGCGGCCTGCGGCGGCACAGACACAAAGTCGTGGCTCGGGCTGTAGAAGGCTTCGCCGCCGCCGATATTTAAGCGCGCGCCGCTCGCCGCGATCAGCCCGTCGGCCTCGGCAATCGCCAGTACCGGATCGGGGCTGACCATCGGTGCGATATACTCCTCGGGCAGTCCTTCGCACTGGTCGATATTGAACACGACAAAGCGCTTCAAGAACGCCACCTGCCGCGCCTCGCGATCCTCGCACCTTGCGGCCTCTGCTTCCGCCTTCGGCGTGAACCGGTCGGCATAGCAAATCACCGTACCCTTCTCGCCGCGCCGGACAGTGCCGCCCGCCGCCTCGGCCTGCCGATAGGTGAGCCAACGCTGCGACCTATAGCCCTTGGCGATCACCTCAGCCCACAGGATCAGCACATTGATCCCGCTGTATTTGCGGGCCGTCCCCGCATTCTGCGGCATCGTGCATCCGCACGCCGCGCTGTCCCAAGGCTGCACCCATGGCAGCCGCCCTTCTTCGAGCTCCGCGATGATCCGGTTGGTGACCTCCGAATAGAGGCTCGCCCTCTCGATCCGCTCCTTACGCATGTCATTTCTCCTTCCCGCCACCGCACCCCGGCCCGGAAGGGGGCGGAGGTGGGCGGCAGGAAGGAGCCGGCAGACCCGCATCATCGGGCGGGCTGCATCCGAAGGACCGGAACGAAGAGGAGGACCCGCAAAGCGGGTTGCGGCCCGACCGGGCGGGGCTAAGGCGAGTGACGCCCAGCTCCGTCCCCGCCGCGCCGGGACGAACCACACCGCCGCAAAGCGGCGACCGCATGCGCGCCAGCGGCGCCCTATCCCATGCGAATCGGACCGTGCCGGGGTCGCTCGCGGCGCGCCAATCAGAAAGCGCGGCCATCGCCGACGGCCTCATCCGGCGGCGATAGGGTCGTGCGAGACGCGGTGAGAAAAATAAATCCAACCTACGCCGCAGCAGCACAGAGCCGCCCTCGGACGCCGACGGACGCACATGGACCTACGCCGGAGCACTCCGTCGGAAATGGCGGTTTTCCAATGTGTTGACGAAGGGCTCGTCGATCCCCTTCTATGATCTCAGGTCGACCTATGATCCCCCGACATATGGAGAAACACCGCATGGCATATCAGTCCCCGTTGCGCATGATGCGCCTCGATGAAGTCCTGAACCTCACCGGCCTCAGCCGCGCGACCCTCTACCGCAAGATCGCCGCCGGAACCTTCCCGCCGCAACACAAGCTCGCCGAGCGTTGTTGCGGCTGGCGCGCCGGCGAGGTCGAGCTCTGGCTTCGCAACCCGGTGACTTTCACTGTCGCCGACCTTGATCGCGACCAGGACCGCGACGCCGCCTGAAAGCCAGGCACGGCAAAGCCCCGCGCCGCATCCGCGGCGCGGGGTGGATGCCCGCCTCAGTCGGCGGGGTTCCAGATGAGGGCGTAGCCATCCTCGCCGTCCTGACCGGCGGCGCGTCCGAGGTTGGCATAGAGCCGGCGCGGCCCGAACTCGGGAGCGGCAAGGCTCAGCGACACATAGGGTTCGCCCGAAACCTGCCCCACGCGGATCCAGCCGGCACCAATCTCTACGCCTTCGGACCAGACCCGATAGTCGGGCTGGACGTCACCGTTCTTGCTGCGGTTGGTCCTGATCTCGATCGCCGCGCGGATCGAGAGAGTCTTGAGCTGGCCCACGAAACCTGTGTCGATGGTGCCGTTCACAAAGCCGATAGCTGCCATTGGTCGTCTCCTTGATTGTACCGCGGGACCATCCCTGCGGCATGGGCGGACCAGCGACCGGCGCATGAGGCGCCGCGCGAACCTGCAAGGGCCGCAGCGAAGCGGAGGAGTGCGGCGGTGCGATTATTTGGAGCGAAGCGACCGCGAGGAGCGTGGGCAGCACGCGGGGAAATAATTGCGCCGCCGCACTTTCGCGGGGCGCCGTGCCGGTTCAGGTCACATCGCCCGTCGCCGGGATGATCCTGCAAAAGATGTGGAGCGATCTCGAGCTATCGATCTGGACGATCAAACCTCGAAACTTGAGTGGTAAAGGCGATCTCACTGCGCTCCGTCGCTTCGATCAGAACGGCCCAGCTCGAGCCGGCATTACGCGCTCATATCGGCTCATTCTGGACAACAAGAAAATCATGCCCAACACATAGGATTTGGCGTTTTCGTACAATCCAATTGCCAGAATCGACATTATCGGGCTCCGCAACTTCCGCCTGGGGCTTGGCGATTAGCGACCCCGGCAAGTCAGGGGCGGCGGGGCGAAGGATGCAGCATCCTCGTATCGGCGGCGCGAAGGCAACTTCGCGTCGCCTCTTTCTTTGGCCGAAACGCGGACCGTCGCCGCTTGCGGCGGCGGCGGCGGCGGCGGCGGCGGCGGCGGCGGCGGCGGCGCGCCAAAATCATGAACACCGCGCCGGCCCGCAAGGCCGGCGCGTCATTTTGCGCCCGCAAAAAGGCGGGCGACCGAAGCCGCCCGCTACATCTTCACGCTGCCAACGGCTGCTCCTGCTCGCGCTCGGGTTCAGCCGTAGCGGGAACCGCAAGCTCTTGCGCGACCCGCCGCGCCGATCCGACGCTGCCGACCCCGCCGCGATCCGTATAGGCCGAAGGCGGGAACGCCATCCATTGCGGCACCCACGGCTCGGCCTTGGCCCGACCGTTCGCACCCTCAAGACAATCTGCGATGATCGCTTTCAGCGCCTTGCCCTTCTCACCGGCGTTCGCTCCCGCGACCTCCGGCCCCGCGACCTCGCCGGTGATGGCGAGCAGGACTTCGCGGTCGCGAAGCTGGTCGAAGAAGGCCGCGTCCGCCGACCAGTGCTGGCGCATGTCGGTGCCGAGATGGAGACCGATCATCTCCACCGCCTCGCTTCCGGCCTGCAATGTCTCGCCCATGACGATCGCCACGATCTCCAACACCACCGGATCGGGCAATTCGAGCAACCGCGCGAACAGCGGCGCAAAAGGGGGACGATGGAGCGGCCTTCCCGTGACCGTCGGCGCTTCCGCGTCGAATGCCAGCACTTCTAATACCGCACGGCGCTTGAGGTCGAACGTCGCCTCGGCTGAACAGCCCTCGACGCTCTCCGCGATATCCTCCTTCGGCGCGCGCTGGCCCTCGACATCGACGCGCCAGAGGTCCGCGCCCGCGATCACATGCGCGAGCATCGCGCGAAGCGCCACGCCCCCGTGACCCGCCAGATCGGCGCGTACCGCCGCATGGCGATGCAGGTCGATATAGGCATTGAGCGGTCCCGACACCTCGGGGCGCACCGGCTTCGCGAGAACCGCATCGCCCTCGCCGTCCGCGCCGCCGCCCGAAAGCCGCTTCGCTTCCTTGGTAGTGACGAAACCTTCGTGGAAGCTGACCTCACCGCTCTCACGAACCTCGACATAGATACGGCCACCCTTGCGCTTGCCCGCATGGGCATGATCCCACGACCGGAACCAGTCGCCGCGCGCCATGACGACGACATCGGACCATCCCGCTTCGAGATAATCGGCCTTGCGCGCCTCGATGGCGGCCATCTGGGCCGACCAGAAAGCGTCGGCATCGGCAAAGAAACTGTCTTCGCCAAACAGGTCGGACACGACCGCCGCCTTCGTTTCCGCGACATCGAACAGCGCGTGTTTCACCGCGATGGCCGTGCCGCCGAACAGCCATGCTTTCAGCTGATGGCCGGTCGGGCAGTATGCGCCTTCATCGTCGAACAGCGCGAGCCATGCCTTCTGCTGGCTCTTTGACGCGAGGGTCAGATGACGAACCGTGCCCGCATCGATCTCGCCGCCGCGATAGAGGGTGCGGATTCGCGGCAGGAGATTGCCGAGCGCAAGAATGCGCTTCACGGCGCGCGGCTCGAACCCGAAGCTGTCCGCGACCTCCTCGACCGTGCGCCCCGCCTTCACGAGTGCGACGAATGCTTCCCACTGACTGACCTCGTCGGGCTGAACCCGCGCGAGATTTTCGAGCATAGACGCTTCCAAGGCATCGGCATCATCGCCTTCGTCGAGAATGGCGCACGGGATCGGCTTCACCGCCCCGCCCTCACGCGCCACCGCATTGACGGCCGTGAAGCGGCGACGCCCCGCGACGATCTCGAAATGGCCTTCGGCACACCCCTCGACGCCGCTCGGGACAGGATTGGGCCGGACGAGCAGCGGAACCAGCACCCCGCGCGCGCGGATGCTCGGCATAAGGTCCGTGACGTCGGGGTCGTTCCCCTTCCCACGCATGTTGGCGGCGGCGATGGACAGATTGCCCATATCGATGAAATCAAGCTTCATGACGTTCTTCCTTCTCTTCAACCACACCCGGCCCCGGACGGCGGGGCGGGCGGCGAGAAAAGGCGACGGGACCGCGCCGAAGGGCGGCGCGCACCCGAAGGGCTGCAACATAGTGAAGGAGCCGATGCGAAGCAGCGGCTTGCACACCGGCCGAGCGGGCCCATAGCCGCGCGCCGAACGACACGCAGTCCGTGGCCGGCCCATCGGCAACGCCGCCGTGCGGTCAGCGCGGCGTCAACATCGGAGAACCAACGCGCCCTTGGCGAAGCCGCAGGCGGGGCGGCGTGCGTGTGCAAATGTGCTTAGCCGCCGCCCCGACAAGATCAGCGAGCCAAGAGCGCCGCGCGGCCAACCGTGCAAAGGTGCGCCCTCTGGCGGCAGCTTCTCGCCGCCAGTGCGCGCTCATTTGAGGCCGCGCTCACCAGACAGCTTTGCGCCTCATCCCAGACGTAGCCGGTCGCCAAGGCGGTAACCCGGAAGCTGTCGTTCGCGCTCTCAACAATTCTTGTTTCAGATTAGCTGTCAAACGGCGTTCAAAATGGACCCCGATCGGCGTCGAAGAGGGACCCCCTTTTCGGGTATGATGCTGGTTAGTTGAGGATCGCCTTGCGCTGCGTGCGGCGGAGGGCGGGCGTAGCCCGACCGGAGGCGCGCGCAGCGCAAGATAGATTTTTGAAGGCGCCGAAGGTGGCTGTCAGCTGCGGTTTTTGAAGCGCCAGCTGTCGTTGCCCGTCTCGATGATATCGCAGTGGTGGGTGACGCGGTCGAGCAGCGCGGTGGTCATCTTGGGATCACCGAACACGGTAGGCCACTCGCCGAAGGCGAGGTTGGTGGTGATGATGACGCTGGTGCGCTCATAAAGCTTGCTGATGAGGTGGAACAGCAACTGCCCTCCCGAGCGGGCGAACGGCAGATAACCAAGCTCGTCGAGCACGATCAGGTCGAGCCGCGACAGCTGCGCCGCCAGGGTCCCGCCCTTGCCGATCCGGGTCTCCTCTTCGAGGCGTGTCACCACGCTGGATGCGCGCCCATTACGGCGCGTGTGCGTTTCAGGATTGGTGAGAAGTACTGGAAAAGCCGACGTCAAACACGGGGCTCTTGATTTTCAACTTCGGTTCGACCAGTCATCGAAGGCTCGATAGACAACTATCATACACGTTCAGATGGGAAGAAATGCTGTTCAAGCCCACTCGCCTCCGTCGGGGTGAGCCGCGTGATGACCTGCGGCGGATGAAAGCCTGCGCGGAGCTCCTTCAACGCAGACATCGAAATCGGGCGACCGACCTCTACCTCTCGAAGAATAAGTCCATAAGCCTTCGTCGATCCGCGGAGATAATTGTCGAAATCGGGTTTGACCAAACCGGTACGCGGACCACAGGCGCGCCAGACATCGTCAGGAGTCCCCTCAACGATTTCGCTAACACGGGCAACGCCCCGAACCTCACCGACGGGTTTTGTGACATAAATCCAGAGCCGGGCACCAAGCTTGATTGGCGGGATTCTGCGACGGATCTCGACTGTTTTGGAGCCGTTAAAGATGGCGTTAGCGAAACTTGGGCGAATAGAAATCAATAACTCGTCGTCAACCGAGGTCACGAAGCCATCCTTGCGTGAGAATTTGCGTAATCTTCTCACTGGGAAGCGAGACGGCGGAAATGAGATTGGCGTTACCGGCGGCGCCGATCGCCTTCAAGTAGCCCAACGGCACTGGCACGGGAAGCGCGAATAAGTTGTCAAAGCTTGTAATCAAAATATCGTCCGTGGCCGAGAAGGCATCCACGTCGTCGACCACGAGCCGGCGCTGACTGTCGGCCGAAAGTTCTGCTTTCGGCTGCAAGGTGCGATCAACCACACGGCCTACTGCAACCACTGCTCCGCGCCCGCCCGTACGGCTGGATTCGTAAAACAGAATCGGGCCGTCCATCGGCATCAGCGGAGCGTTGCGCGGGGCGCTCACATAGGCGCGCCGGGCGAGGAAGGCCGCGTCCTTGGCTTCCATAAAGGCGAAGGCGTGCTGTGGCGCTGTGCCGAGGAGCTCGTCGGCATAGGCTTTTGCGATCGGTACGATTACACCGTTTCCGCCGGGCCATATCACGATGGCGGGCGACAGGAGGTCACCAAGCTGCGATGCCGGATAGGTCAGCACCTCACCTCCCGGTGAAGTCACGGGAACCTCAGCTTCTTCGAGCGCGGTCGTGGGCATCGCAACGGGAAGAGTGAAACCCGTCCTCCGCCGAGTTTCAGCCGCACATTCGGCCCAGTTCGCTTCCGTAAGTGGCCGCCCAAGCGCAATCTTCTGATATGCCGAGCCTGAGCGGGAACGGACAAATCCTCGCGATTGGGCGATTCGATTGACGCTCGACTGACCTGCGATATGGAGCAACTCGACAGCCGTTGGGTGCACGCCCGCTGCATCGCGGGTCAACCGATCGATCAAGAAATCTGCGAATAGTCCGGCGTCGGGTTGATCCTCGCGGGCGTGGACGAGCATACGTGCAATAGGCTGCATGCCTTGCGACACCAAGAGAATGCCGATGGCTAGTGGGCCGTCCTCCGTCCTGATGGCTCGAGCTAATCGCGTCGTGCCCGGAACGGGCGAAACGCAAAACTCACTCGCTATCCCCGCAGGCAGTGACACCAAGGTCCGATAGTCTTCAATCTCGGCTTCATTTGCTTCGCCAAACGAGAACCCGGTTCCCGACTTCTCGGGCGGCGCTGCGGCAGGCGCCTCGTCGAGGAGAAGCGAAGTGATCTCATCGACAGATATGACGTCAATTCCGATCTGTTCGAGCAATACTCCGCTCGCAGAAAGTAGCGTTCCATCTCGTGTTATGAACGCGGAGGCGCGTGACAAAGCGGCGTGGGCAATATGTGCGGCGTCGCTCAGCGACTGCGTGCTGCCAGCGGAAGGTAGGCCCGGGCCGACAAACACCATTTGATGAATCTGCGCGGCTAGTTCCTCGCATCGCGCACGATCAACCGACGGCAGGCGTGGTAAGCGAAGTGCCATTTGCAGCACGGGATCGTTCGCTTGATCCGACGACGTCCGCTTTAACTCGCGGGCGAATTCATCTGAAACGGTAAGACGAATTCGATGTGCCAGTGCTGCGCCGAAGAGTGCGCGCGCGTTATCCGACTGACGTCGGTCTCGGACGAGGTCGAAATAGACATTAAGGTCGAAAGCATAGAGCGGGTCTTCGCTGGCGCTGCGGCGCCTGATGCCGAGATCGAGATTTGCAGCCTGTTGTCGATCAGCAAAAGCGAACAGATTGTCGGATTCCAGTTCCCGCACGTGGACGAGGATCGCCCTATTCCTTGCGGATCCGCCTTTTCGCTTCATGACCTCAACGAAACCACTACGCCGATAAAAGGCGAGTGAGCCTGCAAGCGTTTCAGCTATTTCAGCCTTCAGGCTCAGAAATCCGCGGCTTTCGAGCTTTGCAACAAGCGTGCGGATCAATGTCGAAGCGATACCTTGCCGTCGCCAAGCGGGGGATGTCGCCACCTGTTGAATCTTGGCATGCGGGAAAACACCGCTGTAATGGATGTAGCCCGAGAGCTCGCCGTCCGCAGCCAGCGCGATCAGACGTCCGCGATCAATCGCCTCACGAAGCGAATTCTCGGGCCAAAAGCCCAGTGCTTCCTTCTCGGAATCTGCCAGCGCAACGATCGCGGGCAACAGTTGGACGAGGTGATCGCGCTCAACGATGGTTGATAGCGCCGTTCTCCTGCTCGCCACCTACAGATGTTCCTTCCCGTCTCTATTTGTTTAGTTCAGTCAAACGAAGAGCAGATCGACCTGGATCATCTCCCGCAGATAAGCACCTCTATTGAGGTGGATGCCTTGACATGATTTACTTTGGGCGTCGAGCCAGGATTGGTTCGGCCTCTAAAGTTCCGCGATGCTTTCGGCCTAAGGAATGGATCCGGGCGCTTACGTCGGCATTGCGAGGTCTTGGCAGGAACAACAGATGGCACGCGCGAAGGATACTCTCAGCCTCAAGAGCCGAGGCAAGAAGCCGCTTGCGAGCCTCAACACTCTGGTACTCGAACAGCTTCGCCAGGCGCCGAAAACACTTATCCGGCTTGGACTGGAAGACCTCATTGCGAGGAAGGCGCCCGACGCGCCCAAGGCTGCCTTAAAGGACTTCGCCGCCCATCTCATGGAGAAGCCTGGCGAAGCGTTTTCATGGGATGACGGAAGCGACGACGGGCGTGATTTCACGATCGAACTGACTGCCCAGGAGCTTGATCTTCTCCTCGCTCAGGCGAAGGAATTCGTCGAGGAAGATCTTCCTGAAATAATTCCTGATCTCGTCCGGACGACCGCGGCAAGCCTCCTGAAATCGTTGAAAGCCGACTGGCCTGCGCAGCGCGCGCATGAAGAGGCGCAGATGGACCAATTCTGTGAGAACTTGCGTGCGCGCTGGGGGCACGCATTCGATACGCTCCGAATGATGTACACGATTTCGACCGAAATCGGAAACGAAGTCGTCAAGTCACGCCGTCGTTCGCATGCGAAGAAGGCGCCCGTCCTGCACGATACGATGGTGAGACTGCATGCGCGCGCATGTCAGGTCACCCTGGAAATCATCACCTTGATGGAACGCGGTTTCGCAGATGGCGCGATGGCGCGTTGGCGTACGCTCCATGAAATCACGATCGTCGCCGCACTTCTGGTCGAGCATGGGGAGGACTTGGCCGTCCGTTATCGCGCGCACGAAGCGGTCGAATCAAAACGCGCGATGGATCGGTTTGCGCTCTATCATGAGCAACTCGGCTATGGCCCACCGAGCGCCGAGGAAATCGAAGCGATCGACAGGGACTATGAGGCAGTGCTTGCCAGATTCGGCGACCGGTTCGGATCCGAATATGGGTGGGCCGCTTTCCACCTTGATATGAAGAAGCCCCGGCTCGTCGATCTTGAAGCGGCGCTTGGGCGCGCGGCCATGCAATCCTATTACCGCATGGCGAGCTACAATGTTCATGCCGGCACACGCGGACTGACGTTTCGGCTCGGTATACTGGAAGGCGAGAACGCGCCGATCGCAATTGCAGGGGCGAGCAACGCGGGCTTTGTGGACCCGGCGCGCAACACCGCATCCGACCTGACTTTTATCACCTCCCTGTTGTCTTCGGGGACCGACCGGTTCGATCGGATGGTCGAATGGCAGATATTGATCAATCTGCGGGATGAACTGCCGAAGAAACTCGACAAGGCTCAGCGCGAACTCGATCGGGCCTGTCGCGCACAACTGAAGATGGAGCGCCAGGCTGCGGCGAAGCGGAAGGCCAAGCGCCGGCCACAGGCCTAGTTTGAATCTCGGTCAGCGGCCGTCTCGTCAGACATTGTCCAGCGCGTAATCGAGTGCGGCCCGCACGGCGACGACCTGGGCGCGAACGCATTCTTCGGGTGTTGTGCGCGGGCTGTCAGGATAAACTTCGGTGGTGGTTGTGTAGCGGGCATCGGTAATCGATGGGCACAGGCCGAGTTCCTTGAGCGGATATTCGATGACGCCCTTCGCCACGACCTTCGATCCGATGATCTCGCCTTTGCCATCCGCCGGCGCGATGTGCGTCACGCGCTCGACCGCAGCAATAATAGCGCTCTGGAACTCCCGTTGGGGATTGGCGCTGTCGTCGACGACGTAGAATCCGTCGGGAATGATCTCGGGTTCAGGACGCTTGCCGTCGCGCGCCGCGCGTGCGGGGCCGAACTCATCGGCGTCGCTGTCGGTCGTCTCATGCAGGTCGATGTGGACGAGGAATGGCCCTCGCACGGACGCGATCAGTTCGATCAGCGCCGTCGCTTCGCGTGCCGGGCCATCGCTGCGGAAGTTACGGTTGGGGTCGATGGCATCATAGTTCCAGCGATTGATCCGTTCATAAGCCCATGGGCTCACGCATGGCGCAACGATCAGATTGATCTTGCCTGCATAGTCCGCCGCTTCGGTCTCGAGAAAGGCAAGGGCACCGAGCACGCCGCTGGTTTCATACCCGTGAACTCCGCCGGTAACCAACGCGGTCGGCAGGGATGGATCGAAATGGCGGTCGCGGAGTGCGAACAGCGTGTAGCGCTCGCCGCCATATTCGATCTCGCCATAGATGAGCTTTTCGAAACGAGCGTCCAGCGCGTCGATGCGCGGGACAATGTCAACGTCATAGCGGCGTAGGCGTGATTGCCTGCTCCGCCATTGATTGACTTCCGGTTCGTCCCAAGGCTGTCCGGGGGTGCCGACGGGATAGGTTTTCACAAACGTCATGTCTTGGCATCCATTCATTGCTTAGGGGGCGGCGCTCGCCGCGCGGGCGATATCCATGCCCCTCAGATCGGCCTCGATGGCAGCGATCACGCCTTGTGCTTCGCTCGCGTCCGTGTCCACCGGCTGGCCAGCGGCATAGTCCGGCGATTTGGGAAGAAGCTGCAATTCAGCGCGGATGACTTGCTGGGCATATGCACGCAGCTTGAAGAAAAGGGGGCGCTCGGTGGCTCTGATGATGCTCTTGCCGCGATGCACGATGGCACTTCGAACTTCATAAATTCGGCTGAATTCTGCCATGATCGCATCGCGCTGTTCAACGGATTTGCCGAGCAGATAGGCACAGCGGTTACGCAGCAATTCACCCAGCCCGATTTTGTCGGACGCGGCTTTGTCACCGAGCAGGATTTCGAGGACGACCATCGCCTGCAGGAAGGACATCAACTGGTTCCCGCCGGCGTAGCTGTCGAAGAGCCATCGGCCGGCGAGCCTGACCCGCTCAGCGTCGGGCGTGTTCGCAAACGCCTTCGCGACCTGCTCCCCCATCTCGGTCACAAGCGCGCGCTTCATCCGGGCATTTTCGAAATTGCCGTCGAGCTCATCGAAATGCAGTTCGTGGATCAACGCGCTCGTGGCTTCGTCGAGCGTGAACTGCCGATATAATCGGTAGGCGCCGTCTTCCCAGCGATGGACGCAGACTTTCAGATTCCCGGGCCGCGGCGATGGTGAATAGCGCCGCTCGACGAGGTTGTGCGCCATATATAGTCCGAAGAAGGATTTGATCGTCTCGACGACGCGCTGATCGCCCTCATTCTCGACATTCTCGGCGTTGTATCCCCGTGCATTGATGAGCAAATGGGCGCCATCCCAGCTTGCCGGACGGCGGCCGAGCAATTGGCCGCCGAGAATATGGTTGTCCAACGCCTCATCGCCGGTCGTCAACGGAAGCCAGCCGGTCAATGTGTCGCCCCCGCCGCAAATCTTGACGTCCTTGCTGAATGGCAATGCATGATTGTCTTCCATGACGTCGCGGAAAATTCCGGTCAGTGGCAGCGAATAAATATAATGATGCGGAAGGCCTGAGAATTCCTCTGCAAGTCGGCGGGCTGCGGCGACGGGATCCGCATAGCCTTCATAGGTCGTGAGCTTCTTCGTGCCTTGTTCATAGGCTTGGGGCCGCAGCGATTCTTCGACGCGGCCGATGACAAATTGCGACAGGGGGTGCGGGCCTATCATGGCATCGAGACGGGCATGCTGCAGACCGTGCGAGGGTAGCAGATCGTCCAGCGCCTGGAGTTTTCGGCGCGTTTGGCTCGTGAGCAGGAGATTGCCCATAACGACCGCATCGCCCAGCATAGGACCAAGGACTTTGGCGATCCTTTGTTGAAGAGCAGCATGGACCAGCGGTTCGGGGTCCGGTGTCGCCTTGCCAGTCATTCACCTCTCCTCGATGCGACGGTCATCACATGCAGGTGCTCGGGTCAATTCTCTGCACATTCGCCCGCTCCGGTTCGACCGGTGCCATCAGCCGCCCAATGTCACCGACACAGGGCAATGGTCTGAATAATGTTTCGTGTCAGGTGGGTAGAGCGTCTCGGAAAACGCGAGCATATCGGCGCCCGCTCTTTTATCGAACACGATATGGTCTATGAAGCTGTCGTAACGCGGATCGCATTTGGGGGAGATGCCTTCGTCGGCAAGGCGGAGGTCGGCGTTCGCCGGCTCGCCATCGTCGATCTCGGCCCAGACGCTATCACCGGCAAGGCCGAGACGGCGGTTCCAGTCGCCAAGGACGATAAAGCGGTCGGGATCGGCCGCTGCGGCGTCGATCCATGCTTCCAGCGCCGGCACCTGTTGCTGAAGCGTAGGGCAGGCCTTTGCCTCGCTCCCCGAAAAGCAGCCCGACTTGAGGTGAATGCCGAGGAGGCGCAGCGGCGCGCGTCCCGACGGCCGCAGTGTAATGTCGATCCCTGAGCGAAGCTGGGCGTTGCCGAGCATCAACGAGGTGACGCCCGCGTGACGATCGAACGGAATATTCTTCTTGATTGCGAAGCCGACCGCTTGCCGGAACACCGTCTGTGTCTTGTTCTCGCCGCCGCAGGTGCCGCTGGGGCTTCCTTCTCTCGTCTCCATCACGATGTTGTAGCGCGAAGGATCGAACACGCGCGCGGCGGCTGCCGGGTTTTCGGCCTCCTGGAAGGCGATCACATCGGCGTCGAGATCGTCGGCGATGCGGCGCATCGCGCGATAGTCGGCCTCGGTCCGCGGCTGACAGCCCACGCCGTCCTTTTCGGCAAGGAATTCCAGGTTCCAGCTCGCGACCTTGAGCGGCGACGCGGCGGGCGTGACTGGTCGCGGGCCGGTGTGCGGCTCAGTGCAGGCGGCGAGGGTAAGCGTCAGGGCGAGCGCGGTGGCTATGCGATTCATGGCGTTTCTCTGGCGTGCGTCGACGCGGGGTTCAAGTGGGGGCGCGTCATTCGAAATCCTGACTGTGTTGACGACGTGGTTCGCGGTTGTCGCGACCGTCGCCGCTCAATGCGTCGTCGTCGCGAAGAGCCGCGATCTCGCGCTAGTTCAACAGCCGCCTCGCCAGATTGAGATAGGCCTGGAGGATGTTCCCGGCACCGAAAGGCAAGCTTCGCATGATGCGGGCATCGATCCGGTAAGTACGGTCGCCGAACCGCAAGATGAGATCTCCCTGCTCGCGCGCCTGTATCCTTTCCCGCAGTTGGGCGACTTCACTGCTGACGGTACTGCTGCCGATGGCGATTTCGAGTTCGGCCCCTTCCTTGTCCAAATTGTCGAGCTCGACGAGAATCCGGACCGCGTCATTTTCCAGTGTTGCTTGCCGATCGGCGATGGCCTGACGTCGCGATTCCAGCTTGATGATATCGACCAGCTTTGACCTTTCCTCTTGAAGAAGCCTGATTTTTTCTTCGTGATCTTCCGCCTCGGTGATCATCCGCTCGATCTCGGTAACCTTTGCTAGGCGCTTGACCAGGTTTGAATCCGAGCTTCTAATCGAGAAGCCGAGCAACGTCAGGCCGAGCGGCGCCGCCAAAGCAGCGGCCAGGCCGAACCACAAGACATATTCGGGATCATTTTTCGACAACAATCCTAGATAAACCACTCCGGCGAGGAGCATGACCCCCGCAATTGCCGCCGCCCCGCGCTTGAACATTCAGCCCTCCCTGTGTCGTGCTGGTCAAATCGACCCCTAAAGCAAAGCCTCGCTATCTTCGAAATGTGATGACGAGAAACTCGCTCTTCTTGTCGCTCGCTGCGGCGAACGGCGGTCCCGACGAAAAATGGAGTTTGAGAAGGTGGTCGATCGGGCACAATGAAGCTGGAACGATTGCAGCGTCCGCGGCTTCGCAGAAAGCGGCAACGCGTTTCGGCGCCACCTCGCGGGAGTCGCGAAGCAATGCCTTAAGCTCGTCAAGCAATGGCTTATCTGACAACTGCTGCTGATCGACGTCGGTCAACGCGCTAATCGCCGCATCCCGCGTCTTTTTCCCATTTTGCGTAAGATGCCTCACGAGTTCGCGCGTGACGATCTCGGACAGGACGAGGTCGCTCGGCAAGTCGGCGAATTGCGAGAGTTGACCCAGCAACCCGGATTCGAGCCGGAGACCGGCCCGGTGGACGGCGCTCGTATCCAGCGTGAGTGCATCATAGGGCATAAGGAACTTCCAAAATTCGGGCCGGCAAATGCTGCACCCTAGAATTCGGCGATGCGTGCGAGGGTCGTACGGAAACTTGTTTCGAGCTTACCCATGGACAGGGGAAGACTGTAGATTTCCGGACAGTGTTTCACGGAATAATGATCAGCAAGCACTCCCGCCCCGGACTGGAATGTCCCGGCCCGGACGATGGCGAAGGTCCCTTTGCGAAAAAATGCACGGTAAGTCGAACTTCTCGTTCCCCACTGGACCTGCGTGCGGCTGGCGTAGATGCGGCACGACCATCCCGGACCGGGCTGGGTCACAAGGACAAGATCGAACATGCGCGCAAGCTTCTGCCGGGTCTCGTCGAGAGGGCCCACGCCGTGCTTGTCTTTGCACTCGATAGCCGCGACCGGCAGCCCGCGCGGGAAGCCGCCACCATTGCCACGAAGTGATTCCGCGATGACCGCGGGGATCACGGACACGTCGATCTCATGTTTTGCCGTGCTGCGCCCGCGCCATTGCAAGCTGGAGTGCATCTCAAGCCGTCGATCCGAATGCTGTTGATGCTGCAGCATTATGAAACAGGGTGCAGCGAGGCTGGCCGCCCTTATGCCTGATTTTCCGTTGGGGAAGCCGAACGGCGCGCCGGGCGGGAGGGGGGTGCCGTCACCCTGACGCAAGCTGATCGTCCAAGGCATTGGGGCTTGGTGAACATGATGAGCGAGCTTCATCATGACAAAGGCTTCGAGCGCCTTGCCGTCATTCGCGGGAATGAACACCGGGGCATAGGCGGCCCGAAAGTTGCGCAATATGTCCAGAAGCTGCGATGATGCGAGCGCGCTCAGTGGCATCAGCGGTCCAACTCTGCAATTGGGCCGCTCAGCAATTCGACCAGGAACGCATCGAGTTCGTCAGCGAGGGTCGTATCGCCGATCGGCCCCCGGCCTTCAGCAAAGACAGTTTTGCCACCGCGCGGATCGACGAAATGAATTTCGGTCGGCTTGCCTGCCAACTTGCTGGCGAACCGTTCGGCTTCGGCGAACGCGCGCGCCGGAGCGATGAGCCTTGCTCTCATCATTTCGATGGCGGCTTTAAACTGCTCCGCTTCTTCGTAAGGAACGCTCACGAGGACGCTGTTGGCTTCGTCATCGCCCAGTGGATCGGGGCGTTCCTCAAGCCGTCCGCGATCGATTTCAGTCAGAAGCTCGCCCGCGATCGCGCCAAAGCCGGCCTCGTTCAGCAATCTCGTCAAATCCAATACGTCGTCGCTCACAGCCATGGGCGGACCTTAGCGCGGTAGGCCGTAGAGTGAAGAGTGCAGCATTCCGTTTTTGCACCAAATTGGAATGCTTAGCGAGAGGGGCCCCTCGCGCTAGGCTTCATCCACGCCCGCAAACAGTTCTTCAAGGGGCGTGATGACCTGATCTCGTGTTTGCGGCTGCCGGAGGATAGTGAGCGCTGCGATCTCTGTACCGAAGCGTTTGCGCGCGGCAGCAAGATCGACGTCGCGCTGAAGGTTCAGCCAGAAGTCGGGCGTCGTCCCGAGTACATGCCCCAGGCGTAGCGCCATCGGCGCGGTGACGGCGCGCTTGTCGTTGAGGAGTTCATTCACGCTCAGGCGCGAGACGCCGAGCGCCGAAGCAAGTTCATCCTGCTTGATGCCGCCCATTTCGAGAATGTGCTTGCGCAAGACAGTGCCGACGGACTCGACTTCGGCTTCGCTCGACATGAAAACTCCTGTTCTAGAAACGCTCGAGGCGGGGATCGGCGATGCGGTCAAGCTCGTCGTCCCATTCGAAACTGATCGCCCACCGGCCGTGAACCGGCGCGGCGAACCGGCCGTCCTTCAAAAGGGCGACCTTGGTGAAGACGCCGATATCGGACCAACTGGCAGCGGCGGCCAGCAGGCGAAGCAGGCGGTGCGCGCTCCGGACGACCGGCAAAGGCAGTTCGGGGCACGCGGCGGTGGTAAAGATGCGCGCAAGGCGCGGGTCGGGAATATCCATATTCATACACTCCAGAAACCTGATTGATCGATGCGCGGCAAAGCGCTTGGCGATTCAGGGCTAGAGGTGGCGAGACGCCGGTATGAATGTCGAAGATGCGGATTCGCTCGAATATGTTTCGTCCGTCCGGCCGGGCGACGGCGCGAACGAGGCGATGCTGTCCGATGACGAGCGCGACCCGCTCGAAAATTCCGCGAACGAACGCTTCGACCTTTTCGGCCGAGCGATCGTCCATCTTGCTGATGCGTGCGAGAACATTGTCGAAAAGGCGCTCGGTCAGGCGAAGATCGAGACCCATCCGCTGGATCGTGCCGAACGACTTGAGCGGCGGCGCCGGCTTGCGCAGCGCCGAGCGGGTCGTCTGATTGACGGCAACCTGGCGGCTGAGGAACTTGCTTAGATAATAGATGGACCAAGCGCGCGGCGCACCCATCTTCGCTTGCACGCCGATCACCATCGGCTCGACCGCGTTCAGAGCAGTCTCGCGGAAATCACTCCAGGATTGTTCACGCTCGGCAAAGACCGAACTGCGTAGCTCCGGGGGTTTGCCGGTGTCGCCTGCGGGGGAGGCGTGGTCGTCGTCCGAACCGCCCGAGCCGGCAACCTCGCTATGGGAGCAGGGTGATTTGCGGAGGTAGCGATATCCGGCGCAACCATGGGTCTCGGCATGACGGGGCAGGGGCACGCGCGGGCGCGACGCATTGTACTTCGCCAGCCACGAAACCGTTTCTGGCGGCGCTTGCAGCGACGTCGGCCAAAGGGGCAGCCCCTTGACGCTGGTCGCAGCCGAGCAGGTTTCGGCAATCTCCCGTGTCTTTTGGAGCAGTTCAGATGATAGCGATCGCTGCCCGTCGCACATATTGTGAAGCGCCTCGGACGTCCGGAGCATCCGATTTTGAGCTTCACAGATGCGGCGGATCTGGTCGGTGGCTCTCGCATAGGCCGATGCGCTGGCGCGCGCCGATTCCAGCGGATCCTTGAACACCGGCATGACGAGGCGCGGCGCGAGATTGGCTGCTTCAGCCGCAGCCATCTGGGACGCGGTCAACGGCTCGCTCCGTCCCAGCATCTCGCGGAGGATGCTTCGTGCGGTTTGGGCGCCTTCCGATCCTTGCGCTGTAGTGGCGAGCGTCGGTTCGGTCTGTCGCGCGACGTCAGTGGCCAACTCGGCCATCGGCTCACGACCGACACCGTCGGCAAACCGAGAAGGCGCAATATCCTCCGCCTCCGCCAAGACGGCATCCTCTGGTGCAGAGGGAGAAAAGGCGGGGGGCGGCGTCATTTGTATTGCTGTAATGTATAAGATTACATTTGTCAAGCGGAATCGCTTCGAGGCCGCTCAAGACTTATGATGCTCGATTGGAACCAAGCCTGAACAAATGTCGGGGTTACCTCAATTTTCCGCTGGCGGCGCGAAGCCCCATTGGCGCAGGCGCCGGGCCCGGAGCGGAGACTTGGCGGCGATACGACCGAGTGCCTGCTCCACCGCGGCCCGGATCTCGGGACGGTCATGTTCATGACCGCGCGCGATCTGAAGTGCCGTCCGGATGAGGAGGGAGAGGTCGGCGCCTTCGGTTCCTTCGAACATTAGCTGATAGGCATCGGCGTCGATCCCGGCGAGCAGAGCGAGATCATCATCCTGCCAGGCGCGGCCGTGGCCGATGTCGACAAGGACAGCCTTCGGATCGCGTTCTTCCCGGAACGTCGCGAGCCGCTCGGCGAGCGCCGCCACGAGCGCCGGGTCGGCGGGCTGGTCGGCCGGGAAATGATGATTTCGGATGCTGAAGAAGTCGGGATTGTCGGGCTGCGCATCGGCATAGGCCTTGGCGATCGCGTCGGCCTGCGCGCCGCGTCCCTGCTCGCGGAGGAAGGCGATCGCGCCATTGATGTTGATCGAGTCGGTGATCGCGAGACTTTCGTGCGCGGCCTTTTCGATGGCGTCGATGATGGCGTCGTCGTCTTCGATGAGCGACTCCCTGTAGCGTTCCCATGCCTTCGACAGCGGGCTGATGCGGCCGTTGCGCTGCAACTCCTCCTGTAGCTTCGCGGCTTCCATCCGCAGCCGATCGGCATCGAAATAGCCCGCTGCGGCGGCATCGAAAATGGCGGTGTCGAAATCATCGCTTGCGTTGAAGGGCAGGGCCGAGAGCTGGTCGCGCCAGCGTATGAACGCCTCGTCGGGGCCATTCTCGCGCTCCATCATGGCGGCATAGAGCGAATTATATCCCAGCAGAAACTCAAGCGACGGTGCCTCGCCCGGCTCATAGACGGCCCAGCCGCCGAGCAGACAAGCGGTGACGCCCTGCGAGATCACCCGTTCGGGCGCGCCGGGAAGTAGGTCGACCAGTTGCAGCGCGATCCGCTCGATCTTCTTGATTACCCGAATATTGGTGATGCCGAGCGTGATCACGCCCCGGCGGAGTTCTTCGCTGATCGCGTCATCGCCCGGGAGCGCAATTGCGGCGGCCTCGGCGGGCGACGGTGCGAATGTGACAATGGTGTCGGTGACCTTTTCGAGGAGGCGCTGGAACTGTTTTAGGTTCTCATCCTCCATTGCCCCGTCGTTGAGAAGCAGCACGACCTGGCAGGTGCGCTGTTCTTTGAGGAACGAGACCAGTCCCAGCAGGTCGCGCGAAGACAGCCCGGCGCCAGCCCGTTCGAGATCGTCGATGCAGATGAGTTGATCGCGGACGAGAAAGAAGGCGGACCGCGCGAGCATGTTGCCGATCTCGCCGAAGCCGACAGGGCCGAGCGCGGCGCCGAGCCAGCCTCGGGATTTGAGGACGAGGGACTTGCCCGCTTCGAACAGATCGCCGAGGCTTTCGGTGTCCGGGCCGCTGACCGCTTTCTCCGGCGATACCCGGCCCTCGAAGATCGCATGCCGGACTTCATCGAGCGAGTTCAGCCCGAACAGCGATACATAGGAATATTTCTTGGCGTGGAGTTTGCCGCCGGCTTGCGTCTCGCCGAGTATCTTGAGCCAGGCATAGGTTTTCCCGACCCCCCAGCGGCCTTTGATGCAAAGCACCTCGGCCTTCTCGCTTTCGAGAAAGCGCCGAATCTCCTTGATGACGAGCGCAGCGGACATGGTTCCTGTCTAATCGCACGCGGGACAATCGGGTAGAGGCTGCGGATTCCGGCGAACTGACAAGCGGATCATGATGGAGGAAGGGGAAGGCCTTCCCCTGATCGCCGGCCCGCCGACAGGTCGGCAGTCTCGCGATACCCCTTCCGCTGGGGCAGGGCGCCCCCGCGACGCCCCGAAGTAGAGCGCGGCGGCTGATGAGCACTCGCTGCCGCCGGCAGGCGGCGACAGGGATCGCGCGTCTGTTTGACCGCGCTGCGCACTCGGCGCGGCTTTCTTGGCGGTGCAACGACAATCCCGCTGAGCCCCGGCGAGCAGCGCGAGGTCACGCTCAAGACCTCCGAGCGTTACAATAGCAGCCGGAGCGAGACCGGCCGGCCAGTTCAATTCGAAATCATGTCGGAGGCTCGTGGGAGCCTCTTGGCATGGATTGAGCGGCGAGGCGGATCGATCGAGGATTTTGCGTTCCCCGGCCGGGTCGACCACTCTGCTCATATGAGCACGCGTCAATATGCGCGTCTCGTCGACGAATGGGTCACGGCTGTTGGTCTCCGAAGTGAAGATTACGGGACGCATCTGCTACGCAGAACTAAGCCGTCGATCATCTACAAGGCGACCGGAAATTTGCGTGCCGTGCAGATTCTGCTCGGTCACACCAAGATTGAAAACACTGTGCGATACCTCGGCGTCGATGTTGAAGATGCGTTGACGCTGGCGGAAGGCATCGAAGTCTAACCAGAAAATCGCGATATCCTAGAGAGCGGGCGCTCTGCATTGCTTCGGAACGTCCGCTCTCTTTGTTTGGTCCCCGAAAGCTGACAGTCTCCAACCGGCCAAGTCCGGCGGCCCCGATACTACCACGCAATCGGTGTCCCAACCTGTACGCGCTTCACACGCACTGGGGTGAGCATGGCGAAACGATCGACCGCGCCGCCGCCGCAATTGCCGTTCTCGCCGAGGACAGGCTCCGAATATCGCGTATTGTAAATGTCGAGGACTACGGCGCCGCGCTGCATCGTGAACCAGCGGCCCGCGCCCCGGCTCTGAGGCCCGACGAGCGCGCGTGTCAGCGCGTCGTTCCGGATCGCATAGGTCCAAGGGCGGACACCTAACTGCTTCCAGCCGCCGCTCCGCTGCATCGCCGCAACCGCATCGGCTCAGCGACGCATCGCAGTAATGGGTCGTGTCGTTGCTCCAGTTTTCGGTGCGCGATGTCCCCGAAAGGACGAAGTGCGTCCGCACCGCGCCGAGCACACCGTTAGCCAATTCATACTCGACGAAAGAGGAGGCGTCGGCTTCGAGACCTCCTGCGAGCGCCTGCTGAACCTGGTGAAAGTCGATGCCGAAGAGCGTCAATGTCAGATCGCAGCGGACCTGGACGATCCGGCCCCGCGCGCCCGCGCGTTCGCTCCAGACGGGCTGCGCGCGCATGCCGGTCCTGCCGATACTCGACGTGAACAGCTGATCGGTGAGCTGACCCATATTGTCGAGCAACTGCTTTTCATAGCTCGTCGACAGGCACATGAGCGCCCGTCCGGCCGCGTGCGCGAGCTGCTCGTCGGTGACTGCGGTACCAAGCGCCAGTCCCATGAAATAGGACCTGTCGGTGCGATCGGAGATTCGGGCGCATCGCCCGATCTCCGCTTCGATGAGCATCATCCAGTCGGCGTCCTTGCGGCGCCCCGCATAGCTATGAATACGATCGTCCGCGCAGAGCTGCGCACCCGCAGCTGGCGCGCTGGGACCCGCGCGCCAGATCGCCTCCGCTGCCCGGATCGGCGCTTCGATTAGGCGGCGCTTCTCGGCATTTTCTGCCGCCAGGCGTGCTTCTTTCTCACGCCATTCCGCCTCGATCCGCGCTCGGCGTTCTTCGGCTCTCCGAAACTGGGCCAGCAGCGCCTCGCGCCGCGCCGCGCTGTTCGCAGCCTTGATCGCTTGGGCGTCGGCCATCACAGCCTCGCCGCCAGACGAACTGAGTAGAACCGCCTTCGCGCGCGGCGCCCGGAGCAGGCGTTCGGCGAAGTCACTTCGCTGCATCGTCGCAAGATTGCGCCGATAGGCCGCTTCGAGCGACATTGCTGCGCGCGCCACCTTGTCGCGGGGCGTTCCGCTCGCATCGGCGCATTTCTCGATCATCTCTACGATCCGCTCCGCATCGGTCAGCGCAAAAACCGCGGCCTCCTCGTTGGGAACGGTATCGAGGACTGCCGCGAGCGCGCGATCGAATGTGACGAGAGGACCGCGAACGTCCCCACTCGCCGCAGCCGCCAACAGCTTGTTGCCGGCTACAACGGCAGGACGGAACGGAGAATAATTTTCAAGGACAGAGACGCGCACGCGGCACGCCGCGGCAAGGGGGCTGGGGCCCGCTGTCTGGGCAAATGCAGAGCCGGAAAGCAAAGCGCCAAACGCAAGCAACCCCGCCCAGCGTACCACGGCACGCATTACTCGGGCGCGGCCCAGGTGAGCGAACCCTCATATTCGCCCGGTACGGGCTGACAGTCGCGGATTGCAGGCGTGAACCGCGCGCGCTGCACCGCGCCCAGTGAGTAAAATTATATGCCGACGGGCAGGCCGCGCTCCCTCGGTGGACGACCCTGCGAGCTGCGAGTTTTGAGAGCCCCCCGGCGCAGCGGCCGGGGGCCCAACCGCGTCTTGCGCTGCGTCGCCAACGTCCTGCGCAGCATCTCCGACCCTTTGCGCCGCCTCGGTGACTGCGCCGGTTTCAGCTCTTTCGCTACCGAGAAACAGCGGCCGCCGCTGAGTGCTAGGTGAATCCCTCACCGCGCCGTCGGCTGTACATCGGGCGTTCCACTTCACTGACCACGCGAGCGGCGACGTTTTCGGCCGACGCTTCGCGACTGCGACCCTTCCAGCAGCTCTCACGTTCGGCCCACCGTCCAGTGCGTCTCGGTCGATATTCCTGTCGAGCGTGCGATCGATATCGGGCCTGCAACGATAACCGTCTAAATGCGTTTAGATGGTTATTGAAAAAGGAGGCCGACGATGCGTCACGGCACGATCGAAGTTCAGAGTATCCCGATTTTCTACCGCGAAGCCGGGCCGCCTGACGGTTCGGTGCTTCTCTTGCCGCACGGCTATCCCGGTTCGTCATTCCAGTTTCGCCAGCTGATGCCGGCGCTAGCCGACCGGTGGCACACGATCGCGTTCGACTTTCCGGGTTTCGGCTACAGCGGAACGCCCGACCGGAAGCAGTTCGCCTATGACTTCAACGGCTATGCGGAGATTTTGCGAGGGGTCGCCGACCATTTCGAACTGGAGCGTTACGCCCTGTGGCTCCACGATTATGGTTCGCAGATCGGATTGCGGCATGCAATTGCATGTCCCGACCGCATCACCGGGCTCGTGATCCAGAATGGCGACATCTACGAAGATGCGCTCGGCCCCAAATACGCGGCCATCAAGGCCTATTGGGCCGACAAGTCGCGCGCGCGCCTGCAACAACTCGAGGCGGCGGTAAGTGAGAAAGGCTTCCGGGAGGAATTTGTCGGCGAGGTCGCCGACGCGGTTGCCACGCGCGTGCCCCCGGATCTCTGGAAACTGCACTGGCCGCTCATGAATACGCCGGTTCGCCGCCGCGTGGTGGTCGAACTGATGAAGGGACTTGAGGCGAACCTTTCGTGGTTTCCGCGCTATCAGGCCTATCTGCGCGACCACCAGCCGCGTGCCCTGATCCTGTGGGGCCCCGAGGACGGCTATATGCCGGCCGAGGCGGGCGAAGCCTATCGCCGCGACTTGCCGAATGCCGATCTCCATCTGATCGACGGGGCGGGGCACTGGCTGCTGGAGACGCATTTCGAACAGGCCCTGCCGCTCGTGCGCGAGTTTCTGAACAGGCTCGATGCCTGATCGCGGGGTTGACGAAGTCCCGCCTCCGACGCGCCCCGATCGCCTTTTTAGGAGACCCATTATGCCGACTACCCCTTCCATCGCGCGCATCTGGCGCGGGCGTACCCTTTCTGGCGACGCCGACAGCTATGAAGCCTATCTGCGCAAAGAGGGGATTCCGCCGCTTGAGCGGACGGCGCTCGGCGTCCAGCTGTTTCGCGAAGATCGCGACGCGGATACGATGTTCACGACGATCTCCTACTGGGCCGACCTGGCCGCCATGGCGGCCTTTACCAAGGGGTCGCCGACCAAAGTCCATCATCTCGATCGCGACCACGAGTTTCTGATCGAGCTTCCCGACCGGATCGAGATCAATCATATTCTGATCGATAATCAGGGCCTGCGCTAGGATCGTGATGTCCGTTCGCAATCTCGCGGCGTTCGCGCTGATGTCGCTGATTTGGGGATTGACCTGGGCAGCGATAAAGATCGGGCTGGCTGCCGCGCCTCCGCTTTTTCTGGCCGCCGCTCGCTATCTGATCGCCGCAGCGGTGCTGGCCTTTCTCGTGTGCGGCGACCGAAGCGCGTTCGTCGAGGGACGGGCGCCTCGCACCCTCCTCACCGCGCTGCTCGTCAACGTCTGCACGCACGGCCTCCTCTTTTGGGGAATGCAGCATGTTGCGTCGGGCCTCGCCGGCCTGATAAATCTCGCGCTGATTCCGGTGATGCTGTTCGCGCTCGCGGCCCTCACGGGCGAGCAGCGAGCAGGATGGCGGCACGCGCTCGCGCTCGCGATCGGCTGCGCAGGTCTGGTCGGCCTCTTCTGGACGCGGCTCCGCGATGGCGGCGCCGATGGCCTCGGTATGGCGGCGGTAGTCGCCGCGACCGCCTGCTACTGCATCGGGAGTATCCTTGCGCGTCCGCTCATCGGACCGGTCCGGCCGCTGGCGATGACATTCGCCCAGGCTGCGACTGGCGGCGCCGTGCTGCTCGCGCTTTCGCTGGCGCTCGAACCGGTGACGGGCGCAACGCTCGCCGGACTAGCCATGCCGCGGGTGATTGCGAGCCTGCTGGTTCTTTCGTTGCTGGGAACAATCATTGCCTATACGATTTATCTGGTCCTCATTCGCGAATGGGGAACAGTGCGTGCCGGTCTCTACGCGTTTGTGTCGCCGATCGTCGCGCTTGCTATCGGGGCAGGTCTGTTCGGTGAGGCAATCGGCTGGCCGGAGATCTCCGGGGCGCTGTTGCTGCTGACGGCGGCGGCAATCGCCTTGGCGCCGCCGCGCGAGACAGGTTCGGGTTGAGTGATTATCGTGCTGTGTCGAAACCCATAGATTTGCCTCACCGTGTCGCCGGCAACCTGGCGCTCGACCTTGCCAACACCATCAGCTGGCGGGGGACGCCGCGCGAGATCGATTGTCTGGCGGACGCGGAGGGCCTAGCCGCATGGGCGCAGGCGCTCGGCCTGATCGACAGCGCCGACGCGCCTGCCTTGTATGCCTTTGAGGAGGTTCGCGCGCTGCGCACGGCGATCATCGCCGCCGGCAGTGCGGTCGCCGCCGGTGCGGCGCCCGACGTTTCGGCGACGGAAACGGTGGCCCGTCTCGCGGCGCGCAGTTTGGCTGCGGCTTCGCTCGATGGAATACCTGCGACGATCGCCTTTGCGCCTGAAGACCGGATTCTCGGCCCGCTTGCGTGGGCGGCACTCGACCTGTTCCGCGGCGATGAGCTGGCGCGCCTCAAACAATGCCCGCCCGACGACTGCCGCTGGCTTTTCATCGACCGCACGAAGAACGGGTCGCGTCGATGGTGCGACATGGCAAGCTGCGGCAACCGCGCAAAAGCGCGTCGGGCGCGCTAGCATCGTGGTGAATTCGACTCCCGGACGCGCTATCGTTCAGAGCGGGATGTTACTTGTTGCCCTTCGCGTGACGGAGGCCCAATTCTTGCATGCAATCCGCACTATGAGCTTCGCGTCGGCAGAAAGGAGCTGATCGCATGATAACCTGTGTCGTCGATTACGTCATAGATCCGGCCAAGATCGAAGCCTTCGAACGATTCGGGCAGCGCTGGATCCAGCTCGTCGAGCAGCACGGCGGCGTCCACCACGGATATTATCTGCCTGCCGAGGGAGCGAGCGATCGGGCTCTGGCGCTCTTCAGCTTTCCGAGTCTTGCTGCCTATGAGGCATATCGCAGCCACTTCGGGAATGATCCCTCGTTCGTCGAGGCGGATCGCATCCGCGACGAAAGCGGCTGCGTTTTGCGCTACGATCGGACCTTCATGCGGCCGCTCGCAAGGCAGTCCACCGTTTGAAGCCAGTGTTCGGCGCGGGTGTAGGGCGTGGTACCCGCTTCGCCTATTTTGTGCCCACTCGGCGCCATCGAATATCTTCGCCTTCGCGGCGATCGACAAAGCCCGTCACCCGCCCTTGAATGTTGCGTTGGAAAATTCGGCGGACCCGCGGTTTTCCCACCTCGAAAAATATGTCGCGCGTCTCGGCCGCAAAATAGATGTCGGGCCGTCCCGGCCGTTCCACCCGCAGCTTACCGCTGTCGCACGACAGCGTTGCGACGATTTCGGGCGTCAGCCGATAGATGCCATTGAGTTCACAAAGAACGCGCGGTGGGAGCTGGACGGAGGGCGGGTCGCGCTGAACGGCGGCGACATGCGCTGCGATGAGCCGCCAGCCCTGATCCGTCCTTCTCCACGTGTCGACACTGCGGAAGCGGGAGCGGAGCGGCTGCCCGTGATAGTCGAGCTGCTCCTGGTCTTCGTGGAATGTGACCGCTATGTCGTTCGTAATCCGCGCCTCGAAACTGGCGATTTCAAGGCTGCCGGACAGTCCCGTGGGGAGAGGGGCGAGTTCGGCGATGAGCTCAGCCTTGGTCCTTCTGACGCCATTTTCATCCACGTGAATGATGCGATCGTCGAGATATGTGTCCCAGATGTCCGTGCGTCCGGTGGCCACGGCGTCGAGCAAGGCCTGCGTCGCGATTTTCAACGCGGCGGTGTCCGGCGCAGCTTCCTGTGCTTTGGGCTGCCCGCTGGAGGTTGCCAGAATTAGCGCGCAGATGGCGACTATCATAGGACGATGGACCGGAAATGTAGCGCGACGAAGCGGCATGGAGCCCTCCCTAGCGGCAAGCGATAGCGTCGACCTCGAGGAGCCAGTCGCTGTCGAAGATGTCCGCGATGATGACGGTTATGGCGGGGCAGTGCGCTCCGAGGATTTCGCGCCTGATCTGCGTATTCTGTTGCCGATAGTCCCGGCTCGACAGATAGACGGTCAGTTTGGCGATATCGGAGAGGTTCATATTCGCAGCGTGCAGCTGCGTCTCGAGGTTGCGCCACACGACACGGGCTTGGTCGGCGAAAGAGGAAGGTGCATCTCCATCGCTGTCGGTTGGCACTTGCCCGCTGACGAACAGCCACCGCGTCGGCATTTCGGCCAGCCAGGCTTGCGCATAGGATGCCTCGGTGGGCGAAATCGGCTGTCCGGCCATTTGTAACCTTCTAGGCTGAGTGGACAGGGGGGCTGCCGCAAGTCCCGCCAGCGCGGCGCGCCTGCTCAACATTGGGGTGGCCATGCTTCGTGTGAGTCCGGCACAAGGTCGATCAGGAATATTTCGCCCGACCTGTCGGGCTCCGCTTGGGCGAACAGGAGCTTTTCCGAGCGGGGCGAGAGGAGCGGCCCGACTTGAAAGACATCGTCGCGCGAGGGAATGCGACCCGCTTCGATCCACGCCTCTTTCGGCCTTCGAAACAGATACAGATGCGAACGGCTGCCGCGATCCGCGACGACGACCATCGTCCGGCCATCGCGCGAAATCTCGGCCTCATATTCGTTCGCTGCCGTGCTGATGGGAGGTCCTGCGTTCGCGACCTGCCACCGGCCGCGGCCATCGCGCCGAGCGATGTAAATGTCGCCGTCGCCGTAACCGCCGGCCCGGCTGGAGCCGAAATAGAGCGTGCCCTCGCCATCGACGCGGGGCAGGAGTTCGGCTTCGGGTGAGTTGACGGGTGCCGGCAAACGCACTGGATCGCCCCATTCGTCGCCCACGCGCCGAGCGAAGTAAATGTCGAAGTCCTCGCCTTTCGGATCGTGCCTTGCCGACAGGAAATATAGGCCCTCGCCATCGGGCGCGATCCCCGGATCGGCCTCGATCACTGGCGGACTGGCAGCAAATTCGGGCGAGTAAGGCGCAGACCATTGTCCGTCCATGCAGCGGGCCTCCATGATCCGCCAGTCGGTGAAGCTCTTGCTGGCCGAAAGAAAGAGCATCGATCTGCCGTCCGGCGAGAAGGTCGGGGTGGCTTCGTAACCGGGGGAACTGATGCTATCGGGGGTCCAGCGCACCGGCATTTCCGGCGGGTCGCGCATTGCCGAACAGGCGGCGCCGGCCAAAACCAAGGCGACTACCGGAATAAAATGGACTTTGTTCATGCCGGGGTATCCAAGGCGTCGAACGCACGCCCCAGGCACCCGATGATTTCGCGGGCATATCGGCCAGTCCGATCCAGCTCGGGATCGTAGATTGTGACGCTGGCGCCCCGGATCCGGCCGGATGCTAGCAAACCCGCCACCAGGTCCGCCAGTTGATCGTAGGTCAGTCCCGGAGATCCCGGAGAATCGACCGCCGGCATGACTTTCTCGTCGAGGACATCCAGATCGATGTGGAGCCAGAAGGGCAGCGATTGGGCCGCGCCGACCGAAAGGGCACATTGCACCGTTGCAGCGATGCCGTTCGCCAAGACCCGGCGAACCGGGATCCGATGGATCGCCGTATCTTCGATGTCGCGATAATCAAAGTCGGCGGTGAGCTCGTCGCGCTCGCCGATCTGCACGGCGCGATCATCGGCTACCAGGGGGCGCCCACCCCAGTCCGCGAGCAAGGGCTCACCGCGACCCGTGGCAAGCGCAAGATCCATTCCTGCGACGCTCCCGAGCCGCGCCTGCGTGTCATAGTTGCCGGGGTGATAAAAGTCGCTGTGGCCATCGACATGGATGAGCCCCACCTCGCCCGCGCCGTGAAGGCAGCCGAGAAGAATGCTGCAGTCGCCGCCGATCACGAGGGGAAAATTCCCGGCGGCGAGATCTGCCGCGACTAGCGGGGCAAGGGCTTCGCTGAAGGTCCGGATGGCGCGGCCGTTGCGGATGCGGGATTCTCCGTCGCCCTCGAAATTGTAGATGGGCCTCGCCAGCGCGTGGGTCGCGACCGGACGAAGCCGCGCCTCAAGGCCGGCTTCGCGCAGCGCTTGCGGTGCTCGCCAGGCGCCCGGCTGTCGACCGCGCACGACCGGCCTGAGTCCCAGATTACTTGGCGCTTCGATCATCGAGATCTTCCGGCGTCCATTGGTCGGTGCCGCCCGTCCGGACGCCAGAGCGGCTGCGGTCGCGGCACCGATCAAAAACAATCTTCTTCCATAAGCCTCACCAGTCATCGGGGGTTCTTTCGCACCCCATGCCGCTGCAGCAAAACAAACATTCTTCATTTTCATTTAAAGCCATGCTTTAAATGCGCGCATCATGTTTCGGCTGCCCCCTTTAGAGTCGCTTCGCCTGTTCGAGATCGCCGCCCGGCATCAGAATTTTTCGAAAGCGGCGGCAGAAGCCGGGATCACGGCGGCTGCAATGAGCCAGCGCATGCGCGATCTCCAGCTCGACCTTGGCGAACCCCTGTTCGAACGGCGCGGGCCGACCTTGAAGCTCACGGCAGCGGGCAGCCGGCTGGGCGATGACATGGGAAAAATCCTGGAGCAGCTGAGCGAGGCGGTACTGGCGTGTCGGTCGAGCAAACAGGTGCGGCTTAGCGTCACGCCGACGTTCGGCGCGCGATGGCTGGCCCCGCGCCTCGTGGAAATGCAAACACTGCACCCGGAGCTGGCGATTGTCAGCGACGTGTCGGCGGAGGTCCGGCCGCGGGAGTATTTCGACATCGCAATCCGGAGCGGCCGCGGGGACTGGAAGGGTTTCGAATCGAGGCACCTGTTCGATCTTGAACTGACGCCGATGCTGTCACCTTCCTTGGCGGCACGGCTCGACCTCGATTCCCTCGCGGAGCTGCCCGGCTGTCCCTTGTTGGCGACGGACGACTGGCCGCACTGGTTCGGCGCGGCGGGCCTAGGCGAGGTCGAGGTTTTCGAAGGCCTCCGGAATAATAGCTTTCCGACGCTCGATCTCGCGGCCGTGGCGGCTCTGGCGGGGCAGGGCATTGCGCTGCTCTCGCCGCAACTTTTCGGCAGGGAACTCGATAGCGGGGAACTAACTATGCCTTTCTGTCACATCCGGATTGCACGTCGGAGTTACTGGATCATGCGCCGCGACGGTGATCAGCGGGAAGGCGTTTTACAGTTGTTCGACTGGCTCATTGGCGAGATCGGCGTCTCGGTCGCAGGCGGACACGGCTCGAAAGAGCCTCGCGGCCTGTCGTCTCAGCCTGCCGTGCCATCAGCTTGATTGCCTGCATTCCCGCCCGCCGGAGCAGCAAGCGGTGGCTGCCGTATGGCAACGCCCGGCCGATGGCCATGAAGTCGCTGCTTTATCTCGCTGATCGCTGCGGCAATGTCTTTGGGCGCAATGTTAACCAGCTCCACGGTGACGGCGCTGCCCTTCACTGACCGGATCAGGGCGCTTGCCGAGGTGCCGACCTCAAGCGCCAACTGATCAGGTGTGGGGAATGATATGCTGTCTGGCCTCAGCGCTATGGACACCGCCAGCGGCGCCGCGCTGCTGTTCACTTCCCTTTTTCTGCGCAATGACGAGGGCGGCCGTTTGAACGCCTTCAGGAATACCTCATTGAAACGCCTGAGACTGCCATAGCCGGCAGCGAAGGCGATTTCGGTGATCGGCAGCGCGGTTTCATGCATTAGCTTCTTGGCGAGGTGCAAGCGTCTCACTTGCTCAACTGCCATCGGGCCGACGCCGAGATGTTTCATGAACAATCGCCGCAGGTGACGCGCCGTCATGCCCAACGTATCCGCCAGAGCATCGACGTCACGATCGACGAGAAAGCCGTTGTCGATAAGGTTCAGTGCTCGCCGCACCGAAGCCAGAGTGCCGAGCCACGCCGGGCTATCCGGAGCGGATTCCGGTCGGCAGCGCAGACAGGGCCGGTACCCGTTGGCATGCGCTGCGGCCGCCGTGCGGAAGAAGCTGACATTTTGTCGGAGGGGCAACCTCGCCGGACAGATCGGGCGGCAGTAAATGCCGGTCGTCTTTACCGCGACGAAGAACTCGCCATCGGCAGCAGGGTCGCGTCGGGCGAGGCGCGAATAGCAGGCGTCGTCGTCCAGCATCGCACAACCTTGGCGATTTCGGGTATCGGACACTAGCGGAAATCGGACTCCTTCAAATTCGCAAATGATGGAGTCCGATAATCGCGAGCAGAACGAGGTCTCTTGCGACAGACACGCCGTCGGGCTCCGGCTCCGTTCCGCGGAACCTGGCTCCCCCGCCGCGAGACCGATCTGCATTGGTGATCACCGATCAACGTGCACGGTTTCCGGAAAGCTTGAACGGAGATATACCGAATGCCCGACCAGAATGAACAGAGCCTTTCCCTCACTGCGAGGGAGATCGTCAAAGCATATTGGGCTGCGCTCTTTTCCCGCGATCCTGCGAAGATCCGCGCGGCGGTTACGCAGGATGTCGAATGGCTGGCCCCTCCGGCAAACGCGACCGCAGTCGCTCTCGGCGTCACGCACCACATGGTCGGTCCCGATGCCATTATCAAATTCATCCTCGAAGACTTCCGCCGGCTGTTTAGCAACGGCATGGAGATCGATGTGATCTCTTCCACCGCGGAAGGAAATCGCGTCGTGATCGAACAAAGGCAGCGCGCAACACTCGCAGGCGGGCAGGATTTTGATCTCGTCTATGTCTTCATATTCGAAACCGCCGACGGGAAGGTGTCGCGCATCCGCGAGTATATGGACACATTCGGCGGACACGCGATAGTCTTTGGCGCCGGCGAGACTCCCCGTCAGATCGTTTAAGAGCTTTGTTGCAAATAGTGTCCGGCAGTGCCGTCCGCAGCGTCCGGCCACTGTCTAACCGGCTGGATTCTCAGCCGATCCGATGTTGAGCCCGGCAATGGCGATGACGATGATGGCGATGTAGGAGATGCGCGTAGCGGTCAGCGGCTCGCCAAACAGGATCGCCCCGACGATGACCGAGCCGACCGCGCCGATGCCGGTCCAGACTGCGTAGGCCATCCCCAAGGGAAGCACGGAAAGGGCTTTGCTTAAGGCAATGACGAAGCCGGCGAGCAACAGAAGGGAGAAGGTGCCCCAGCCCCAATGGGTCATGCCTTGCGATTTCTTGGTCGCGAATGCCCACATCACATCGAGGACACCGGAAAAGATGAGCAGCGCCCAGCCGGTTGCCTGGTTCATGCAGCATTCTCGGCGAGCCGGTTGGCCAGTTGCTCGAGCGCTTCTTGCGCGCGCGCCGCGGCGGCGGTGGCGGCTTCCGGCTTCCCCGCGGTGAGACAGATCGGGACAATCTCGACATCGCGAAGTCCGATAAATTTCAGTGCCTCTTGCAGATAGGGGGTGGCAAGATCCGGTCGTCCCCACGAAGGGCCTTCGGAGAAATCGCCCGCGCTGGCAAGGATCGCTACCACCGGGCGGGGACGCAGCAATGGCACATAGCCTGTTTCGGGATGGAAGCGAAAACTTAGTCCCGGCTGGGTCACCAGATCGATATAATGCTTGAGCCGGTAGGGGATCGAGAGGTTCCACATAGGTGTCGAGATCAAGACGACGTCGGCGGCATCGAGCTCCTGGACCATAGTCTGGATCGCGCTCCAAGCGAGCGCTTCGTCGGCCTTCAAGGCCCCTCCCGAAAGCATGGCATATTTTGCTGCGAGCAAGGCTCCGTCGAGATGCGGAAGGTCGGTCTTCCACACGTCGACCTCCGCAACATCGATTGCGCCGCTCCTGCTGTGCAATGTTTCCAGAAACTTGTGCGCCGCCGCGAGGGAATGCGACCCATCGGCGCGCGGCGATGCCTTGAGATGAAGCAGTCTTTTCATGTCGATCTCCTCGGTAGGATCGATATATTGATTTGCGCTGCAGCGAATTCTTCTGCATAATTTGCGAAACTCATTCGCATGGACGCGAAAAAATGCTGTCGACCGATGATCTTCTTCTGATCGGAGCGCTCGCGAGAACCGGAAGACCCACTGTAGCAGCGACCGCGCTCAACATTCATCTGGCAACGCTCTATCGCCGGCTAAAGGATCTCGAGGCCGAGGCCGGAGCGCCGCTGTTCCAGCGTATGGGCGGGCGCTACAGCCCGACGACGTTGGGGGAGGAGCTGGCGCTTGCCGCCACTGCCATAGACGCTAGCCTCGCTGACGCGCGGCGCCAGATGGCGGGCGGCGGACGCCAGCTCGAAGGGCGCATCACTATTACAACAGCGGATTCGCTTGTGCCTCTGATCACCGGGATGCTGCCGGCTTTCAATAACCGGTACGCCGAAATCCGAGTTGATCTGATCGTATCGAACGATTTCGCCGACATGGCGCGCTACGAGGCGGAAGTGGCCATTCGCCCGACGCGTTCGCCGCCCGAGACGCTCGTCGGCCGGCGAGCCGGATCGTTCGACTTCGGCGTTTACGCTGCCAAGGGTGCACCGGATGATTTACGGTGGATTGTTCTCGACGACAGTCTTTCCTCTATTCCGTCATCTCGCTGGCTGTCGGGTCGCGTTTCGGAAGCCGAGGTCGCGCTGAGCGTCAATAGCATGTGGGCTGCTGCGCAGGCCGCGTCAGCGGGCGTCGGCAAGGCGCTCGTGCCGACCTACCTCGCCCGTCATCTGGGATTGCGCGCGTGCGGCGTGCCCGTTGCTGAACTGCAATCGGAAGTGTGGCTTCTCATTCATCCGGATCTGAGGCGCACTCCGCGCATACAGGCTTTCATGGACTTTGCAGGGGACCAAATCAGGGAACATATTGGCTGACGACCGGGTGAGGCTTCGAGCCGATTTCGCCGCATTATCTGGAGATGCCGACGCGGCAACAGGTGAGTACGGCAGGAAGCGGACGGCGATTCCATTGAATTGCCCCGCTGATGCTCTGATATTCGAAAAGGCAAGGCGATGTCCGCTTTGCTGTGATCTCCTATATATAGCCGACCGTCTCAAGTCGGCCATCAGTTCGCATCCGCCCCTTTAGCCTCGGCCGCGTCAAGATAGTCCGCCCACCATTGCATCATTGGTCGCCGATGAGCGAGATACCGCGCAGAGTTATAGGCCGCCCGCACGCCGCGAGGCTGGTGCGCCAACTGGCATTCGATCCAGTCGGGTTCGAAGAGGCCGCTTTCGTTCAACACAGTGCTCGCAAGGCCACGAAATCCATGGACGGTCGCCTTCCCGCGAAGCCCCATCCGGTACATGATGTCTAGCATCCGATTATTACTGATGACCCGGGATTTGGTGTAGGCCACAGGGAAGAGGAAGCGGCCTAGCTTCACATTGCCAGCTTTGCGGTAAAGATTGATATCGTTGATCTCCTGAAGGAGATCGAGCGCCTGGCGAGGCAACGGCACGAGATGCTCCGACCGCATCTTCATCCGCTCGGGCGATATCCGCCACATGGGGTTTGGACCGTCGAGATCCTCGAATTCGTGCCATTCGGCAAAGCGCGTTTCTTGCGTTCGGACCATCGTCAGGATAGTCCAGCGCAGCGCGAGATGGCTCATGCGCTCCGCCCCATCGGCGTTGAGCTTGGTAAAAAACGCGGGCAAATCTTTGGCGGCGACTTTCGGATGATGTTTGACCGGCCGCGCCTTCGTCAGCGCCGGCGAAAGATCGCGACAAGGATCACTCTCGCAGCGACCGTCTGGAATCGCGTAGCGAAAAATCTCACTGCAATGGTTCTTGACCCGATGAGCCATTTCGATCGCACCGCGCGCCTGGATCGCGCGGATTGCGTCGAGCATCTGACGCGGGGTGATCGTGTTGATCTCGAGCTTCCCGACAGCCGGGAACACGTCCGCCTCGAGCCGCCCGATGACAAGCGCCGCATAACGCGGTGACCAAGCCAGCATGCGCGTCTCGAGCCATTCGCGAGCGATATGCTCGAAGCTGTTCGCGATTTCCGCGGTGACTCCCGCGACCGCCCTGCCCTTCGCGGCCTTTCGCTCAGCGGATGGGTCAAGCCCCAGCGCAAGCTGATGCTTCATCATGTCGCGCCATCCGCGAGCCGCAAGTAATGTCGTTGCCGGGAATGGTCCGCCCGACAGCAGCTTCTGTTTTCCGTCGAAGCGGTAGGCGAAGCGCCAGGCTTTCGATCCATTGGGAGAGATGAGCAGAAACAGCCCGCCGCCATCCGATTTTTTGTAGGGTTTCGACGCGGGCTTGAACGCCTTGATGGCGACGTTGGTGAGCATGGGCACAGCCTTTCCCGTCACGCGAACAGGTTCGAATCCTGTGCGCGCGCAATTTGTTGGTAAGAGCGGAATTGCTACCAACAATCTGACCAAAAACGGGTCGAGCTGCAAGGGGACCGCCTGAGCGGAATCGCGATTCCGTCTCAAGATAACTCATTGTTTTTATTGATTTAGCCGAGAAGCTCTGAGAGCTTACGAGCGCCTCTGAAAACACCGGCTGGCTGGGGCGGCAGGATTCGAACCTGCGAATGGCGGCATCAAAAGCCGCTGCCTTACCACTTGGCGACGCCCCAACGGGCCGGTGCGAGGCGCGCTCTATAGCGCGCCGCCGGTTATTGCAAGGCAGCCTTAGAGGCGGGTGACCCAACCGTGCGGATCGGCGGCGCGACCGCGCTGGATATCGACGAGCTTGTCCTTGAGCTTCGTCGTCACCTGCCCCGGACCGCCGGCGCCGATGGTGAAGCTCGAATTGCCACGCGTGACCTTGCCGACCGGCGTTACCACCGCGGCCGTGCCGCAGGCGAAGCTTTCGGTGAGCTTGCCGCTCTCCGCATCGGCCTGCCACTGGTCGATTGCATAGGGTTCCTCACGCACCGTCAGGCCGGCGTCGCGCGCCAGCGTGATGATCGCGTCGCGCGTGATGCCGGGCAGGATCGTGCCGGTCAGCGGCGGGGTGACGATGCTGCCGTCGTCGAAGACGAAGAACATGTTCATGCCGCCCAGTTCCTCGATCCAGCGATGCTCGGCGGCGTCGAGGAAGACAACCTGGTCGTGGCCCTTGGCGATCGCCTCGCGCTGCGCAACGAGGCTGGAGGCATAGTTGCCGCCGCATTTGGCGGCGCCGGTGCCACCGGGCGCGGCGCGGGTATAATCCTCCGACACCCAGAGCGAGATCGCGGGGGCACCCGACTTGAAATAATTGCCGACCGGCGAGGTGATGACGAGGAACTGATATTCGGCAGCGGGCTTGACGCCGAGGAACACTTCGCTCGCGAACATGAAGGGGCGGAGGTAGAGCGCGCCCCCCTCGACCGGCGGGAACCAGTGTGCATCGGCGGCAACGGCTTCCTTCACCGCGGCGATGAAGAGTTCCTCGGGCAATTCGGCCATCGCCATGCGGCGCGCGCTCGCATTAAAGCGGGCGGCGTTGGCCTCGGGCCGGAACAGCGCCATCGATCCGTCGTCGAGGCGATAGGCCTTCAGCCCTTCGAAGATTTCCTGCGCATAATGGAGCACCGCGGTCGCGGGATCGAGCGACAGCGGCCCGCGCGGCATCACTTGCGCGTCATGCCAGCCTTGCCCTTCGGTGTAGCGGATCGATACCATATGATCGGTGAAGACGCGCCCGAACGCCGGATCGGCGATCGCCGCCGCCCGTACATCGTCCGCGACCGGATTGGAGTGCGGCAGATGGGTGAAGGCGGGAGCGGACATGCGAAAACACCTGTGTCAGAGCGTTTTCAAGTCAGGCGGAACCGCCTGATGACTCGGAAAACGCGGTAAAACAAAGAAGCTGGAGCGATGCTTTCGATTCCATCGAAACCGCCGCTCCAGCGGGTTTGTGGAGCGGGCCTCTTGCCAAAGACCGGCGCGACGCGCAACGGTAGCGACTATGCAGGATGAGAATTTTCTTTCACAAGTACCCGCTGCCTCTGCTCTTTTCTTGCGCGAAGATGAAGTGCGCCGCGGCATCGAATTCCTCTTTTTCGCCCATGCTTCGCTGTGGCGCGCGATCGATGCGCGGCTCGCCGAAAAGGAGCTTGGGCGCGCGCATTACCGCGCGCTCTATTTCATCGCGCGGCAACCGGCGCTGACGATTTCGGACCTGCTCGCCCTGCTCGGCATTACCAAACAGTCGCTCGGGCGGGTCGTAAAGGAGTTGGAGGCGCGCGACTATCTGACGACGCGCCCCGGCAATCGCGACCGGCGCGCGAAGGAGCTTCGCCTGACCGACGCCGGCCGCGCGGCCGAGAGCGCGATCTTCACGACGCTCCGCGACACGATGAGCCGCGCCTACACCCATGCGGGGCAGCAGGCGGTGACGGGGTTCTGGCAGGTCAGCGAAGCGCTCGTCCCGCCGCGCGAACGCCGCCGGATCGCGATGCTGGGGAAAGAGGTGGACTAGCCATACTTAATTCCGTTCGCATCGAGCGAAGTCGAGATGCCCATCGGCTGGGCGCCACACCGAGAGGTGTCTCGACTTCGCTCGACACGAGCGGGTTATGACGGGTCAGCCCTCGCCGCGCGCAATATCCGCAAGCTCACGCCCGCGATCGCGCGCCGCGCGCAGCACATTGGTGAGCAGCGCCGCAAGCTGGCCGTCGCTGTCGAGCACATCGAGCCCGGCCTGCGTCGTACCGCCCTTGCTCGCAACCTGCGCGATCAGCACGCCGGGCTTTTCGCCGCTGTCGGCGAGCAAGGCCGTCGCACCGCCAAAGGTCGCGGTGGCGAGTGCCAGCGAGTCCTCGGCCGACAGGCCCAGCCGTTCGCCCGCCGCAGCATAGGCCTCGATCAGGCGGAAGACGAAAGCGGGGCCGCTGCCCGTGAAGGCGGTGACAAGATCCATCGTCGAATCGTCGGCGAGCCGCACCGTTTTGCCTAGCGTGTCGAGCAGTGCGTCGATCGCCGCATCGTCGGCATCGCCCAGCGTCGCAACCGCCGAAACCCCGGCGCCGATGCGCGCGGCAAGGTTCGGCAAGATACGGACCTGCGCACCCGCATCGGGGAAACGCGCCGCGAGATCGGCGAGCGAGACGCCCGCGAGGATCGAGAGCAGATGAACCTTGCCGGTCGCGAGCGGCGCCAGCACGTCGGCGACGTCGCCAAGCTGCTGCGGCTTCATGCCGAGCATGATCCAGTCGGCGCTGCCGCCCGCGGCCTGCCATTCATCCAGCGACGCATATTGGGCGATGCCCTTTCGCGCCGTCGCATAGGGATCGACGATCGCGACCAGCGCCGGGTCGAGACCCGCCGCCAGCCAGCGATCGAGCATTGCGCCCGCCATATTGCCGCAGCCCACCAGCAGGAACCGGCCGGAGAAATTCCGCAATGCTTTGGTCATAGGTCCTTCTTTTCTGTCCTTAGCGACAGCTGCTCTCGGGCCCCGACAACAGGTCGAGGCAGCGGCCATCAATCTTGTTCGCATCGACGGGGACACCGACGACCGACGCCAGCGTCGGCATGATATCGACCGTCATCACCGCGTTGGGCTGTTCGAAACCCGCGAGCCCCTTGCGCCAGAAGAGGATCGGCACGCGGCGGTCATAATCCCACACCGACCCGTGCGTCGCGACATAACCGATGCCCGATTCGGGGATCGGCGTGACCCGCGGCTTCAGCGCGATGATGAAATCGCCCGACCGCTGCGGATTATAGGATGCGCGCAGCTTGTCGAGCAGGCTCCACGTGTCGGGCGCACGCTTCGAGATCGGGTGCGCGTCGAGCTGGTCGCGCGTCACCACTGCCTCGACCTGCGGATGCGCGCGGAGGCGCGGCAGGATTTCGGCGAGCACGGCCTTGCGCTGCGCTGCGGTCAGCGTCTTCGCGAAATAATAATCGTCGCCGTCGCCATAAAGAATGGGTTGCGGCAGGCCGAGCTTTTCGGCGACTTCCTTGCCGATCGCGCCGGGGTTGAGCGCCTTGTCGATGCGCTGCGCATAGGGCCAAGCGTTCTGGCGGTTGCGTTCGGGCAGGTCGTGCCCGCCATGGTCGGCAGTCAGCGCGACGACATAATCGATTCCGGTGGCATCGAGCTTTGCGAAGAATTCACCCAGCTCGCGGTCGAGACCCGCCATCTGGAGGCACATTTCGCTGCCTTCGGTGCCGGTGCTGTGGCCGACATAGTCGGTCGCCGACAGGCCGACGATCAGCAGGTCGGTGTTGCTACCCTCGCCCATCTTGCGCACCTGGCGCAGCGCGGCGGCGGTCGCGAGGACCGCGCCGTCGGCCTCGGGCGACGCCATGAACTTGCGGAAGTCGCCGGCATCGCGCGCCATCCGGCCGGTGCCCACGGTCGCGCCCTTGTCGCCGACCGGGATCGCGATGTCGTGCGCCGTGCAATCGGCGGGCAGCGTCATTGCGGGGCGCGGCTGGTTGATCGCGGCCGCAATCGCGGCGCTTGCCTGCTGTGCGGCGGGCGACAGCGTCGTACCGCGATAGCTGGTGAGCCCGGTGGGCGCGAGCCACATCAGTTCGTCGGCCTGACGGCCGCCCATCATGATCGCCGAACGATCCTTGCCCGACACCGAGACGACCTGCGCCTTCGGATCGCGCGCCTTCATCAAATCGCCGAGCGTCGGGACGAGCAGATGGTTTACCGACGGCGCATATTCGCCGCCCTTCGACGTCGTCCCTGCGACCGTCTCATCCTCGGCGCAATAAACGCGCTTGTCGGCGCGCGCGACCGACAGGTCGAAATAATTATTGGCGACGATCCCGGTGTGTGCCGGGTGGTTCCCGGTCAGGATCGTCGAATGGCCGGGGCAGGTTTCGGTCGCGCCGTGCGACTGATAACCCGAAGGAAAGACGACGCCCGACGCAAGCCGCGCGAGTCCGCCGGTGAAATGCCCACGATATTCGGCGAAAAGGTCGGCTGAAAACTGATCGACCGCAATCATCACGACAAGCTTTGGTGCCGGGGTCGCGGCGGTAACTTTTTGTAACGGGGGCGCGCTATTCTGCGCGAGACCGGTTCCGGCAGCGGCAACACAAAGCACGGCGGCAAGGGCAGTGGACAGATATTTCAGCTTCACGGACGGCTTCTCCAACCTGAGGGTGTCAGCGCGGGCTGTCCTCTCGTCGAAAGCCGCCTATATGGCAAGCCTTCGAACGATGAACGGGCGCGGGCATAGCCATGAATTTGCAGAGTGAGGCTTTTGTGACACTTATGGTGCGCACGCTACTGGCATTGCTGACGCTGGTCGGCGTCATGGCCGGCCCCGCGCACGCGCAATCGACGCATATCCAGCCCAAACTGGTTGCCGAGTCGGCGGCGCCGACCCCCGGCAGCAGCACGACGCTCGCACTGACGATGGCGCCCGAAAAAACGTGGCACGGCTATTGGGCGAATGGCGGCGACGCGGGCTTCGGCCTGTCGGTCGAATGGAACGCCCCCGAAGGCGTGACGATCTCCCCCTTCCGCTATCCGGTGCCCGACGCGCTGATCCTCTTCGGCATGATGAACCATGTCTATGAGCATCCCTATGCGCTGCTCGCCGAGGTGCAGGTCGACAAGAACGTCGCGCCGGGCACCGACCTGACTTTGTCCGGGGTCGCGAACTGGCTCGCCTGCACCGACAAGGTGTGCGTGCCGGAGAAAGCCGTGATTTCGGTCGCGCTGAAGGCCGGCGATGGAAAAATCGTGCCCGCGGAACGCACCCGCTTCGACGCTTGGCGCGCGCTGCTTCCGCAACCGCTCGATCGCCACGGCACTTGGGAAAGGCGCGGCGCCATGGTGCGCTTCGCCATTCCCCTCCCCGCCACGACCGCGATCGACGCGCCGCACCTGTTCGTCGAAACGCAGGATGTGGTCGACTATGCCGCCCCCCAAAACGTCAGCCGCAACAGGGACCACATCATAGTCGAGACGCGCGCGAAGGGGGAAAAGGCGGGGCCGGTTTCGGCGCTACTGAAGCTCGGCGGCGGGCGAGGGCTGTCGTTGACGCTCGAACCCGGCACCGTGCCGGCCGCGGGCGAGGTGATCGCCGGGAAGGCCGCCGGCATCGACATGGGCCTGTTCTGGACCGCGCTCGGCGGCGCCATCCTTGGCGGGCTAATCCTCAACCTGATGCCCTGCGTCTTCCCGATACTGAGCCTCAAGGCGCTAAGCCTCGCGCGCTCGGGTGGCGATGTGCGCTCGGCGAAGGTCGAGGCGCTGGCCTATACGGCGGGCGCCATCGTGACCGCGCTGCTCCTCGGCGGCGCGCTGCTTGCGCTCCGCGCGGCGGGCGAACAGGTCGGCTGGGCGTTCCAGTTGCAGCATCCGGTGAGCGTATTGGCGCTGCTGATCCTTGCGCTGGCAATCACACTCAACCTGCTCGGCGCCTATGAGCTGCCGTCCTTCGGTGGTGGGCAGGCGCTGGTCGACAAGGGCGGAGCATCCGGCGGCTTCTGGACTGGCGCGCTCGCGGCCTTCGTCGCGACGCCGTGCAGCGGCCCGCTGCTCGGCGCGGCGCTCGGCGCAACGCTGGTGCTGCCCGCCTGGGCCGCGCTGCCGATCTTCGGCGGTCTGGGGCTGGGGCTTGCCCTGCCCTTCCTTGCGATCGGCTTTGTGCCCGCGCTGCGGAACCGGCTACCCAAGCCCGGACCGTGGATGGACCGCTTCCGCAAATGGATGGCGCTGCCGATGGGACTGACCACGCTCGCACTGGCTTGGTTGCTGTGGCGCCAGCTCGGCAGCGGCGAACAGCTCATATGGCCGGTCACCGCCGTCGCCATGGCGCTTGTCCTGCTCACCCATTTCGGCGCGATCCAGCGCGGCGACCGGCGATCGTGGCTGCTGATTGCCTCGGGCCTGCTCCTGCTCGGCAGCCTCGCGGGCACGGTGGCCGAAGTCGCCAAGGCCGAACGCGCCGCCGATGGCGCCGGATCGACCTTCTCTGCCGAAGCGCTGACCAGGGCGCGCGCCACCGGCAAACCCGTCTTCGTCTATTTCACCGCCGACTGGTGCCTGTCGTGCAAGGCGAACGAGGCAGGGGCGATCAATCGCGAGGCGGTGCAGCGTGCATTCGACAAGGCAGGCGTTGTCACGCTCGTCGGCGACTGGACGAACGGTGATCCGGTCATCACGCGCACGCTGGCGGAACATGGCCGCAACAGCGTGCCGCTTTATCTCTGGTATGCGCCGGGCGCCGCCAAGCCCGAAATCCTGCCGCAGATCCTGACCCCCGGCCTGCTCACCGACAAGGCGAAGCCCTGATGGCCAAACAGCGCGCCGACCAGTTGCTCGTGGACCGCGGCCTCGCCGAAAGCCGGACGCGCGCGCAGGCGCTGATCCTGGCGGGGCTTGCCTTTGTCGGCGACCGCAAGATCGACAAGGCGGGGCAGCAGGTTGCCGATGATGCCGAGGTCAGCGTCAAGGGCCGCGACCATCCGTGGGTGTCGCGCGGCGGGATTAAGCTCGACCATGCGCTCACGCATCTGGGCTGGGACGTGAGCGGCGCGGTCGCGATCGACGTCGGATCGTCAACGGGCGGGTTCACCGACGTGTTGCTCAGCCGCGGCGCGGCGCGCGTTTATGCCGTGGATTCGGGCACCAACCAGCTCGCGTGGAAGCTGCGGCAAGACGAGCGCGTTGTCGTCCATGAACAGACGAGTGCGCGTATCCTGACGCCGACGCACATCCCCGAATCCGTCGACCTGATCGTCTGCGACGCCAGCTTCATCGCGCTGTCGAAGGTGCTGCCGGTGCCGATGGGCTTCGCGAAATCCGGCGCGCGGATGGTCGCGCTGATCAAGCCGCAGTTCGAGGCCGAACGTCACGAAGTCGGCAAAAAAGGCGTCGTCCGCGATGCCACGGTGCACGCCCGCGTTTGCGCCGAAGTGCGTGACTGGCTGACCGGCGAAGGCTGGGACGTCGTCGATCTCGTCGAAAGCCCGATTACTGGCCCCGAAGGAAATGTTGAATTTCTGATTGCTGCGGTGAAGCGAGCCGCTTGACGCTGCGCCGCACAATCGCGACACCGATGCAACGGATTCGCGTGTGGGGGATAATGCGGACATGACCGAAATCGCAACGCCGGGGCAGCTTCGCATGTCCTATCTGCGCTGGGCGCTCGTCACCGTGCCAGCCATCGTGCTCGCGGGCAGCCTGTCGGGCCTGTTGTCGAACAGCGGTTATGGCAATCGCTGGTTCGCCGCGCTCGACCTGCCGCCAATCACCCCGCCGGGCTGGGTGTTCGGCACCGTCTGGCCGCTCCTCTATATCTGCCTTGGCCTGTCGCTCGCGATGATCCTGCACGCGCGCGGCGCGAAGGGGCGCGGTTTTGCGCTGCTGCTTTTTTTCGTCCAGCTTTTCGCCAATTTCGCCTGGTCGCCGCTGTTTTTCGGGCAGCATCAAGTGACGACCGCGCTCTATGTGATCATCTTCATCCTGATGGTGACGGTCGCTACCGCCTTCGCTTTTGCGCCGATCCGCAAGGCCGCGGCGTGGCTGCTCGTGCCCTATATGATCTGGCTCAGCTTTGCCGCGATCCTCAATTTCCAGATTGATCAGCGCAATCCCGATGCCGAAACCCTTGTTCCCGCCGCTGCCAGCACCCAAATAGGATAGTGGCAAGGGGATAGCCCCGACGGAGGAATTTAGACATGCAGAGCGAAAACCGCTTTTTCGACGATCTGGCCAAGATGGTGAACGGCATTGCCGGAACCGTCGCGGGCGCGGGCCGCGAAGCCGAGTCCGCGATGCGCGACCGCGCCAAGGAATGGGTTGGCCGCATGGATTTCGTCAGCCGTGAGGAATTCGAGGCGGTAAAGAAAATGGCCGCCACCGCACGCGCCGAAGCCGAAGCGCTGAAGGCGCGTCTCGACAAGCTTGAGGGTGTCGCGAAGCCCGCGGCCGCGCCTAAGGCCGCTGCCGCACCGAAAGCCGCTGCGAAGCCGGCCGCAAAACCCGCTGCCAAACCCGCGGCGCACAAGCCCAAGAGCTGAGACACGCGGACGCGCTTTTGGCAGTTTATGCACAATAATTCCCCGGATGGCACGGGACGCGGACTCGCGTCATCGTACCATCCGGGCTAAGGCGCGCGCATGAGTGACGATATTTACGACGACGATGACGGCCAGGACGCAGCCCCGATGGAGATGCTCGCGTCCTATTTTGCCGCGCACGACTGGCCGCACGAGATGGTCGGCGAGGATGAGATCGTCGCGACCGCGCAGGGCAGCTGGACGACATACGAGCTGCGCGCGGTGTGGCGCGCCGACGATGGCGTGATCCAGCTCCTCGCCTTCCCCGACATCCGCGTTGTCGAAGACAAGCGTGCCGTCGCGCACGAGGCTCTCGCGCTGATCAACGAACAATTGTGGCTCGGCCATTTCGAGCTCTGGTCGAACAGCGGCACGATATTGTTCCGCCACGGCATGCTGCTCGGCGCCGACGCGGCGCTGCCGCTCGAGATGACAGAAACGCTGATCGAAAGCGCGATCGACGAATGCGAGCGCTTTTACCCGGTGTTCCAGTTCGTGCTGTGGGGCGGAAAATCGCCCGCCGAAGCGCTCGCCGCGTCGCTTATCGAAACGCGCGGCGAAGCCTAATCCGAAATTTTCTCGAAGCGCGTCAGTCCCGGGCCGATCTCGTTCGGTCCGATCGCGAGCGGCTCGCCGCTCCAGTCGGCGACGAAGATCGTCTTGCGGTCCAGACCCTGCGGCACGCTGGCGCGATTGCCGGTGATCACCAGCCCGCGTGACGGATTGTCGCGCGCCTCGGCTGCGACCGCGATCAGTACCGCATAATTTTCCTTGTCACGGCCCTGGATGAGCAGGTTGTCCGTGACGCGGCCGGTCGATCCCGCGGGCAGGTCGATCAAATAATTGGTCCCCTTCCCCTGCGTATCGTCGAAACTGTTGTCGCTGATCTCAACCTGCGGCGAACGCGTCTTGAGATAATGGCCGCCGCTGCCTTTTTCGAAGCGCGTGTTCGTCACGATGACGCGGCCATACGCGCCGGTGTAAACGCTGTGCGCGCAGCTGAGCCCGCGGTCGCAGCGGCCGAGCCGCGAGAAGGTCGAGCGGGTGATCGTCAGCGTCGCCGCCGCATCGTCACCGGTCAGTATGCCTTCCTCGCTATTGCGGAACATGCTGTTCACGATATCGAGATTGCTGCGCTCGAGGCGGATGCCCGCGCCATTGCCGTCGGGCACGCGCAGATTCTGGAACACGATCCCGTCGACACGCGCCCCGTTGCCGCGCAGCACCAGCGTCGCCTTCCCCTCGCAGGTCACGCCGTCGAAGACCGCGCGGCCGGGTTCAGCGGCGACAAAGGCGATGCGGCCGGCGGTCTGCACCGCGCAGTCGCGATGATAGCCGGGTCCGATGCGGATCGTGCCCTCGCCGTCGCCGATCGCATCGACCGCTTCCTGAAGCCGGTTAAAGCCACGGCCGTCGACGCTGTAGGGCGCGGTGCCGGTCTGCGCGGGCAGCGGCGCCGGCGCGAGAAGCAGCGGAAGGGCGAGCAGCGGCAACAGGGGCCGATGGAGAATTGCCTTGAACATGCTCCGCCCATAGCGGCTTTTGGCGCACCCGTCGTTCGCGAAGCTGGTTAACCGCACGCCTGTCCCCTTATCGGACAGGCGTGCCGAGGCGCGTTAATCGAGGTTCGGGCGCAGCCAGCGCGTTGCGGTTTCGATATCGACCCCGCGCCGCGCCGCATAATCTTCGAGCTGGTCGCTGCCGATCCGCGCGACACCGAAATACTGGCTTTCGGGGTGTCCGAAATAGAAGCCGCTCACGGCAGCCGTGGGCAGCATCGCAAAGCTTTCGGTCAGCACCAGCCCAGCATTTTCCTCTGCCCGAAGCAGGTCGAACAGGATCGGCTTCAGGCTGTGATCGGGACAGGCGGGATAGCCGGGGGCCGGACGGATACCGCGATATTCTTCCTTGATCAGTGCCTCGTTGGTCAGCTGTTCGCCCGGCGCATAGCCCCACAAGGTGGTGCGAACATGCTGGTGCAGCCGCTCGGCGAAGGCTTCGGCGAAACGATCCGCCAGTGCCTTCAGCAGGATGTCCGAATAATCGTCCTTGTCGGCGCGGAAGCGCTCCGAAAAAGGCTCGATGCCGTGGATGCCGACCGCAAAGCCGCCCATCCAGTCGCCCGCCGGATCGATGAAGTCGGCGAGACACATATTGGCACGGTCGCGGCTCTTCTTGATCTGCTGGCGCAGGAAGGGGAGCGTCACATGGCGCTCCTCGTCGGCTAGGTGGATGGTGACGCTGTCGCCGTCGCGCGCGCAGGGCCAGAAGGCGCAGACGCCGCGCGCGGTCAGCCATTTTTCGGCGATCAGTCTGTCGAGCATCGCGTCGGCATCGGCCTTGAGTGCCACCGCCGTCTCGCCGACCACCTCGTCTTCCAGGATTGACGGATAGGTGCCGTGCAGCTCCCACGCCCGGAAGAAGGGCGTCCAGTCGATGCATTCGCGCAAATCTTCGAGCGACCAGTCGTCGAAGCGATGCAGCCCCGGCTGCATCGGCGGCGCGGGCTTGTCGCTCAAATAGGCGTCGTAAAAATTGGCGCGCGCCTCTTCGAGGCTGTGGAGCACGCTCTGCCCCTTGCCCGCGCGTACGTCGCGGACATGGGCGTAATCGTCTTTGTAACCCTGCACATAGGCATCGCGCCCGGTGTCGCTGACCAGCGACGTCGCAACGCCGACCGCGCGGCTGGCGTCGAGGACGTGGAGCACGGGTCCTTGATAGGCGGGATCGATGCGGAGCGCGGTGTGAACCTTCGACGTCGTGGCGCCGCCGATCAGCAGCGGCATCGTCATGCCCGCGCGCTGCATTTCCTCGGCGACCGTTACCATCTCGTCGAGCGAGGGGGTAATGAGGCCCGAGAGGCCGATCATGTCGGCGTCATTCTCGTTCGCTGCCTCGAGGATCTTCGACCACGGCACCATCACGCCGAGGTCGACGATCTCGAAGCCGTTACATTGCAGCACGACGCCGACGATATTCTTGCCGATATCGTGGACGTCGCCCTTCACGGTCGCCATCACGACCTTGCCCTTACCCTTCGCGCCGGGTTCCTTCGCCGCCTCAATGAAGGGCAGCAAATGCGCCACCGCCTTTTTCATCACGCGCGCCGATTTGACGACCTGCGGCAGGAACATCTTGCCCGACCCGAACAGGTCGCCGACGACATTCATCCCGTCCATCAGCGGCCCTTCGATCACTTCGATCGGGCGCGGTAGCAACAGACGCATTTCCTCAGTATCGTCGACGACATAGGCGTCGATGCCCTTGACCAGCGCATGTTCGAGACGCTTTTCGACCGTCCATCCGCGCCATTCCTCGGCCGCCTTTTCCTGCGCCGCATTGGTGCCTTTGTAACGTTCGGCGAGCGCGATCAGCCGTTCGGTCGGGCTTTCGGCTTCGCCTTCGACCTTGCGGTTGAGCACGACATCCTCGACTGCCTGCCGCAGTTCGGGATCGATCGTATCATAGACATCGAGCTGGCCCGCGTTGACGATCGCCATGTCGAGCCCGGCGGGGATCGCATAATAGAGGAAGACGCTGTGCATCGCACGGCGCACAACCTCGTTACCACGGAACCCGAACGACAGGTTCGACAGGCCGCCCGAGAAATGGACGTGCGGACAGCGGATGCGGATTTCCTTCACCGCCTCGATAAAATCGACGGCATAATTGTCATGCTCTTCGAGGCCAGTGGCGACCGCGAACACATTGGGGTCGAAGATGATGTCCTCGGGCGGAAAGCCGATCGTCATCAGCAATTTATACGCGCGCTCGCAGATCTCGATCTTGCGCTCCTTCGTGTCGGCCTGCCCGACCTCGTCGAACGCCATCACGACGACCGCAGCGCCGTACGCCATGCACTTGCGCGCATGGTCGAGGAAGGGCTCTTCGCCTTCCTTCATACTGATCGAATTGACGATCGGCTTGCCGGGCACGCATTTCAGCCCCGCCTCGATCACATCCCATTTCGAGCTATCGATCATAACCGGGATGCGCGCGATATCGGGCTCGGCGGCGATGAGCTTCAGGAAGGTCGTCATCGCATATTCGGCGTCGAGCAGGCCCTCGTCCATATTGACGTCGATGACCTGCGCGCCATTCTCGACCTGCTGGCGCGCGACCTCGACCGCCGCGGTGTAATCGTCGGCGAGGATCAGCTTCTTAAACGCCGCGGAACCCGTGACGTTGGTGCGTTCGCCGATGTTGACGAAGCTGGAGGAGGCGGCGGTTGTCATGTTTTTCTTTTCCGTTCGGGCCGAGCCTGTCGAAGCCCCGCCCTTTTCTTTTGCGATGGCCCGATGGAAGAACAGCCCTTCGACAAGCTCAGGGCGAACGGGCTTTGTTTTTCGGGAGACTAGGCCGCCATAGTGAAGGGTTCGAGTCCCGCGAGCCTTGTCCGCACCGGCACCTCAGGCAGCACGCGCGCCGGCAGCCCTTCTACCGCCTTCGCGATCGCCGCGATATGCGCCGGCGTCGAACCGCAGCAGCCGCCGAGGATATTGACCTGTCCATGATCGGCCCATTCGCCAACCAGCCCGGCGGTAGTGTCGGGCAGCTCGTCATATTCGCCGAGCTCGTTGGGCAGGCCCGCATTGGGATAGACCATGATTAGCGTGTCGGCGATCTCGCTGAGCGTCTTGACGTGCGGGCGGAGCTGCGTTGCGCCGAAGGAGCAGTTGAGCCCGATCGTCAACGGCCGCGCGTGGCGAACGGCGTGCCAGAAGGCCTCGACCGTATGTCCCGACAGGTTACGGCCCGACAGGTCGGTTAGTGTCATCGACAACATGATCGGGAGGTCACGGCCCAGTGCCTCTCCGGCCTCGATGACCGCCATGATCCCGGCCTTGGCATTGAGCGTGTCGAAGATCGTCTCGATCAGGATAAAATCCACCCCGCCCTCGACCAGCGCATCGATCTGTTCGCGATACACATCTTTCAGATACTCGAAGTCGATCTCGCGAAACCCGGGATCGTTGACGTCGGGCGACAGCGACAGCGTCTTGTTGGTCGGGCCGATCGCGCCCGCCACGAAACGCGGACGACCATCCTTCGCCTGAAACTCGTCGGCGATCCGCCGCGCCAGCCGCGCACTCTCGACATTGATTTCGCGCACCAAATGTTCGGCGCCATAATCGGCCTGGCTGATCCGGTTGGCGCTGAAGGTGTTCGTCTCTGCAATGTCCGCCCCCGCCTCGAAATAGGCGCGATGGATGCTCTCCGGCACGTGCGGAGCGGTCAGCGCGAGGATGTCGTTATTCCCCTTCTGGTCATGCGCGAGCCCCAGCGTGCCGGCATAGTCGGCCTCGGACAATTTCCAGTTCTGGATTTCGGTCCCGAACGCGCCATCCGTGATCAGGATGCGGTCCTTCGCGGCGGCCATCAAAGCTTCACGGGCGGTCATGCTGCTTTCTCCGTCGCGGGCGCCACCCGCGGACGCAAGCCCAGAAGGTGGCAGATGGCATAGCTGAGTTCGGCACGGTTGAGCGTGTAGAAATGGAAATCTCGCACGCCGCCCGCATACAAGCGGCGACACATTTCGGCGGCTATCGTCGCCGCGACGAGCTGGCGCGCGGCGGGGTGATCGTCGAGTCCGTCGAACAGCGACACCATCCACGCCGGGATCGCGGTGCCGCACATGTCGGCCATGCGGCGCGTCTGCGACACGTTCGACACGGGCAGGATGCCGGGAATGATCGGCGCGTCGATGCCCGCCGCCGCGGCAGTATCGCGAAAGCGCAGGAAGCTATCGGGCGAGAAAAAGAATTGCGTGATCGCGCGCGTCGCGCCGGCGTCGAGCTTGCGCTTGAGGTTGTCGAGGTCGGCTTCGGCGCATGTCGCATCGGGATGCGTTTCGGGATAGGCGGCGACCGAAATGTCGAACGGCGCGATCGCCTTCAGCCCGGCGACCAGTTCGATCGCATTGGCATAACCATCGGGATGCGCACGATAGGGCTCGCCGCCCGGAACGTCGCCACGCAGCGCGACGATATGGCGCACCCCGGCTTCCCAATAAGCCTCTGCCACTTCATTGATCTCGGCGCGCGAGGCCTCGACGCAGGTCAGGTGCGCGGCTGGCGGAACGCGGCTTTCGGCGGCGATACGCGCGACGGTCGCATGGGTGCGCTCGCGCGTCGATCCGCCCGCGCCATAGGTAACCGAAACGAAGCTCGGACCCAGCGGCTCGAGCGTGCGGAACGTGTCCCACAGCTGCGCTTCCATCTTCTCGGTCTTCGGCGGGAAAAATTCGAAGCTGACGCCGATATCGCCTTCGAGATTGGCGAACAGCGGCGATGCTGCGGCACGGCGCGCCTCCGCCAACGAGTTCAAATTCGACGTCATGCCGCAAGCCTTTTACTTTGTCCGTCACCGGGGACGGTGGGTTGATCTTCATCGCTGCGACGGCGGCCGAGCCATAGCTTCACGGCCAGCTCCCCGCCTTCGAGCGTCTGTGTATTTTCCAGCAGCAGGCCCGCCGAGGCGAACCAGCCGCGGATCTGCGCGTCCGAAAAGCCAAGGCGTGCGTGCGCAGCAAAATTGCGCAGCTCCTCATCCTCGTGCGGCGCAAAGTCGACGACGAGCAAATGGCCGCCGCCGCGCAGCACGCGGCTCGCTTCGGCGATCACCCGGTCGGGTTCGTGCGCGAAGTGGAGCGCCTGGTGAATGACAATACTGTCGACGCTCGCATCGGCGACCGGCAGGTTCAGGAAATCGCCCTGCAGCAGGTCGACCGGAATCGGTTGCCCCGCGAGCTTGGCGCGCGCGATCCGCAGCATTTCGGGGCTGCGATCGAGCGCGGTGATGCGGCGCGCGGTCGGCGCGAAAATTTCCGCCATCCGCCCGGTGCCGGTGCCGATATCGAGCAGGTGGCCGAGCCGGCGGTTGTGCATCATCGCCAGCATCGCCGCTTCGACCTCGCTCTCGGCGATATGCCGCGACCGGATCGCGTCCCACTCGTCGGCATGTTCGGCGAAATAGCGTTCGGCCGCTGCGGCGCGTTCGTCGCGCACCGCGGTCAGGCGCCGCGCATCATGCGCGATGACCAGCGCCTCGCGCGCCGAAAATGGCCATTTTTCAGCCTGCCCGATAATCCCGGCGACCGGTCCGTTTTCGGCAATCCGCAGGAAAACCCAGCTCCCCTCGCGTCGCCGTTCGACGATCCCGGCCTCGACCAGGATCCGGACATGGCGCGAGACGCGCGGCTGGCTCTGGTCGAGCACGACCGCCAATTCGCCGATTGCCAGCTCCATTTCGCGCAAAAGCGCCACGACTCGCAGTCGCGTCGGGTCCGCCAAGGCACGGAAAATGTCGATTAGCTCGCTCACGGACACACATATAAAGCTTTCTTTATATCTGGTCAACCAAGCGCCGCACCACAATTTCCGCCACGCGTCCCCAGACCGAGACCGAATTCGGACGAAACACCGGGGCTCGCACAAAAAGGGCGTTGCACGCGATTCCGCGAGGCGGTAATTCTGCGCGCGATTGGCATATTTCGGGATAGATCAGTTCCTGTGCCGATCGGTCAGTTCAAACCGAGAGGGGTATTCCCAAATGAAGAAATCGATCACTCTGTCGCTCGTCCTCGCCGCCTCGATGGGCCTCGCTGCTTGCGCCGAAAAGGCTGCCGATGACACGGCTGCTGCAACCGAAGACGCTGCTGCGACCGTCGAAGGCGCTGCTGACGGCGCGATGGAAGCGGCTGAAGGCGCCGCCGACGCGACCGCCGCTGCTGCTGGCGAAGCCGGTGCCGCTGCCGACGCTGCTGGCGATGCCGCCGCTGCTGGCGACGCTGCCAAGGCGACCGACAAGGCTACCGAAGCTGCTGACGCTGCCAAGGAAGCTTCGGACGCCGCCAAGGGCGCGATGGAAGAAGCCAAGAAGTAAGCATTTTTCGGCTTTTCGAGCCGAAGAAATGTCAAAGACAAGAGGGGGTCGCCGGTTCGCCGGTGGCCCCTTTTTCGTTCGGAACAGGTATCAATCGGGCGCGGTTGCCAAGCTCCTGATCCACCGTTAACTCTCAGTCCTAATGACCGGCCGCCCGGTCATTGTTTTCGAAAGGAATATCATGCGCAAAATCATCATCGCCTCGATGGCCGCCGCGGCCTTCAGCCTCGCCGCCTGCTCGGAAAAGACCCAGGATGCCGCTTCGGAAACCGCGACCTCGGCTGCCGATGACGCCGCCGCCGCTGGCGACGCCGCCGCCGATGCCGCTGCTGGCGCTGCCGATGCGACCGCTGCTGCGGCCGACGAAGCCGCCGACGCGACCGCTGCTGCGGCCGACAAGGCCGGCAACGCCGTCGAAGGCACGGTGAACGCCGCTGGCGAAGCCGCCGACAAGGCTGGCGAAAAGATCGCCGAAGAAACGAAGAAGGCCGAAGCCAACGACAAGAAGTAAGTCGTCGGTACGCCTTCGGGCTGATAATGGGGCTCCATCCACCTCGGATGGAGCCCTTTTTCGTGGGAGCGCGTGAATGATCGACCTTCGGACGGCGAGCGCCGCGCTCGCAATGCTGGTCCTGACGACGGGGTGCAGTCGCACCGATAACGAACCTGGCCCCGGCGGGGTGACGGTAAGCGAGGCGAAGGCGCTCGACGATGCCGCCGAGATGCTCGAAAGCCGCGACAGTATTTCGCCGCCCGAAACGGGCAAGGCGGCGGAGGAACCGGCGAAGACCGGCAAATAGCGCCTTCCCCTCATCGCACCGGGAGACTAGACTGGGCGCGCTCCGCGACTGGCGCTGAAGATGGGATCCCATCGGGAAGCGGGGCTGGCCGGCAGGCCGTCATGAGCCGCGCGCCTGGGTGATCCACTGCCAACGAGGGGACATCCGCATGACCGATACGCCCGCCACCAACATCGTCTTCCTGCTCTTTCCCGGCATCACCCAGCTCGACTTCACCGCGCCTGCACAGGCGTTATCGCGCATGCCCGGCGCGACGCTCGTCGGGGCAGCCGCCAACCGCGAACCGATCCTGACCGACAGCGGCTTTGCGATCGTTCCGACGCATGATTTCGCGAGCGCGCCGCAGGCCGACATCCTTTGCATCCCCGGCGGCCACGGCGTCGCCGACGCACTGGGCGACGCCGCGACGATCGATTTCATCGCGCGGCAGGCTGCCGGCGCGCAATGGGTGACGAGCGTCTGCACCGGCGCCTTCCTGCTTGGCCGCGCCGGACTGCTCGCGGGCAAGCGCGCCACTACGCACTGGGCCTACACGCATCTGCTGCCGCTCGTCGGCGCCGAACACGCAAAGGCGCGTGTTGTCGAGGACGGTAATCTCGTCACGAGCGGCGGTGTTACGTCGGGGCTCGACTTCGCGCTGAGCTTGATCGCGCGGCTGCGGGGAGATGCGATGGCGCAGGCGATCCAGCTCGCGATCGAATATGACCCCGCGCCGCCCTTTGCCGGCGGCCATCCCGACCGCGCGCCCAAGGCGATCACCGCGGGGTTGAAAGACCATGTCTATGACGCCGCAGCGGCGCGGATGGAGGCGGCACTAACGAGCGCCTAGCGGCAGTCCGCCAATGCGATTTCGTAGAGTTTCGGCCAGTTCTTGCCCGTAACGAACAAGCGCTTCTTCTTTGCGTCCCACGCAATGCCGTTGAGCACGCTGTCAGTCCCGCTCACGCCGGCATCGGCCTTGAGCGTCGACAGGTCGACGAGCGAGACGACATTGCCGGTGACGGGATCGATACGGAGGATGAAATCGGTCATCCACACATTGGCCCAGATCTGCCCGTCGATCGTCTCGAGCTCGTTGATCATCGGGATCGGCCGGTCGCCGAAGCGCACCGTGACGCGCTTCTGCTCCTTCATCGTCGCGGGGTCGAAAAAGCGCAGGTCGGGCGTCCCGTCGCTGAGCACGAGACTGTCCCCGACCATCGTCAGGCCCCAGCCCTCGCCTTCATATTTGAAGGTGCCGACGGGCTTCAAATCCTTGATCGACCAGCGGTTGCCGATGCCGCCCTGCCAGGTCACGCCGATAATCTGGTTTCCCCAGCGCGTAATGCCTTCGCCGAACTGGTCCGCCGGCAGCTTCGTCTCGGCCAGCGCCTTGCCGGTTTGAAGGTCGAGTCGCGCCACGCGGGACTGCCCATATTGGCCGGTGGCCTCGTACAGATGCCCGTCCTCCCAGAACAACCCCTGCGTGAAGCTGGTGGCATCGTGCGGGAAGGTCTGGACGATCCTGTAGCCGCAGCGCTCGATCGGCGGCGGCTGGACCACAGGGTCGGCGAGCATTGCGAGAGCGAGGAGGAGCATCATCACCGCCCTAGCTATGCCGCATTGCCTGAACTGGCAATGTCCCGCCGCCCCTGTTTCGCCACCAAAGAAAAGGGCCGGAGGATTGCTCCCCCGGCCCCGTTTCTCATTGGCTGAGCGCCGAACGGTTTGGACTTAGAAGTCCATGCCGCCCATGCCGCCCATGCCGCCGCCGCCCATCGGCATCGCCGGCTTGTCTTCCGGCAGCTCGCTGACAGCGGCTTCGGTGGTGATCAGCAGGCCCGACACCGAGGCAGCGTCCTGAAGCGCGGTGCGCACGACCTTGGTCGGGTCGATGACGCCGGCGGCCTTCAGGTTTTCGTAAACGTCGGTCGCAGCGTTGAAGCCCTGCTCCTGGTTGTTTTCACGCAGCAGGTTGCCGGCGACAACCGCACCATCGTGGCCAGCGTTGGCCGCGATCTGGCGCAGCGGCGCTTCGATCGCCTTGCGGACGATGTCGATGCCGCGGGTCTGGTCGTCGTTGGCGCCCTTCAGGCCTTCGAGAGCCTTGGTCGCGTACAGCAGAGCGGTACCGCCACCGGGGACGATGCCTTCTTCGACGGCAGCGCGGGTCGCGTGCAGCGCGTCGTCAACGCGGTCCTTGCGTTCCTTCACCTCGACTTCGGTCGCACCGCCGACCTTGATCACGGCAACACCGCCGGCGAGCTTCGCCAGACGTTCCTGCAGCTTTTCACGGTCATAGTCCGACGTGGTCGTTTCGATCTGCGCGCGGATCTGTTCGACGCGGCCCTTGATCGCTTCATGGTCGCCCGAACCATCGACGATGGTCGTGTTGTCCTTGTCGATCGTGACGCGCTTGGCCTGGCCCAGCATGTTCAGCGTGACCGACTCGAGCTTGATACCCAGGTCTTCGCTGATCATTTCGCCGGCGGTCAGGATCGCGATGTCCTGCAGCATCGCCTTGCGGCGATCGCCGAAGCCCGGCGCCTTGACGGCCGCGACCTTCAGGCCGCCACGCAGGCGGTTCACGACGAGGGTCGCGAGCGCTTCGCCTTCGATGTCCTCGGCGATGATCAGCAGCGGACGGCCCGACTGCACAACCGCTTCGAGGATCGGAAGCATCGACTGGAGGTTCGACAGCTTCTTTTCGAAGATCAGGATGTACGGATCGGCGAGTTCGACGATCATCTTTTCCGGGTTGGTGATGAAGTAAGGCGACAGATAGCCGCGGTCGAACTGCATGCCTTCGACGACATCGAGTTCGAACTCGAGACCCTTGGCTTCCTCGACGGTGATCACGCCTTCCTTGCCGACCTTTTCCATCGCTTCGGCGATCTTCTCGCCGACTTCGGTGTCGCCGTTGGCCGAGATGATGCCGACCTGTGCGATTTCCGAGGTGCCGGCGACCGGGGTCGAACGGCCCTTGAGGTCTTCGACGACCTTGGTGACCGCAAGGTCGATGCCGCGCTTCAGGTCCATCGGGTTCATGCCGGCGGCAACCGACTTCATGCCTTCGCGAACGATCGCCTGGGCGAGGACGGTCGCGGTGGTGGTGCCGTCACCGGCCTTGTCGTTCGCCTTCGAGGCGACTTCGCGCAGCATCTGCGCGCCCATGTTTTCGAACTTGTCCTTCAGTTCGATTTCCTTGGCGACGCTGACGCCGTCCTTGGTGATGCGGGGCGCACCGAAGCTCTTGTCGATCACGACGTTGCGGCCCTTGGGGCCGAGGGTGACCTTGACGGCGTCGGCGAGGATGTCGACGCCCTTGAGGATACGCTCGCGCGCGTCGCGCGAAAATTTAACGTCCTTGGCAGCCATGATTGCTTCCTTCAAAAAAATCGCAGAAAACTGCGTAACTTTACACTGAAATCGCGTTTCCGCCGGGGCGGAACGACGGGCCTCAGGCGATGACGCCGAGGATGTCCGATTCCTTCATGATCAGCAGCTCTTCGCCGTCGACCTTGACTTCGGTGCCCGACCATTTGCCGAACAGGATGCGGTCGCCGGCCTTGACGTCGAGCGGGGTCACCTTGCCATCATCGGCGCGGGTGCCGGTGCCGACCGAGACGACTTCGCCTTCCTGCGGCTTCTCTTTGGCGGTGTCGGGGATGATGATGCCGCCAGCCGTCTTTTCTTCGGCTTCGATACGGCGGACGAGCACGCGGTCGTGCAGCGGGCGAAATTGCATGGAAATCCCTCCAGAGATGGAAATGATGTCGTTTAGCACTCACAGGGTGCGAGTGCTAACAGTCGGCCATATGGGTGGGAGTCAGATAGGCGTCAAGCGCCGCGCTACAAGATTCGTGCGAAGTTTTTGCGTCAGGCCGGAAGGAGGCCAAGACGAGCGCGCATCCGCCATCGCAGAATCAACAGCGCAGCCACGACGACGAGCCCCACCGCAAGACCGATCCACACGCCCACACCGGCGAGCGGGGTCCAGAAACCGAGGTAGATTGCGGTACCATAGCCGGCTAGCCAGTAGCCGCAGATTGCGATGATCATCGGCGTACGCGTATCCTGCAATCCGCGCAGCACGCCCGCAGCAACCGCCTGTGCGCCGTCGAAGAGCTGGAAGGCGGCGGCGACGACGAGGAATTGCAGGGCAAAACCGACCATCGCCGCGTTGCGCGCCGCGTCGACGTCGACATAGATCGACAGTACGAGCGACGGAAACAGCCAAATCAGCAGCGCCATGAACGCCATGAAGCCGATGCCGAGAGCAAGCGAGGCAAAGCCGGCATGGCCGATCGCGCGGCGGTCGCGCGCGCCATAGGCAAGGCCGACGCGGATCGTCGCCGTCTGCGCGACCCCGAACGGGATCTGGAAGGTCAGCGCGGCGACCTGGAGCGCGATCGTGTGCCCGGCAAGTTCCGCCTCGCCGATCCGTCCCATCAGGAAGGCGGCGCCGGTGAACAGCCCCGCCTCGGCGAGGATCGTCAGGCTGATCGGCGTACCGATGCGCAGCATGTCGAAAAAGCGCGCCCATTCGGGCCGCCACAAATTGCCGAACAGATGATAACGCCGCAGCCGCCGGTCGGTCTGGATGACGACGACATAGGCAAGCAGCATCAGCGCGCTCGTCGTCACGCTGGAAATTGCCGAACCGTGCAGGCCGAGCGCGGGCATGCCGAGATTTCCGAAGACCAGCATCCAGTTGCCGAGCGCGTTGACGAAGAGAGCGCCGAAAGTGATTGCGGTCGCAATCGTCGGCCGGCCGAGCGCCGAGACGAAGATGCGCAGCACCGCCGCCGCGATCATCGGAAACAGGCCCCACATCAGGATCAGCAGGAAGCTCGCGGCGCGCGCCGAGGTTTCGGCGGGCTGCCCGGTAGCGATCATGATCGGGCCGCCGGCCGCGCAAATACCCATGAAGACCAGCGAAATCAGCGCCGAAAGCCACAGCGCCATGCGTACGGTGCGCCGCACCTCGCGCACCGCATGCTTGCGGCGCCCGAGCTCGGCGGCGATCAACGGCGCGGAAGCCCCGATCAACCCCGTGCCCGTCCAGAGCAACAGCCCGAAGATCGCAACCCCGAGCGACGATGCGGCGAGCGCGGCGTCGCCGAGCCGCGCCACAAAGATTACGTCGATCGCATGCACGAGCATCTGGAGCAGGTTTGCGGCAGCGAGCGGCACCGCAAGCGCCAGCGTCGCCCGGAATTCGGTGCGAAAACCCTGCGGCGGTTCCGCGGTCAATGGGGCAGCCTGCTGCAACATAGCCGGCCCGGATAGGCGCGGGGGTCCCGAGGTTCAATACTGGGCGGTTTTTAGCGGTTCATTTGTTGGGGAGGGTGGCAGAAAGGCAACAGCAAGGCGTACCCTAGTTGCCCCCCAACATCGCCATCTCGACCCCGAATGCGATGAAGGTCAGCGTCAGTCCGACGACGAACAGCCGGTACGCATAAGCCAGATAGCGATATTTGCGCCGCGCGAGCACGACGCCATTCTGGTAAGTATCGCGCAGCATCGTCTCGTAAAGATCTTCCTCGGTGCGCAGGCGCGTTTTCACGGCATCGATGAACTCATCCTCGTCCATCTGTTCGAAGCGACCGAAGAACAGGATATTGCTGTGATCCTTGCCGTCCTTGTAGACGACGGGCGGCGCCTTTCCGACGCGCGGCAGCACCGCCGACACCGCGAGCAGCGCCGAGAGGAAGGAAAAGGTCGCGAGGATCGCGAGCGGTATCGCGAGCGCCCCTGCCCCGGCGCGCGCCTGCCCGATCGCGAGCGTGAAAACGACAAAGGTCGCGCCCATCAGGATCGACGCCTTTTGATCGGCCATTTGCGACAATTGCATCGTGATCTGCTGGTTGGTGCGCACCAGATGCACCGCGTTCGGCGGAAAAGAAATCGCCGGCCGTTCGGGCGATGCCTTTGAATCTGCGCTATCCATGCCAAGCTGCCCCTGCTGGCGACCCGTCACAGGGATGCCACGAAGTCCCGCCAGCGGCAAGATGCTGCCCTGTTCCCGCCGCATTCGCTTGCCAATCGGGAGCCTTCGCGGCATGCCGCACGCAACTTTATTCCTTTATAGGACGCATCCCATGAGCACCGCCCTGCGCGACCAGATTTTCGGCCTGATCGGCCCATTCAACAAGAAGGGCGTCGAGCTGACCGATGCCACGACCTTTGCCGGCGACCTCGAATGGGACAGCCTGACGGTGATGGATTTCGTCGCCGAGGTCGAGGACACGTTCGATATCATCATCAGCATGAACATGCAGGCCGAAATCGAAACGGTCGGCCAGCTGGTCGCCGCGGTCGAGAAACTCCAGGGCTGACAGCGCGATGACCGATCTCTTCTCGAAATTCGACCCGCTGATCCAGCAGCGCGAGCAGCTGCTTGCAACGGGCGTCACCGATCCGTTCAGCCTGGTGATGGAGCGCGTCGTCTCCCCCACCGTCGCGATCTGCAACGGGCGCGAGACGATCCTGCTCGGCACCTATAATTATATGGGCATGACCTTCGACGAGGATGTCATCGCCGCGGGCAAGGATGCGCTCGACAAGTTCGGCAGCGGCACGACCGGCAGCCGCGTCCTCAACGGCACCTATCAGGGGCACAAGGAGTGCGAGGACGCGCTCAAGGAATTCTACGCCATGGATCATGCCATGGTGTTTTCGACCGGTTACCAGGCGAACCTTGGCATCATTTCGACGATCGCCGGCAAGGGCGACTATGTCATCCTCGACATCGACAGCCACGCCTCGATCTATGACGGCTGCGCGATGGGCAACGCCGAAATCGTCGCCTTCCGCCATAATGACGTCGAGGCGCTCGAAAAGCGCCTGAAGCGCCTGCCGCCAGAAGCGGGCAAGCTCGTCGTCCTTGAGGGCGTCTATTCGATGCTCGGCGACATCGCGCCGCTGAAGGAAATGATCCGCGTCTCGAAGGAAGCCGGCGCGATGGTGCTGGTCGACGAAGCGCATTCGATGGGCTTCATCGGCGAGCATGGCCGCGGCGTCGCCGAGGCGCAGGGCGTGATCGACGATGTCGACTTCATCATCGGCACGTTCAGCAAGAGCGTCGGCACCGTCGGCGGCTTCTGCGTCTCGAACCATCCGAAGTTCGAGATCATGCGGCTTGTCTGCCGTCCCTATGTGTTCACCGCCTCGCTGCCGCCGAGCGTCGTCGCGACCGCCGCGACGAGCATCCGCAAGCTGATGCACGGGTCGAACAAGCGCGCGCACCTGTGGGAAAATTCGAAGGTGTTGCACAAGGGCCTGCGCGACCTCGGCTTCCAGCTCGGCACCGAGGAGCCGCAGTCGGCGATCATCGCGGTGATCATGCCCGACCTCGAACGCGGTGCGATGATGTGGGAAGCGCTTCTGGAAGAAGGGCTTTACGTCAACCTCGCCCGCCCGCCCGCGACACCCGCGGGCATGACCTTGCTGCGTTGTTCGCTGTGCGCCGAACACACGATCGAACAGGTCGGCGAGATCCTCGGCCGGTTCGAGCGCGCGGGCCAGCGCGTCGGGATTATCGGCTGAACCGAGATCATCCGCCGACCAGCGGATTCCTTTTCGGGGCGAGTTGAAGCCGCGGAGCCTTCGGCGCTTTGCGGCGGCCCGCTTGTCCGGTAAGAGAAGCGCGTGTTCGAGCGGGATAGCGACAGCGAAAACGACGGCCGGCGGGAGCGTATTCGCTTCTGGTCGACGATCGTCCTCGGAGCGATCCTGACCGGTGTGGTCGGGGCGCTGCTCGTGCTGCTTGCGCGCGCCAACGACAATTATGATCGCTCGCTCGGCTGGCAGACGCAGAGCATGGAGGTGATTTCGCAGACCCGCTCGGTCGACGCGGCGATCGCGCGCGCCGAGGCCGCGCTCGGCCGCTTCGCGGTCGGGCTGCAGAAATCGGACGGGCGCGTCTATGAATATCAATGGGCGCGTGCGCGGCAGTTCATGACGCAATTGCGCCGCAACGTCCGCGACAACCCGAAGCAGATGGCACTGGTCGAACAGCTGACGCGCGAGATGGACATTCGCGGCGCGCAGCTCGGCGACGCCGCGCTCAGCGCAAACTATAACCAGACCGTCGCCGCCATCTCCAAATATTATGCCGCGGGGCAAGGTCAGGGGCTGAGCCAGATCGACAAGCTGCTGACGGCGATCATCGCCAACGAACGTACCTTGCTGCGCGAGCGGAACCGGATCGCGATCGCCGATCGCGCCAATCTCAACCAGGCGATCCTGCTCTTCTCGCTGCTTGGCGCGGGCGCGGCGGTCATCGCGATCGGCACGACCTTCTCGTTGATCCGCGCCGAAGGCGAACGGCGGCTCGCGCGGAACGAGCAGCTTTTTGAAAGCGACCGCGCGATGCAGCTCGAGGCGGCGGTCAAGGAGCGAACCGCCGAACTCGCGCACGCGAACGATGCGCTACGCGGCGAGATGATCGAGCGCGAAGCCGCCGAAGCCCAGCTGCGCCAGGCGCAAAAGATGGAGGCGGTCGGCCAGCTGACCGGGGGCATCGCGCATGATTTCAACAATATGCTGGCGGTCGTCGTCGGCGGACTCGAGCTGGCGCAGCGCGCGCCCGAAAAGGCGTCGCGCCACCTCGCCAACGCGCTCGACGGTGCCAATCGCGCCGCCGACCTGACGCGCCGCCTGCTGACCTTTGCCCGGTCCGAGCCCGCGCGGCCCGAGATGGTGACGATCGACGATTGTATTGCGAGCTTTGGCGAGCTGATCGAACGCACGATCGGCGACCGGATCGCGCTGACGCTCGACCTGCAAGCCGCAGGCCACGCCTGCTGGGTCGACCGGCAGCAATTCGAAAATGCGCTGCTCAACCTTGCGGTCAATGCGCGCGACGCGATGAACGGCAATGGATCGCTGACGATCCAGACGCTCGACGACGGCGAAGGCAAGGCGCTGGCGGTGCGCGTGATCGACACCGGCTGCGGCATGTCGCCCGAGGTGCTCGAACGCGTCTTCGATCCCTTTTACACGACCAAGCCCGCTGGCCAGGGCACCGGCCTTGGCATGAGCCAAGTCTTCGCCTTCTGCCGCCAATCGGGGGGCGAGGTCCAGATTTCATCGACCGAGGGCGAGGGCACGAGCGTCGCGATGCTGCTGCCCGTGACCACATCGGGGCTCGACGCCGCGACCGACACGACGCAAGGCGACGTCGCTGCGCACCCGGCATTGCCCGATCATGCGCTGAACATATTGGTGGTCGAGGACGACCAGCGCGTCCTTGCCGCGACGGTCGAGGCGGTCGGCGAGCTCGGCCATACCGCGGTCGCGTGCGGCAACCCGCTCGAAGCCGAAACATTGGTCGAAGGACAGCTGGCAGAGGGACGAAACGGGTTCGACCTGATTCTGACCGACGTGCTGATGCCCAAGCTCACCGGCCCGGAAATGATCGCGCAGCTGAAACAGCGCTGGCCCGACCTGCCCGTGCTGTTCGTGACGGGCTATGCCGGCGATGCGAGCGAGATCGCCAGTTTCGGCGACCATGACGTGCTGCGCAAACCCTTCACCCTCGCCGCGCTCGATCAGGCGATCCGGCGGAGCGGCCACCCGCGGCCGACCGAAGGGCAGCGGCTCGCGAGTTAAGGTCGGGCGTTACCGAATAGCCCCGCTCTTCATCAAACGCGGAACCAGCGTCAGCGCGGCGACGAGCGGCCAGCGGCGCTGCCAAGGCTTGATCTCGATCTTCGTCCCCGCGTGGCGGTTGATCTTCCACGCTAGATAATCGATCCCGCCGGCATAGGTCAGGCTGGCCTTGGCAAGCCGCGCGATGCTGAGCGCCTTGCCCTCCAGCCGCCGCCGCGCCCAGCCGCCGCCACGTGCATCGGACGGGATCGCGGCGATCGCAGGGGGACTGAACCGTTCGTAACGCCTGGCGTCGGCGTCGACGACCGACTGCGCGCGGCTCGTGCGCTCGGCGCGCAGTTCTACCGAATAAGTGAGCGAAAAGGCGCGGCGCCACCAGTCGAGGGGCGCTTCGCCGTCGACGCTGCCCGCTGCGGCAAGCAGCGTCGGTGCCGCGCGCGCCACTGCGGCGACGGCGCGATCGCGCGCAGTATCGTCGACCGCCCAGACAAGCCGCGACGGCTGCGCAAAGCGCGCCCACACCGAAACATTGCGCGTCTCCGCACCGTTCAGCCGGTCGAAATCGGCCTCGCTGAGCACCGCATATTTGGCGATCAGCCCGTCGTGCTGGAACGGGAAGACATTGGGCGGGATCAGCCGGTTGGCGACCGCCATCCAGCGTTTGGGATAAGCGTCGCTATAGTCCGACACGATCAGATAGAAATCGAGCATCAACCCGTCGAGTTCGCTCTCGCGCAGGCAGCTGCCGTAAAACAGCACCGCGCGCGCACTGCCGGGATATTCGGCCGCGATCGCGCGCGCCATCGCGGCGGCGCGCGGGTCGACGGGGGTCGCCAGTTCGGCGCGGACCAGATCGATCAGGTCGGACACGCGTAAGCGCTCAGGCAGCGAGGCGCAGGAAGGGAACTGGCTGCGTCGAGGTCAGGATGATCGGCATGCCATGCTTGGCCTGGAAGATTTCGCCGTCGAGGATGACGTTCGACCGCTCGCCCTCGATGCGGATTTCGTCGCCCTGCTGGAAATGCACGCCGTCGAGTTGCTTCTGCCCCAGCGTCCCGCGCCATGCCCCACCGAGCATGCGGAACATCGCCCCGACATTGCTGTCGGTCGCCAGCATCTTCATATTCCCGTTGGTGCCATGCGCTTCGCTGGTACGGATGCTGAGCAGCAATTTCTCCAGCGTCGTGACGATCAACAGCGAGAATTTGCCCTTATACTCGCCCTGCCGGATCAGCGACACGGTCATATTTTCGGGCTTGGGCGGCAGGCGTCCGCCGCCGATCCCGAAGATGATCGCAAACATACCGAGGATCGCCGCGAGGAAATGCGAGATCCCGTTCGGCAGGCCGAGCGGATAGATGCGGTTGCGGCAATAGAGCATCACGTCGGCAAGATAGGCCCCGCCGAGGAACATGCCGAGCACCGGCCGCTCTTCGCCGCCGCTGTCGAGCGAGATCAGCTGGCGCTGGATAACATGATCCTCCAGCCGGCCCGTTTCGACGAGTTCGAGCACGCGTTCGAGCGCCTTGATCGGATCGCCCTCGGCACCGAGGTCGAGCGCGATCAAATTGGTCTTGCCGTTCGGAAGCACCGCGACCGGCGGCGGCGAGCCGCCAAAATGATCGCCCGAATAAATTTCGGTCAGCGCAGCCTGCACCGTACCGTCGCCGCCGTTGATCACGACGACGCGCGGGCCGACCATCGCCATCGTGCGGATGGCTTTTTCGATCTGGTCGACGTCCTCGACCTCATAGTGGAAGATATCGGGGTGCGCCGCGCAATATTCGCGAACCCGCGGCAACAACGAGCGGTTGCCCGTCGAGCGTGGATTCGAAAGGAGCGCGACGCTAGCCATATCCGATCACATATATTTCATCGAGATGGAGATCGTCTTGGGCGACTCTCCAACCGAAAAGGCCGTCTTGCGGTAGCTCGGCTTGCCGAGGTTGAAGACGTTGATGCTGGGATTGTTCGACATCCCGCCGCCATCGGCGCGCAGGTCGGTCTTGCCATTGCCGTTGACGTCGTGGCGCACGGCAATGCCGTACACGCCGGCTTCGGGCAGCGGCACGCAAACGGTCATCGTTCCGGCGCGCGCCGGCACTTCGACGCGGGCAAGCCAACGTCCCTTGGCCAACCACTCGTCCGCCGTCCCGCGATAGCTTTGCACGCGGATCTTGCCGGTCGACGCCTTGACACCGCTGATCTGGACCAGCGTCGACGGACCGCTTCTGCACTTCGACAGATCGTTCGAGATGACCCGGCCTTCTGCCTGCGCCGATGCGGCAAAAACCAGCACCGAAACAGCAAGCAGAGCGGATACAAATTTCGACATGACCTCAAAACCTCCAGAGGCTATAGCCATCTCCGCGAGCGCAAAAACGCGCGCCGACATGGGTCCCTGTCGCCCTTGAATCGGCATATCGGAAACAACTGCGGCCAAATCATGGTGATGGGGCGACCAAAGATTGAATAAGCTTCCTGCCATCGACCGCTACATCGCGCGGCTCATTTTCTTCCCGATGCTCGGCACGCTCGTCCTGTCGGCGATGCTGCTCGTGCTCGAAAAAATGCTCCGCCTTTTCGATTTCGTCGCCACGGAAGGCGGCCCGGTCAGCGTCGTGTGGCGCATGCTTGCGAACCTGATCCCCGAATATCTTTCGCTCGGCATCCCGATCGGGCTGATGCTCGGGATTCTCCTTGCTTTCCGACGGCTTGCGACCTCAAGCGAGCTCGATGTGCTGAAGGGCGTGGGGATGAGTTTCGGGCGGCTGATGCGGGTGCCCTTTGCTTATGCGATCGCGCTCGCGGCGCTCAATCTGGCGATCGTCGGCTTCATCCAGCCTGTCGCGCGCTACGCCTATGAAGGCTTGCAGTTCGAGCTCCGCTCGGGTGCGCTCGGTGCGTCGATCAAGGTCGGCGAATTCACCAAAATGGGCGACCGCATGACGCTCCGGATCGAGGAAAGCTATAACGACGGGCGCAGCCTGCGAGGCATTTTCGTGCGCGGCGAACAGAAGGACGGCCAGCGCGTGTCGGCGACTGCGGCGCGCGGCCAGTTCCTTGCGACCGACGATCCGAATACGATCATCCTGCGGCTGTCGCAGGGCGTGCTGATCCATGAATCGCCGAAATTTGCGGTTCCCCGCGTCCTGACCTTCGACAATCATGACCTGCCGATCCCGCTGCCCAAGATCGAGGCGTTCCGCCTGCGCGGCGGCGCCGACCGCGAAATGACGATCCCCGAACTGTTCGTCGCCGGCAAGGACAAGAGCCAGTCGGTGCAGACGCGGCTCGAATCGCGGGCAAATTTCCATTTCCGCATCGTCGAAGTGATGTCGATGTTCCTGATCCCGCTGATCGCGATCGCGCTCGCGATCCCGCCCAAAAGATCGACCTCGTCGCTCGGCGTCTTTCTGTCGATCGTGCTGCTGGTGACGCAGCACAAGATCAACCAATATGCCGAGGATCTGGGTGCGCGCGGCACGGTCGATCCGCTGATCGCGCTGTGGGTGCCCTATCTCTTGTTCGCGGCGCTCGCGATCTGGATGTATTATGTCGTTGCGCATGTCCCGGGCGGTCAGCCGATCGGTGCGCTCGAACGCGTCGCGGCCAAGGCGGGGCAGAAGATTCGCGCGATGCTGACGATGTTCCAGCGCAAGCCGCGGCTGGTGGAGAGCCCGACCTAAATGCATCAACTCCACTTTTTCCCGTCGCGCACGATGGCGCTCTACGTCGGCCGCCTCTTCCTCGTTCGCTCCTTCTCGATCCTGTTCGCGCTGGTGCTGATCCTGCAGACGCTCGACCTGCTCGGCGAGAGCGGCAAGATCCTTGCGGTCGCGGGCAACAGCGACTCCGATGTGTGGCGCTATGTCGGGATGCGGCTGCCGCAGATCGTCGAGACCTTCCTGCCATTTTCGGTGCTGCTCGGCACGATATTGACGATGGTGACGCTGAACCAGAACAGCGAGGTCATCGCGATGAAGGCGGCGGGCATGTCGGCGCATCAGGTGCTTGCGCCTTTGTTCCTCGCCGCCTTGCTCGTCGCGGGCATCAGCTTTGCTTTCAACGAACGCATCGTCACGCGATCGACCGCGGCGCTCAGCGCGTGGCAAAAGGTCGAATATAAGCAAGTCCCCAAGGACAGCGGCATCCGCACGAATATCTGGGTCCGCGACGGCGACGACCTGATCAACGCGACGACGGTCGATACCAGCGGGCCGGTCATCACCCTCGGCTATGTGACGATCTATGAACGCACCGGCGGCGTGCTGTCGTCGATGCTGACTGCGGACAGCGCGCGCGCGGTGCCGGGCGGCTGGGAACTGACGGGCGCGAAGCGCTTCATGCGCCGCTCAGGCACGCTCGAACCGCTCGGCACGATCATCGCGGCAAAGAACGTCCGCCCCGACCAGTTCACGCTGGCGCAGGTCGATGGCGACGAACTGCCCTTCCTGAAACTGCAATCGGCGATCGCCGACCTCGAGGCTGCGGGACGTCCGGTCGATGCGCTGAAGGGCGTACTGTGGCACAAGATTTCGGGGCCGCTGTCGGCAATCCTGATGCCGCTGCTCGGCGCCGTCGCGGCGTTCGGGCTTGCGCGTTCGGGCAAGCTCTTCATCCGCGCGATCCTCGGCATGGGGCTCGGTTTCGCCTATTTCGTCGCCGACAATTTCGCGCTCGCGATGGGCGACCTCGGTGCCTATTCGCCCTTCCTCGCCGCTTGGGGCCCGTTTATCCTGTTCGCGCTGATCGGCGAGATGATTTTGATCCGGACCGAGGAATAGGGTCGCGAACGAAATGGAGTGGTTTGCAAACTATCGAGCCAAGATTTTGGACGAAATGTACGAGGGCGAACCGTTCGGCCCCGATAAGTTCACCATGGTCTGGCCAACTTTTGCTGGCTGCGCGATTTTTGCTCCGCTCGACATCGGCATAGGTCTGACGAACCCATATCGCCTGATAATCCTCGGCGCGTTGATTACGCCTGGGATAATATGGCTGGGCTACCTAGCCTTCCATATGCTCAGAGCTTTTCAGATGTGGGCCGTCTGGCAAGACTCCAACGATTGATCCAATTTCCGCGGGCGCCCGCAGGCTGCCCGCGTATCAATTCGATCAATCTTTGGCGGCGGCGCCCTTTGCCGATCCCGCAACCAGATTCATCACTAGCTTCGGCAGGCTGTCGTAATTCGCACCGTGATATTGTGAATCCGCGGGCAGCGCGTCCTTCAGGCGGCGGTGCGCTTCGCCGAGCGAATGATAGGGCACGCCCGGAAGCAGATGATGCAGCGCGTGATAGCGCAGCCCCACCGGCGCCCACAGTTCGGGCAGCAGCCCCGGGGGCGGGACGTTGACGCTGTCGAGGAACTGGCCGGTCACGGTCAGCACCGCGCCGTCATTTTCCCACAGATGCGCGACGAGCGTACGGATCTGGTTGAGCACCAAGGTCGCAGCGGCGATCGCGCCGAAGATGACGAGCGCGCGCAGCGGCACCCAGCCGAAGACGCCCGCGGCGATCAGCAGGCTCGACCACGCCCAGGCGCCGCCTTCCTGCCACGCCCACTGGCGGCGGAACTCGCCCTCGGGCGGTTTGCGGCGGAACAGCGGGTTGATGATCATCCCCGAATAGCGTTCGACGACGATCTTGCGCAGCGGCGGGATCAGAAACGACAGCGGGGTCAGCACCGCGTAGCGGAAGAGCAGCGCGACCGGCGCGAACGCCGCGGCGACGACGAAAAACGGCACCGTCCACGGCTTCATCAGCGCGAGCGGCAGATATTCGGGGTCCTCGACCGTGCCATATTTGGTGCGGTTGTGGTGCAGGCTGTGAATCCCCTCATACATGAACGACGGGATCAGCATCGGCACGCCGACGAGGATGTTCCAGCCGAGGCGGAAACCCGGCAGCGCATTTTTGCGGATATGCGTGAGCTCGTGAATGAAGCTGCCCGCGCGGTAGAGCGCGATGACCGAAATCACCGCGGCGACGAGCATCCAGGCGGCCGAGGGCGCGAGGATCGCCGCCGCGATGCCGGCATAACCAACGAATGCCGAGGCGAGCATATCGGTCCAATAGATGCGCGCCGACGGCTGCACGAGATCGCGCGTCAGCTCCGACGCCGCGCGGATCATCGCCATATCGTCGGCAATCGCCGACTTGGGCGTCTTCGTTGCCGACGTCACGAAGGGAGTCGCGACCCGATCGGCGGGGGGATTGATCGTCGTCATAGCGGGGTCTTCACCATTATTTCGTGGCAGCAAAATGGCCGAATGCGGGTCGCCAGCGCCATTTCTATGCCCTAATGCGTCGCCAAACATATAGGTCAGCGATTTCAGGAAACCAGTATGAGCGGACATTCGGACGGCCCGATCACAATTCACCCGGTCAAGAACAAGAATGATTTGCGCGAGTTCGTCGAGCTCGCCTTTCGGCTCAATCGCGGCGACCCCGCGTGGGTGCCGCCGCTGAAGGGCGAGGTCTACGGCCTGCTGACGCTCGGCAAGAATCCGTGGTTCGAGCATGGCAAGGCGCAGTTCTTTCTCGCGCGCCGCGACGGCCGCACGATCGGCCGCATTTCAGCGCATATCGACGCGCTCGCGCTCGCGCAGCCCGCCGAACAGGGCATGGGGCCCGGCACCGGCAATTGGGGCCTGCTCGAAGCCGAGGACGAAGCAAGCGCACAGGCGCTACTCGTCGCCGCCGAGGATTGGCTGCGCACGCAGGGCATGCACCGCTCATTGGGGCCGCTGTCGATTTCGATCTGGGACGAGCCCGGACTGTTGATCGAAGGGTTCGACAACCGCCCGACGGTGATGATGGGACACAACAGCCCGCTCTATCGCGCATGGGTCGAGGGTGCGGGCTACCAGCCGGTCAAACAGCTGCTGAACTATGACGTCGCGATCGACGAGGGTTTCCCGCCGCTGGTCAATCGCATCGTCGCCGCGGGCGAGAAGAATTCGCGCATCCGCATCCGCAAGGTCGACAAGCGCCGCTTCGCCGCCGAGGCAAAGCTGATCATGGGGCTGCTCAACGATGCCTGGTCCGACAATTGGGGGTTCGTCCCGCTGACCGACAGCGAGATAGCCTATGTCGGCAAGAAGCTGAAGGACATCGTCTTCGAAGATCTGATCCGCGTCGCCGAAGTCGACGGCGAGCCGGTCGCGTTCATGATCGTGCTGCCGAACATCAACCAGTTGCTGATCGACATGGACGGCTCTTTGCTGCCCTTTAACTGGGCGCGGCTGCTGTGGTGGCTGCGCAAGCCCCAGAGCCATATCCTGCGGGTGCCGCTGATGGGGGTCGCGAAAAAGCTCCAGAACAGCCGCATGGCGAGCACTCTCGCTTTCATGATGATCGAATATATCCGCCGCGATGCGGTCGCCGACTATGGCACCAAGCGCGGCGATATCGGCTGGGTGCTCGACGACAATCAGGGGATGAACGCCGTCGCCGACGCGATCGAGGCCAAGGTCAACCGCGTGTACCAGATCTACGACAAATCGCTCTGACGCCGGGACAGATTTGCGACAAATGACGGCCATCGTGCGTTGGGGGCACGGAAAGGCTTTGTCATGGCAGTCCGATATCTTGCCGCCAATCGCTTCGGCCTCGGCCGCCGCTTCGACGATCCGGCGATCGATGACCCGAAAGCGTGGCTGACGCGCCAGATCGGCGATTATGATCCTGCTCCCGCGGCGCTCGCGGGCCTCGCCGGGCGCGCGGCAATCGCGACTGCCTATGCCGAATATCGCGACGAGCGACAGGCGATGCGCCGCGAGGCGAACGATGCGGCGATGCGCGACGACGACCCGATGCCCGAGACGATGCGCCGCATGGCGCGCGCGGGTTTCCGCCGCCATTATGCCGACGCCGCCGCCGCGCGGCTTGCCGCCGCGGTCGCGACGCCGACGCCTTTTCCCGAGCGGATCGTGCATTTCTGGGCGAACCATTTCGCGGTGTCGGCGGACAAGCAGACCGTCGTCGGCTTCGCGGGCAATTTCGAGAATGAAGCAATCCGCCCGCACATCATGGGCAAATTTTCCGATCTGTTGATCGCCGCGGTGCGTCATCCCGCGATGCTGCTCTTTCTCGACCAGGCGCAAAGCTTTGGCCCCGACAGCCCGTTCGCGACGCGCGTGCGCAATCGCGGCAGGCGGCAAGCGCCGGGGCTCAACGAGAATCTGGCGCGCGAGATATTGGAACTGCACACGCTCGGCGTGCGCGCGGGCTATACGCAGGCCGATGTGACGGCTTTCGCGAAGGCGCTCACCGGCTTGACCGTCGCCGGCCTCGGACGCGGCGTGGGACAGCGACTGATGCCCGCCGACGCCCAGCCCGGCGAGACGGTATTTATCGGCCCGCTTCACGAACCCGGCGCGCAGACGATACTCGGCAAGCGATACGACGATGCCGGTGCCCGGCAGGCCGAAGCCGTGCTGCGTGATCTCGCCGTCCATCCCGCGACCGCGAAACATGTCGCCGCCAAGCTGGCGCGTCATTTCACGAGCGACGAACCCCCGGCGGCGCTGGTCGATCGGCTCTCGACCGATTTCCTCAAGACCGGCGGCGACCTGCCCTCGCTCTACCGCGTGCTTATCGCGTCTCCCGAGCCTTGGGCGGCGACGCCCGCGATGTTCAAATCGCCTTGGGACTGGACGGTGTCGATGCTGCGCGCGCTGCAAACGCCCGGGCTCGGCGAACGGCAGAATGTCGCCGCGATGTTCACCCAGCTTGGCCAGCCGGTGTGGCGCCCCGGATCGCCCAAGGGCTATGACGACATGGTCGCGACCTGGGCGGGGTCGGCGGCGCTGATGCAGCGCGTCGAACTCGCGAGCCGCATCGCCGGGCGGATCGGCGACCGTGCCGATGCGCGCCAGCTCGCGCCGCTCGTCCTTGCCGACGCACTCACGCCCGACACCGCGCAGGCGATCGCCCGCGCAGACAGCCCGGGACAGGGCATCGCGATGCTGTTCGCCAGCCCGGCCTTTTTGCGGAGATAGACGATGATCCTCTCACGCCGCTCGATCATCCTGTCGGGAATCACCGTCGCCGCCGCGGGCGCCCTCCCCGGCTTCGCTTATGCCGCCGCTGGCACGCCGAAGCGCCTCGTCTTCATCATCCAGCGCGGCGCAGCCGACGGCCTCGCGATCGTTGCGCCGACGGGCGATCCCGCCTTTGCCGCCGCGCGCCGCGCGATGGCCGACGAGACGGCGGGCGGCGCGAAGCTCGACGGCATGTTCACGTTGCACCCCGCGCTTACGGCGACCGCCGGCCTCTACACCGGCAAGCAGGCGCATTTCGCGCACGCGGTCGCCACAGGCTATCGCGACCGCTCGCATTTCGACGGGCAGAATATGCTCGAGGGCGGCGGGTCGCGACCCTATGGGCGCGACACCGGCTGGGTCGGGCGGCTGCTTACCTTGCTCCCTGCCGCCGAGCGCGATGCAATCGCGATTGCACCGGCGGTCCCGCTCGCGCTGCGCGGGACGGTGCAGGTCGGCACCTATGCACCGAGCCGACTGCCGCAGGCCGACGCCGACCTGATCGCCCGGCTGACCGCACTCTACGCCGACGATCCGCTGCTCCATCCGCTGTGGGACAGCGCGGTGAAGACGCAGGAGCTTGCGGGCGATATCGGCGGCAACAACGGCCGCAACGGCGCCGAACTCGGCAAGCTCGCGGCGTCGCTGATGCTGCCCGCTGATGGCGCGCGCGTAATGATGGTCGAAACGGGCGGCTGGGACACGCACAGCGGCCAGCGCGGGCGACTTGCGGCACAATTGCGCGGGCTCGATCAGCTCGTCGGCGCACTTCAATCGGGGCTTGGCCCCGCGTGGAGCGACACGCTGGTCATCGTCGCGACCGAGTTCGGGCGTACGGTCGAGGTCAACGGTACCGGCGGCACCGACCATGGCACCGCATCGACCGCGATGCTGCTCGGCGGCGGACTAAGCGAGGGCGGCAAGGTGTCGGCCGACTGGCCGGGCCTCGGTACCACTGCGCGTTACGAAGGCCGCGACCTCAAGCCGACGCGCAGCCTCGAAAGCGTGATCGCGGGTGCGGTCGCACATCATTATGCGCTCGACCCGAAGCGGGTGATGACGACGCTGTACCCCGACGCTTAACAGCTGTTTCGGCGTGGCCGAAACAGGGCGGCACCGGCCCGCTCCCCCACCCGGCCTCCCTAGGTTACTATCGTTGGGGAGGCCGGGTGGGGGAGCGGGCCGGTGCCGCCTTCCACGTCAGTGGAAGAAATTAGGCGAGAATCGCCCAAGTCGGGGCGTGGTCGCTCGCCTTTTCGCGGCCACGATGATCCTTGTCGACGCCCGCGTCGACCAGCCGGTCGGCGAGCGCGGGGCTGAGCAGCAGATGGTCGATTCGAAAGCCATGATCGCGCTGCCAGCCGCCCGCCTGATAGTCCCAAAAGGTCCAGACGCCGCCCGCCGGATGGCGGCTGCGGATCGCGTCGGTCCAGCCGTCGCCGAGCATCCGGAAATAGGCGTCGCGCGACTCGGGCTGCATCAGCGCGTCGGTCGACATCGCGCGCGGGTCCCACACATCGTCGTCGTGCGGGATGACATTATAATCGCCGGTCAGGATCGTGGGGATTTCGGAGGCGAGGAGGAATTTCGCGCGCTCGCGCAGCCGCGCCATCCAGCGCAATTTATAATCGAATTTCGGGCCCGGCTGCGGGTTGCCGTTGGGGAGGTAGATCGACGCGACGCGCAGGCCATGGACGTCGGCCTCCAGATAGCGCGACTGCTCGTCTTCGGGCTCGCCCGCCAGCCCGCGCTGCGCTTCGACCGGCTGCGTGCCCTTGGCGAGGATCGCAACGCCGTTGAAGCCCTTTTGCCCGTGATAGAGGAAGCCGTAGCCCGCCGCCTCGATCTCCTTGGTCGGCATCGTCTCGTCGCTCGATTTCAGTTCCTGCAGGCAGGCGACATCGGGCTGCGTTTCCTCGAGCCATTCGACGAGGCGCGGCAAACGGGCCTTGATCCCGTTGATATTGAAGGTCGCGATTTTCATGCCGCACCTATGGCAGCAAGCACGGCGCCGCGAAAGGCGTCAGATCGAGAAGCTGGACCCGCAACCGCAGCCGGAGGCGGCGTTGGGGTTTTCGACCTTGAACGACGATCCGCCGAGCGAATCGACGAAATCGACGATGCAGCCGCGCACAAGGTCGATGCTGACCGGGTCGACGACCAGTTTCACCCCGTCGGTTTCGGTGACGATGTCATCGGCATCGATGCCTTCGGCCAGACCGAAGCGATAGGTGAAGCCCGAACAGCCGCCGCCGTCAACGGCGAGGCGCAATGCCGCCTCACTCTCGCCCTTGCGATCGGCGATCCAGCGGACGCGCGCCGCGGCGGCGGGCGACAGGGTGATTTCGGAAAGCTGCGTGGCCATGATCACTAGATAGGGACCTTGTGCTCAAATAAAAAGGGCGCCTCGACGGTTGACCCGCCTGGCGCCCCTCCTCTCCGACCCAGGAAAGCTTGTTATTCGGGACCGCCCATCGCGACATTCTTGCCGGTGATGGCGGCGATCGCCATCTGGTCCGAGCGAACGAACGGCATCGGATTGACCGGCGCGCCTTCGATGCGGACTTCATAATGGAGGTGGTTACCGGTCGAACGGCCGGTCGAACCGACGTACCCGAGGACCTGCCCCTTCTTCACCGACTGGCCCGGGGTCACGATGTACGACGACATGTGGCCGTAGCGCGTCTGGATGGCGTTGCCATGTTCGACCTCGACATAATTGCCATAGCCGCCGAGACGCTGGGCGCGACCAACGATGCCGTCGGCGGTTGCATAAATCGGGGTGCCGTGCGGCGCCGGGATGTCGATGCCGTTGTGGCGCGCAACCTTGCCGGTGACCGGGTGGACGCGCATGCCGTACGACGACGAGAGCGACATCTGGTCGATCGGGCGGCGCGAGGGCACCGCAACGCCGATCGAGGCGGTCAGGCCGGTGTCGAGGCGCTTCCACGCCTGGAAAATTGCGCGGGCTTCGCTGTCCTCGCCGGTTGACGGAACGCCAGCGGTAAAGCTGTCGTCGTCGGGCTCGTCGGGAGCGGTAATGCTAGCGTCGGCGCTGGTTTCGGCGGCATGGGCGGCCGGTGTGGCCATTCCGAAACATGCTGCCGCGCAGATTATTGCGACTTGGTGCAACTTCTGCGCCAGAAAAGTGTTAATCAAAACAACGACCCCGCGTTTGCCATGTCGTCAAAGTCCGGAAATGGGCCTTGGCGCTGGTGTTTCTAGGTTTGGATGATTGCTCATCCCCCGCGGAAGCCTGTGTGCTGCCCCAATCCTTACGAAGCAATAACGGCGTAGAATTCTTGCGTTAAACCGGCGTCGTGGCGCGCCGAGTCGTTGAACGGAGGCTTCAAACTGCCCCGAAACCGCGATTTTACTAGGGACTGCCACGTTTCGACGACGTTGAATCCCATTTCATCGCACTTTTGCCGGAACCAGACTGTGCCCGCGGCCACATGGCGGATTTCGTCGTTGTAAATACGCGATAAAATCTTCGCCGATGCCTCATCGCCGACCGCACGGAAGCGTTCGACCGTTGACGGCGTGACGTCGAGCCCGCGCGCCTCGAGCACCATCGGCACGATAGCGAGCCGCGCCAGCACGTCGTCGGCGGTGGATTCGGCCGATTCCCACAAGCCGGCGTGCGCGGGAAGCGCGCCATAATAGCTGCCGAGTTGGCGGAGACGCCTGTCCAGCAGCGCGAAATGCATCGCCTCGTCGGCGGCGACACCGATCCAGTCGTCGACGAACGCGCGCGGAAATTCATCGCCGAAACGGCCAACCAGGTCGATCGCTAGGTCGATCGCGACGAATTCGATATGCGCGAGCGCGTGGAGCAGCGCGATGCGCCCGCGCTCCGATCCGCCCCTGCCGCGTTTGGGCATCCGGTTAGGCGGGAGCAGTTCGGGTTCGGCGGGCCACGCCGGCTGGTCGGGCATCGGTGTGTCGCAGCGATGTGCAAGCTTCCCCTGCCGCCACGCGCGCGCCATGCTACGCGCCGCGCGGCGCTTGTCATGCGGGTCCGGCGTCAGCAGGACCGCGCGCGCGGCTTCACCCAAAGTCGGCATTTACAGCGCCTCTGCCGCCTCCAGCACCGCATCGGCATGGCCCTTCACGCGCACCTTGCGCCATTCCTTGGCGAGTTTGCCATCGGCCCCGAAGAGGAAGGTCGAGCGTTCGATCCCCATATAGGTCCGGCCGTAATTCTGCTTTTCGACCCACGTCCCGAACGCCTCGCACACCGCGCCATCCTCGTCGGAGGCCAGGCGGACGGTCAGGCCATATTTGTCGCGGAACTTGCAGAGTTTCGCCGGCGCATCGCGCGACACCGCGAGGATCTGCGCGTTCAGTTTCGCGAACTCGGACGCGAGGCGGGTGAAATCCTGCGCCTCGACCGTGCAACCCGGCGTGTCGGCCTTCGGATAGAAATAGACGACCAAAGGCGCGCCTTTCAGCGCGGCGAGATCGATCGCGTCGCCATCGGCGTCGAGGAGTTGCACGGCGGGAATCGCATCGCCGATTTGGGGGCCGCTCATTTTTCATTCTCCTGTCCGGGACGAATCGACGCCCACCAGTTCGCGATCTCCTGCCGCGCCGCATCGTGCGCGGCAAGCAGTTGCGGCCAGCCGGGCTCGCCGCACTGGCTCGCTACCAACTGGCGTGCCGCGGCGGTGGCCGGCTCGCCCTCGGGCGCGGTGAGGCGCAGCATGACGAGCATGCGCGCGAGCAGGCCGTGCGCGTCGACCACGTCGGGCGGGACGAGCCCCGCCGCCTTCATACAGCCAAGCGCCGCCGAGATATTAGGATCGTGACACTGGCAGCAGACAAGCTGCGTCACCTGCATCGCAAATTCGAGGTCGACGAGCCCGCCCGGCCCGCCCTTGATGTCCAGCGGCCCCTGCGGCGGCTTGTGTGCCGCAATCTTGTCGCGCATTTCGGCAGCATCCGCCGCCAGTTTCGCCGGATCGCGCGGGATCGCGAGCAATGTATCGATTATGCCCTGGACCCCGGTCTTCGCGGCATCCGAGCCATAGACCGGCCGCGCGCGGAGCAGCGCCATATGCTCCCACGTCCACGCTTCCTCGCGCTGGTAGCGTTCGAAGCTGTCGACCGTGACGACGAGCGGGCCTTGCGCGCCCTGCGGCCGCAGCCGCGTGTCGACATCGTAGAGCTTGCCCGCCGCCGTCGGCACCGACATTGCCCCGGTCACCCGCTGCGCGAGGCGGTTGTAATAGGTCGTCGCGCCGAGCGGGCGCGGCCCGTCGGATTCGGCAAGATGGTCGCCGGTGAAGAGATAGATGAGGTCGAGGTCCGACGCGTGCGTCAGTGCCCTGCCCCCGAGCCGGCCGAGTGCGAGCACGACGAGTTCGCTGTCGGGAATACGCCCATGTGCCGAGACGAATTCCGCCACCGTCGCGTCGGCGAGCACCTGCAGCGCCGCCTCCGCGAGCTCCGAATAACCGCACGCGATCACCAGCGGATCGGTCGCCCCCCCGACGAGCTGCGCGCCATAGGCGAAGCGCCGCTCGCCGACATGGTCGCGCACGCGGTCGAGCAACCGTTCATAGTCGAGCGCCGCAAGCCCCGGTGCCCATTCGGCCGCCAGCTGCTCCTTGTTCGCGGGCGCGTCGAACGCGCGCTGGTCGATCAGCCCTTCGATCAGCTGGGCGCGCGTGCCGAGCGCGTCGGCGAGCGTGGGCGCGAGCGACAGGATTCGCGTCGCGATGCGCGCCAGCGCTGGCTGCGCACCGAGCAGATGAAAGAAATTGATCGCGCTCGGCAGCCCCGCGACAAGCTTGTCGAAACGTACCAGCGTCGCCTGCGGATCGGGCGCTGCGCCGAGCGCCTTGACCAGTTCGGGCAGCATCGTTTCGAGCGCATCGAGTGCTGCGGGGCTGCGTAGCGCGCGCAGCTTGCCGCCACGCCATTCGGCGATCGTTCGCAGTGCGGCATCGGGCGGGTCGAACCCCGCCGCCGTCAATTGCGCCGCGAGGCTGTCCTCGTCACGCGGCAGACCGGTGGTCACCGCGCGCTCGGCGACGAGCCGGTCGTAACAGCTGCCGACGTCGGTCACGACGGGTTCGAGCATCGTGAGCAGCGCTGCGCCATCGGCCTCGCCATCGAGCCGCGCGACGCAATCGAGCGCCGCTTCCTGCGTCGGCAGGCAATGCGTCTGCTGGTCCTCGATCATCTGCAGCCGGTGCTCGATCCGGCGCAGCGTCGCATAATGACCCGACAGGCGGTTGGCGTCGTCCAGCTCGATCCGTCCCGCCGCGGCGAGCGCGGCGAGCGCATCCACCGTCGCCTTGACGCGCAGCGACGGATCGCGCCCGCCGTAGATCAGCTGATGGACCTGCGCGAAAAATTCGATCTCGCGGATGCCGCCGCGTCCGCGCTTGAGGTCGAAGCCCGGGCCGAACGCCTGCCCCTGCGCGAAATGGTCGCGGATCCGGTCGCTCATCGCGCCGATTTCCTTGAGCTGGCGGAAATCGAGACTGCGGCGCCAGATGAAGGGCTGGATCGCGGACAGGAACTGTTCGCCGAGCGCGCGGTCGCCCGCCGACGCGCGGCTGCGGATGAACGCCGCCTGCTCCCAAGCCAACGCCTCAGATTCATAATAGGAGATCGCCGCATCGACGGGCAGCACGATCGGCGTCACCTCGGGATGCGGGCGGAGGCGGAGGTCGACGCGCAGCACATGGCCGTCGCCGGTGCGCGCGGACAGGATTTCGGTCATCCGTCGCGCAATCCGCACCGCTGCCTCGGTCGGATCGTCGCGCGAGCGGCGCGGGAGGGTTTCGGGATCGAAGATCAGGATCGGGTCGATATCCGACGAGTAATTGAGTTCGTGGCTGCCGAGCTTGCCGAGCGCGATCACCGAAAGTCCACGCGGCTCTTCGCCCGGCACACGCTCGGCGAAGGCGGCGGCGAGCGCGGCGTCGCACGCCTGATCGGCAAAGTCCGAGAGCAGGCGCGTCGTCGTTGCTACATCATGCTCCGCCGACAGATCGCCGAGCGCGAGCAGCAGCGCCATCCGCCCGCGCCATTGGCGCAGCGTCCGCATGATATCGTCATCGACCGGCGGCGGCACCACGCCCGAGAGCGCGGCGTCGGTGCCGACGTCGAGATATCGCGCAACGTCGTCGGGATAGAGTTCGGCGAGACGCGCCAGGAAGGGCGCGTGCGCGGTGAGCCGGTCGAGCGCCGACTGGCGGCTGGAAGCGTCCACTAATGTCATCGCCCCGCCCTATCACCCGCGCCGCCGCGCGTGACAAGGGCGGGCGACATTCGCTCAGGCCGGGATCGTGCTTTCGTCGAAGAACAGCACCTGCGAGATCGCGGCGCGCAAGGTCGCGGGCTGGTACGGCTTGGTGAGCAGGAAGGCCGGTTCGGGCCGATCGCCGGTCAGCAGCCGTTCGGGAAAGGCGGTGATGAAGATGACCGGCACCTTCAGGTCGGTCAGGATTTCCTGCACCGCCTCGATCCCCGAGCTGTTGTCGGCAAGCTGGATGTCGGCGAGCACGAGGCCCGGCTGATGCTTCTGCGCTTCGTCGACCGCCTCGCGGTGCGTCGTTGCGACGCCGACGACGTCGTGACCGAGCTCGCGAACGATCATTTCGATGTCCATCGCGATGATCGGTTCGTCCTCGATAATCAGGATGCGCGCACGCGTCTGACGGTCGATCTCGTCGGTCGCGTCGGAAATCAGCGCACGCACCGCCTCGACATCGCGACCGATGATCCGTCCGGTGTCTTCGAAGCTGAAACCTTCAACCGCGGTGAGCAGCAATGCCTGCCGCGCAAGCGATGGAATGCGGCGCAGGCGGGCATCGGCAATAGCGATATCGGTGAGGGCGGCGTCATCGTTCGCGGCCGCCTGTTCGGCCATCAGGCCGAAATTGTCGTGCACCATCCGGTAAAGCTGGATGCGCAGATCGCCGCCGGTGTCGACCGCACCGGGGTTCGCGACCAGCGTTTCGAGCAGTCGCGCAACCAGTGCATCACCACTCTGCTGGCTTCCGGAAATGGACCGGCCATAACGCCGCAGATAGGGAAGATGCGGCGCAACCGACTGACCCAAAGACATATTTTACCTCCTGATACCCGCACAAACTTTTCCGGACGCGTCCGGAAAAGGGACAATCGCCCGTGCCTCCCCGTCACCATCCGATATATTTCAACGTTTGGGAACGATTTAGCGGTAAAATAGTTTCATCACGAAGGAACAAACGCGCCATTGCTCTTTGGTGTACGCGCGGTTAGCAAAAGGCCCATGTCCAGCGGATGCTTCGATAATGTCGTCTAAAACCGGTTCGCCGCGTGGCGAGACCCCCGGAAAGGACGCGGATAAAAAACCTTCCGCAAAGGGACAGGACGTCAACGGCGCCCTGCGCCGTGCCTATGAATCGACCGTAGACGAGACGATTCCGCAGTCCCTGCTCGATTTGCTGAGTAAACTCGATTGAGTCAGCGCTTGTAGCGCGCCTCGAAATCACGCTGAAACGCGGCAAACGTCCCGGCGCTGATCGCGTCGCGCATCCCCTGCATCAAATCCTGATAAAAATGCAGATTATGCTGCGTCATCAGCATCGCGCCGAGCATTTCGTTCGAGCGGACGAGATGATGCAGATAGGCGCGCGACCAGGTCGTGCACACCGGGCAATGACAATCGGCGTCGAGCGGCGCCTGATCTTCGGCGAACTTTGCGTTGCGAATATTGAGGGGGCCGCCCCGGGTGAAGGCCTGCCCGTTGCGCCCCGAGCGCGTCGGCAAAACGCAATCGAACATGTCGACCCCGCGCGCGACCGCGCCGACCAGGTCGTCAGGCTTGCCGACCCCCATCAGGTAACGCGGCTTGTCGGCGGGGAGCTGCGCGGGTGCATAGTCGAGCACCCCGAACATCGCTTCCTGCCCCTCACCTACCGCAAGGCCGCCGATCGCATAGCCGTCGAAGCCGATGTCGGTCAGCGCCGCCGCCGATCGCGCGCGGAGCTTCTCGTCGAGCGAACCCTGCTGGATACCGAACAGCGCCGAGCGTGCCGCATGCTCCTCGCCGGAATCGAAGCCCGCGCGGCTGCGTGCCGCCCAGCGCATCGAACGTTCCATGCTCGCCTCGGCGCGCTTGGCATCGACGCCGTTCGGCGGGCATTCGTCGAACGCCATCACGATGTCGCTGCCGAGCAGCCGCTGGATTTCCATCGAGCGTTCGGGGGTCAGCATATGGCGCGAGCCGTCGAGGTGGCTCTGGAACGCGACGCCCTCTTCGCTCTGCTTGGTCAGCGCCGACAGGCTCATCACCTGATAACCGCCGCTGTCGGTCAGGATCGGCCGGTCCCAACCCATGAATTTGTGAAGGCCGCCGAGCCGCGCCATGCGCTCGGCGGTCGGGCGCAGCATCAGGTGATAGGTGTTGCCGAGGATGATGTCGGCGCCTGTGGCGCGCACTTCGGCCGGGCGCATCGCCTTCACCGTCGCAGCGGTACCGACCGGCATGAAGGCCGGGGTGCGGATCTCGCCGCGCTGCATCCGGATCACGCCCGTGCGCGCGGCGCCGTCGGTCGCGGCAATCGAAAAGGCGAATCTGTCGGTCATGGCGCGCGCCTATGGCGGCGCAGGCGCCAAAAGTCGAGGGCGGGCGATCAGGCTTTCGCGTGCTCGCTCGACGGTTCTTCCTCGGCAGCCTTCGCCTTTTCCTTCGGCTTTTCCTTTTCGAATATCTTGATCAGCTCGCGCTTCTTGGCGTCCGACAGCCCCTTTTCGGCCTGCGGGAACATCTCTTCCTCTTCTTCGTCGATATGGTGGAGATAGCGTTCCTTCATCGTGCGGAAACGCGTGAGCCAGCCGGTCGAGGAAAAGTCCATCTCGTACAGTTCGGTCAGATAATCCTCAATTTCCTTGTGCTCGGCGACGCTGTGCTGCGCCTCGTCGCGCAAATCGGGGTTCGCGAGCATCGTCGCGTAGAGCGACATTTCCTCCGACGCGGCGTGCGCAGTCACCTCGACGCGAAATGCCTCGAACAGGTAGCGACGCTCGTCGCTGTCGCCCTGCGTTTCATCGATGCGGTCAAGAAGCTCGCGGTGCCGATCATGATCGGCCTTCAGCCGCGCAAAGATTTTGGTCTCGGTCATATTCGTCTCCGTCCGTGGCGGTCGAAGACAGAACGGATCAGCCCCGACGGGGTTCCGACCTCAGCTGGCCTTCCAGTCGGTCGTCGTCGTGAACGAGGGCAGCGCCAGCGCGGAGGTCGACTGGGTCGCCGCGGCGATCAGATAGGGCGAAACGCGGTGCCGCGTGCACAGCCCGCCATTGCCGTCGCTGACCATCGTCTGTTCGAATTCGATGCCCTGCTGATGCTTCATCGAACGGCGGACAGTCGCCGTGACAAGCTGGCCTTCGCCGAAATCGATAACGAAGCGCGTGCCCACGGGCACGTCCAATATGCCTTCGATAAAGGCGCCGGTGGTCGACAGGTTTCGGATCACCACCGCATAACGATGGTTGTCGTGGATCGCGCCGACCTTGCGGAACAACGAGTAGCGGTCGTTACGCTGGCGCGCGGGCCCCGCGGGTTTGATCGTCCACGCCCCTTCGCTATGCTCGAGCAGCTCGGCCTGCGGCACACCCTTGCTATAGACATAGCCCTGGACGTGGCTGACGTTGAGCTTGCGGATGAGTTCGAGCTGGTCGAGCGATTCGATCCCTTCGGCGGTCGTTTCCATCTCGAGCGCCTCGGCGAGCGCGACGATCGCGGCGATGATCGCGGCATTGCGCGACCCCGGAATCGTCGCATCGCGGACGAAGCTCTGGTCGATCTTGATCTTGTCGAACGGCGCGGATTGCAGATAGGCGAGCGAGGAATAGCCGGTACCGAAATCGTCGAGCGCCAGGCGAACCCCCAGCTCCTTCAGAGCCTTGAACATCTGCGCGGTTTCGGCGGTATCGCCCATGAACACGCTTTCGGTGATTTCGAGCTCCAGCCGGTCGGGGGCGAGACCGGTCGCGCCGAGTGCCCTCGCGACAATTTTCGGCAGTTCCTCATTCGCGAACTGGATCGGCGAGACGTTGACGGCGACCCGCATGTCGCCCGGCCAGCTCGCGGCATCTTCGCACGCGGTGCGCAGCACCCATTCACCGATTTTCCAGATCAGCCCGGCCTCCTCGGCGATCGGAATGAACACGGCGGGAGAGATCACGCCGCGATCTGGATGGGTCCAGCGAATGAGCGCCTCGACCCCGCTCACCATGTTCGATTTGGAATTGACGACCGGCTGATAAAGCAGCGCCATCTCGCCGCGCACCAGCGCGTCGCGCAGATCGTCCTCGAGCGCGCGGCGATCTTCGGCCGCGGTGTGAAGATCGCTCGAATAGAAGCTGAACCGCCCGCGGCCGTTGCCCTTTGCGGCATAGAGGGCCAGGTCGGCGTTGCGGACAAGCTCATCGCTGCTCAGGCCATCGAAGGGTGCGATCGCGACGCCAACCGACGCACCGATGATGCAGCGGCTGCCCTCGACCGAATAGGGCTGCGACAGGCTGGCGATGATGTCGGCCGCCATGTCGCCCAGTTTGCCGCGGTCCTCGATGTCGGGGAGGATGATCTGGAATTCGTCGCCGCCCAATCGGCTGACCATTTCCTTGTCGCCGACGATTTTCAGCAGGCGTTCGGCGACCTGCTTCAGCAGCGCATCGCCCGCCGGGTGGCCCAGCGTGTCGTTGACTTGCTTGAACCGGTCGAGATCGAGCAGCATGATCGCGCATGATCGCTGCTGCTGCGCGAAGGTCGCGAGCGTCGTGTCGAGCTTTTTCGAGATGTGGAAACGGTTGGCTAGCCCCGTCAGCGAGTCATAGAGCGCGAGCCGCGACGCGTCCTCGGCCGACCGGCGCTGTGCGGTCACGTCCGTCCCGCTGCCGCGATAGCCGGCGAACTTGTCGGCGCTGTCGAACTGCGGCCGGCCGGATATCGCCCACCAGCGGTCGTCGCCCTCGAACGCGCTGCGCAACGGCAGATCGTCGAATTTCGATTGTTTGGTCAACAGGAAAGGCAGGGTGCGCTGGCGTTCGCCGTGGCTATCGACGGGAAGGAAAAGGTCGGTGAAGGCCGTGCCGAGCAATTGGCCGGTCGTTCGTCCCATCAATCGCGCCACCGAATCGGTGATATAGGTTAGCCGGCCTTTGGCATCGGTCGACCAGAACCAGCCCTGACCGCTTTCCTCATAATTCTGGAGCAGCAGCAACGCTTCGTGGGTGTGCAGGTTCGCCGCGGTATCACCACGCTGTTTGGTGATACGCGGGCCGAGCAAACCGAAAAAGCCACGCTGGCCTCCGTCGGCTTGGTCATCCCCGCGGTCGCCGGTATCGATCCGCGATGGCCCGTCCATCAAACAAACTCTTCACCTGAACCCCACATGCCGCCCGCTATGCCGGGAAGGGATTGCGATAGAGTAAATATCTAAGGGTTTTCCGGAAACCGTGCCATTTGAGGATGTTGGATTGCTCCGCCGGCAAGGGCGCCTCGCGCCCTTCGTGACTTTCGGGCGCTTTGTCTTATTAACCTTCCGGCGAAGCAAAATGTTAATATAGCGCTCGCGATGGAAGCGCGCATGCCAATGACCGTATATTTGAACGACACCCCGCGATCGACCGGCAAGGGGCGCGCCTCGCGTCGCCAGTTGCGGCTGCCGCTCCACGGGTCGAAGGCGACGGGAGCCGAGATCGAGGCACTGGTCCACAATATTTCGGCCACGGGCATGCTCGTCGAAAGCAAGGCGCCCCTCGAGATTGGCGAAGTCATCGAGGTCAACCTGCCGCACAGCGGCAAAACCGCGACCAGGGTGATCTGGACCAGCGGCGACCTCGCCGGATGCCAGTTCGAAATGCCGATCTCGCCCGCGACGCTCAGCGCGGCGCAACTGCGCAGCGTCGTGGGCCCCGATACGCCCGCACTTGACGACCACCAGCCCGCGGCGGGTGCGGAAAGCTTTGGCGTCCGCTTGCAACGGCTGCGAACGGCAAAGCAATTGACGCAGGGGCAACTCGCCGTCCGGTTGGGCGTCAGCGAGCCCTCGATTTCGGCTTGGGAACTCGACAAGGCCCGGCCCAAAGCCGGCCGGATGGAGGCATTGTCGGACGCGCTCGGCGTCGAAATCTCCGAACTCCTCGGCTTCGAAGGAACCGAAAACCTGGCCGACCTGGTCGCGAGGGCGAAGGCGCAAATTGCCAGGGCAGCCGGTGTCAGCCCGGACAATGTCAAGCTCACGATCGAGATGTAGGCCGTCTGTCGCGCGACCCACAATCGCGCGAAGCCAGTGAAACTCCAGCGGTTTTGGCTGGCCCCATCAAACATTCCTTAACTCGCGTGGCGTAGAGAGCCCTCAACAGAAGAGGGTGAAATGTGATGCAGAACGTTCGGCTCTATGGCGCAGTGGCCCTTGTCTCAATGGCTTTTGTCGGCAGCACGGCGATGGCGGCTGAAAGCGGCAAAAGCTCCTTCGACGTCCGCGTGACGGTTCCCGAATATTGCGAGGTCAACGCGTCGACGCTGATGGCGTCCGAAGGCAATGGCTTTGCGAGCGGGTCGATCTTCGAAAGCTGCAACACGCAGGAAGGCTTTCAGGTCATCGCATCGCATCGCCCGCTCGAAACGAACGAAGCGGTCGCATTCAACTATGCGGGCGAATTGACCTATCTGCGCGACGACGGCTGGAGCCAGGTTGCCAACCGCACCGGCGCCAAGTTTGGCATGAAGCCGATCAGCATCCGTTACAGCGCACTGACCACGCCGCTGGCGATCAACCTGACGATCACCACCATCTGACGTTTATCCTGCGCGGCCGGCCTTGACCGTCAGCGCTACGGCAAAGCTTTAAAACGGTCCGTGTCGCCCAGACGGCGCGGACCGTTTTGCTTACATCGGCGTAACGGTCACCGTGATACGATCCCGGTAATTGCCTGCATGCATCGTGGGATCGGGATCGACCACCACCGACACCGGATGCACATTGCCTGTCGAGCCTGTGTGGCTGGCGACCTGGATCCGGTCACCGCCGCCCTTGAGGTTCATCGGCCGGCCCGACACCATCATGCGATAGGGAATGACCTCCGGGCCGTCGACCCGGCGCAGCGCGCCTGCATTCTGCGACTCAAGGTCCATCTGATAGCCCGCGGTGCTGAGCACGCGAATGGCGAAGGGGGGCGACGTCGAAACGCCGTTCGGCGACAAGGTACCCATTTCGACGCTGGTTGATCCGCGCGCATTGCCTGCACCCGCGAAGCGGATGCGCGCGATCGCCGGAATATTCAGGCTGAGCTGGGTACGCTGCGTTGCCAGCTCGCTCTGCCCGGTCCGCGCGGTCAGGAAGAATTCGAGCGCTTGGTCATAAATGCCCGATTCAAAGCCCCAGCCCAGTTTCATGCGAACGTCATAGGGGATCGAGGTTTCGCCGCGAACGGGGATCACGATATCGACCGCCGAGCGCTCGCTAGTGCGCGCTGCGTCGGTGCTGTTGACCGTCACGCTGCCGTTCGGCCCGAACAGCTCATAGCTCGGGAAATCAGCGTCTGATGCTGCAATGTCGCGGCCGACTGCGAGCCGCAGTTCGCACACGGTATCACCGTCGTTGCGCAGCCGGACATAGAAACGCTCGTTGAGCCGGCCGTCGTCGAAGCTTCCTGCAGGCGTGAGCGTCACTGAATTGCCGCCTGCTACAAAGCTCGGCACGCATTCCGCCTGCGCGGCAGTGGCAAAGGTCGCCAGCATCAGCGCAATCGGCGTTCCAATATATGCGCGCATCACCTTCACTCCTGTCATTTCGCCGCCGGCGGCGTGATGAGAATCTCGCCGAGCTGGTACAGTGGCTCGGATTTCGCAGGCACTTCGATCGTATAGATCGCCGCGGGTTCGGTCAGGCGCACCTGATAGGTCTTGCCCGGCCGCAGGCCCATAATAGCAAATCGGCCTACCGAATTGGTAAAGAAAGGCTGGTTCGTGAAGGCTTCGTCGTCGGTCGACGAAATCGACCCGGCGACCAGCGATGCCGGCGCGCCCTCAATCTTGAGCACACCATAGGCCGTCACATTCGCATCGCTGCCCACGGTAATATTGTAACCGCTGCGATATGGCGGTTCGACGGTGTCGATACCCGTGCCGATATCATAGCCGACGGGACCGTCCATCAAGTCATAAATCACATTCTGTCTCGTATAGGATTGCAGACGACCGCCGAGCGCGGGGCCGAGCGCCCCGCTCTGCGCATCGAAGCGTTTGTCTTGGATCGACCGACCGAGCACCACCTGACCCGGCTCGGCACTTTCATGCGGCTTGGCGATGACGAAGCTGTCGTTGATCGGACGACCGATCCCAACGTCGCCGCCAGCAAAGGCGATCGAGGTGCCGACCTGGAGGCGCGCCTGCTGCCGCTCATCGATATCGCCGAAGCCCGGGCCGCCCGACGTGACCGATCCGCGGGCATAGAAACGATTGCCGACATAGTTGGCGATCGCGTCGACGGTGGCGTCATTCCTCGACCTGCGGATGCCGACGTCGTAACCGAAGGACCCGACGCGATCCTCGTAGCTGCGCGTCACGAAGGCGCGCGACTGCTCGCGGCGGCTGTTGTAATTGGCTTCGGCGCGGGTGCGGCGGCCAAGCGGCACCGTCAGTCCAAGCCGGACACCGAAATTATTCTCGTTCAGGCCCTTGCCATATTCGACGCCCGCCGTGACCCGGAATTTTTCCGTGCGATGGATGACATCGGCATAAACCGAATGGGAGCTGTTAAAGCCCGGCCGGTGAAACCAGTTGGCCCCCGCAACAAGCGTCGTCTGTTCGCCAAGGCTTTGCGCGTAATTGGCGGTAACGTTCAGCGTTTCGAACCGGTCTCCGGCAATCGCGTCGGTCAGCGTCTGGAAGCCCTTGCTGCGATAATCGGCGCTGATCGAAAACTGCCGGCCCTGCATGCCCGTTCCGACCTGCAGGCTGTAGGCGCCGCGCAACGAGTAGCCGAAATCGTCACCGGTGCTGACGGCACCGGAAAACTCGATACGGCCCGGAATTTTGTTAGGCGATACGATCACTTCCGCGCCGGCGACCTGCACATCTTCCGAGAGCTGCAAGGCGCCGCCGAGCAACATCCGGTTGGTCATGCCGCGGCGATAGAAGCCAGAGAAAGCGGGCAATCCGCCGTATTTTGGCGAGGCTTCGAACGCGCGCGCTACAAAACCGACGCCGGCGCTATATTCGTCTTCGCCAGATCCCAGGTCCACGGGATCGAAAAAGGGGTCGAACGAGGCCAGTTGCCGCCGCCCGGTCACGTCGGTGACGAACAGCTGCGCATTACGGCCACCATATTGGGCGGTCAGTTGCGAAAGGTCATAAGGTCCGGCGGCCAGCTGCAATGTCTGCACCTGTTGACCGTCGACCATCACCTCGACCGTCGAATCCCGATCAAGCAGAATCTGCTGGCTGCCCAATTGGGTCACCGGGCCAGCGCCCGAAAACACGCGGCGTCCCTTTTCGACGGCGACGCCGCCGATCAGTGCCCCCGCCATGACGGGAATACCCGACAATTGAAGGTCGCCCGCGCTCCAGCGGCGCAGCTTGTCGACCTCGTCATATACCGCGCGGGCTGCGCGGCGATAAAAGCCGCTGCCCTGGCCGCCGGTTATCGACCGGTCGTAACCGCCGTCGAATTCGACGACCACACCGCGAAAACGGGCGGCACCGAAAACCAGTATGCCCGGATCCTCGAACGTTTCGAAATCTTCGAGACGAAAATCGCCGACGACGTTCAGATAGGCGCTGAAATCTTCGGGCTGCCGCGTGACCGGTACGCGGCTTTCGGTGATGACTGGGCCGAGCGTTTGCACGGCTGCGAGATTGGGATCGATCCGTTCGATCGAAACTTCAAGCAAGGCGGGGTTATAGCGGAGGACAATGCCGGCCGCATCAAGCTCTTCGGGCGTAACGAAAGTCGCTTGCGCAAAGGATGCGCCAAAGGTTTCGCGCGCCGACGGCGAAAGATAGGGTAATAGACGCTCCATCAACGATGCGCGTTCAAAGCGGACCAGACCGTCAGGCGTCACTTCGGCGATGATATCGCCGCTGAGCTGGCCGTTGCGTACTAGCGGCAGTTGCAACTGGGTCCAGCGCTGCGTCTTTGCAGCCGGCGGCGGCGTGGCGGCGGGCGGCACCGGCGGCCCTTGGTCCTGCATCGCGGCATAGGCATAGGGCGACTGAAGCGCCATCAACGCCAATGTGATGCTTGAACAATAGCGTATCAACTTAAACCACCCCCCTGAATGCCCCGCGTCGCCTTCGTTATTCTCCGATCTTGATGCTGACGCCCTCCTCGCGCAGCGGCTCCTCGACCGGAACGAAGAAAATGCGAGCCCCCCCGGGCGGAATAAGGCCAAAGCCGATTGCATCGCTCATCCGGCTCGCCGTGCGCGTGTCCGAAAACGCGGTGCCGTCTTCACGCGTGCCGGTGATCGTCCATCCGGTGCGTCCGGCAGCGAAAAAGCGCGTGCCACGATTCTCGATACGGACTTCGACGCCGCGTTCGGTCACCGTCTTGGGCTTCTGCTGATCGACCGGGAGTCGCTCGTCAGGCGGGACCACCGTTTCGCGAACCAGCGCCTTGGCGGCCGTCACGACCGGTTCGGCTTTGGTGCCTTCGGGCACGATATTGACCAGTACGTTAAACCGCATCACGACCTGGATCCGCGAAATGGTCGGATCGAGTTCGACCGGGATCTGTGTGACCGCCGCGTAATAAACTTCGGATTTGGTGAGCGGTTCGCCCGGCAGATACTGGATGCGGAAAACCTGCTGCGCATTCGGCGCGATTACGACCTGCGGCGGAAAGACGACGAACTTTTCGTCGGCCGGGGTGAGCGTCAGTTCGCCCGCCTCGTTCACATCGCCGCGATACATCCGCAGTTCGACCGGCAGATTGCGGTCTTCGGAATTGGTGACTTCGATACGCGCGGTCGATCCGCGCCCGGTCGGCGTCATTTCGACGGTCATCGGTGTAACGCGGGCGGCCTCGACGGGACTGGCGCTCACGGCCAAGGTTGCGGCGGCGAACGCCAGCATCAAAGATTTCCGGAACAAGACCAATTCCCCCAAACGCTCTTGCAAGATCGCATCGCTACAGACTGAAAGGGGGAGCCTTAGCCCCCCCTTTTTTCCATCTGATTAACGAAGCCGATCAGATCGTCGTCACGGTGACCGTGACGGTGTCCTCATAGACACCGGCCAGCGGGCGGGCATCCTGGTTTTCGTTGGCGCGAACGCGTGCGCGCAGTTCGACCTGGCGATGGATCGCGCCGCGGGTCGTGTTCTGGCCGACAGAGCCCTGTGCCGAGTTATGCTCGGGACCGGCACCGCTGTTGCGATAGTTCAGGGCATAGACCGAATAGTTGATCGTGTCCTTGAAGCCCGAGTCATCACCCGAAGCGAGGGTGCGCGTCTGGTTCTTCAGGACGCCAAGGTCGGCGTCGATCAGCATGCGGTTGCTTTCGTTGCAGCTGACCCAGAACGGGCTGGTTTCGTCAGCCGACGTGTTGTTGATCAGCAGCGCGCCCGAACCGGCGGTCGTGTTGATCGACAGCGTGCCAAGGTCGACATCGCTGATGCCTTCCATCGTGCAGGTTTCTGCGACGCTGGCGTTGATGTCGAACGCTTCGCTGTCCGAATCCGCTGCGAAGGCGGGGGTCGAGGCGAGCATCGCGCCGAGCGAGACGATAAGAAGTTTCTTCATGGAGCTATTCCCCGTTGAGGGGCCGCATCATATTCGAACATGGCGACCCGAAAGACAAACAGGGGAGGAGCGACGCCCCTCCCCCGCGATCAGGATCAGATGGTCGTGACGGTGACCGTCACGGTGTCCTTGTAGACACCAGCCAGCGGGCGGGCGTCGAGGTTGCCGAGCAGGGTCACAGCAGCGCCCATGTCGATCTTGCGATGGATCGCACCGCGGCTCTGGTTCTGGAGCAGCGGGCCAAGCAGGCTGTTGTACGACGGCTGCAGGAAACCGTTGCGATAGTTCAGGGCAGCGACCGAATAGTTGATCGTGTCCTTGAAGCCGGCGTCGTCGCCCGACTGCAGGGTGCGCGACTGGTTCTTCAGCTTGCCGAGCGTAGGAACGATCGACATGCGGTTGGTGTCGTTGCAGCTCAGCCAGAACTCACCGGCGTTGTCGGCCGACGCACCGTTCAGGAACAGCGCGTTGCTGCCGGCGGTGGTGTTGATCGACAGCGTGCCGAGTTCGATGTCGCTGATGCCTTCCATCGTGCAGGTTTCAGCAACGCTCGCGTTGATGTCGAACGATTCGCTGTCCGAATCGGCGGCGAAGGCAGGCGTCGAGAGCATGGCCGACATGGCGGCCAAGGCAAAAAGCTTCTTCATGGTAAAATTCCCCTCATACAGACTGGTCGTCATCTGAAGCGAAGGGCGCCGGCGACGGCGCCCTTTTTCGCTTCCCCAACCGCCGAGAGAGACTTTTCCAGTCTGCGACTTCCCCCCTGCGGTTAACAACTAATTAAACGACAGGACGGGAAGCGCAACCGTTTATGATTGGTTAAAACATTAACGATGCGTGGAAAATCCGGAATTTTGGATGCCGACGGCGACGGCGACGACTAAATTGAAAGTTAATTTATCCAACCGAAATTGAAAACGAATCGCAGGAAAACCTCATATTCTAGAAGCTTAGCGCCCTATGGATCGGATGGCGGCGCGCCTTCCCCGCTGGCGGCGCCGCGCGCCCGGTCCGGTCCGGAGCGCGCGACCCGAAACGCCCGATTTGGCCAAGCTGTATCGAAATCGAACAGTGGCAAGACGAGTCATTAGCGTTCAAAAAGACTCTAAAAGCCCAACGAAAAGCCGTTTTATAACATATGTTTATATTGCACCGTGCGCTCGATCTGCCGCGCACACGACATGCTCGTAAAGCCGCGATTCGGTCGTGCAGCCGCCTGCCCGGCGGCACTGTCGGTAGTTTTTCATTGCCTGGATTCGCACGAACGACGCACGATTCGTCCGGTTATCGGCAGCGACAATGAAACAAAACTTAACCGGGAACGCGGCTCATTTCGCGCCAGGCAGCAACAGGCTCGCATCGCCATAGCTGTAGAAGCGATATGCGTGCTCGATGGCATGGGCATAGGCCGCCTGCATCGTCTCCAGCCCCATCAGCGCGCTGACCAGCATGAACAGCGTCGAACGCGGCAGGTGGAAATTGGTCATCAGCCCATCGATCGCCTTGAAGCGGTAGCCGGGGGTGATGAAGATCGCGGTGTCGCCCGCGAAGGGCGCGATAATGCCGTCGTCCTGCGCCGCGCTTTCGAGCAGGCGGAGGCTGGTGGTGCCGACCGCGATCACACGGCCGCCCGCCGCGCGCACGGCGTTGAGCCGTGCAGCCGTCTCGGCGTCGATCCGCCCCCATTCGGCATGCATGACATGATCTTCGGTGTCGTCGGCTTTTACCGGCAGGAAGGTACCGGCGCCGACGTGCAGCGTCAGCGTTTCGGAGCCGACACCCGCAGCCGCTAGCGCTTCGAGCAGCTTCGGCGTGAAATGCAGCGCCGCGGTTGGCGCCGCGACAGCGCCGTCCTCGCGCGCGAACATCGTCTGGTAATCGCTGCGATCGTCTTCGTCGGTGGGGCGCTTGCCCGCGATATAGGGTGGCAGCGGCATCGTGCCTGCGCGTTCGAGCAGGATCTCGACCGGTTCGTCCCCCGCGAAGGCGAGAATGAAGCTGCCGTCGGCGAGCCGCTCCTCGGCGATCGCCTCGACGCCGGCGCCGAAATCGACGCTCTCGCCAACACGCAGCCGCTTGGCGTTGCGGACGAACGCCTGCCAACGGCGCAGGTCGATGCGCTTGTGCAGGGTAGCGCCGATCTTTGCGTCGCCGCGCTGCCCTTCGAGCTGCGCCGGGATGACGCGCGTGTCGTTGAAGACGAGGCAGTCGCCGGGGCGCAGCCACGTGGGCAGGTCGCCAACCCCCGCATCGACGATCGCACCGCCGTCGACGACGAGCATCCGCGCCGCATCGCGCGGGCGCGCGGGGCGGAGCGCGATACGCTCATTGGGTAAATCGAAATCGAAGGCGTCGACGCGCATGATCTTGTGGCGCGTCCCCGCGCTTACTGCTTGATCGGGGCGTTGAGCTCATCGACCGTCACGGTGGGCGCTACAGCGGGCGCGGGCACCGTTTCGGTGAGCATCGACGCCGGCGGCATCGGCTTGTTGTCGGCGGCGACCGACACCTGCACCATGCGCGACATCACTTCGGGCGGCTCGCCCTTATGGATGGCGTCGACATATTGCATGCCCGAGATCACGCGGCCGAAGGCGGTGTAGCGGCGGTCGAGCGCGAAGCGCGGCTGGAGCATGATGAAGAACTGGCTGTTCGCGCTGTCCTCGCTCTCGGCGCGCGCCATCGACAGCGTGCCGCGCAGATGCGGGGTTACGTTGAATTCGGCCTTGAGGTCGGGAAGCTGCGAGCCGCCCTGCCCGGTCGCTGTCGGATCGCCCGTCTGTGCCATGAAGCCGTCGATCACGCGGTGGAACTTGATGCCGTCGTAAAAGCCCGCGCGCGCGAGCTGCTTCAGCCGCTCGACATGGTTGGGCGCAACGTTCGGATAAAGCTGGATCACGACCCGGCCGCCCGTCGAAAGGTCGATGTTGAGCATATATTCGGGATTGTTGATATATTGGTCGGGGGTCATCGCGGGCACCGCCGGCGCTGCGGTTTCCGGCGTCGCCTCTGCCGCAGCAGGTGCAGGCGCGGTCGGCGTTTCGACCGGCGCGGGCGCGGGCGTTTCGACCGGCGGCGCGGGCGGGCTTTGCTCGGGGTTCGGCCCCGGTGCGGGCGGCGCATCCTGCGCGACGGCCGAAGCCGCAAGACCGAACGCCATCGCCGTAAGAACCAAGGGGCGGAAGGATGATTTCATGCTGGATCGGCCTTTAGAATGTAACAGGATTTGCGCCCCGATGGCGCGCCCTAGCGGGAAAAAGCTGAACGCTCAATGATCGGTATCAGCGCTCGCCCTGGAGCAGCCCCCGTTCGGCGATGCGCGCCACGACCGCGTCGCGTACCGAAGGCGTCACGAATTTGTGGATGTCGCCGCCAAAGATCGCGATTTCCTTGACCAGCCGCGACGCAATCGGCTGAAGACTGACGTCGGCCATCAAAAAGACCGTTTCGACACGCGCGTTGAGCTGGCGGTTCATGCCCGTCAACTGATACTCATATTCGAAATCGGTGACGCCGCGAATGCCGCGCACGACGATCGATGCGCCCTGGGCGTCGGCAAAGTCCATCAGCAGCGAGTTGAAACCGACGACCTCGATATTCCCCTCGATCCCCGCCACCTCGGCCTTCACCATCGCGATCCGCTCGTCGTCGTCGAACAGGGGCGATTTCGCGATGTTGGTGGTCACGCCGATGATCAGCCGATCGACGAGCTTCGCGCCGCGGCGGATGATGTCCATATGCCCAAGCGTGATCGGGTCGAAGGTTCCGGGATAAACCCCAATACGCATCAACGGTCCCTTTCCACCACATAGCGGGCGATCGCGCGCAGCAGCGCCGCCTCGTCGCCGAAATTCGAAAGATGCCCGATCGCCTGCTCGACGAGCACGGTCGCCTGCTCGCGTGCGCGCTCGAGCCCCATCAGGGTGACGAAAGTCGCCTTACCCGCGGCGTCATCCTTGTGCAGCGCCTTGCCCGCAAGCGCCTCGTCACCCTCGACGTCCATGATGTCGTCGGCGATCTGGAACGCGAGGCCGATGTCGCGCGAATAGGCGCGCAGCGGCGCGCGGCCCTCGGGCGGAATGCGCGCGAGGATCGCGCCCGCTTCGACCGAAAAGGCGATCAGCGCACCGGTCTTGAGCTGCTGCAGCCGCGTGACCGTCGGCAGGTCGAAATTCGACGTCTCGGCGGCAAGGTCCATCATCTGACCGCCCGCCATGCCCGCCGGCCCCGCGGCGCGCGCGAGTTCGCAGCAAAGCTCGCCGCGTACGAAGGGATCGGCGCTGGTCACTGGGTCGCACAGCCATTCGAATGCGAGGGCATGGAGCGAGTCGCCGGCAAGCACTGCGGTCGCCTCGTTATACGCCTTGTGCACCGTCGGCTTGCCGCGGCGCATATCGTCGTCGTCCATGCACGGCAAATCGTCGTGGATCAGCGAATAGACGTGCATCGCCTCGACCGCCGCGCCGACGCGCAAGGTCAGCGCACGGTCGACGTGGAACAGGTCGCCCGCAGCGCGCACCAGCAGCGGGCGTAGCCGCTTGCCGCCGGCAATCGCCGCGTGGCGCATCGCCTCATAGAGCGGTCCACGCGGATCGGCGGGCACGCGCAGCAACTGGTCGAACAGGCGGTCGATGCCCGCGACGACCTCGGCCTGCGTGGAAAAGAGCAATTGTGTGCCGCGCGAAACTTCGCTGTCGACCGACGCCATGATGGCTCAGCTTTCGCCGAAGGGGGTGGTTCCCGCCGGGCGGCCGTCGGCGCCGAGGCTGACCTGTTCGATCCGCGCCTGCGCCGCGGCGAGGCGCGCCTCGCAATGGCCGCGCAGCGCATGGCCCCGCTCGTAAAGCGCCACCGATTCCTCGAGGCTCACGTCGCCGCTTTCGAGGCGCCGCACGATCGTTTCGAGTTCGCCCATCGCGGCTTCGAACGATAGCGAGGCGATCACGGGGGCGGCAGCGGTTTCGGGGGTGTCCGTCATCGCCCTGCTTTGGCCCCTTCGCCCCCGTCCGGTCAAGCTTGACGTGGTGATTTTGCCCTATAGCCTCGCGCCATGTTCATCGGCCATTTCGCCCCGGCGCTGATCGCTGCCGCCCGCCCACGGGCCGCCGGGCTCGGGACATTGTTCGTCGCCGCGCAGCTCGTCGACATCGGCTTCGCCGCGCTGCTGATCCCGGGGATCGAGGCGATGCGCATCGTCCCCGGCATCACCGCGATGAACCCGATGGACCTGCATCACATGCCCTATACGCACAGCCTGCTCGGCGCGCTGATCTGGGCAAAGATTTTCGGCGTGCTCGTCTGGTTCGCGACCAAAAGGAAGGAAGCCGCGATCGGCGCGGCGCTGGTCGTGGTGTCGCACTGGTTCATCGACCTCCTCGTCCATATCCCCGATCTCACCCTCTACGGCATGCCGCCGAAGCTCGGGCTCGGCCTGTGGGACCACCCGCTGATCGCGATGCCGCTCGAGATGCTGCTGACCGGCGGGGCCTTCGTCTATTATATGCGACGCACCTGGGCCCCTGCGGGCAATGGGCGCTTATGGGTACTCGCGGCGCTGCTCGCCTTTGCGCAGACGGTCGACTGGTTCGGGCCGAAAGAGCCGGCCTATTCGCTCGCCATCCCCGCGACGATGCTGTTCGCTTACATCCTGCTCGCCGGCACCGCCGCATGGGCTGGCGCCAACCGGCAGCTTGCGACGCCGCGCCCGGCCTGACCCCTTCACCGCACGCAATCACGCTTCTGTTTTTTGCAATTGCTGGCGCGCGCGCCAGCATCCATGTTGCACCGCACAAGAAGAGAGGGGCTCAAAGGCAAGTTTTGTTCACTAGACAAGGACTTGCATCATGAAAAAATACATTCTCCCCGCCCTCGGCCTGCTCGCGCTGGCGCCGTCCATTGCCTTCGCGAAGGATGCGCCGACCAACCGCTTCGAGCATGAGGGTGCGACCTACAGCTACACCGTCACACAGGTTGGCGACACGCGCGTCATCAGCGGCGTCGAGGAACGCACCGGCAAGCCGTTCACGCTCCGCGTCGGCCAGCACCGCGTCCGCGGCACCGTCGGCTCGCAGCAGGTCAGCTTCGCGCTGCGCGACGTGCAGCCGCTCAAGATCGAGACGGCCACGCTCGCCTCGCGCTAATCCCGCTCTCCGACCGCAGACCCCATGGTGCAAAATGCATCATGGGGTCTGTTCGTTTTGCGCGCACGGGGCTAAAGGCGCGCCATGACTCAGACAGCAACCGCGCCCGCCTCCGTCATCACCCCCGAGATCGTTGCCGAACACGGCCTGTCTCCGGAAGAATATGATCGCGTCCTGCACGCGCTCGGGCGCGAGCCGAACCTTGTCGAACTCGGCATCTTCTCGGTCATGTGGTCCGAGCATTGCAGCTACAAAAGCTCGCGCCTCCACCTCAAGAAACTGCCGACCGAAGCACCGTGGGTGATCTGCGGCCCCGGCGAAAATGCCGGTGTCATCGACATCGGGGAAGGCCCGGACGGCAAGAAGCTGGCCGCGATCTTCAAGATGGAGAGCCACAACCACCCGTCGTACATCGAACCCTATCAGGGCGCGGCGACCGGCGTCGGCGGCATTTTGCGCGACGTTTTCACCATGGGCGCGCGCCCCGTCGCGAACCTCAACGCGCTGCGTTTCGGCCGCCCCGACCATCCGAAGATGAAGCATCTGATCTCGGGCGTCGTCCACGGTATCGGCGGCTATGGCAATTGCGTCGGCGTTCCGACCGTCGGCGGTGAGGTCAATTTCCACAAGGCCTATGACGGCAATATCCTCGTCAACGCGATGACCGTCGGCGTCGCCGAACAGGACAAGATCTTCTATTCGGCCGCGTCGGGCGTTGGCAATCCGATCGTCTATGTCGGCTCGAAAACCGGCCGCGACGGCATCCACGGCGCGACGATGGCGTCGGCCGACTTCGGCGAGGATGCCGAGGAGAAGCGCCCGACGGTGCAGGTCGGCGACCCCTTCACCGAAAAATTGCTGATCGAGGCGTGCCTCGAGCTGATGGCGTCGGACGCGATCGTCGCGATCCAGGACATGGGCGCAGCCGGGCTTACGTCATCGTCGGTCGAAATGGCGTCGAAGGGCGGCGTCGGCCTCCACCTCAAGATGGACGATGTGCCGCAGCGCGAAACCGGCATGACGGCTTATGAGATGATGCTGTCCGAATCGCAGGAACGCATGCTGATGGTGTTGAAGCCCGGCCGCGAGGATTTCGCCGCCGCGATCTTCCACAAATGGGAACTCGATTTCGCGGTCATCGGCACCGTCACCGACACCGGCCGCATGGTGCTCGAGCATCATGGTGAGATCGTCTGTGACATCCCGCTCGCGCCGCTCGCCGACGACGCGCCGCTCTACGACCGCCCGCACGTCCCGACGCCTAAGCAGGCTGAATTGACGAACGTCCCCGAAACGAAGGATGTCGCCGCCGACCTCAAGACGCTGATGGGCACCCCCGATATCGCCAGCCGCCGCTGGATCTGGGAGCAATATGACAGCCAGGTCGGCGCCGATACCGTGCAGACCGGCGGCGACGCCGCGCTCGTCCGCATCCACGGCACCAACCGCGCGCTTGCGATGTCGACCGACTGCACCCCGCGCTATTGCTACGCCGACCCGGTCGAGGGCGGCAAGCAGGCGGTCGCCGAAACCTGGCGCAACATCAGCGCGGTCGGCGCGACGCCGCTCGCGATCACCAACTGCCTCAACTTCGCGAACCCGCAGCGCCCCGAAATCATGGGCCAGATTGTCGGCTGCCTCGACGGCATGGCGCAGGCGTGTATCGCGCTCGACTATCCGATCGTCTCAGGCAACGTCAGCCTCTATAATGAATCCAAGGCGACCGGCGGCGGCAGTGCGATCCTGCCGACCCCCGCGATCGGCGGCGTCGGCGTGATCGACGATCTGAACCGCGCGGTCGGCATCGGCTTCAAGCGTACGGGCGACATCGTGCTCGCGGTCGGCGAACGCGCCGGCCATCTCGGCCAGTCGGTATGGCTGCGCGAAATCCACGGCCGCGAAGACGGTCCGCCGCCCGAGGTGAACCTCCGCTGCGAAAAGCGCACGGGCGACTTCATCCGCGGCGCGATCAATGCGGGCTGGATCACGGCCTGCCACGACGTCTCGGACGGCGGCATGGCGGTAACGCTCGCCGAAATGGCGCTGAAGTCGAACATCGGCGTGCTCGTCAGCGAAGAACAGCCCTTCGGCGTCGCCGAAAGCTTCTTCGGCGAGGATCAGGGCCTCTATCTCGTCACCGTCTGCGACACCTGCCTCGCCGACTTCCTCGACGCCGCGGGCCGCGCCGATGTGCCGGTCGATCCGGTCGGCCGCACGATCAAGGACCGCATCGTCTTCGAACTGGAGGGCAGCGACCATCAGGTGACGCTCGCCGAACTTCGCGATGCGCATGAAGGTTTCTTCCCGAATCTGATGGGGGCCGACGCGGCGCTCGCATAATGAAAGAGAGGGGCCGATGAGCATCCATGTCGGAGTCGGCGGCTGGACCTTCGAGCCGTGGCGCGGCCCCTTCTATCCCGCCGGGCTCGCGCATAAGCGCGAGCTCGAATATGCTGGGCAGCATCTGACCGGGATAGAGATCAACGGCACCTATTATGGCAGCCAGAAGCCCGAGACCTTTGCCAATTGGGCAGCATCGGTGCCCGATGGTTTCCAGTTCAGCGTCAAGGCGTCACGTTTCACGACCAATCGCAAGGTGCTGAAAGACGGCGCGGCATCGATCGAGAAATTCCTGACGCAGGGCCTCACCCGGCTCGGCGACCGGCTCGGCCCGATCCACTGGCAGTTCATGGCGACGAAGAAGTTCGACCGCGACGATTTTGCGGGCTTCCTCGACCTGCTTCCCGACAGTCAGGATGGCCTGCCGTTGCGACATGCGATCGAGGTGCGCGACGAGAGTTTCCGCGACCCGGCATTCATCGACATGCTGCGCGAGCGCAACATGGCGGTCGTCTTTGCCGACAGCGATGAATTCCCGTGTATCGACGAACAGACCGCCGACTTCACCTATGCCCGGCTTCAGCGCAGCCAGGAGGATGTCGAAACCGGCTATGACGCCAAAGGGCTGGATCACTGGGCCAAGCAAGCTTGCGACTGGGCCAAAGGCGACCGCGACGTCTATATCTTCTTCATATCGGGCGCGAAGGTCCGCAACCCGGCGGCAGCGCAGGCGCTGATCGCGAAGCTGGATTAGCTGGCCCCGGCTTGCGCCGGGTGCAGGTCAGGCCATCGCAGCCTTTGCCGCGAGGAAGTTGTACGGGTCGATACCGCGGTTGCGGTACGCGCGGTGCGCTTCCTCATACAGCGTCGGCTTGCCGATGCCGAGGCGCGCGCGCGCGGCTTCGAGCGGTTCGGCGAGCAGCGAGCGGATGTCTTGTTCGATGATCGCCTTCGACGCCTTGCCGTGGCGCTGGCCCTGGCGGATCGCGCCCATCACCGGCGCGTCGCTCTTGACGCCGCGCTTCACTTCATAGCCACCGGCATAGGCGATGAAGGCATTGCCGTAATTGCCCGTCTGACCATAGGTGAAGCCGAGCACGCACTGTTCGCCGAGCGCGTCGCGGCCATAGCCGGTCAGGATATGGAACAGGTCGTGCGTGTCGCGCAGGCGGTTCGAATACCATTGCACCTGGTCGTCATATTGCGGGCGGCCCATCTTCTCGCTTTCGGCGACGAGGCCCGCAGCCGACAGGCCTTCGCGGCGCATGAAGGTGACATAGGCGTGGCCGACCGTGCCCTCGGGCAGTTCGTCGATCCAGCTATGGTCGTCGAGCAGGTCGGGCAAATAGGGCTCGCGCTCCATCAGCTTCTTGCCGAAATCGCTTTCGACGAAAGCGCGCGCATCGTCCATGAAGCCCTTGCGCGGCAGGTTTTCAAAGATGTGAAACACCTGTTCGGTGTCTTCCTTGTCCTTGATCAGCTTACGGAAGTGCTGGAACGCCTTGAACGGGCGGAACTTCTGCGGCTGGCGGTCGGGGTGGGAGAAGATGGTGGGGATCATGGCTGGTCTCGTTCGAATCAGGTGATGATGTCGAGATAGCATTACTGACATAGATGTCAATAGCAGGTTAAAGCGCTGGACGGATCGTCGCGCCAGCCGTTATAGACAGATAATACAGTGGAGGGCGATATGCGCGAAGACAGACAAGTTGCGGGCGAACGCCTCGTCACCCTCGACGCGCTGCGCGGCTTCGCCGTGATGGGCATTTTGGCGATGAATATCGTCGCCTTCGCGATGCCCGAAATGGCCTATGTCTCGCCCAAGGCCTATGGCGGCGAGACCGCCGCCGACCTCGCCGCCTGGGCCCTCGGTTTCCTCCTTTTCGACGGCAAGATGCGCGGGCTGTTCTCGATCCTGTTCGGCGCGAGCATGCTGCTGATCATCGACCGTGCGGAGGGGTCGGGGCAAAGCCCGGGATCGGTCCACTACCGTCGCATGGCGTGGCTCGCGATCTTCGGGCTCTGCCATTATTTCTTCATCTGGTGGGGCGACATCCTCTTCCTCTATGCTGCGGTCGGCTGCGTCACCTTCCGCTTCCGCGCGTGGGAAGCGCGACGGCTGATCAAATGGGCGATCGGCCTCTTCACACTCGGCGTCGTGCTGACATCGCTTTTCTTTGGCGCGCAGCTTGCGGTCGGGAATGCGGCCGACAATCCCGCATCGCCGATGGCCGAAGCCGGGCGCGAGGTCCGCGCCGAATATGCCAAGATCGACGGCGAGGTGACCGAGGAGCTCGCGCTCTATCGCGGCCCCTATCTTCCGATTCTCGGCTCGCGGCTCGATACCGCCATCAATCCGTTCATCGGTGTGCTGATGACGATATTGGAGACGCTGCCACTGATGATGCTCGGCATGGCGCTGTTCCGGAACGGCTTCCTGACGGGCGCATGGGCGGCCGCCGACTATCGGCGGACGGCGATGCGCTGGCTGCCCCCCGGCGTGCTGCTAACGTTGCTCGTCGGCTGGATTCAGTGGCAGGCGGGCTTCGACTATCTCGTCGCGGTCAATGCCTTCATGGCGTGGGCAGGGCCCGGGCGGTTGATGATGACGGTCGCCTACGCCGCCTTGCTCGTGCTGCTGATCAAGGGCGCGGCGGACGCGCCGTGGATCGCACGCGTCGCGGCGACGGGCCGGATGGCCTTCTCCAACTATCTCGGCACCAGCATCGTGATGACGACGATCTTCTATGGCTATGGAATCGGCCTGTTCGGCGACGTCGACCGCTGGACGCTTTATCTGTTCTGCATCGGCATGTGGGCCGTCATGCTGCTCTGGTCCAAGCCATGGCTCGACCGCTTTCGCTATGGCCCGCTCGAATGGTTATGGCGCAGCCTTGCGCGCGGCCGGCTGCAACCGATGCGTCAGTAGCCGACGGCACGGTCGAACCCGGTCGGGCGGCGCTGGACGAGTGGATTGGCTTCGCGCTCGAGCGCGGCGAGCGTCTCTTCGAACAGCGGGCGCAGCGTGACGACGCGCGGCAGATATTCTTCGGGACTGATCTGGCTTTCGACGCAGTGGCGCGCGAACACCTCGATATCCTCCGCCAGCGCGCCGAGCTTCTCGCCGCCGAACTGACGCGCTTCGCTTTTCAGCGTGTGCGCCGGCATGACAAGGCCGCGGGCGTCGCGGGCGCGCATCGCCTCTTCGATCGCGGCCACCGACTTGGTGCCGTCTTCGCGAAAATAGCCGAGAATCCGTACGAACGCGGCGCCCAGCTGGGTGCGCGTCGCGCGAAACTCATCCCAATCGACCAGGATTTCGTCCAATGTTTTCGTCCCTTGGTGTTCAAATTCGGCCGTGGTCCCAAGCCGTCCATGCCGAAGTTGGGTAAAAAAGACGTTACGGTGTCAGGGGTCTTGAGGCGCAAGGCGCCCCGTTTTGGGTCAGCGGCGAACGCGCCAGCGGCCTTCGGTGGCGGAGGCAGAATCGGCTTCGACCGACCAGCCATGCTCGCCCGCCAGCGCCGCGACTTCGCGCCCCGCCTGCGGATCGTCGGCGATCAGCAGCACGTCCGATGCATTCCGCATCGCCCGCGCGAGCCGTAGCGCTGGCCAGGGACAGCGCATGCCGCGTGCATCGACGACCAGCGTCGACGCTTCATTCGTCATAGGGGTTGCGCGAATTGCGGAAATTGAGGCGCACCGGAACGCCTTGGAAGCCCAGTTCCTTGCGCATGCCGTTGACCAGATAACGCGTGTAGCTGCCCGGCAGGCTGTCGGTTCGCGTGCCGAAGACGACGAAAGTCGGCGGCCGCGTCCGCGCCTGCGTAATATAGCGCAGCTTGATCCGCTTGCCGCCGGGCGCCGGCGGCGGATTGGTTTCAACGGCATTTTCAAACCAGCGGTTGAGTTTCGCGGTCGAGACGCGGTTGGTCCAGATCGCGCGCTGTTCGAACGCGACGCGCACCAGCGTGTCGATGCCCTTGCCGGTGGCGCCCGAAATGCTGAGCACCGGGACGCCCTTGACCTGACTGAGCCCATCCTCGAGCGCACCCCGAACGCCGTTGAACAGCGACGAGGGGTTTTCGGCCACGTCCCATTTGTTGAGCGCGACGATCAGCGCGCGGCCTTCCTGCAGCACCTTGTCGGCGATGTGCAGATCCTGGGCTTCAAGCCCTTTGGTCGCGTCGAGCAGCAGGACGACGACCTCGGCGAAATCGACCGCGTGGAGCGCGTCGGCGACCGAGAGCTTTTCCAGCTTTTCGACAACCTTGGCGCGCTTACGCATACCCGCGGTGTCGAACAATTGGATCTCGTGAACCTCGCCGTCCTTTTCCCATTGCCAGTCGACGCGGATCGAATCGCGCGTGATCCCCGCCTCGGGCCCGGTGATGAGGCGGTCTTCGCCGATCATGCGGTTGATAAGCGTCGACTTGCCGGCATTGGGGCGGCCGACGATCGCGAGCTTCATCGGGCCGAGCGGCACGTCTTCGTCGTCCTCACCCTCGACCGGCGGCGGTGACGCTTCGGCCTCGGCCGCGTCAAAAGCCTCGACGATCGGGCGGAGGGCATCGAACAGGTCGACCACCCCTTCGCCATGTTCGGCGCTGAGCGCGATCGGATTATCGAAGCCGAGCGAATAGCTCTCCATCAGGCCGTTTTCGCCCTGCTTCCCCTCGGCCTTGTTGACGAGGAGGATGATCGGCGTGTCCTCGCTGCGCAGCCAGCGCGCAATTTCCTCGTCGAGTGGGGTCACCCCGGCGCGGCCGTCGATCATGAACAAGGCGGCGTCGGCTTCGCGCACCGCCTTTTCGGTCTGCACGCGCATCCGGCCGGGCAGCGTGGCCGCGTCATAATCCTCGAAACCCGCGGTATCGACGATGCGGAATTCGAGCCCGAGCAGCTTGCCGTCGCCTTCGCGCCGGTCGCGCGTCACCCCGGGCTGGTCGTCGACGAGCGCAAGGCGCTTGCCGACCAGCCGGTTGAACAGCGTCGATTTGCCCACATTGGGTCGGCCGACAATGGCAATCGTCGCCAATCGCGACATGAAATTAAATCCCTGTATCTGTCCGGGCCATCCCGGCCCGGACGCGTGTCAGCGCCAGGCCGTGATTTTCCCGTCGTCCGCGAGGACGTACAAAATATTGTTCGCGACCACCGGAGCCTGCGACAGCGGCGATTTGAAATCGGTCGTGCCCAGCAGCGATCCGTCGGTCGGCGAAAATTCCGACAAGATCCCCTCGCTGTTGACCGCGATCAGGCGGCCACCCGCCAGAATCGGTCCGGTCCAGCGGATCGGGTCCTTTTTCTTCTTTTCGGTTTCGACGCGGAAGCGCGCGAGCTGCTGGAGCCAGCGAACCTTGCCGTTCGAGCGCGCGACGCACAGCAACTTGCCGTCGTCGGTCATCGCATAAACCCACTCGCCGACCACATAGGGCGTCGAGATGCCGGCGATCGAGATTTCCCAGCTACGCTGGCCGGTGACGAGCTCATAGCTTGCCATGCGGCCGCCCTGGCCGAGTGCGAAGACGCGGCCGCGATCGACCACCGGATCGGCGTCGACGTCGGTGAGCGTCGACACCGACAGCGCCATCGACGTACGCGCGAGCGCGTCTTCCCACAGGTCGCGGCCGTTTTCGTAACGATAGGCCTGCACTTCGCCCGACGAGAAGCCGGCGACGATTGTCCCCTGTCCCGCCGCGGGCGACGCGGCGCCGAACACGCTGCCCGCCTCCGCCGACGCGGTCGCCTGCCATTGGACGGCTCCGTCAGCGGCATTGAGCGCGAAAATCTGGTTGTCCTGGCTGATGACATAGACGCCGCCGAACGCGATCGTCGGTGCGCCGCGCAGCGGGCCTGCGGGCTTGACCTTCCAGATCACCGAGCCGTCGGCGACATTGAGCGCCGCGACGTCGCCGACGCCGCTCGTCGCATAGACGACATTCCCGTCGACCCCGGCGCCGCCGCCGAACAGCGATGCCTTGAAATCCTTGCCCGTGCTGCCGATCGACGCGCTCCACAATTTGGCGCCCGTGTCGGCGGCGAAGGCGGTGACAACGGCGTCGGTATCAACGACGAACAGGCGGTTGTCAGCAATCACCGGCGATGCTGCGATCCGCTGCTTGTTTGTGCTGCCCGCGATATTGGCTTCCCACAGCTTCGTGCGCGTCGCAGCCAGCGCCGGGTGCCCCATCGATTTCGATGCGTTGCCGCCCGACTGCGCCCAGGCGGCGTTAACCGCCGGTTCGGGCAGCACGACCGCGATCGACGCGGTGGCGGGATCAACCTTGACGCTATTGTCGTTCGACAGGATCGACACGCGGTCGCCAACGGTCGGCGTCTTCGGCCCGCCGTCGCCTTTCAGCACACCGCAGCCCGCAAGCGGCAGCGCGATCAGCGCCGCATAAATTCCGAAACGCGCATTCCGCATATTACTTGGCTTCCTCAGTCTTTGCGGCTGCCGCTGCCTTCGGCGCGGCACTGCCTTTTTGGTCCTTGGCGGCGCTTTCGGCCGCCCGATCGGCAACCGCATCGACGCCGAGCATGCCCGCCATCTGCACCGAACGCGATTGCAGCGACTTGGTGACATCAGGCAATTTGGCGATGCGGCCATAAAGCGCGCCCGCCTGGTCGAACTGGCCCAGCTGGTAATGCGCGGTCGCCGAGAGCTCGGCGGCGCTCGCGAACCAGCTAGACGCCGGATCCTTCGCATCGACCATCGGCTTCATCCGCGCGATCACCACCTCGGGCTTCAGCGTGTCATATTCGAATGCCGTCTGGCGGATCAGCGCGAGATCCCGGAGCGCCTGGTCGAGCTTGGTGTCGGCGGCAACTTTCGCCATCAGGGCGGCGGCGGCTTTCAGGTCGCCGGTCTGTGCCTTGATGTTCGCTTCCTGCATCTGCGCCACCGCGCGGTACGCGGGATCGCCTTCAGCCGCGAGCTTCTGCAGGTCGGTCGTCGCGGCGCGCGGCTGATTGGTGCCGATCTTCTCGAACGCCGCGATCAACTGCTCGGCCTGCTCGCCGCGCGCGGCATCCTGCCGGTGGTTCCAGAACAGATAGCCGCCGAACGCCAGCAGGGCGGCGAGCACGCCGCCGATGATCCAGCGGCCATAACGCTGCATGATCGTGTCGAGCCGGTCCTTGCGGACGGCTTCGTCGACTTCCTGCAACAGCGCGGCATCATTCGTCGGGCTCAGGGCCAATCAAACCTCCATAAACTCAATATTGGCCCAAGCTTTCCGCATGACGCCGGCCGCTTCCTTAGCGACGGCACTGAAAAACGCCAAGCGTTTCACTTTGGCGGATCGCCGAAGCTTCAACCTGCGTAGGTCTGATCCTCGGTCGGGAATGAACGGGACCTGACTTCGTCGGCATAGTCCTTGACCGCACCGCTGACGACGCCCGCCATATCCTGATAGCGCTTCACGAATTTCGGGACCCGGTCGAACATGCCGAGCATGTCGTCGGTGACGAGCACCTGCCCGTCGCACTCGGCCGAGGCGCCGATGCCGATGGTCGGGCAATCGACCTTGTTCGTGATCTCGATCGCGATCGATTCGAGCACACCCTCGATCACAATCGAGAAAGCCCCGGCCTGCGCGACCGCAACGGCATCTTCGACGATCGAACGCGCCTCTTCCTCACTCTTGCCGCGTACGCCATAGCCGCCGAGGATGTTGACGGCCTGCGGCGTCAGCCCGACATGCCCCATCACGGGGATGCCGCGCTGGGTGAGGAATTCGATCGTCGGCGCGAGCACCTTGCCGCCCTCGACCTTCACCGCCGCGGCGCCGGTTTCCTTGAGCAGCCGTGCCGCATTGTCGAACGCCTGCTGCGGGCTGCCCTCATAGCTGCCGAACGGCATGTCGACGATCACCGCAGCATGATAGCTGCCGCGAACGACGGCGGCGCCGTGCAGCGCCATCATCTCCATCGTGACGCCGACCGTGTGCGGCAAGCCGTAGATCACCTGCGCCAGCGAATCGCCGACGAGCAGCATGTCGCAATGCGGATCGAGCAGCTGTGCCATGCGAACGGTGTAGGCGGTGAGCATCACAAGCGGCTCGCCGCCCTTGCGCTGGCGGATACGCGGCACCGTCAGGCGTTTCATCGGCTGCGGCGTCGGGTTGGCGCGGCTGGTCGAGGTGTCGAAGGTGAGCGTTTTGGAGGTCGTGGACATGGCGCGGGGGTTTAGCCGCTAAAACGGCGCGGCGAAAGCGCCAAAGCCCCTTTTGTTGCAGCGCCGCAAGGGCGCGCCGCCGAATGTCAGGCCGCGCTGAGCGCAGCCAGATGCGCGTCGCCCAGTTCGAGATCGAGGCTGCCCATCAGCTCGTCCAATTGCTCCACCGTCGTCGCGCTGGCGATCGGCGCGGTTACACCGGGCTGCGCGGCGACCCACGCCAGCGCGATCTGCGAGAGGGTGGCGCCGGTCTCCGCCGCGATCCGGTCCATTACCGCGAGCACCGCCGGGCCTTTGCCCTCCATATAGGGTTTGACCCGCGCACCGCGCGGGCTTTTGCCGAGGTCGTCGGCACCGCGATATTTGCCCGACAGATAGCCCGAGGCGAGGCTGAAATAGGTAACGACCCCCAGCCCTTCATCGATGCAAAGCCGTTGCAGCGCACCCTCATATTGGTCGCGGTCGAGCAGGTTGAGCTCGGGTTGCATCGCGGTGTAGCGCGGCAGGCCCTTATCGTCCGATACGCGCAGAGCCTCCGCCAGACGCTCGGCCGAATAATTCGACGCGCCGATCGAGCGCACCAACCCCGCGTCGACGAGTTCGGCAAAGGCGCCGAGCACTTCGTCCAGCGGCACATCGGGATCGTCCTTGTGCGCGAAATAAAGGTCGATGACGTCGGCACCGAGCCGGTCGAGCGAGCCCTGCGCCGCTTCGCGAATGCGGTCGGGTTTCAAGCCGCCCGGCATCATGCCAACCTTGGTTGCGATCAGCACACGGTCTCGCGCGCCGCTTTGCTTGAGCCACGCGCCCATCATGCTTTCGGACTCGCCGCCCTTGTGGCCCGGAACCCATGCCGAATAGACGTCGGCGGTGTCGATCATCCCGCCGCCGAGCTCGACGAAGCGGTCGAGAACCGCGAAGCTCGCCTCGCGCCCCGCGGTCATGCCGAACACGTTGCCGCCAAGGACGAAAGACCGGATCGACAGGCCGCTCTGGCCCAAGGCTTTCCTGGTCATTGTCCGCTCTCCTTGCGCACCGTTGCCACCGCTTCGCGCGGATTGTCGCTGAACAGGCCACCGATGCCCGTGTTCAAATAAGCGGTGATTTCCCCCGCAAGGTCGCCATGCGCCGCGGGATTAACCCCGCCCTTGTCGCCGAGCGGCAGGAAATAATTCTCGCGGCGGAAGGTCCAGGGATGAACCTTGAGCCCCGCGGCATGCGCATCGCGCACCAGATCGGTCGGCTTGCCCAGCCGGCCGAGCGCACCGCGCGGGATGACCATCCCCTTATTGGGCCCGATGCCGTCGGCATAGCCGGCGATCATCTTCAGCCCCGCGGGTGACGTCATGGCGGCATAGCTCGTCCCCGGCCGGTCGGCCGGGCCGCCCTCGGCATCCATCAGTTGGATCAAAGGCAGTTCGCTCTTGGCGCGCAGGTCGATCAGATTGCCGACCTCGAAGCTCTGGATAAACACCGGCGCGGTGCGGCCGCGATATCCGAAGCGATCGAGCATCGCGAGCAAAGGCGCCTCGTGCGGCAGCCCGATCGACACGAAATAGCTCGGGTGTTTCGTTTCGGGATAGACGCCGACCGGCTTTGCCCGGCCCTTGTTGACTTCGGCGAGCAGGGTCAGGATTTCCTCGAAGGTCGGGATTTCGAACCGGCCGTCATATTCGGTGCTGCGCAGCTTCGGCAGCCGCTCGCGCGCACGCAGCGTCTTGAGTTCGGCGAGCGTGAAATCCTCGGTGAACCAGCCGGTGACCTTTTGCCCGTCGATCGTCTTCGTCGCCTTACGTGCCGCAAATTCGGAATGTGCGGCGACGTCGGTCGTTTCGGAAATCTCATTTTCGTGCCGCGCGACGAGGATACCATCCTTGGTGAGGACCAGGTCGGGCTCGATATAATCGACGCCAAGCTCGATCGCGAGCTTGTAAGCCGCCAGCGTATGTTCGGGGCGTTCGCCCGACGCGCCGCGATGCGCGATCACGATCGGCGGCTTGCCATCGAGGGTGGGCTGCGCGGTCACCGCGTCAGCCGAACAGCCGGCGAGCAGCATCGAGGCCAGCAGGGCCACAAGCGACCGGATCATGCCGCAAAACGCGCCTGCCAGTCAGCGGCCGAAAAGCCGACATTGATGCCGTCCGCGGCCTCAACGACCGGCCGACGGATCATCGCCGGCTGGTCGAGCATCAATGCCTTGGCGGACGCGGCATCGAGCCCGTCCTTCTGCGCATCGGGCAGCTTTCGAAAGGTCGTTCCCGCCTTGTTGAGCAGCTTTTCCCAACCCACCGCGTCGATCCAGCTCTGGAGCCGCGCCGCGTCGAGCCCATCCTTGCGCACGTCATGAAAGCGATAGGCGACACCCTGCTCGTCGAGCCAGCGCCGAGCCTTTTTCACCGTGTCGCAGTTCGAAATGCCATAGAGAATCATCGTCATGGACAGAGGAGTAGCAGGGGCCGGTTGCAGTTTCGAGGCCGAGAAGGCGTGCTCAGGAAATCAACGGCCGATCCGCGATGCGCGTGTTCGCACTCGCCAGCTTGCCGCGCAGCGCGCGCGCGAACCCTTCGTGCAGCGCACCCGCAATTCCCGGGTTCGCCGCCAGATAGGCGCGGAGCGCCGCCGCAGGCACGAACCACATGCGGGCGTTGCTGGCCAGCAGCACCGTTCCCGTCGCGTGCGTGCCGTCGAGCACGGTCGCTTCGCCGATCAGCGCGCCGTCCGAAAGCTTGCCGATCTCGGTCCCGTCGCGCAGGATCGTCGCGTTACCTTCCGCCAGATAGAAAAGACTGGGTGCAGCCTGATTTTCGCGGATCAGCACCTCGCCGCGCTTCGCCGATATCCAGTTTCCCTGATCGATCAGGTCGCGCGCAACCACCGCGCCAAGTTCGGGAAAATGTTGGCGGCGCAATTCTTCTTCTTCGGCCGTGAAGCGGATATTCGTCCCGCCGAACCAGAGCCGCGCCAATATGCCGATATTGATCGCGAGGATCGCGAGCACCAGTAGGCCGTAACCGACGTCGGGGCCCCGGAACAGCGTCAACGGCAGCGCCACCAACGCCGCCGCGGCAAGGCCCATGCGCGCATATTCGATCCGCACGACAAGGCTTGTCGCGAGCAACAGGAGCAGCACCCCATATACGAACCACGCGGATTCGAAATTCGCCATAGCTAGTCGCTCGCATCCCGACCCGCCGCCGGGCCACCGGGTGTATGACGTTGCCGATTGCAAAAAGCCTTGGCCGCAGACCCCTCCACATCCAAAGCGCGTAACAAACTAACCGTTTTTGCCGCTCAAGAAAAGCATAGGTGCGCAAATGTCACGACAATGCTAATTTTCGGGTTTGCTCGTGCCGGAAACATTGCTTCCGCGCGGCAGAGGCGCCATGTGGCGCTCGATTCGAACGCGAAAAGACAGGCATATGACAAAAAACTGGCAACCGCATAGCTGGCGCTCGCACGAGGCCCGCCAACTCCCCACCTACCGCGACGCCGATGCGCTCGCGGCGGCGGAGCGCGAGCTCAGCAATTATCCGCCGCTGGTGTTTGCCGGCGAGGCGCGCGACTTGACCTCCGAACTGGGCAAGGTTGCCGAGGGCAAGGCCTTCCTGCTCCAGGGCGGCGACTGCGCCGAAAGCTTTGCCGAATTCCATCCGAACAACATCCGCGACACCTTCCGCGTGCTGCTCCAGATGGCGGTCGTGCTGACCTTCGCCTCGAAAATGCCCGTGGTGAAGCTCGGCCGCATGGCGGGCCAGTTCGCCAAGCCGCGCTCGGCGGATATGGAAGATATCGATGGCGTGTCGCTGCCGAGCTATCGCGGCGACATCATCAACGACATCGCGTTCGAGGAAGCGGGCCGCGAGCCCGACCCGCAGCGCATGGTCAAGGCGTATAACCAGTCGGCTGCGACGCTGAACCTGCTGCGCGCCTTTGCGAACGGCGGCTATGCGAACCTGCACCAGGTCAATGCCTGGACGCACGACTTCATGGACCGCAGCCCGTGGGCGAAGAAATATCAGGAAACCGCCGCGCGGATTTCCGAAGCGCTGGCGTTCATGGAAGCGTGCGGCGTGACGCCCGAAACGGTGCCGCAGATCAAGGGCACCAGCTTCTACACCAGCCATGAGGCGCTGCTGCTCCCCTATGAGCAGGCGCTCACGCGTCAGGACAGCCTGACCGGCGGCTGGTACGACACATCGGGCCACTTCCTGTGGGTCGGCGACCGCACCCGCTTCGAGGGTTCGGCGCATATCGAGTACCTCCGCGGCATCGGCAATCCGGTCGGCATGAAATGCGGCCCGAGCCTCGAGCCCGATGCGCTGCTCCGCCTGCTCGACACGCTGAACCCGAACCATGTCGCCGGCCGCATGACGCTGATCACGCGCTACGGCCACGACAAGATCGAGGCGCATCTGCCGAAGCTGGTGCGCGCGGTGAAGGAATCGGGCCACCCCGTCGTCTGGTCGTGCGACCCGATGCACGGCAATGTCATCAAGACAAACAACGGTTACAAGACGCGCCCGTTCGAGCGCATCCTTGCCGAAGTGCGCGGCTTCTTCGCCGTGCACCGCGCAGAGGGCACACATGGCGGCGGCATCCATATCGAAATGACCGGCCAGAATGTCACCGAATGCACCGGCGGCGCGATGGACGTGACCCAGATGGATCTGGCCGATCGCTACCACACGCATTGCGATCCGCGCCTGAATGCGGGGCAGTCGCTCGAACTGGCGTTCCTGCTCGCCGAAATGCTCAACCAGGAAATGGCCGACCGCGCGAAGCAGGCGGCCTAAAGCCAGCCCGGTAGATGACGCCGCCCCTGCGAAAGCGGGGGCGGCGTTTCTTATTCGGCGAAGCTCACTTACCCGGCCAGCGCTTCGTATCGGCGAACGCCCGGCCGAGCGCGACATGCAGGTCGGCGTCCTCTGCGGCACCGCCGAGCGGGATCTTGTCCGAGAAATTATCGGCGGCGCTGTGATAGTCGCTGCCGAGGAAGGCCTCGAGCAGCTTCATGTCCGAAAAGCTGCCACCGACCATCAGCGAGGTGACGCCCTTGGCGCCGAGCGCCCAGCCGTCCTGCCGCTGGATGAAGGCATCGGCCTCACCATCCTCGTCGACCTTGCGGCCAAGCTTGGTCGCCGCCTCGCGCACGACGGCGTCATAAGCGGGCTTGCCGCGCCCGAGCGTCGCGACGGGCGTGCCGCGCGGCGAAATCGCGATCGTGTCGACGTTGAGCGCAACAGTGATATCAGTCAGCGGCACCACCGGGTGATCGGCGAAATAATGCGCGCCGAGCAGGCCCTTTTCCTCTGCGGTCGTCGCCATGAAATAGATGTCGCGGTCGGGACGCGCACCCGAACCCAGCCGCTTAGCGACCTCGATCAGCACAGCGATGCCGCTGGCATTGTCGACCGCGCCGTTGCAGATGCGGTCCGCTTCGCCTTCGGGCGCACAAATGCCGAGATGGTCCCAGTGGCCGAGAAACAGCACAGCCTTGCCGTCGGGCTTGGCGCCCGGAAGCTTTGCGATCACATTGTTGCTGGCGAAGGGACGCGTGTTCGATTTCGCGGTCAGGTCCGCGGTCACTGGCAGGGCGGCACCCTTGTAATCGGGTGATTTTGCGGCTTCGCGAAGCGCACTGCTATCCTGCCCCGCCTTTTTGAGCAGCGCATCGGCCGCCTCGATCGACAGGAAGCCGCTGACCGGTGCGCCCGGCTTGGCGCTGGCAAGGCGGACCGACTTGGCGCCCGCGCTTTCGCGCAGCGCGGTCCACGGCACAGCGTCGGTCGCGATGACGAGCACGGCGGATGCACCCGCATCGGCGAGCATCTGGCGCCGCTCGCGATAGCGCGGCAGCTTGTCGCCGAAGAGCGCGTTTTCGAACAGCATGATCGCCAACTTGCCCTTGACGTCGGCATTGACCTTGCCCGCGCCGTCGAGGCCATAGCCGACGAAGACGGCGGGAAGATCGGTGAGCGAGGTCGACGCGTCGCGGCTGCTCAGGATGATCCCGTCATCCTCGAGCGCGAAGTCGCGGCCTTTGACTTTGAACTTCGCACTGCCGCCAAGCGCCTGCGTTTCGACGAAGGGTACCGGCTGGAGCCAGGGTGTTGTGCTGCCCGGCACGGCTTCGAGCCCCGCCTTCGCCCATTCGCCGACGATATAGGCGATCGTGCGATCCTCACCTTCGGTCCCCGGCGCACGTCCTTCGAACGCATCGCTCGCCAGTATCTTGATGTGATCGGCAAGCTGGGCCTCGGTGATCGGCGTGTCGCCCTTGGCAGGCGCGGCGGAAGCAGCGGGGGCAATGGCAAGAAGGGCGATGGCCGCAACGGCGGCGTGGAAACGGGTGGTTTTCATGGCGCCGCCGCATGGCATTTCCGCCGCGGCCCGGCAAGGCGCGTTCGTCGAAAGACGAACGACGGCGTCAGGCGCGCCCTGCCCGTTCGAGCAGCATCCGCGCTGCCGCGACATGCATATCCTCGATCATCCGGCCGTCGTGGCGCTGCGCCCCGCCCGTTGCCGCGGCCACCAGCGCCTCGGCGGCGGCGATCTCGCGTTCGGACGGGGCAAAGGCGGTGTTGCAGGGATCGACCTGCGACGGGTGGATCAGCGTCTTGCCATCGAAACCGAGCCGTCTTCCCTCGACCGCTTCGGCCGCAAAGCCCGCGGCATCGTCGATCGCATTATAGACGCCGTCGAAGCCCCAGACGCCGCCCGCGCGCGCCGCGAGGACGATCGCCTGGATCGCATGGCTCATCGCGCCGCGGTCCATTCCGTCGGGCAGCTTCAGCTCGTGCGCGAGATCGTTGAGACCCGCGATGAGTCCGGCCACAGCCGGGTCGGCGGCAATATCGCGCGCGGCATAGATCGCCGTCGGCGTCTCGATCATCGCGAAGACCGGCAGGCCAAGCCCGCGCAGCGGGTCGAGATCGGACGGCGCATCGACCTTCGGAAGCACCACGGCGTCGATCGTGAGCCCGGCAATCGCGACGATATCGTCGATCTGTTCGGCCGTGCCCGTCGCATTCACCCGCACCGCGACGCGCTTGCCCGGAAAGCCTGCGGCCACCGCCCCGCGCATCGCGTCGCGCGCCTCGGCCTTGCGATCCGCGGGCACCGCATCCTCCAGATCGATGATCAACATGTCGGCGGCAAGCCCCGCCGCCTTTTCGAGCGCACGCGCGTTCGAACCGGGGACATAGAGCAGCGAGCGCGGCGGATAGTCACTTGGGGTCATGCGCTTTTCTGTGGCGCAACCCCGCCATTGCCGCAATAAGGAAGCGGGTTTGCAAATCGCAATTTTGCAACAGGGGGATGATCGATGGAATTCGCACTCGCACTGGTTGTCTTGGCGCTGGTGTTCCTCGTCTGGGCGCTGACCCCGGTCCGGCAGGGCTATGCCTATACGATCGAACGCTTCGGCCGTTACACGCATATCGCGCAGCCAGGGCTGAATTTCATCATGCCGATCTTCGACCGCGTCGGTCGCAAGGTGAACATGATGGAACAGGTGCTCGACATCCCGGGACAGGAAATCATCACCAAGGACAATGCGATGGTCGCGGTCGACGGCGTCGTCTTTTTCCAGGTGCTCGATGCCGCCAAGGCGGCTTACGAGGTAAGCGACCTCTATCTGGCGATCATGAACCTGACGACGACGAACCTGCGCACGGTGATGGGTTCGATGGACCTCGACGAGACTTTGTCGAAGCGCGACGAGATCAACCTGCGGCTTCTGCATGTCGTCGACGATGCGACGACGCCGTGGGGGGTCAAGATCACCCGCGTCGAGATCAAGGACATCCGCCCGCCCGCCGACATCTCGAACGCGATGGCGCGGCAGATGAAGGCCGAACGCGAAAAGCGCGCGAACATCCTCGAGGCCGAAGGCATGCGCGCCTCCGAAATCCTGCGCGCCGAGGGCGAAAAGCAGGGCCAGATCCTGCAGGCCGAAGGCCGCCGCGAAGCCGCCTTCCGCGACGCCGAAGCCCGCGAACGCGAAGCCGAAGCCGAAGCCAAGGCGACGCAGATGGTGTCCGACGCGATTGCCGGCGGCAATGCGCAGGCGATCAATTATTTCATCGCGCAAAAATATGTCGAGGCGGTCAGCCAGTTCGCGACGAGCCCGAACGCCAAGACGATCCTGTTCCCCGTCGAGGCGACGCAGCTGATCGGCACATTGGGCGGCATCGGCGAACTCGCGCGCGACGCGATCGAGCGCAAGACGGGAGCCTGACATGCCCGATTGGCTGACCAATATGGAACCGCATTGGGCATGGCTGTCGCTCGGCGTGCTGCTCGCCGCCGCCGAGATCGTAGCGCCGGGCTTCTTCCTGATCTGGCTGGGCGGGGCGGCGATTGTGACCGGCGCTATTGCATGGATCGCGCCGATCTCGATTCCGCTTCAGCTCGGCGTCTTCGCCGTCCTGTCCTTCATCTTCCTCTACGGCGCCCGCCGCTGGCTCAAGGCGAACCCGATCACCACGGCCGACCCGCACCTCAACCAGCGTGGCGGCCGTCTCGTCGGCGAAGTGCTGACGGTGACCAAGGCGATCGAGGACGGGCGCGGCCGCGCCAAGGTCGGCGACGGCGAATGGCCGGTCCGTGGGCCCGACGTGGCCGAAGGCACCAAGGTCCGTGTGGTCAGCGCCGACGGCGGCGTGCTGGTGGTCGAGGCCGCCTAGCCGCCCTTGGGCCGCGAATAGATCGCGACCACATGCCCTAATGCGTCGCTCTCGCCGATGCGGCAAAAACCGAGCTTTGCCGAAACGCGCTCCGACGCGTCGTTGCCCGGGTCGATGATGCAGCGCACTTCGCTGGCGTCGAGGTTCGCGTCGGCCCAGCCGAGTGCCGCGCGCATTGCCTCGGTCGCATAGCCTGCGCCCCAATGATCGGCGTCGAACGCCCAGCCCGCCTCGGGCACGCCCTCGAGCTCGGGGATGCCGCGGCAAAAATAGCTGAGGCCGCCCATGCCGACGAGCGCGTCGCTGACCTTATCGGCGAAGACCCAATAACCGAACCCCATCACCGGCCACAGTCCGGCCGAGCTCAGGAACTTGCCCCAGCTGACGTCGGGCGCGCGCGGTTCGCCACCGATAAAGCGCGTGACCCGTTCGTCCGCCCACATGTCGATATGGACGTCCTTGTCGGACAGACGCCCCGGGCGGAGGCGCAGGCGCTCGGTTTCGATGACAGGGGGTGCTGCGAACATGGTGGGGATGTGCCGAAGCCGGCCCCGGCGGTCAATCGGGGATCAGATAATGGTCGAACAGGTCGTGCAGCACCGCGGTGCCGTCGACCTGCTGCTTTGCCCGCAGCACCGCGAGCGTATCGACGCGCGCGAGCACATCGACGTGACGGAGTACGCCATGATAGTGCGGACGGTCCTGGAAATCGTGGAACAGGAAAACGCAGTCGGGTTTGCAATGGATGATCGACTGCAACAGGCAGGCGACACGGAAGCGACCGTCGATCAGCACCGCATCGGGGCTGCCGTTCACATGGCGCCATATCTGGGTGTGGTACCGCGGCCAGTCGCGGATCCGGCTTTCGTCGGCGGGATAACCCCATTCGGCAACCGGGCCGATGTCGGCGTGAAAGGGGTTGAATTCGACCACCTCGCGCGCGACGTCGGCCTGGACCTTCCCTAGCCAGACGGGGTCGCTGTCGACGCTGACGATCCGGCGCACCTGCCGTGCCGCAACCAGCGTGCTACCGCCGCACCCGAATTCGAGCAAGGAATCGAGCCCGGCGAGCTGCAGTTCGAACTGCGTGACCTCGGCCGCGGTCATATGTGGTTGCATGGTCCCCTCCACAGCCGAATGGATATGGGACAAGCGTCGTGGCGTCCAGCCCGCTATTGGCGCAATTGCGCGGCGCTGATAGGTCAAAGCCATGTTGACGCCCCTCTGGCCGCAGCGCCTGCTCGCCCTTCCCTTCCTGATCCTTGGCGCGTGGTGCCTTGCCGCCCCGCACATGGTCGAGCGGCTTTCGATCAATCCCGAATATCAGCATCTCAGCACGACGAGCGCGCTGTTCATGGGCTGCTTTGGCGCGCAGGCGGTGCTCGGCGGCCTGTTCATCGCGTTCAGCCGCTGGACGCGCGGCACTTTTGCCATTTACGGCGCAGCGCTACTGCCCTTTTTCTGGTTCAACTATTATTTCGTCTTCGTGGTGCCGGTGATGACGCGCTGGATGGCGCTCGACCTCGTGTCAAACCTGTTCATGCTCTGCCTGTGCGTCTGGGGTTACCGGATCGCGCCGGCGAAACTGGTCGCGGTCGACGCGAAAGCGCGCTGACTAAGCGGCCGCCGCGGCCAGTTCGGGCTTCGACGAATGCGCCGGCATGATTGCATCGGCATAGTCGCTTTCATATTTCTTGATCAGCGCGCGGTCGTCATGGTTCCACGGGTGGAACCCCGGCATGAAATAGCTGAGCCAGGGCAGGAAGCTGCGGCGCAAGATGCCGGGCTTGCCGAGCAGATACCACCAGATACGCGCGGTGACGCGCCAGCCGGTCAGGCCGTCCTGCTTCAGCAGCGCCTTCATCCCCTTCACCCGTTTCGGCCAGAAGCGCGAGGTGACAAGGAGCATCATCAGCGACTTCGCGCGCCAGCGTTTGAAACGGCTCCAATCCTTCGTCGCGTGCAGCCAGGTGTCATAAGCGACGCCCTTATGCTCGATTTCCTCGATCGCGTGCCATTTCCACAAAGCCGCCCATTCGGGCTCGGCACCCGCATACATGCTGTCGTCGCGCAGCATGATCGCCGCCATCATCGCGGTATAATGTTCGAGTGCGATCGTCGCCATCAGGTTGACGATCTGCGGGCGCGTCTTGATCAGGTCGAGGACCTGGTTCACGTCGGCCTCGAGCTCCGACAGGTCGTAGCCCGCCTCCGCCGCCTTCTTGTTGAAGACGACATGTTCGCGGCTGTGGATCACTTCCTGCTGGGTGAAAGCGCGGATTTCGCGCGCCAATTTCTCATCGACCCCGTCGCGGTGCGCCTTCACCGCCTCGATGAACATCGCCTCCCCGCGCGGGAAGGTGACCGACAGCGCGGTGTGAAATGCGGAGGCGATCGGATCACCGTTGAGCCACCAGCGCCCCTGCCGATCGTCGCGGCCAAAGCGCATGTCGCGCGGCGTAATCGAAAGATCGGCGGGCGTCGGCGACTGGGAAAGGCTGGACATATGGCTCATACCGTCGAAAAGGGGAGACGGGCCAGCAATAGGGTTTACTTACATATATGTCAATAGTGAAGAAGCGTTTGAGTCCCGAGGAAAGCCGTTCGGCGGCGCTCGAGGCCGCGCGTCACATCCTGATCGAAATGGGGCCGGCGGCGGTGACGCTGAAAGCCGTCGCGGCGCGCATCGACCGCACGCACGCGAACCTGCTCCACCATTTCGGCAGCGCCGCGGGGCTGCAAAAGGCGCTCGCCGCCTATCAGGCCGAAACCGTGTGCGCGACGATCGGTCGGAAAATGGCCGAATCGCCGCCGGGCGAGCGCAATGTGCGCGAGATTGTCGACCTCGCCTTCGACGCGTTCAACGAGGGTGGCGCGGGCGCGCTCGCGACGTGGATGGCGGCGACAGGCAATGACGATGCGCTCGACCCGATCGTCGATGCGATCCACCGGCTGATCGACGGCATGGCACCCGACGCGCACGAAAAGCGCCTGATGCACGAAGATACGCTCGCGCTGGTGCTGATGGCCTTGGGCGATGCGCAGCTCGGCGGGCCAATGGCCGAGGCACTCGACCTGCCGCGCGACACCTCGCGCGTGCTCGCGACCGAGTTGATCACCGGGCGGATCGCGAAATTCTGGGCCGAGCATGGCGGCAAGCCGGGCTAAGCCGCTGGCAATTTTATTGCGCGCACGCTAAAGGGCCGCATTCCCTATCCCCGTTCGCATCGAGCGAAGTCGAGATGCCCCTCGGCTTGACGCTATGCTGCGGGGTGCCTCGACTTCGCTCGACACGAACGGGGTTGAATGTTTAGTCTACCGTTTCCGCCCTGAAGGCCCCGCCATGCATTTCCTTGATCAAGCCAAGATTTTCATCAAGTCCGGCGACGGTGGCCCCGGCGCCGTCAGCTTCCGGCGCGAAAAATATGTCGAATATGGCGGCCCCGACGGCGGCAACGGCGGCAAGGGCGGCGACGTGATCTTCGAAGCGGTTGCCGGCCTCAACACGCTGATCGACTTTCGCTACACCCAGCATTTCAAGGCGAAGCGCGGCACCCCGGGCGCCGGCCGCGACCGCACCGGCGCGGGCGGGCCCGACCTCGTCATCCAGGTTCCGATCGGCACCCAGATCCTCGACGATGACGAGGACCGCAGCGTGCTCGCCGACCTGACGAAGGAGGGCGAACGGATTGTCTTCCTGCGCGGCGGCGACGGCGGGCGCGGCAACGCCAGCTACAAGACATCGACCAACCGCGCCCCGCGCCAGCACGGTCCGGGCTGGCCGGGCGAGGAAATGTGGGTGTGGCTGCGCCTCAAGCTGCTCGCCGATGCAGGGCTCGTCGGCCTGCCCAACGCGGGCAAATCGACCTTCATCAACGGCGTGAGCAATGCGCAGGCCAAGGTCGGCGCCTATGCCTTCACGACGCTGCGCCCGCAGCTTGGCGTCGTCAGCCACAAGGGACAGGAATTCGTCGTCGCCGACATTCCGGGCCTGATCGAAGGCGCCGCCGACGGCGCCGGCGTCGGCGACCGCTTCCTCGGCCATATCGAACGCTGCCGCGTGCTGCTCCACCTCGTCGATGCGAATGACGAGGATGTCGCGACCAGCTATCGCATCGTCCGCGACGAACTCGAAGCCTATGGTGCCGACCTAGTCGACAAGCCGGTGATCGTCGCACTCAACAAGATCGACACGCTCGACGACGAGCTCGTCGCCGCCCTCTCGGCCGAACTCGAAGCCGAAAGCGGCCATCCCGTGATGGCGCTGTCGGGCGCGAGCGGCGCGGGCGTACCCGCAGTGCTCGACAAGCTGCTCGAGGCGATCGGGCATCCCGAACCCGGCGAGGACGAAAGCGAAGAAGCCAGCGGCTGGTCGCCCGTCTAGATCGCACCCCGGATGACGGGGCCCGGACATTCGCATTGGCGGATGACGCGCATCGCGCTATCGGCGGCGCCATGAGCCTGTTTCCGCCCGCCTCCTGTCCCCGGCTGATCGTCAAGATCGGATCGGCGTTGCTCGTCGATCCCGACGGCGCGGTGCGGCGCGACTGGCTTGCCGGGATCGCCGCCGACATCGCCGACCGCGCGCGTGCGGGACAGCAGGTTGCGGTCGTGTCGTCGGGCGCAATCGCGCTCGGGGCCCGGCGGCTGGGGCTCGCCAAGGGCGGGCGCGGGACGCTCGAGGATGCGCAGGCGGCCGCGGCGACCGGGCAGATCGCGCTGAGCCAGGTCTGGGCCGAAGTGCTCGGCGCCGAAGGGCTCACCGCCGCGCAGATGCTCGTCACGCTCGACGACCTCGAACATCGCCGCCGTTACCTCAACGCCGCAGCGACGCTCGACCGGCTGCTCAGCCTTGGTGTCGTGCCGATCATCAACGAGAATGACAGCGTCGCGACCGAGGAAATCCGTTTCGGCGACAACGACCGGCTCGCGGCGCGCGTCGCGCAGGCGGCAGCAGCGGGCGGTGTCATCCTGCTCTCCGACATCGACGGACTCTACGACCGCAACCCGGCGCAGAAGGGTGCCGTCCACATCGCACGCATCGAGCGCATCGACGCCGCGATCGAGGCGATGGCCGATAAAGGTTCAGCCTCGGGCATGGGGTCGGGCGGCATGGTGTCGAAGATCGCCGCAGCGCGCATCGCCAATGCCGCGGGCGCGCATCTGGCGATCGCATCGGGGCGCATCGACCGACCGCTGTCGACCGAAGCGCGGCACAGCCTGTTCGTTGCCGACAAGGGCGCCAGCGCGCGCAAGGCGTGGCTTGCGGGCGGCCTCACCGCGAAGGGTCGGATCGAGATCGACGCGGGCGCTGCCAAGGCGCTGCAGGGCGGCGCAAGCCTGCTCGCCGCGGGCGTGACCGCGGTCAGCGGCAGTTTCGCGCGCGGCGACATCCTCGATATCGCCGGCCCCGACGGGCGCGTCATCGCGCGCGGATTGTCCGAATATCCGGGCGCCGACGCCGCGAATATCGTAGGCCTCGGCCGCGATGCGCAGGAAGCCGCGCTCGGCTATGCGCCGCGCAGCGCGATGGTCCACCGCGACCATATGGTGCTGCTCTGACCCGCCCGACCCTCGCTATGACCGGCGCGACGGGATTCGTGGGCGGCGCGACGATGCGCGATGCCGTCGCGGCGGGCTGGAACGTCCGGGCCCTCACCCGCCGGCCGCAGCCCGAACGCGAGGGCGTGACATGGATCGCGGGCGCGCTCGACGACAAGGACAGCCTCGCCGAAATGGCGGCGGGCGCCGATGTCGTCATGCACATCGCGGGGGTCGTCAACGTTCCTACCCGCGCGGCCTTCGAGGCGGGCAACGCGACCGCCACCGCGAACGTCGTCGATGCTGCACGCGGCGCCGGCGTCACGCGCTTCGTCCAGGTCTCGTCACTCGCAGCGCGCGAGCCCGTCATCTCCAACTATGGCTGGTCGAAGGAGCGCGCCGAGGCGGTGATCATGGCGAGCGGGCTCGACTGGACGATCGTGCGCCCCCCCGCGGTCTTCGGCCCCGGCGATACCGAAATGCTCGACCTGTTCCGCATGGCGCGGCGCGGCATTGCCTTGGTGCCGAGCGGGCGCATGTCGGCGATCTATGTCGACGAACTCGCGCGGCTGCTCGTCACGCTCGCCGCCGATCGCGAAGCAAGCATCGGCCAGATTTACGAACCCGACGACGGCAAGCCCACCGGATGGTCGCACCGCGGCTTTGCCCGCGCGGTCGCGCGTGCGGTGGGACGGCAGCGGCTGTCGACAGTCGCTACCCCGGCGCTGCTGCTCAAGGCCGGCGGCCGGCTCGACAAGTTGGTGCGCCGTAGCCGTGCCAAGCTGACCCCGGACCGCGCGCGCTATATCGCGCACCCGGATTGGGTCGCGACCGAAGGCGCCGGCCCGCCCGCCGCGCTGTGGCGTCCCGAGCGCGACACCGACGACGCGCTTGCCGAAACGGTGCGCTGGTACCGTCGCGAAGGCTGGCTCTGACGTCGTCGATGGAGCATGACGGTTCGCCCGTCGAAGCGTGCATTGCCAAGGACGAGGTGCATCCCTAGGTTCGCGGGCATGACCGATAGCACCGCGAACACGCCAAATGATCCTGCCGGCCCCTGGGCCATTCCCGTCCGCCGGCCGCTGCCCGGCGAGGACAAGCCCAAGTCGACGACGAGCTTCCCGCGCAAGGTCTGGAACCTGCTTGTGGGGATCAAGGACGCGCTCGCGCTCATCTTCCTGCTGCTCTTCTTCGTCGCGTTGTTCGGCTTGCTTGCGGGACGCCCGAATGCCGGGTTGCCGGTCAGCCAGGGCGCGCTGCTGATCGAACTCGACGGCATCGTCAGCGAACAGCCCGCCGACGTCGATCCGCTCGCGGCACTGTCGGGCGGCGCGCAGCTCAAGGAAATTCGCGTCCGCGACATCGTCCATGCGCTGGAAGTCGCCGCCGACGACAAGCGCGTGACCTCGGTCGTGCTCGACCTCGACCGCTTCCTCGGTGGCGGGCAGGTCTCGCTCGCCGAAATCGGCACCGCGGTCGACAAGGTGCGCGCAAAGAAAAAGCCGGTGCTCGCTTTCGCCACCGCCTACACCACCGACAGCTATCAGGTCGCATCGCACGCCAGCGAAGTCTGGGCCGACAATATCGGCGGCGTCGCGATCGCCGGGCCGGGCGGATCGCGCCTCTATTACAAGGGATTGATGGACCGCCTCGGCATCACGGCGCACATCTATCGCGTCGGCACCTTCAAGAGCGCGGTCGAACCCTATTTGCGCAGCGATCAGTCGCCCGAAGCGAAGGAAGCCGACCTCGCCTATGCAAGCGTGCTGTGGGATAACTGGCTGACCGACGTCAAGAAGGCGCGCCCGGCGGCCAAGGTCGATGCGTTCATCGCCGACACGGCGGGGGCGGTGAAGGCGGCGGGCAATGATTTGTCGAAAGCGTCGGTCGACGCCGGCCTCGTCGACAAGGTCGGCAGCCGCATGGCGTTCAACCGCCGTGTCGCCGAGATCAGCGGCGCCGCCGACGACAGCAAGCCGTGGGAATATAATGCGATCCCGCTCGAAAACTGGGTCGCGGCCAATCCGCCCGCAACGAAGGGCAGCGCGATCGCGGTCATCCCCGTCGTCGGCGAGATCGTCGATGGCGAGGCGCCGAACGGCGTTGCAGGCGGCGAGACCGTCGCGCAGCACATCCTCGACGCTGCCGCAGACAGCAGCATCAAGGCGATCGTGCTGCGCGTCGATTCACCGGGTGGATCGGTGCTGGCGTCGGAGGAAATCCGGCAGGCGCTGCTCGCGGCGAAGGCGAAGAAGCTGCCGATCGTCGTGTCGATGGCGAATGTCGCGGCATCGGGCGGCTATTGGGTTTCGACCCCCGCCGACCGCATCTTTGCCGAGCCCGAGACGATCACGGGGTCGATCGGCGTGTTCGGCATATTGCCGAGCTTCGATCAGGCGCTCGCCAAGATCGGCGTCAACGCCGACGGCATCGCGACGACCCCGCTGTCGGGCCAGCCCGACGTGTTCGGCGGCGTGAACGACGAATTCAACGCGCTGGCGCAGGCGAGCGTCGAGGACATTTATGGCCGCTTCACCGGGCTCGTCGCCAAGAGCCGCAAGCAACCGATCGAGAAAATCCGCACCATCGCCGAAGGGCGCGTATGGGCGGGCGGCACCGCGCGCCAGATCGGCCTCGTCGATCAGTTCGGCGGCCTGCCCGACGCGCTGAAGGCCGCAGCGAAGCTCGCCAAGGTCGATGGCGATTTCCACGCCAAATATTTCGAGGATGAGCCGAGCGAATTTTCGAAGATGCTCGCGAGCTGGTCGGGCGCCGAGGAAGAGACGGCGGCGCTCCCCCGCGGCTGGTTCGGCATCGCGGCGATGAACCGCCAACTCACCGAACGGCGACTGGTGCAGGACCTGACGATGTTGACGCAGGCGGGATCGGTGCAGGCCTCGTGCCTCGACTGCCGCGCCTATCTGCCCGCCGTGCCGCGGCCGGGTCAGGCCGAAGCGAAGGGGTTCTTCGCGACGATGGCGTTGCTGCTGAAATGATTATTCCCCTCCCGCAACCGGGAGGGGACCTACGCCGCGACCGCAACCGCTTTCGCGTGCGCCGCAATCGCGTCAGCCATCGTGTCGACGAGCCCCAGCGGCAAGTCGTGGCCCATGCCGGGGATCGTCAGCAACCTCGCGCCCGCGATGTTCTCTGCGGTGTCGCGCCCGCCGGGAAGCGGCACCAGCGGATCGTCCTCGCCGTGGATGACGAGAGTCGGCGCCTTGATGTCCTTCAGGATCGGGCGCCGGTCGCCATCGGCGACGATCGCCGCCATCTGGCGCGCGACGCCCTGCGGATACCAGCCGCGTTCGAAATCGGTGCGCACACGGCGCTGCAACCGCTCTTCGGTGGCGGGATAACCGGGGCTGCCGATCACGCGCGCGGCATTGACCGAGTAAGCGATCAGCGCCTCCTTGTCGCCAGTCATCGGGCGGTTCGCGAGCACCTGCATCGCCTCTTTCTGTGCGCGCGGCAGTCGGCGGTTGCCCGTTGTCGACATTACCGAGGTCAGCGACAGCACACGCCCCGGATAGCGCGCGGCGATATGCTGCGAGATCATCCCGCCCATCGACACGCCGACGACATGCGCGCGGTCGATACCTAGATGGTCGAGCAGCCCGATCCCGTCCGCGGCCATGTCGGCGAGCGTATAGGCCGGACGCACCGGCAGCCCGATCACCGATTTGACGATCATCCATTTGACGTTCGGCACGCCCGCCGCCTCGAAACGCGTCGACAGCCCGACGTCGCGATTGTCGTAGCGGATCGTGCGAAAGCCGCGATCGTTCAGCGCATCGACGAACTCGTCGGGCCAGAGCGTCAACTGCCCACCCAGTCCCATCACCAGCAAGATCACCGGCGCATCTCTTGGCCCCTTGTCTTCAAAGGTGATGCTGATGCCGTTTACGGTCGCCTGTTCGGTCTGCATGGAAATCCCTTGGTTGGAAATCGTTAGCTGGCAGTCGCCGGTTTGTAATTCGCGGCGTTCGAGGTGAATTCGGCGCGGCCATAGCCATCGAGCTGACGCTCGATGCGGCGCACGAGCCGGCGATCGGCGAGATGGCGGATGACCGGCAGACGCGAGGCGACGCGATACGCCGCCATGCGCCCTGCAATGCCAAGCATCGTTGCGCCATAGATAAGGTGATCGCGGCGTCGCACGGGCACCCCGACGCTCGCGGCGCGCTCCTCGTCACCGGCAAGAAAGGCCTTTACGAAGAAGACGCGGCTCACCGAATATTCCAGGCGACGTTTGACCTGTCCTTTCGGCGACATGTCTTTCGACAGCTCGGCATCCATTGTCGCGCGGAGCAGCCCGCCGCAGACCACATCGTCATATTCGTAGCGGAGCGTCGCGCTGCGCGTGCGCCAGATACGCACGATCTCCTGCGGCGTGTCGGCGAGCAGATCCTCGGGCAATCCGAGCAGATAACAGCGATAGCGCGCGAGTTCGACACGCCCGCGTTCGAGCCGCGTGAAGTTGGTCCGGCCTTTCGCGAGCACCTCCTGCGACAGGAAATAGACCGGGATCAGCCCTGCGGGCATCTGATCGAGCTGCGGGATCGGCATGCCATAGGTTTCGGCGTCCCACATGCCGGGGCGCGAGAGCACATTGACGCGCACCATCGAGTGCATCAGCCGCACCATCGCCGCCGCCTTGAAACCCGGACCATAGCGGTCGAGCGCGCCGGGCAGCGCCGTGGTCGCGAAAAAGGTCGCGGTTTCCTTGACCCGCCGCGCCGCGGTCGCCTGCCCCAGCGTACCGGTGAGCGCCATCGGCAGCGCCGAATATTTGTTGAGGAAGGTCGCGATAAAGGCACCGCGGATCAGGAAGGGCGACAGGTTCGCTGTGGCGTTGCGTTCATAAGCCGCCCCTTCCTCGACCAGCCCCATATCGAGCCAACCCGGTTTCTGCTCCATCTCGCGGATCAGCTCGACCAGTTCGACCGGTGCATCCTCGACCGCCTCGATCCCTTTGTCGCACGCATCGACGAGCATCGCGACGGTGCGCTGGAAACCATAGCGCGGCATCAGCGCGGCATAGGCGTCGCCCGTGCGGTCGCCGAGCATCGTATATTCGCGGATACGGCCGAGCAGGTCGGGATCGTCCAGATAGTCGGCGCGGTCGATGCTTCGGACGCGGCTGAGCTCGCTCACCGCGTCCGTCTCCGGCGCCCAGCGCTCGGGCGCCTTGTCGAAATCGAAACGGCCGAACAACTCGGGCAAGGCGTCCGCCTGGCCCCGCACCCGGCGGGCGATGGTGCTGACATCCATGTTCATAAGACGAAACTGCCACAGTTTCGCGATTTGGCAAGCCTGTCGCTTGTCCTAGCCTTTGGGTCCGCGATAGGCGGGCAGCGCAAGCGACCAGTGGATCGCCGCCCCGCGCAGGATAAAGCCCGCGACCGCACCTGCGACAGCCGCAATCGGCGTTCCCGTCCCCAGCCACTGCAAAAGCAGGAACAGCCCAGACGCGAGCGCCGCCGCGGTGACATAGACTTCGGGCCGCATGATGATCGACGGCACCCCGGCCAGGATGTCGCGGATCGTGCCGCCGACGCAGCCGGTTATCACGCCCATCATCAGCGCGGGCATGGGCGGAACGCCCCACGCGAGCGCCTTTGCCGTCCCGAACACGGCATAGGCCGCAAGCCCCACGGCGTCGGCCCATTCGAGCAACTGCCCTTGCCACCAGCGCTCGGGCGTGAGCCAGACGAGCAGCGCGATCGCGATGCATACCGCCGCAATCGCCCCGTCCTGCACCCAAAAGACCGGCGCGCCGATCAGCAGGTCGCGCACACTGCCCCCGCCAACGCCCGTGACGAGCGCGAAGAAAGCCGCGGTGACGAGCGTCTGCCGCAACCGCACCGCCATCAGCGCGCCCGACAGCGCGAAGACGCCGATGCCGACAAGGTCGAGCAGGCGGACGATCAGCGCATTGTCGATATCGAACAAGGCCCGGCCCTATTTCGCGTCGGGGCGCACGCCGCCGATCACCGACAGCATGATCGCGGCGACGGCATTGCGGATCACGGGCTCGGCCTTGGGCGCGAAGAAAGGCGAGTGATTGGTCGGCACCGGCTGGCCCTTTGCCTTCAGGTCGGCGAGCACCGCGGGGTCATAGCCGCCAATCGCGAAATAGAGCGACGGGATGCCCGCATCGACGAATTCCGAATAATCCTCACTCGCCGAAACGGGCGCGGCGCTGGCGGGCGAGAACAGCAGGCGTTCACCGAACACCGGCTTCAATGTCGCAAAGCCGTTCGCCGCCATCGACTCATTGTTCACGAGGCTGGCGGTGCCGGTCAGGTAAGTGATCGTCGGCTCGGGCGCATTGCCCATCATCGCCGCCGCCTTTGCCGAACGCTCGGCACCCGAGCGCAGCAACTGGCGCACCTCGGGGGTCAGCGAGCGGATATTGACCTTCACCTCGGCGCTGTCGGGGATGATGTTGGGCGCGCTGCCGGCGTTGATCGCGCCGATGGTCAGCACGCCGAACGCGTTGGGGTCCTTTTCACGGCTGATCACCGTCTGCACATCGGTGACGAAGCGTGCCGCGATCGGGATCGGATCGAGCGCCATCGAAGGCATCGAACCGTGCCCGCCGCGGCCATGGAAGGTGATCGAATAGCTGTCGGAGGCCGAAAAGGCCGTCCCGGCCTTGATGCCGATGATGCCGGTCGGGCCGTTCAGCACATGCGCGGCAAAGCCGTAATCGGGCTTGGGGAAACGCGTCAGCAGCCCGTCGTCGAGCATCGCCTTCGCACCCTTCAGAATCTCTTCGGCGGGCTGGCCGATGAGCACGACGGTGCCCGACCAGCTGTCGCGCATCGCGGCGAGCGCTTGCGCGACGCCGACGAGATAGGCGACATGCGTGTCGTGCCCGCACGCGTGCATCACGGGCACATCCTTGCCCTCATAGGTCGCGCGCGCCTTGCTCGACCAGGCAAGCCCCGTCTTTTCCTCCATCGGCAGCGCGTCCATGTCGGCGCGGATGAGGATCGTCGGACCTTCGCCATTTTTGAGCACGCCGACGACGCCGGTGCCGCCGACCTTCTCGGTCACGGTAAAGCCCGCCTTGCGGAGATGCTGTGCAAGGATGCCCGCGGTGCGGACCTCCTGCAGTCCAAGTTCCGGATTCTGGTGGAGATCGCGATAGAGTGCGTCGAGCGCCGGGTAGTTCTTGTCGAGCAGCACGGTCAGCCGCGCGTTCGCGGCGACAAGATCGGGTGCCGCCTGCGCGCTGGTCGCGATGAGGGAGAGGGTCAGCGAAGCCGCTGCCCAGAGCCCGTGCTTCGCCATCATTCTCTCCCCCATTATCGTTTCGGTCAGGTGTGGATCGGTTTGCCCGTCACCGCCATCGCGGCTTCCTTGATCGCTTCGCTATGCGTCGGATGCGCGTGGCAGGTGTAAGCGATATCTTCGGACGTCGCGCCGAATTCCATCGCCTGTGCGGCCTGCGCGATCATCGTGCCCGCCACGCTCGCGATGCACCACACGCCGAGGACGCGGTCGCTCTTGGCATCGGCGATCACCTTCACGAATCCGTCGGGTTCGTGGTTGGTCTTGGCGCGGCTGTTCGCGAGCATCGGGAATTTGCCGACCTTGACCTCGCCCTTTTCCTTCGCCTGCTCTTCGGTCAGGCCGACACCGGCGATTTCAGGCCAGGTGTAGACGACCGACGGGATGACATCATGGTTCACGATGCCGGTCAGCCCGGCGATATTTTCGGCGCAGGCGATGCCTTCGTCCTCGGCCTTGTGCGCGAGCATCGGGCCGGGGATGACGTCGCCGATCGCCCAGATGCCGGGGACCTGCGTCGAGAAATCATGGTCGGTTTCGATCTGGCCGCGCTGGTTGACCGCGAGGCCCGCCTTGTCGAGGCCGAGGCCATCGGTGTTCGGGCGGCGGCCGATCGACACGAGCACGACATCGGCTTCGAGCGTTTCGGCGTCGCCGCCGGCTGCGGGTTCGAGCGTCAGCACGGCCTTCTTGCCCTTGACCGTGGCCGATGTGACCTTGGTCTTGAGCTTGAATTCCATGCCCTGCTTCTTGAGGATCTTGTTCGCTTCCTTGCGGACGTCGCCGTCCATGCCGGGCAGGATCTGGTCGAGGAATTCGACCACGGTGACCTTGGCGCCGAGGCGGCGCCACACGCTGCCGAGTTCGAGCCCGATCACGCCGCCGCCGATCACGACCATATGGCCGGGAACCTTGGCGAGTTCGAGCGCGCCCGTCGAATCGACGATGACCTGCTTGTCGTTATCGACTTCGACGCCCGGAAGCGGGGTGACCGACGAGCCGGTCGCGATGATGATATTCTTGGCGCGATACGCCTTGCCCGCAACTTCGACGCTGTCCTTCGACGTGAACTGCGCATAGCCCTTCAGCCAGTCGATCTTGTTCTTCTTGAACAGAAATTCGATGCCGCCGGTCAGGCCCTTCACCGCATCGATGCGCTGGCCGTGCATCGTCGGCAGGTCGAGTTCGGGCTTCACCTTGATGCCCATCTTCGCCATCGCGCCGCCGGCAGCCGCCTCGAAATATTCCGACGCGTGGAGCATCGCCTTCGACGGGATGCAGCCGACGTTGAGGCAGGTGCCGCCCAGCGTCTCGCGCCCTTCGGCGCACGCAGTCTTGAGGCCCAGCTGCGCCGCGCGGATCGCCGCGACATAACCGCCGGGGCCCGAACCGATGACAAGGACGTCGTAGTCGTAATCAGCCATGTTCAATCTACCTCAATTTTCTGCCTGGGCCCGGAAGAGCGAATCCGCTCAAATGGGCAGCCCGGATTTCGCGGCGCACGACTTCATAACCGGCTCCGCCGTTTCGGGCGACAGGCTCATCAGTTCCGATGCGCTGTATTTCTTGACCAATTCGTCCGCCGCACATTTGCAGACATCAGCCACCAACTTTGCGGGGGCGCCGGCACCTTCTGCCGCGGTGCGGCACGAGCTGTCGAACTTTTCCACAAACTGCGTCTTGAACCCGTCCTCGAACCCCTTCTGCATCTGGCTTTCGCCCTCGCTGCAACCCGTCAGGGCAGCAGCTGCGGCGAAGACCAGAATGGTGCGGGGAGAAAGGATGATCATCGGATCAAAGATCGATCAGCAGGCGCGTCGGATCCTCGATCGCTTCCTTGATCGTCTTGAGGAAAGTCACCGCTTCGCGGCCGTCGATCAAGCGGTGGTCATAGCTCATCGCGATATACATCATCGGACGGATCACGATCTCACCATTGCGGACGACCGGGCGATCCTCGATGCGGTGGAGGCCGAGCACCGCCGACTGCGGCGGGTTGATGATCGGGGTCGACATCAGGCCGCCGAACACGCCGCCGTTCGAAATGGTGAAGGTGCCGCCGGTCATGTCGTCCATCGTCAGCGTGCCGTCCTTGGCGCGCTTGCCGAGGTCGGCGATTGCCTTTTCGATGTCGGCGAACGACAGGCTGTCAGCGTTGCGCACGACGGGAACGACGAGGCCGTTGGGCGCGCTGACCGCGACCGACACGTCAAGATAGTCGTGATAGACGATCTCGTCGCCATCGATGCGCGCGTTGACCGCCGGAATGTCATGCGCGGCGAGTGCGACCGCCTTGGTGAAGAAGCTCATGAAGCCAAGGCGCACGCCATGCTTCTTTTCGAAGCTTTCGCGATATTTGTCGCGCGTCGCCATCACCGCCGACATGTCGACGTCGTTGAACGTCGTCAGCATCGCGGCGGTGTCCTGCGCCGCCTTCAAACGCTTCGCGATCGTCTGGCGCATGCGCGTCATCTTGACGCGCTCTTCGTGGCGCCCCGGGATCCCGCTGGCGACGGGCGCGGCGGCAGCTGCTGCCGGAGCCGGGGCGGCGGCCGGCGCGTTGTTCGCGGCTGCGAGCACATCTTCCTTGGTCAGACGGCCATCCTTGCCGCTGCCCTGGATCTTCGTCGGGTCGACGCCGTGCTCGAGCACGAGGCGGCGAACAGCGGGCGACATGGTCGTGACGGTGTCGACGCTTTCGGCAGCCGGTGCTGCGGTTGCGGCGGGCGCCGGCGCAGCGGCTTCGGCCTTCGCGGCCGGTGCGGGGGCAGGCGCGGCAGCGGCGGGGGCCGGGGCTGCAGCGGCACCGCCGGCTTCGATCGTCGCGATCGCCGCGCCGACATTAACCGTATCGCCGACCGCAGCGAGCTGCTGGCCCATCACGCCCGCGACGGGCGACGGCACTTCGACCGCGACCTTGTCGGTCTCAAGGCTCGCAATCGGCTCGTCGAGCGCGACGGCTTCGCCGGGCTTCTTCAGCCATTCGCCGATCGTCGCTTCGGTAACGCTTTCGCCCAGCGTGGGGACTTTGACTTCGGTGCTCATAGGTGCAGTTCCTTGGGGGCTTAAGCTTTATTCTTCGTACGGCGGATTTCGGCGCGAACCGACAGGCCAAGCGCATCGGCGACGAGCGCCGACTGTTCGGTCTGGTGGCGGCTCATCAGGCCCGTCGCGGGCGAGGCCGCGGCGGCGCGTCCGGCATAGCGCGGACGCATGCCCTTGTGGCCCGCCTCGGTCAGCGCTTCCTCGATCAGTTCGTTGACGAAGAACCACGCGCCATTGTTGCGGGGTTCTTCCTGCGCCCAGACGACCTCTTCGAGGTTCGGCATGCGCTTCAGACGGACCGCGAGCGGCTCACCCGGGAACGGATAGATCTGCTCGACGCGAACGACCGTCGTGTCGGTGAGGCCCGCGGCATCGCGCGCTTCCATCAGGTCGTAACCGACCTTGCCCGAACAGAGCACGACGCGCTTGACGTCCTTGTCCGCGGGCGGCGTACGATCCGACATCAGGCGGCGGAAATGCGCGTCGCCGATGAAGTCCGAACGCTGCGACACCGCCAGCTTGTGACGAAGCAGCGACTTCGGCGTCATGATGATCAACGGCTTGCGGAACGGGCGCAGCATCTGGCGGCGCAGAACGTGGAAGTAGTTCGACGGGGTCGAAATATTGCACACCTGGATATTGTCGCCGGCGCAGAGCTGAAGGAAGCGTTCGAGGCGCGCCGAGCTATGCTCGGGCCCCTGCCCTTCATACCCGTGCGGCAGCAGCATCACGAGGCCGTTGGCGCGGAGCCACTTGGCTTCGCCCGATGCCACGAACTGGTCGATCATGATCTGCGCGCCGTTGGCGAAGTCGCCGAACTGCGCTTCCCAGAGCACGAGGCTCTTCGGATCGGCCATCGCATAGCCATATTCGAAGCCGAGCACGCCATATTCGGAGAGCGGGCTGTCGAGCACTTCGAACCGGCCGTGCGGCACGGTCGTCAGCGGGACATATTTATCCTCGGTCTTCTGGTCGACCCATACCGCATGGCGCTGGCTGAACGTGCCGCGGCCCGAATCCTGACCCGACAAGCGGACCTGATAGCCTTCGCTGAGCAAGGTGCCGAAGGCGAGGCTCTCGGCGGTCGCCCAGTCGAACACTTCGCCGTCGCTCTTGTCGGCGAACATCGCGCCGCGCGCGTCGATCACGCGGCGGAGCGTCTTGTGGACTTCGACATTGTCGGGGATCGTCGTTAGCGTACGGCCGATCGCGTCGAACAATTTGTCCGATACGCCGGTCGCAATGTTGCGGCGCGCATTTTCGGGATCGGCGGGGGCGTGCAGCCCCGACCAGCGGCCTGCGAACCAGTCGGCCTTGTTCGGCTTGTAGCTCTTCGCCGCTTCGAAATCCTCTTCGAGCCGCGTGGTGAATTCGGCGCGCCGGGCATCGGCCCAGCCCGCGTCGATCACGCCTTCGGCTTCGAGCTTTGCGGCGCACAGCTGCGACACCGGCGGATGCTGCCGGATGACGCCGTACATCAGCGGCTGCGTAAACGAAGGCTCATCGCCCTCGTTATGGCCGAAGCGGCGATAGCACCACATGTCGATCACGACGTCGCGCTTGAACTGCTGGCGGAAATCGATCGCGAGCTTGCACGCGAAGGTCACCGCCTCCGGATCGTCACCGTTGACGTGCAGGATCGGCGCCATCACGCCCTTTGCGACGTCCGACGGATAGGGCGACGAGCGTGCGAATTGCGGGCTGGTCGTGAAGCCGATCTGGTTGTTGACGATGAAGTGGATGCAGCCGCCGGTGTTGTAGCCGCGGATACCCGAGAAGCCGAGGCATTCCCAGACGATCCCCTGCCCCGCGAACGCCGCGTCGCCGTGGATCAGCACGGGCAGCACCTGCTCGTGCTTTTCAAGGTCGTCGCGCACAACCTGCTGCGCGCGCACCTTGCCGAGCACGACCGGATCGGCGGCTTCGAGGTGCGACGGGTTGGGGACGAGCGACATATGCACCGACGCGCCGCCGAATTCGCGGTCGGTCGAGGTGCCGAGGTGATATTTGACGTCGCCCGAACCGCCGATGTCGTCGGGGTTCGCCGATCCGCCGGCGAATTCGTGGAAGATCACCTGATAGGGCTTCGCCATGACGTTCGCGAGCATGTTGAGGCGCCCGCGATGCGCCATGCCATAGACGATCTCGCGCACGCCATATTGCGCGCCATATTTGATGATCGCTTCCATCGCTGGGATCATGCTCTCGCCGCCGTCGAGGCCGAAGCGCTTGGTGCCGACATATTTGCGCGCGAGGAATTTCTCCCACTCCTCGGCCTGGATCACCTTGCTCAGGATGGCGCGCTTGCCCTCGACCGAGAATTCGATGATCTTGTCGGCGCCTTCCATCCGTTCCTGCAGGAACTGGCGCTCCTCGATGTCGGCGATGTGCATATATTCGAGGCCGACATTGCCGCAATAATTGGCGCGCAGGATCGCGACGATCTCGCGCACCGTCGCGCGCTCGAGGCCGAGCGTGCCGCCAAGCCACACCGGACGGTCGAGGTCGGCACCGACGAAGCCGTGATATTCGGGCGTGAGGTCAGCGGGCAGCTCGCGCTGGCTGAGCCCGAGCGGATCGAGGTTGGCAGCCAGATGGCCGCGCACGCGATAGGTGCGGATCAGCATCATCGCGCGGATCGAATCGTCCGCGGCGCGCTCGACTTCGGCATTCGACAACGGCGCACCCGCCTTTGCGGCGGCGGCCTTCACCGCGACCTGCATCTGCTGCGGGTCGAGCGCGGCGGTCAGGTCGTCGCTGTCGATCTGGGGCCAGTTCTTCGGCGCCCAGCTCGGGCCGGCCTGCGGCTCGTCGATGTCGAAGCTTTGTCGTTCGAGGTTCATCTGCATTTCCACGGGGAGGTAGGGGTGGGTTTTATATGGGGAGCGAAGGCCCGCCGGCAAAGGGTGCCGGCGGGCCGTCCGGTCAGACGCGTTCTTTCAGCACTTCGGCCAGCGTCGAGCCGAGTTCCGACGGGCTCGCCGACACCTTGATGCCAGCGGCTTCCATCGCCGCGATCTTGCTTTCGGCGTCGCCCTTGCCGCCCGACACGATCGCGCCGGCATGACCCATGCGACGCCCCGGAGGCGCCGTGCGGCCCGCGATAAAGCCGGCCATCGGCTTCTTGCGGCCGCGCTTGGCCTCGTCGATCAGGAATTGTGCGGCCTGCTCCTCGGCGTCGCCGCCGATTTCGCCGATCATGATGATCGACTTGGTCGCTTCGTCGGCAAGGAAGAGTTCGAGCACGTCGATGAAGTTGGTGCCGTTGACGGGGTCGCCGCCGATGCCGACCGCGGTCGTCTGACCGAGGCCGACGTTCGTCGTCTGGAACACGGCCTCATAGGTGAGCGTGCCCGAGCGCGAAACGACGCCGACGCTGCCCTTCGAGAAGATGCTGCCGGGCATGATGCCGATCTTGCACTCGCCGGGGGTCAGAACGCCAGGGCAGTTCGGGCCGATCAGGCGCGATTTCGAACCCGACAGCGCGCGCTTCACCTTGACCATGTCGAGCACCGGAATGCCTTCGGTGATGCAGACGATCAACTCCATCTCGGCATCGATCGCCTCGAGGATCGAGTCGGCGGCGAACGGCGGCGGAACATAGATGCAGCTCGCGGTCGCGCCGGTCGCGGCCTTCGCCTCTTCAACGGTGTTGAAGTTCGGCAGGCCGATATGCGTCGTGCCGCCCTTGCCCGGCGTCACGCCGCCGACCATCTGCGTCCCATAGGCGAGCGCCTGTTCGGTGTGGAAGGTACCGGTCGCGCCGGTCATCCCTTGCGTGATGACCTTGGTATTCTTGTCGATGAGGATGCTCATAACCTGTCTAACTCCTTGGAGAGGCCCACGGGATGGGCTCAAATCGTCACTTTGTCGCTGGCTCGACCATTTGCATCGACAGATGCACCGGCTGCGGTCCGTTTCGTGTTGTCGGCGCGTTTAGATTGACGCGCGCGGATACGCCGCCCGTGCTCACCGCCCAGAAGCCATCGGCAAAAGTATTTTTGACGACCAGCTTGCCCGGTTCGCCATAGGTGGTCCGAAGCGCCTCGATGATGGGGGCGACGCTCGCGAAATCGCGAACGCCGAACACCAGATTGCACTGCTTGCCGGAGGCACGAAACGGACCATAGGGTCCCGTCGTCGCGCCAGCACGGCTCGGCATCGTGATCGCACGATTCTTGAGGTTGGCATCGTCACCGGTCCATACCGACACGGTCGCTGCCGAACCGCGCCACTGCTTGACCCGTGCCTCGCCCTGCTTGCCCTCGGCGGGGAATACAGCATCGGCCTCCGACAAGCGGAGGGGTGATGATGCTACCCGGTCGCCAACCGTCTCGGGGTCCGCGCAAAGTCGCCCGAACTCCGCCACGATCGCGGCACCATCGAGATCGGTGGCGGCAAGATTCGCTCCGAGAAGCGTCTCGCCGCCGACGACCAGCGCCCGCCCGTCCTTGACCGTCAGCGTCACGGACTGGGCGGAGGCGCCTTGGGCGATGCCCAAGCCAAGCGCCAGGATGGCAATGCGCGATATCATGCCAGCGACGGATCCAGATTCTTGCATGCCTCGAGCAGTTCCTTGACCGCGTCGACCGAGACCTGCAGGCCCGCCTTGTCGGCGTCATCGAGTTCGATCTCGACAATCTTCTCGACGCCGCCGGCGCCGATCAGCACAGGCACACCAACGTACAGGCCGTCGAGGCCATATTGGCCGTCGACATAGGCGGCGCAGGGCAGGATGCGCTTCTGGTCACCCAGATAGGCTTCGGCCATCGCGATGCCCGAGGCCGCGGGGGCGTAGAAAGCCGAGCCGGTGCCGAGCAAAGCGACGATCTCGCCGCCGCCGCCACGCGTGCGCTTGACGATCGCGTCGATCTTGTCCTGCGACGACAGGCCCATCTTGACGAGGTCGGGAACGGGGATGCCGTTGACGGTCGAATAGCGGACGACGGGAACCATGGTGTCGCCGTGGCCGCCGAGCACGAAGGTGTTCACATCCTTCACCGACACGTCGAACTCGTCGGCGATGAAGTGGCTGAAACGCGCCGAGTCGAGAACGCCGGCCATGCCGACGACCTTGTTGTGCGGGAGGCCCGAGAATTCGCGCAGCGCCCAGACCATCGCGTCGAGCGGGTTGGTGATGCAGATGACGAACGCGTCGGGGGCGTTCGCCTTGATGCCTTCGCCGACGGCCTTCATGACCTTGAGGTTGATGCCGAGCAGGTCGTCGCGGCTCATGCCCGGCTTGCGGGCGACACCGGCGGTGACGATGATGACGTCGGCGCCCACGATATCCTTATAATCGTTCGAGCCGGTGATCTTCGCATCGAAGCCCGCGATCGGTCCGACCTGCGACAGGTCGAGCGCCTTGCCCTGCGGCACGCCTTCGACGACGTCGAACAGGACGACATCGCCCAGTTCTTTCTGCGCGGCGAGAAGGGCCAGCGTTCCGCCGATATTCCCGGCTCCGATCAAAGCGATTTTCTTGCGTCCCATGGCGCGCGGCACTCCTTCGTGGCAAGCCCGGCATTGGTTCACGGACCGGCGGGAGCACGGGCTAAAGCTCCGCTCCGGTCCCAAGACTGGCGACGCCCCTACGCCGATTCCCTTAAGGAAACAACCGCGAAAAGGACGAAAAACAGCCTTTCTTTGCTAATAGTTCGCAATAACTATAAGCCGTGTCACGAGTCCCCCTACCCACATGCGAATGGAGGTAAAGTGCGACAGGATATGATGCTCGGGCAATGCTGACACCATATTGTCCTGCCGGAAAAGATGGATCTTTGGCCGGGTTGTCCCACCCAGGCGCCCTATGCTAGCTTGGCGAAAGCATGGCGCGACAGACGGGATATCCCGCGGGGCCGGTTAACTCTCCCTTATCGCAGTATTGTTAGGCGCGAAGGCGTGACCCGGGCAATTATCAGCTTTGACACCGAATTGTCTGCCGGCCTCTATCAGCGCGGCGCCGACGCGCGCGCCAATTTCGAAAGCTCGATCCTCGGCCGCTGCCGCGACGGCGATTTCGGCATCCATTTCCAGATGGATATGCTCCAGCGCCATGGGCTGACCGGCGTCTTCTTCATCGATCCGATGCCCGCGCTCGTCTATGGCCCCGCGGTGATCGACGCGATCGTCCGCCCGGTTGTCACGCGCGGGCACGAGGTGCAGGTCCATATCCACACCGAATGGCTCGCCTTCGCACGCTTCAACCCGGTCGGGCGGCTGACCGGCCGCAACATCGGCGATTTCCCGCTCGCGGCGCAAAAGAAGCTGATCGCGCTCGCGCGCGATATATTGATCGGCGCCGGCGCGCCCAGACCCACTGCTTTTCGCGCCGGCAATTTCGGCGCCAACGACGACACGTTGCGTGCGCTGGCGGCGCTGGGTTTCCGATTCGACAGCAGTTTCAACGGCGCCTGGCAGGGTCATGGCTGCGACATTTCGCTCGACCCAGGCAATTTGGGCATGCGTATCCACCAGGGCGTCTGCGAAGTGCCGGTGAGCGGATTGATGGACCGCACCAGCCGCTTCCGTCCCGCACAGCTTTGCGCGATGTCCGAGGAAGAGATGCGCGACGCGCTCGATCACAGCGCGGCGAGCGGCGCGATCCAGTTTTCGGCGTTCAGCCACAGCTTCGAACTATTGAGCCGCGACCGCGAAGTCCCCAACCGCCTCGCGATTTCGCGAATGGAGGCTTTGTGCCGTGCCGTCGCCGATGATGCCCGCGTGACGAGCGGTGGCTTCGCCACCCTGCCCGGACCGCCCGAACGCCCGGCCCGGATCGCGGTCGCCGCGCCCAAACCGCTGCGCACACTCCGCCGCACGATCGAGCAGGCGTATGGCCATCTCGCGCACGAGGTGCGCTACGTCCGCAACCTCATCGCCGTCACAGTGAATTCGTCACGCTGGGGGAAGATTGCCAGCGGCGTCCTCCTGGCCGTGGCCTAGCGCCAGATAATCATCCGACTGCATCTCGGCGAGGCGGCTCGCCGTGCGCTCGAATTCAAACGCCCCGTCCCCCGCGATATAAAGCTGGTCGGGCATCGCCGCCGCGCTCGCGAGCAGCTTGACCTTATATTCGTAGAGCGCGTCGATCAGCGTGACGAAGCGTGCAGCCTCATTGCGGTTTTCGGGCCCCATGCGCGGGATGCCGACGATAATGACGGCGTGGAAATGGCGCGCGACCGCGAGATAATCGGCCGCACCGCGCGCCTCGCCGCACAACTTCTTGAACGAAAAGACCGCGACGCCCTTCAGCGCCTTGGGCACGTGGAGCGTCCGCCCGCCGCCGACATCGAGCTCGAGCGTCGGGACATGCGCGCGGTCCTCGGGCGGATAGTCGGTCAGGCGAAAGAAGGCCGCCGACAGCGCCGCGCTCGCCGCGTCGTCCGCCGGGACGAACCAGCGCGCGCCATCGCCCAATCGGTCGCGGCGATAGTCGGTCGGGCCATTCAGGCTCATCACGTCGAGCCGTTCTTCGACGAGCGCGATAAAGGGCAGGAAATGCTCGCGGTTGAGCCCGTCCTTATAGAGGTCCTTCGGCGGGCGGTTCGACGTCGCGACCATCGTCACCCCGCGGTCGATCAGCGCGGTGAACAGGCGCGACAGGATCATCGCATCGGCGCTGTTATTCACGACGATCTCGTCGAACGCGAGGCAGCGCGTATTTTCGGCGAGCGCATCGGCAACGAGCGGGATCGGATCGCCGCTCTCGCTCTTCCGAACCTCGCGCATCCGGGCGTGGACGTCGAGCATGAAGGCATGGAAATGGACGCGCCGCTTCCGCTGGATATTCAGCTGGTCGTAAAACAAATCCATCAGCATCGACTTGCCGCGCCCGACCGCACCCCACAGATAGACGCCGCGCAGCGCCTCCGGCTTGCGCCCGGCAAGGCGCCAGAGCAGGCTGCCGCGCTTGGGCACCGCTTCGAGTTCGGCCTGGAGCTGGTTCAACCGCTCGGCGGCGGCGCGCTGTTCGGGGTCGGGGCGAAGCTCGCTCGCCGCGACGAGCGCGTCATAGGCCGCAAGGACGGTCGTCACTTCTGGCTCGCCTTGCGGATCGCCCCGGCAAAACTCAGCACGATATGGCTGTCACCCTCGCCCTGCACGACGAGCCCGCGCAGGAAGATCAGCCGGCCGGTCTCACGGACGAGCTCGACCACGGCATCGAGCGGTTCGCCCACCCGCCCCGCGCCGACGAACTGTGTCGACAGGTCGAGCGTGACCGAATGGCCGGCATTGAGCGAACCGAACTGGTGCGATGCCGCGAACAGTGCGATATCGACGAGCGCGAGCGTCACCGCGCCATGAACATTATCGCCGAGATTGCTGTGCTTGCGTTCGGGCAACATCCGCACCCTTGCGCGCGGGCGGCCATCCTCGGTCGGCGCCTCGACCCGAACGGTCAGCGGCTCGATGAAGCTGTTGAAGCGCGTTGCGTCCTTGAGATCCCAGCTGATCCAGCCGCCGTCCAGTTCCTCGGCACTGAAATATTCGCGGCGCTTCGGCTCCTCGATCCCGTCGTTCATACCCTGCAATATCCGTCCAGTTTCTTCGAGCGCACAAGCTCGCCATAATAATCGGCCATCGCCTTTGCCCGCACGGTATCGCTGCCGATCCATTTTGCAGCGCCCGTGAGCCAGCCGGCCGAACAGGTCTCAAGCGCGCCCGTCCCCTTGGCGCAAGCGATAAAATCGCCGAACGCGACGTGCCACTCGTTGAAATCGGTAATCGGCATGATCGGGCCGTGACCAGGAACGATCTGCTCTGCACCCGACGCGGCGACCTCATCGAGCGCCGCGAGCCAACCCTCGGGACAGGCGGTGTCGAGGAAGGGCACGGGAATCGTCACCAGATCGCCAACGATCGCGCGCTTCTCCGCTGCATCATATATCCAGAGGTCGCGTGTCGTCACGGCATGACGCGCGACGCGTAGCGACAGCGGTCGGCCTGCAATCGCCATGTCGCGCGATTCGTCGACGACGATATCGGGCCGCAACTCCGCTCCGCGCGCGATGGTCGCAAGATCGCCCTCGACCTCCGCAATCGCGCTTGCCGGGACGGAGCCCTCGGCGAGCGCCTTGCGCGATGCTTCGGCGCTCTTCGCGAGGAAGCCGGTCAACGCGCCGTCGATCGCCGACGTGCCATAGACTTTGACATCCGGAAATTCCGCCTTCAGCGCCGAATTGCCGCTGACATGATCGAGATGCCAGTGCGTGTTGATGATCGCGACCGGGGTCATGCCGATCCCGCTCAGCCCGCGCCTGATCGACGCGAGATGTTCGGCATGACGCCCGGTGTCGATGACGAAGGCGCCTTCGGGCCCGTAGAGGATCAGGCTGTTGCCGTCGGGCGAGCGCCCGGGGTCGAAGCCGCCGCCGACGAGGAAGGTCGCCCCACCGATGCCATGCGCATAGGTGCGCGGCATCTCTACATATTCGACCTTGGGATTGGCGGCGCAGCCAGCGAGCGCCAGCGCGACCAGCGCTGGCAGCCCGATCCGCATCAGACGTGCCGCTCGGCTTCCAACTTCTTGATCTCCGCGATCGCGCGTGCGGGGCTCAGACCCTTCGGGCAGGCGTTGGCGCAGTTCATGATCGTGTGGCAGCGATAGAGGCGGAACGGATCTTCGAGTTCGTCGAGCCGTTCGCCGGTCATCTCGTCGCGGCTGTCGGCGAGCCAGCGATAGGCCTGAAGCAGGATCGCCGGGCCGAGGAATTTGTCGCTGTTCCACCAATAGCTGGGGCAGCTCGTCGAGCAGCAGGCGCAGAGGATGCACTCATAGAGGCCGTCGAGCTTTTCGCGCTCTTCGGGCGACTGGAGCCGTTCCTTGCCGCTCGGCGTCGTCGTCTTGGTCTTCAGCCACGGTTCGATCGACGCATATTGCGCGTAGAAATGGGTGAAGTCAGGGACGAGGTCCTTGATCACGTCCATCGACGGCAGCGGGGTGATCGTGATGTCGCCCTTCAGATCCTCGATCGCGGTCGTGCAGGCGAGGCCATTCTTGCCGTTCATGTTCATCGAACAGCTGCCGCAGATGCCTTCGCGGCACGAGCGGCGGAAGGTCAGCGACGAATCCTGCTCGCTCTTCATCTTGATGAGCGCGTCGAGCACCATCGGACCGCATTTTTCGGTGTCGATCTCGAACGTGTCGAAATGCGGGTTCTGGCCCTTGTCGGGGTCATAGCGATAGACTTTGAATTTCTTGACGGCGGTCGCGCCCTCGGCCTTGTGGACCTTGCCCGTCTTTTGCGGGCGGCTGTTCTTGGGCAGGACGAATTGGGCCATATCGCGGGGTTCCCTATGCAATTGGGCGCTGCCTAGACCCGAAAGGCAGAGTCGACAAGAGGGTGAAGGGCCCCAAAGCGCGAAAGCGGCTGGCGGCGCGGCGGACGAGTCGCTAGGTGCGGCAACGATGAGCGAAGACGTCGCCCAACCCGCCGTAACCAGCCGCAGCGTCGCGCGCGGGCTCGGCACGACCGTGCTGGCGCGCCTCGGCGCCGTGGTCGAGATCGTCGCCCAGCCGCTCTATGTCCTGATGTTCGGCCTCGCCGGCTATGGCCTCTATGCCGTGCTGTGGGCGGCGGTGAACCTGCTCGAAAATATCTTCGACCTCGGCATGACAAGCGCGATGCAGCGCACCGTGCCGCAATCGGCGAGCAACGCCGAGGCCGCGGCGGCGCTGCGCACCGCGATGATATTCGGCGTCGGACCCTGCATCATCGTCGCGGCGATCATCGCCGTGCTTGCCGCCGATCTCGGCCCGCTGCTCAATGTTGCGGATCATGACCGCGAACTTGTGACGCCGGCGATCCGCGTCTTCGTCTGGGCGTTGCCGCTGTGGGCTTTCGTCGAGATCGCGACGTCGGCGCTCCGCGCACGCATGGTTTTCGGCGCCGAAATCCGGCTGCGGATCGTCTGGGAACAGATGTTGCGGCTGGTGTTCGCCGGGGTATTTTTTGCCTTCGGCTTGGGTCTAAAAGGCCTGTTCCTCGCACATCTCTGCTCGCTCGCAATCACCGCGGCGCTCAGCGTGCGCCTGCTCGCGCGTCACTATAGCTTTGCCGATCTGTGGGCTGGGCCCTGGGCCACCGAGACGACGCGCAACACTTTCTGGGCAGGGCTTTCGATCCTGCCGTCGAACATCATCACGCGGCTGTTCGGCGATGCACCCGCGCTGATCCTCAACATGCTGCTCCCCGGCGCGGCGGGCGCGGCGGCGGCCGGGCTCTTCACGATCGCGCGCAAGCTGTCGAGCGTCGTCCAGCTTGTGCGTATCGCCTTCACCTATGTCATGGCGCCGCTCGCCGCGAGCGCCGAGCGCGAGGACCGGCGGCAGGTTGCCGACATTTACGCCTATGCGACGCGACTGATTTCGGCGATCGCGCTGCCGCTGGCGGCAGTGCTCGCCGCGGGCAGCGCATCGCTGCTCGGGCTGTTCGGGCATGGCGCACAAGCCGCACAGGGCGCGCTCGTCATCCTGCTGTTCGCGCGCGCCGCCGAAGCCGTGCTCGGCATTTCGGCGCCGGTGCTTCAGGTCGTCGCGGCTTTCCGCCAGCAACTCACCGCAAGCATCTTCGGCGTTGCCGTCGCGATTGGCTCGGGCTGGCTGATCGTCGGCCATCTCGATCCGCTGACCGGAGTGACGCTGGCGACGGCGATCGGGCTTGTCGTGATGGCGGCGATCCCGACGTTGCAGCTCGCTATGATCGAGAAGCTGCATCCTTTCGATACGCAATTTCCGGCGGTGGCCTTGCGTGGGGTTGCAATCACGCTCGTTGCCGGGACGGCGGCGGTGTTCGCCGACCTGCTACCCGATGCCATGTCGCTGCCCCTGCTTGGACTGATCGCCGCGGCCGCGATCTGGCTCGCGCTGCGCTTTGCCCTGCCGCTCGCCGATCGCGCCTCGCTCGGCAAGACGGCCCGAAAATTGCGCCTGATAGGATCGACCGAGCGATGAGCGGCGCAGTTCCAATCCGCGTCGCGATCTACGATCTCGACCGCACGGTCCTGCGCAAGCCGACCTTCACGCTGTTCCTGCTGTGGGCGGCGTGGAGCGAAGCCCGTTGGCGCTTGCTGCTGCTTCCCGTGCTTGCGGCGTTGATGATCGGTTATGCGCTGCGCCTCTATGGCCGCAACCGGTTCAAGCCTGCCGCCATTCGCCTGATGCTCGGCGCCAGCATTGCTCCCCAACGCGCCGAGAAGCTCGCCACAGATTTCGCAGCGTGGCGAGTCCCGCGCGACGTTCCGCCGGGCGCCGCCTCGTGCATCGCGCGCGACCGCACCGAGGGATACCGCCTGCTGATGGCGACCGCGGCTCCCGAATTCTACGCGGGCGCGATCGCCGAAGCACTGGGGTTCGACGCGATTGTCGCAACGCGCCATCGGCGCGATGACCACGGAAACTGGCTGCCGCAGCTCGATGGCGAGAATTGTTATGGGGCTGAAAAGGCGCGGCGCGTGAACGAGTGGCTCGATGCCAATGCGGCGGACGGCGCGGCGCATATCCGCGCCTATTCGGACCACGCCAGCGACGCGCCAACCTTTGCGTTGGCGAATGAATTCTGGCTGATCGGACGCGGTCCCAGACTGTCCCGTCTTGCCGAGCGGAAAGGCTGGCAGACGCTCGATTTCGAGATCGCGACAGGGCCCGGCTGAATGCGCCCGAACCTTTTCGCCAATCGCCCGCTACCGGAGCCCACCTTGCCGACCCCCATCGCCTTTCTTGCCATCGCCGAAGCGCAGCAGCTTTATCACTGGCTGCCGACGGCGCTCGAGCTGGCCGGGCGAGACGATGTCCGGGTTTCGATCCTGTCGCCATCACGCAAGATCCTCGATCTCGCGCTCAGCTACGATCTTCAGGGCCGATTCGAACCGGTGCTGCTGCGCCGCCCGCCCTTCGGCCCCGACTCGCTGTTCCGCCAACCTTCGCGGCTCGCGACCCTGCTGCTCAACTATTCCGCGATCCGTCGATTTCCCGTGCTGGTCACCACCGAAATTTCGAGCGCGTGGTTGAAACGTATTCCCGGCTTTTCGTCGCGCATCGTCGTCATCAAGCATGGCGCGGGCGACCGCGAGGGCGGTTATCGCCGGCGGCATGCGCTGATCGACCTGACGCTCGTCGCCGGCGAAAAGGACCGGCGGCGCATGATCGAACAAAAGCTGTCCGAACCGGACAATGTCGTCGTGGGCGGCTATGCCAAGTTCGAGATATGCGCCGAGCGGCAGCGCTATTTCGACAATGACCGGCCGGTGCTCTTCTACAATCCGCATTTCGACGCGACGCTGTCGTCGTGGCCGGCGCACGGCCCCGAAGTGCTCGCCGCGCTCGAGGCGCTCGACGGGTGGAACGTCATCATCGCGCCGCACACAAAACTGGCGCAGCGCACAGCGCCGATCACGACCAAAGCGCCACACATTGAGGTCGACATGGGAAGCCACCATTCGATCGACATGAGCTATACAATGAGTTCGGACGTGTATCTGGGCGATGTGTCCAGCCAGGTTTACGAATTCCTGTTGCGCCCGCGCCCGTGCATCTTTCTGAATCTCGACCGGTGCGCGTGGCGTGACGATCCGGCGTTTGCGCATTGGCATCTCGGCCAAGTGATCGAGGACATTGCAGACCTGCCCGGCGCACTTGCCCGGGCTGCGGACTTGCAACCGGGCTTTGTTGATGCTCAGGAAGCCGCCATGACCGATTCCATCGACCAGTTCCCGATCCCCGCCTCGGTGCGGCAGGCCGACATCATCCTCGATTTCGCGAGAGCGGAGCGATGAGCGCGCCGATCCGCCTGCTCGGCGAAAACGCGACCCCGATCTGGGGAATGACCAACGCCGAGCGCTGCCGCCGCATGGCAGAAAAGGACGGCAAGCCGCTCGCGCCGGGCCACGAACTGGTCTTCAATCTCGCCTATGTCTTCGACCCGATGCTCCTGCGCTGGGTGATCGAGCAGCCGGGCACGGTTTTCGCCTGGGGCGGCGCGCCGGTGATCGGACAGGTGCCGATCGGCAGCGACCCGATGGCGGCGACGGTCATCGACCTGTCGGACGGGCGCAAGCTCTACAACCGCCAGCTTCGCAAGCTCGAACAGCCCTTCGTCAGGGAGCTGACTCCCGAAACGCGGCGCGAGATCGAACGGAAGAGCTATTTCGGCGCCTACAAGGGCGTCACCGACGCGCTCACCAAATATCTGTGGCCCGAGCTCGCCCTGTGGCTGACGCGCGGCGCCGCGAGCATCGGCATGACGCCGAACATGGTCACCGCGATCGGCGCGGCGCTGTGCATCTACGCGACCTATTTGTTCGCCTACGGCCATTACTGGACTGGAATGCTCGCGGGCTTCATCTTCATGGTGCTCGACACCGTCGATGGAAAGCTCGCGCGCTGCACGATCACTTCGTCCAAATGGGGCAATGTCGCCGACCATGGCGTTGACTTGGTCCATCCGCCCTTCTGGTGGTATTTCTGGGGCGTCGGACTCGGCACATGGGGCCTCGCGCTCTCGAACCAGACCTTCCTGCTTGTGATGATCGCCGTCGTTGCAGGCTATGTGCTCCAGCGCGTGATCGAAGGGCTGTTCATCAAGGACTTCGGCATGGACATCCATGTCTGGCAGAAATTCGACAGCGATTTCCGTCTCGTCACCGCCCGCCGCAACCCGAACTTCGCGATCCTCTTTTTTGCAACGCTCGCGGGCCGCCCCGACATCGGGCTGATCGCGCTCGCATGGTGGACCGCCATCTCGCTCGTCGTCCATGCGGTACGGCTGGTGCAGGCCTATGCCGTCAAACGGTCGGGCCGCCCGATCGTCAGCTGGATGGAAGAAGCATGAACGAAACCATCGCAAAATTCGGCCACCCCGCGACGCTGATCGCCGAATATGAGCATTGGGTCGTGCTGCTGCGTCCCGCGCAGCCGACGCTCGGCGCGCTCGTGCTGGCAGCGAAATCCGATGCGACCGCGTTCGGCGACCTGCCCGCCGAAGCGCATGCCGAACTCAAAGTCGCGACCGCTGCCATCGAAAGCGCGCTCGGCCAAGCGGTTGGCTATGCGAAGATCAACTATCTGATGCTGATGATGGTCGACCCGCACGTCCATTTCCACGTCCTGCCGCGCTACGACGGCGAACGTTCTGGCGCCGGGCTGACGGTAGCCGACGCCGGTTGGCCCGCGCAGCCCGACCTCGGGCAGGCGGTGAAGCTGGGCGATGCAGAGGTCGCCGCGCTCACCGGCTGGCTCAAACCCTATTTCGCGTAGCGGCCTTCTTCGGCCCATTTCGCGGTAAGCGCATCGGCGGCTTCGACGTCCTGAGGGAAGTCGACTTCCTGCCACTCGAGCCCTTCGATCGACACGGTGCCGACGCGATTGCCCTTGGCGATGATGTCGATCGCGCGCAGATACCAGCGCTCGACCCCGTCGGGGGTGCGCATCATCTGGTCGACCTGATTGCGGAAAATCGACGGGCCATCGCCGACGAACGCCAGCATGCCGATCGACTCGGCATTGGTGTCGGGGGGCAGCAGGCGCTTGCCGATGTGATGCAGCCGCCCTTCGGCGTCGCGGTTCACCTTCATGTCGTCATCGTCATAGTCGGCCTTGACGTCGACGGTGACGTTGATCGGCTCGTTCGCGCCCGCGATCAGCTTTGCGACGATCTCGTCCGAAATGATGGTGTCGCCGTTGAGGATGATGAAATCGCGGTCCATCTCCTCGCGCGCGATCCAGCAGGTGCCAAGATTGTCGGCAACCTGAAAGAAGGGATTGAACAGCGTGCGGATGCGCGCGCCGGTGTCGCGGTAAAGCTGTAGCGCATGGTCCTCGACGCGTTCGGTGCGAAAGCCCGTGACGACGACGATGTCCTTGATCCCGTTCGCGACGAGCGCCGCGACCTGCCAGCTGATGAGGCTGCGGCCGTTGAACTCGATCAGGCATTTGGGGATGTCGCGGGTCAGCGGCAGCAGGCGCGAGCCCTGCCCGGCCGACAGGATGATGGCTTTGTCGATGGTCATAGGGGCTGCTCTATAGCGCCTTGCCGCCGCGCGGCAAATATCGCTTCGATCAACTCGATGTCGGCGGGCTTGTCGGCGTCGATGCAGGCCTCGGGTTCGGACATTGCCACGACCTTTGCTTTGAGGCCGAACCGCAACCCCGCGCGCGCGACGCCTTGCTGGATCGTGAAGAAGCGGAGCAGCGCGCCGACGAGCAGCCAAGGGCCGAAGGCGGCGACGATCTTCAGCCCCTTCTTGCGGTCGCGTTCGATGCGTCCCCAGAAATCGAGCAGGGGCAGCACGCGGCGCCCGCGCAGGCGGAACATGTTCGCCCCCGACCACCAGCCGCCGCGGAATTTGAGCCAGGTGCGCTTCGATTCGGGGTAGCGCGCGAGCAGTATGTCGCGCTCGACCATCGCGACCGCGACGTCGCTGTCCGCGCCGCCGCGCAAAAATTCGGCGACCATCGTGGGCTGAAGCAGCACATTGTCGGCGGTTGTGACGAGCAATGGATCGTCGCCCGGCGGCAGCGCCGCGGCGAGCGAACTGCTGATCCCCTGCCCCGAATCGACGAAATGCAGGTCGGCGAGGCCCGCAAGTCCGGGTTCGGCCGCGAGTTCGGCGCTATTCTGCGCAAGAATCGTGATCGCGCCGACTTCGGGCGAAGCCCGGAGCGCCTTCACGACATGAACGAGCATCGCCTGCCCGGCGATTGGCAGCAGCGCCTTGGTCGAGACGCCGCTTCCCGAAAGCAAAGGGTCGGGACCGGGCCGGCTGCCCGCCAGCACGATCGCCGGGATCGGCGCGCTCACTGCGCTGCCTCCGGCGCTGGCGCAATGCGGCGGCCGGTCACGCCGCGCAGAAAGTCGGTGGCCTCTTCGAACACCGGCCCCTTGTTCTGGAACGGTGCGGCGAGCGCCATCACGATGCCGGTGTGCCCCATGCCGGGGTAGATGCGCAGCGTCACCGGCCCGCCCGCCTTCTCGATCGCGGCGGCGAGGTTCTGGCTGTTGCGCGGACGGACCGTGTCATCCTCGTCGCCGGTCGCGAGCCACAGGGGCGGCGCATCGCCGCGCGCGAAATGGATCGGCTGAGTCTTTTCGATCGGCTTGACCTTGCCCATCGCGCGGTCACCCCGCCCGCCCTTTTCGAGCGGCAGGAAGTCATAGGGGCCGGCCAGTCCCGCGACGCCGCGGATGATCGACGGATCGCTCTTCGCCGCGCGCAGCCATTGCGGATCGAGCGCGAGCATCGCGGCATTATAGGCGCCCGCCGAATGGCCCATCAGCGCGATCCGGTCGGGGTCGCCGCCGAGTTTGGCGATATGCTCATGCGTCCACGCAACCGCTGCCGCGCTATCCTCGATAAAGTCCGGCCAGTGCGCCTTGGGCACGAGCCGATAATCGGGGATCGCAACGACAAAGCCCTGCCGCGCCAGCGCGCGCCCGGCAAAGCCGTAGCTGTCGCGTTCGCCGCTGTCCCAGCCGCCGCCATAGAAGAAGACGATCACGGGCAGCCGGTCGTCCGCCTTGGCGTTTTCGGGCACCCAGATATCGAGCGACTGGCGCGGCCCGCGGCCATAGGGCTGGTCGGCGAGCAGCAGCCGCGCGCCATCGCCTTGCCCGAGCAGTCGGTCGGCCATGTTGAGCGACTTCGCGCCGCCCGCGACGATCATCTTGGCGCCGCCGCCGAACAACAGCACGAGCAAAAGCACCACGAACAGGAATTTGATCAACCGTCGTCCTTTGGAAACCGGCCCCGCCATATTTCGCGCCCTACAGGGCGGCGGGGCGGCGAACAAGACGGCGGCGCGATATAGACGGACACCTTTTCGGCGTTCGCGCGTAGGATAGGGCGATGACCAGCACCTACGCACGCCCCGCTCTTGTCTGCAACAGCCAGAGCGGCAGCCATGACGACGCCATGCTCGCCGAGATCGTCGAAACCTGCCGCGCCGCCGGTTCGCCGCTGTCCGCCGTTTTTGCGCTCCCCGGCGACGATATCCCCGATGCCGCCGAACTCACCCGGCAAAACATCGACCTGCTCATCGTCTGGACCGGCGACGGAACGATCAACGCCGCCGCGACAAAGGCCGCCGGCTGGGACGGCGCGGTCCTGCCGCTACCCGGCGGAACACTCAACCTGCTCTCAAAGGCGTTGCACGGCGACCGACCGGCCCCCGAAATCCTGGCCGACACATTGCAGGGGAAAGGACGGCGACGGCCGATCCCGACAATCCACTCGGACGACGGCAACGCCTTCATCACCATCGTTGCCGGCCCCGCAACGCGCTGGGCCGAAGTTCGCGAGACTATGCGGCAGGACGGGTTGATCGAGGCAAGCCGCGCCGCGCCCGACGCACTCGATGCCATGCTCAACGCACCCGGAGTCGCGGTCGCCGGACATGAACGGGCCTATCCGGCGATCATCCTGACCCCGACGCCGCAAGGTGTCCGCGCCGACGGCGTCCTGACCGAAGGCACCGCCGATGTAATCCGTCACGGCCTTGCCTGGCTCGGCGGCGATTTCCGAGACGGGCCGAGCGAAGAGATCGTCAGCGGCGAGACGATCGTCCTCGAAAGCGCAGCGCCGATCAGCCTCGAATATGACGGCGAACTCGGCGAAACCGCCTCGCCCGCTCGCTTCGGGCTCGGGACGAGCGCGGTCGATTTCGTCGCGACGACATGACGCGGCTCTTCCATATCAGCGACCTGCATTTCGGGCTGGAGGATCGCGCCGCGCTCGGCTGGTTCACCGATTGCGTCCGGGCGGAACGCCCCGATGCGGTGCTGATCACCGGCGACCTTACAATGCGTGCTCGCAGCCGTGAATTTGCCGCGGCGTGCGACTGGATCGGTGCGCTCGACGTCAAGGTGACGGTCGAGGTCGGCAACCATGATCTGCCCTATTTCAATCCCATCGAGCGCTTCTTCTATCCCTATCGCCGTATTCGCGGGATTGAACGGCTCGTCGAACGCGAGCTCGACCTTGCGGGTGTCGCGGTGGTGCCGCTCAAGACCACCGCGCGCGCGCAATGGCGGCTCGACTGGTCAAAAGGTTGGGTGACACGTCACGCGCTGGAAAAGACGCTCGCGGCGATCGACGCGCTGCCTCGGGGCACGACGGTGCTCGTCACCGCGCACCACCCGCTGGTCGAAGCGGGCACGAAGGGCCGCGCGCTGACGCGCGGCGGCGAACGCGCGCTCGCGGCGCTGGCGGAACGCGGCATTGCAGCGGTGCTCACTGGGCATGTCCATGATGCCTTCGATCTGGTGAAGGACACACCGGCCGGTCCTGTCCGCATGATCGGCGCGGGAACGCTGTCGCAACGCATCCGCTCGACCCCGCCCAGCTTCAACGACCTCACCGTCGAGGGCGCAGCGATCGACGTGCGCGTGCGCAACCTCGAACAGGTTCCAACCCCCGACATGCAGATCGACGATGTGCCGCCCGACGCGCTGCCGCCGCGCGACCCCGGCGAGCCGGTCGCGCCCGTCGGGGCGGTGCCTCCGGTTGATCCACCGGTGCATTGACGCACGCCTTCTTCCCGTTACGTTGCAAGAAAAAACGGGACGAGGACATATGCTGACACGAGGCGACGATTTTCCGTTGCACCAGACCAGCGAACCGATCGCGTTCGCCGGGACCGACCGCAACTTCTACGACCGCTATTTCTTCAACGGCTACAGCCCCGACGGGTCGGTCTTTTTTGCGGCGGCGATGGGTTTCTATCCACAGCTCGGCATCGTCGACGCCAGCTTTTGCGTCATCCTGAACGGCGTCCAATATAATCTCCGCGCCAGTCGCCGGTCGGCCGGTGAGCGGATGAACCTGTCGGTCGGCCCGATCATCCTCGATATCGCCATCCCGCTGCAGGTGCTGACGCTCCATATTTCGCCGAACGACGGTCCGCTCGAAGGCGAACTGCGTTTCATGAACCGCCATTTCCCGATCGAGGAGCCGCGCTTCATCCGTCGCAATGGCACGCGGCTGTTCATGGACTATACGCGCATGACGCAGAACGGCCGCTGGTCGGGCTGGCTGTCGGTGGGTGGCGAGCGCGTCGATCTCGACGACGGCTGGAGCGGCACGCGCGACCGCAGCTGGGGCGTGCGTCCCGTCGGCGCCAGCGAACCGCAACCGCCGCCCGAGGGCAATTTCAACCAATTCTTCTGGCTGTGGACACCGTGCAATTTCGACGACCGCTCGCTCTTTTTCCATAGCAACGACGACGGCGCGGGAAGCCCATGGAACCGCCGCGCGGTGATCGTCAGCGACAGCGAGAGCAGCGAAGACGGTACCGAACAGCATTTCGCCGACGCCGCGTTCGATATTGAGTGGTCACGCGGATCGCGGCGCATCGCCCGAATGACCGCCGATCTCGGCCACGGCCAGAGGCTGACGCTAATCCCGGCCGGCTCGGCCTTCGCGATGAGCGGGCTCGGTTACACGCATCCGGTCTGGGGGCACGGCCTCGATCATGGCCCCGAACTGGCGGTCGCGCACGACACACTCACCGAGGCCGAGCGCAGCTGGGGCAATCCGCTGGCGATGCATATCCAGGCGCTGGTCACCGCCGAGTTGACCGACGGCGGCAGCACGCATCGCGGCGTCGGCGTGCTCGAACAATTGTTCGTGGGACCGCATAGCCCCACCGGCCTCACCGGCCTGATGGATCCCGTCGCTTGAGCTTCCCGACCTCGCCCGAGGCAATGTCGCCCGCATGGCTTGCGGACAAGCTGGGACAACCGGCCGAGGCGCTGCGCGGCTTCGCTGTCGCCAAGGTCGGCACCGGACAGATGTGCGACAGTTTCCGCCTGACGCTCGACTGGGCGGGCGATGTGAGCGCACCGGCCACAGTCGTCGCCAAATGCCCGAGCCACGATGACGCAAGCCGCCACATCGCCAAGCTTACCGGCACCTATGTCAAGGAAGTCAGCTGGTACCGCGAACTGGCGGCCGGGAGCGGCGTGTCAGCGCCCTTGTGCCACCATGCCGAGATCGCCGAAGACGATGTCGATTTCATCCTGATCCTCTCGGATCTCGCTCCGGCGGGACAGGGCGACCAGCTCGCGGGGCTTGGGCTCGCAGGCCTGGTTCCCTGCATCGAGGCTGCTGCCGGGTTGCACGCGCTGCTGTGGAACGATCCGCGGCTCGACGCGCTGCCCTGGCTCGCGCGCGACAATGGCGATGTGATCCGCGCGCTGTTTCCGCAGCTCTATGTGGGTTTTCGCGAGCGCTATGCGGAGCGGCTCGACCCCGAAGTGCTCGACCTCGGCGCCGGGATCGTCGAACGGATCGACGCCTATCTTTCGCGGCAGACCGCCGCACGGACGATCGTCCATGGCGACCTGCGCATCGATAATATCCTCTTCGCGCCCGACGGCGAGAGCTGCTGGCTCGTCGACTGGCAGACGCTGGGACGCGGCAGCGGCGCGACCGACCTTGCCTATCTGGTCGGAACCAGCATCGCCGACCCGTTCGAGCGCGCGGCGGCCGACCGGCCGGCGTTCGACCACTGGATCGCGGCACTGCGTCAGCGCGGCGTCAATCCCGATCCCGACGCGCTTTGGACCGACTATCGCGTCGGGGCGCTCAGCGGCTATTTCATGGCCGTCTTCGCGTCGATGAGCGTCGAACGCACGGTGCGCGGCGACGAGATGTTCGCGGTGATGGCCGAACGCCCGGCGCGGCAGGCGCTCGCGCTCGGAAGCCTCGACCTGCTCTAACCGAACCGGTGCGGCGTGGGGTCGCCGAGCTCGCCGACAAGCTGGGCATAAGCATCCGCCCGGCATCGCGCGTAATGATGGCCTAGCTCTTCGCGCGACATCGGCAGGTCGTTCGCGAGCGCATCGAGGATCGCCGGATCGTCGTGCAGCGCAATTTCGCGCACCAGAACGGCGGGGTCGAGGTCGAGCGTAGCAGCCAGCAAGCGAAAGGTCCGTGCGCGCTGACGGAACTCGAAATCCAGCAGCCGCGCCGTATCCTTTTCCTCCTTGGCGAGGAGGGCCCTGCGAAGGTCGAAAACCATGGCGCCAATCTATGACGCCGGGCCCGTTTCTTCAACGCGCAACGAAAAAGGGCGGCCCGTTGCCGGACCGCCCTTCCTTCTCCGTCCGTCGACGGAAAAAGCGTATTAGCGCTTCGAGAACTGGAAGCTGCGGCGGGCCTTGGCCTTGCCGTACTTCTTACGTTCGACCGCGCGGCTGTCGCGGGTCAGGAAGCCGGCCGCCTTGACCGGGCTGCGCAGCGCCGGTTCGAAGCGGGTCAGCGCCTGCGCGATACCGTGCAGAACGGCGCCAGCCTGGCCCGAGAGGCCACCGCCCTTGACGGTAGCGATCACGTCATACTGGCCAACGCGTTCGGTCAGGCCGAAGGGCTGGTTGATGACGAGGCGCAGCGTCGGACGTGCGAAATAGACTTCCTGGTCGCGGCCGTTGACGGTGATCTTGCCCGTGCCGGGCTTGACCCAAACGCGGGCAACGGCGTCCTTGCGGCGACCGGTCGCATAGGCGCGGCCCTGCTTGTCGACCTGCTTTTCGCGCAGCGGCGTGTTGCTGGTCGGAGCGGCAACGGTGCCTTCGACGGCGCCGGCGAGATCCTTGAGATCGGTCATGGTCTGTTCGTCAGCCATTATGCACCCACCTTGTTCTTGCGGTTCATCGACGCGACGTCGATCACTTCGGGGTTCTGCCCTTCGTGCGGATGTTCGGTGCCGGCGAAGATGCGCAGGTTGCGCATCTGCTGGCGGCCGAGCGGGCCGCGCGGGATCATGCGCTCGACAGCCTTTTCGAGCACGCGCTCGGGGAAACGACCTTCGAGGATCTTCGCGGGGCTCGTTTCCTTGATGCCGCCGGCATAACCGGTGTGCTTGTAGTAACGCTTGTCCTGCAGCTTGTTGCCGGTGAACGCCACCTTCTCCGCGTTGATGACGATGACATTGTCACCGCAATCGACGTGCGGGGTGAACGACGGCTTGTGCTTGCCGCGCAGGATGTTGGCGATGATCGATGCAACGCGGCCCACAACGAGACCCTCGGCGTCGATCAGCACCCATTTCTTTTCGACCGTACCGGCATTCGCCGAAACAGTCGTCTTGGTCAGCGCCTTCATGGCACGCTCCTTGACAGATATGGACCGGAGCAACAGCGCCCCGAAACAAACCGCGCCGCCTGTCCCGAATGGACGAAGCGGCGCTTCGGAGCGGGCCAATGACGCCAATGGGGCAGAAAGTCAAGCAGATCGCGGCTTTGCTGACAGGTATTATAATACCATCGCAATCAGGGAGCGATCTCGAGCGCCCGCACTCGCTCCTCGACCAGCGTCCGCGCATCGCCCTCGGCCTCGACGATCCAGCTTTGTCGCTGCTCGCGCATCACCAGCCCGATGGCGGTGTCGACGGTCCACAGATTGTCGATTTCCAGCGGCTTGCCGGCGCCGGCGACAGGCGCGGAATCGCGTTCGACCTTGGCGATCGTCTGCAACGCGCCGTCGTGCTTGATCGACACGCTGGCGCCGTCCGCCTGCGCCGCGACCGGAATGGCACCATTCGCAGGCGCAACCAGCGCACGGATATCCGCGCTCGCCAGCCGATCACGCTCCGCGGCCGGCAGCGCCGAGACCAACTGCGCCAATTGCCGGGCTTCGGGCCGTCCCGCCTTGGCGCCGACGGCCTCGATCCGCGCGGTGACCCGCGCCCACAGCCCATCCGGATCGACCAGGTCAACACGGCTGCCGTCGGGGGCGACAAGATAGGCCATCGGCTCGCCGACCAGCGGATCGAGCATCAGCGACAGCGCGCGCGTGACTTCGGGGCGGGCGTCGGAATCGATCCGCTGTAGCACCGCTTCGAGCCGATAGCCGCGCCCGACGCGCTGCCATTGCAGCGCATAGACGAGCGAAAAGTTGATCAGCGCGCCTTCACGGCCGATGCGGCGGGTGGTGACGCGATAGGTCATCGGCCGGCCTACCGGGGGAGCGAATTGGAAATGCGTGGTCGCAGCGGTGGAAACATCGCCGGGCGCAGCGGTCGGCACGGGCTGAGCCGCCAGCAGCAGGAGCGCGCCGCCGAGGCCGCCGACCGACATCATGCCGGGCGGCGACCCAGCCGGTGAAGCCCCGCCGCGGCAGTCGCGACGAGGATCGCACCGGTCACCTGATGCCACACGGCAACCCACATCGAAACGCCCGATACGACGGTCCAGATGCCGAGCAGCATCTGCGCCGCGACGACCGCGACGAGCAGCCGCGCCTCGCTGCGCGCGCCCTGCCGCGACAAGGCACGTGCAAGCAGAAGCAGCGCAAGCGCCGCAACCCACGACCACCAGCGATGGAGGAAATGGATCAGGAAGGGGTCGTTGGTGAAAGCGAGCCACGCGCCGCCCGTCCAATCGATACCCTCGGGCACGAAATGATCGTTCATCGAAGGCCAGGTGCTAGCGACATAGCCGGCATTGAGCCCCGCAACCCACGCACCGAGCAGCAGCTGGACAAAGAGAATCGCGATGACGCCCAGCGCGGGTCCGGTCAGACGCGCCGGTCGTGCTTCGGGATCGCGCGCCAGCGCATCGAGGTCGCGCGCCGTCCACACCAAACCGCCAAGCAGGAACAGCGCGGTGAGCAAATGGGTCGCGAGACGAAAATGGCTAACGTCGGTGCGATATTCGAGGCCCGAGGCGACCATCCACCAGCCGATCGCGCCTTGCAGCCCGACGAGTGCAGCGAGCGCAAGCAAACGCGGACCATAGCCCGCCGGGATCGCGCGGCGCCAGGCGTACCAGGCGAGCGGCACGAGCAGCGCCATGCCGACGAGGCGGCCAAGGATGCGGTGCAGCCATTCCCAGAAAAAGATCGCCTTGAACCCCGCCAGCGTCATGCCGAGGTTGATCTCCTTATATTCGGGTATCTGTTTGTATTTCTCGAATTCCGCGACCCACCCGGCCTCGCTCAGCGGCGGCAGCACGCCGGAAACGGGGCGCCATTCGGTGATCGAAAGCCCGGATTCGGTCAGTCGGGTGATTCCGCCGACACCGACGACGATGATGACCAGCAGTGCAACCGCCCACAGCCAACGCGCGAGCGCGGCGGGGCGGGGTTGGCGGGCGGCGGGAGCCGACAAGGCAGAGGCATGCGTCATTGTCCGCCCTATCGGCGCTTGCCGGGCGATAGGCAAGAGGCGCGAAACCGCGCCAAAGGGGAAATTCATGGCCGCGACAGGCGCGGATTGATAGGGAATGGCCATGCTTCGCAACACCCGATCGATCGTCGCCATCCTGTCATTGTCGATGGCTGCGCCCGCTATTGCCGAGCAATCGCCGTACGCCGCACTCGCGGCGACCGAGGCGCGCGTCGCGGCGCTCGGCTTTCGCCTCACGACCGCCAACGCAGCTTGGTGCCCTACGCGCCAGCCGCAGTTCGGGTGGATCTGGGGCGACCCGCGGCTTTACGCCCCGGATCGGCGTGCCGAAGCACTCGCAGCTTATGGCGCGAACGATCAAGTGCACGCCTATATTGCCGCCCTCGCGTCCGCCTCTCCGGCGGCATCGGCCGGAATGACCGTCGGTACGCCCGTCGTCGGCATGGCGAACGCGCCCGTGCCGGATGGCGTGGGGGATCATCCCTTCGCGCGCATCACGGCGATCGAAACCAGCGTTGCCGCGCTCCCGGTCGACGCACCGCTCGCGCTCGACGCCGGCGCGGGACGCATCGTCAGCATCACCCCCGTTGCAGGATGCGCCAGCGATTTTCGCGTCGAGGCCAATGACCGGCCCGCCGCCGTTGCCGACGGGCGCATGGTCCTCGTCAATCAGGGGCTCGCCGATTTCGCTGCAGATGACGACGAACTGGCCGCGGCGATCGCGCACGAACTGGCACACAATATCCTCCGTCACCGCGCGCGGCTCGACGCAGCGGGGGTCGATCGTGGGCTCGGCAAGCAATTCGGCCGCAATGCCCGCCTGTTCAAGCAGACCGAGGTCGAAGCCGACCGGCTGTCGGTGTGGCTGCTCGCGGGCGCGGGTTATGATCCCGCTGCCGCCGCGCGCTTTTGGGAGCGTTTCGGCCAGCGCAAGGGACGCCCCCTGCTCCAGGCAAGCACGCACCCGAACTGGCGCGACCGCGTCGCGTCGCTGCAAGCCGAAGCGACAGCCATCGCGGCAGCGCGCGCGGCGGGGCAGCCGCTGCATCCGCCGCTGATCGACGCACCGCCGCCCTTGGAATAAGTCCCTTCGCGTCCTATTTTGGCGACAATCCCTTCTCCCCAACAAGGATCGACGCCCATGACCCAAGAGACCGCCATTTTTGCCGGAGGTTGCTTCTGGTGCACCGAAGCGGTGTTCCAGTCGCTCGAGGGCGTCGAGGGCGTCGAGAGCGGTTATATTGGCGGCGCAGTTCCAAACCCGACCTACAAGCAGGTCTGCGGCGGCGACACCGGCCATGCAGAGGCGATCCGCATCACCTTCGACCCGGCGGTCATTTCCTATGACGATCTGCTCGACGTCCATTTCGCAACGCACGATCCGACGACGCTCAATCGTCAGGGCAACGACATCGGCACCCAATATCGCAGCGCGCTCTTCCCGCTCGATGCCGCGCAGGCCGACGCCGCGCGCGCCGGCATCGAACGCGCCGCCACGGATTGGCCGGCGCCGATCGTGACCACGATCGAGAGCCCGTCGGACTGGTATCCGGCCGAAGATTATCACCAGGCCTATTGGGAGGGCGAAGGCCAGCGCAATCCCTATTGCATGGCGGTCATCCCGCCCAAGCTGGCTAAACTGCGCAAAGGATTCAGTGACCGTTTGCGTAACGCGTAGAATCGCGGCAGGTCATGCGGCCGCTGTTGTAACATGGCCGCATGACGTCACTTTTCATTGACTTTCCAATTGTTTTGACTAGCGGACGCGCCTTTGCTGGGGCAGGATGCCCCTGAAACGCAGTTGGGGGCGCTGCCAGGTGCTGGCATCATTGTTTCTCATCGGCGCGTTGGTCACGACGCCCCAGATGTCGGTTCAAGCCGCAAACCAGACCGCCGTCGAGGATGGTTCGGGCGGGATGACGCGCGCGGTCAACCGGATGGTGGGCGGCATCGTCAGCTATGCGCGCTGGCCCACCGGAGCGGCCGCGGCGCCCCGGACGATGTGCGTCGTCGGCACACCGCGCCTTACCGATCGCATGGCGCCCGATGTTCCGGGACCCGGCTCGGTGACGGTCCGCCGGGTGACCACCGCCACCGTTACCCCCGAGTGCGACATCCTCTTTCTCGGCAAAATGCCGGTCGCCGATCGGCGTCAGCTCATCGCCTGGGTACGCGGGCGCCCGATTCTGACGATCACCGACGATGACGCCGCCTGCATCTATGGCGCGATGTTTTGCCTGAGCAACAAGGCGGCGAGCATCAGCTTTTCGGTCAATATCGATGCGATCGGGCGCGGCCCGCTGCGCATCGATCCGCGGGTCCTGCGCATCGGCGGCGGCGAAGGGGGGGCGGCATGACCGGCCAGCCCATCACCCCGCCCGTCGAACGGATCGGTGCGCGCACGACGCTACAAAAACTGCTGTCGCGCTTTCATTTCGGTATCACGCTGTTCGCTGTCGCACTTTCGGGCCTGACCATCCTGCTCGCAGGGGTCACCGCGCTGCGCGGCTATGCCGACCGCAATATGGAACTGGCAGCACAGCTCGGCGCCTATGGCGTCGAACCCGCGCTGGTGTTCAACGATCCGCAGGCGGTCCGCGAAGGGCTCGAGCCGCTGACCCGAATTCCGGGCATTGCGCGGCTTCGCGTGCTCAACGACGTCGGCCGGCCGGTCACCGAATGGACTTCGCCGGTCGCCGACCCGGCGCCGACCCTCACCCGCATCTTCTTTCCTCGCCCCTTTGCGGTCACCGTCCAGCGCAACGGGTCGGCGATCGGCACGATCGAGGTGTGGGGCGATAGTTCGACGTTAATCGACTATGTCCGCCTAGGTCTTCTGGCGGGCCTCGGCTGCCTGCTCATCACCGCGTTCGGGACCATCTTCCTCGCGCGGCGGTTCGAATATGAGCTGGTCAAACCGCTCAACGAGATTGCCACGGTCGCCCACGACGTGCGTCTGCACCGCCGCTTCGACAAGCGCGTCCAGCCGCTCGGCATCGCCGAGCTCGACCGGCTGGGCGGCGACATCAACTCCCTGCTCGACGAACTGCAAGGCTGGCAAGGCCATATGGAGAGCGAACGCGCTTTGCTCGCGCACCGGGCGTCGCACGACACGTTGACCGCGCTGCCCAACCGCGATGCCTTCGACGAGCAGCTCGCGCAGCGCATCGAGGCTGCGGCGGGACGCGGCGACCGCTTCGCTCTGCTGTTCATCGATGCCGACAATTTCAAGGCAGCCAACGACAATTTCGGCCACGCCGCAGGGGACACGGTGCTTGTCGCACTGTCGGCGCGGATTCAGGACGCGCTGCGCAAGGGCGATTTTGCCGCGCGCATCGGCGGCGACGAATTCATTGTCATCGTCGAGCTCGACGAGGAATTGCATCCCGACATGCTGGCGAACCGGATCCGCACCAGCGTGGCCGAACCCATCCTTTTACCCGGCGGCGAAACATATCGCGCCGCGGTCAGCGTCGGCGTTGCGACCTTCCCCGACAATGGCAGCGACGCGACCGCGCTGCTGACCGCCGCCGACGCCGCCATGTACGCCGACAAATTGACCAACCGTTCCAGACGATGACCAGCGGAGAGACGCCGTGACGTTTAATTTCCCCCGATCGATCCAGACCCTGTTCGTGATCGCCTTCGCCGCGCTGCTCGCCGCCTGCCAAAGCGTACCGCAGACGACCGGCTTCACGGCCGCACAGATTGCGGCGTTGAAGACCGAGGGATTTGTCGAAGCGGGCACCGGCTGGGAGCTGACCTTCAACGAGCGGCTGCTCTTTGCTTCGAACGACGCGACGGTCCAACCCGACCTGCGCGTGCGCATCGCGGGACTCGCACGCAACCTCCTTTCGGTGGGTATCACCACCGCGCGTGTCGAGGGACACAGCGATTCCACCGGCACATCGGCTTATAATCTGGCGCTATCGCAAGCACGCGCGCAGGCTGTCGCGATCCCGCTCCAGGCCGGCGGGATGCAGCTTTCCCCGGACCAGATTGTCGGCCGGGGCGAAGCGGTGCCGATGTCGAGCAACGACACCGTCGAAGGCCGCCAGGACAACCGGCGGGTGGTAGTGATCGTTACCCCGCAATAGCCGGCAAGCAGCGACTTCACCGCTCTTTTCTTGATCAAAGTTCACGGCTAGGCCTTCGTTTATGAAACCGATCCGCAAAGCCGTGTTCCCCGTCGCCGGTCTCGGCACCCGCTTCCTCCCCGCGACCAAGGCGATCCCCAAGGAGATGCTGCCCGTCGTTGATCGGCCGCTGATCCAATATGCGGTCGACGAAGCGCGCGAGGCGGGGATCGAGCAGATGATCTTCGTCACCGGCCGCGGCAAAAGCGCGATCGAGGATCATTTCGACGTCGCCTTCGAGCTCGAAAAGACGATGTCCGAACGCGGCAAGGATCTGTCGGTTCTGGGCCCCACGCGGCTCGGACCCGGCGCCTGCGCTTATGTCCGGCAGCAGGAGCCGTTAGGCCTCGGCCACGCGATCTGGTGCGCACGCGACATCGTCGGCGACGAACCCTTCGCGATCTTCCTTCCCGACGAATTCATGCACGGGTCGCCCGGCTGCATGAAGCAGATGGTCGACGCCTATCAAAGGGTCGGCGGCAACCTGATCTCGGTCTTGGAAGTGCCGCACGAGCAAGTGTCGAGCTATGGCGTCATCGCACCCGGGGCCCGCGACGGGGCGCTGACCGAAGTGACGGGGCTTGTCGAGAAGCCGCCGGTCGCCGAGGCGCCGTCGAATCTGATCATTTCGGGTCGCTATATCCTGCAACCCGAAGTGATGCGCGTGCTCGAAAAACAGGAAAAGGGCGCCGGCGGCGAAATCCAGCTAACCGACGCGATGGCGACGATGATCGGCAACCAGCCTTTTCACGCCGTCACCTTCGATGGCGCGCGTTACGACTGCGGATCGAAGGCCGGCTATATCCAGGCGAACCTTGCGGTCGCACTCGGGCGGCCCGACATGGCAGACGAGGTCCGTGCCTTCGCAATCGACCTGCTGAAATAAAAGCGGCGGAGGCTTTCTGCCCCCGCCGCATCGGTGATTATTCGCCCTCGATATTCGGTTTGGGGAAGGTGTCGGCCCCCAGCGTCTTGTAAAGCAGGCCGCCAATCGCCCCGCCGATCAGCGGTGCAAGCCAGAACAGCCACAATTGCTGGAGCGCAATGCCTCCGACGACGAGTGCCGGGCCGGTGCTGCGTGCCGGATTGACCGAGGTGTTGGTCACCGGAATCGAGATCAGGTGGATCAAGGTCAGCGCAAGGCCGATCGCGAGCGGCGCAAAGCCCGCGGGGGCGCGGCCGTCGGTCGACCCCATGATGATCCAGAGGAAAGCGGCGGTCAGCACGATCTCGATGATGAACGCCGACCAGATATCATAATGCCCCGGCGACCCCGCATCGAAGCCATTGGCCGCAAGGCCGTTGGTCGCAAGATCATAGGCAGGATTGCCGCTCGCGACATAGAAGAGCAGGAACGCCGCGACGATCGCGCCGAGCACCTGCGCGACGACATAGAGGGGAATATCGCGCGCATCGAAACGCCCCCCCGCCCACAGCCCCACCGTCACCGCCGGATTGAGATGACAGCCCGAAATATGCCCGATCGCATAGGCCATGGTAACGACCGTCAAACCGAAAGCGAGCGAGACGCCGAGCAATCCGATGCCGACATCGGGGAACGCCGCGGCGAGAACCGCACTGCCGCAACCACCGAACACAAGCCAGAATGTGCCGATAAACTCGGCCAGACCCTTTTGGATACTCGTCATGATGACCCTCCTCCCCGCCGGCGGCCTCAGACGCCTCCGGCGCGAAGATCATCCTATCAGCGCTGCGCCATCGGGCAACCCCTTGCGCAAGCGCGTCAAAATCAGGCGACGGCAACCGTTTCGACGAAATGCCGCGCGCGCTGATGCAGCGACAGCGCCGCCTCGGTCAGGCCGGCGGACAATTGGCCGAGCGCCTGCGCGCCATCGCCGACGGCGGTCGCACCATGTCCGATCTCGCGCACCCGCACGTCGATCTCGCGGCCGGCCGACACCGCCTGCTCGACATAGCTCGCGATCATCAGCGTCGTCGCGCTCTGGCCATCGACCGCGCGATCGATCGCGTCGGAGAAGCCGTTGTTCGCATCGATCGCCTTTTCGACCTCGACAAAGCCCGCGGCGACCTGTTCGACGATGTCGCGAATCCGGTCGACATATTGGGTGATGTCGCCCGCCGCGGAGCGCGTCTGGCTGGCGAGCGTCTTGACCTCCGACGCAACCACGGCGAAGCCGCGGCCCGCATCGCCCGCGCGCGCCGCCTCGATCCCCGCGTTGAGCGCGAGCATGTTGGTCCGGCTCGCCATGTCGATGATCAGCGCGAGCATCTGTTCGATCGACTGGCTCGCGGCCTTCAACGCGATCGATCTTTCGCTGGCCTGTTTCACCTTAAGATGCGCATCGCCGCGCACGGTACGGGCGCGCGAACCATCGTCGACGATCTTCGCCATCGTCGCAGCCAGCGCATGGCCGCGATCACCCAGTTCGTGGAGGCCCGCCAGTGTTTGCGCCGTGGCACCCGCAACCGTCACCGCGTCGCGGCCGGTCTGCCGGGCGCGTTCGGACAAAGTGCCGGCGACCATCTCGACTTTCCGCGCCATGTCGGAGAGCGTCGCGGTGAGCGTCGTGATCTCTTGCTGGAACCGCCGTCCGGCATCGTCGATGTGCGTCGTCCGCGCCGCGCGTTCCTGCGCCAGCTCGACCTCGCGCAGCATCGCCAGCTTGGCGAGCTGGCCGCTATCGAGCGTCTCGACGAACCGCCCGGCGCGAACGAGAATAAGCTCCTGCTGCCCCGGCGACTGCGCGACGATGCGCAGCAGATCGGTGGTCGATCGCGCGACGTCGGCGGTCGGGCATGGTTCGATCATCGACGCGATCGAGCCGCCGATCGTCGGGTTCTGCATCAACGAAAACCAGAAGGGGCAGAAAAGCAGTTCGCGCACCCGCTGTTCGCGGATGATTCCCACCGGTCGCTCTTCGCCATCGACAACCGCGAGCGCGCGGAGCTGTGGATTGCCGCGAAACAGGTCGATGACCTGCGACATATGCGCGTCGGCGCCGATCGCGGACGCGTGGCCCGCCGATGGCGTAAAGGCATATCCCATGGCGTTCATCAATCTCTCTTCAGTGTGCGACCTTGTTCGCGCCCCGACGTAAAGCCGCTTGGTAAACACGAATTTAACCATTTATTTCAGTGATGTGACACATTGGCCGTACGCGGTGCCGATCCGTCGCAATATCCTGTTCAGATCGCGGCGGTTATGCGATGGGGCGCCATTGGCGAGGAGAAGAATATGCGCGTTTTAATTCTGGCGGTCGTCGCCGCTCCCCTGCTCGCCGGCTGCATCAGCGCGGTCAAGACGGTCGTCACCGCACCCGTCAAAGCCGTCGGCCAGGTCGCCGACTGGTCGACGACGAGCCAGGACGAGTCCGACCGCAACCGTGGCCGCGAGATGCGCAAGCGCGAGGAAGAACTGGGCAAGCTGTCACGCCAGCGCGACAAGGCGGCCGAAAAATGCCGCGACGGCAACGAAGACCAATGCCAGCGCGCCGAAGTTCTCGACCATGAAATCGAGGCGTTGATGGCCGCGCCGCGTTAATCGTTGCGGCACCAGCCCGCTCCCCCACCCGGCCTCCCATTCCAGGATACTCTGTGGGAGGTCGGGTGGGGGAGCGGGCTGGTGCCGCCTTCGCCGTCAGGCGAAGATAATCATCGCACCCGCCGCCCCGTCCACACGACGCGGCCAACCAGTTGAACCGACGCCATCGGCAAATTGTCCCAGCTGCGATAGTGCGGATTGTCGCTGATCACCGAAATCCGCCCCTGCCCCGGCGCGCGCGCGACGCGCTTCACCATCAGCACATCGTCCATACGCAGCACATAGATGCCATCGCGCAGCCGCGCAGCCGCATCGCCGCCGTCGACCAATATATCGTCGCCATCGTCGAGCGTCGGCGCCATCGAATCGCCCTCGACGCGAATAATGCTGAGCGCGCGCGGATCGGCACCGAGGTCGCGCAGCCATTTGGGGTCGAACGCCACTTCGCCCTCGACCGCTTCCCCATCGACGCTCGCGCCCGCGCCCGCCGAGGCGCCGATCGCGAGTTTGGGCACGAGGATCATTCCGGGACCGCGCGTCCGCGCCGGAGTCGCGACACGCTGCACCGGCCCGCCCAGCATTGCTTCGGACACGCCCAGATAGGCGGCGATGCGCGCGCGATCCTGCTCGCCCAGCCGCCGCGGCGACCCGCGCTTGATATATTGCTGGATATAGGCGGGGTTGCGCCCGATCACCTGCGAGATGCGCGCATAGTCTATCCCTCTCTCGGTCAAGAGGCGGTCGAGCGCGGCGCGGGGATCCTGATCGAAATCGGCCATAGGTCGCTGAGGGCTGGTCCTTCCTATTTCGTCTCTACCAAACGGATTTTTCCTAGACAAGTAGGAAAATGAGCATCAAATAGGAAATATCCTATCGGGTGAGTCGCCCGGTTCTAGCGCGATCAGGGAGGAAATATGGAACGCAGCCTGCTGCAACGGATCGAAGCCTTCCTGAAGGAATCGGCCATGCCGCCCAGCGTGTTCGGCCGCTACGCGGTGCGCGACCCGCGTCTCGTCAGCGATTTGCGTGGCGGCCGCGAGCCCGGGCGCGACGTGATATGTCGTGCCGAACATTTCATGAACAAATGGCGGGCCGATCGTCGTGCAGGAACCGTCGTCCCCGGCGGCGACCGGCGAACGCGCGCCATGCGCGCCTTGCGCAAGGGAGCGCGGGCATGATGCGTTGGTCTCCCGCGCGGTCCCCGCGCCCGGGCTGTCCGCACCGCCGCCTTCGCGTTCTGCTCACGCGCGAGCTTCCGTTCGGTCTGTCGACTGGCGCCTCGACATTCCGGCCTTGGGCGAGCGCGAGTTTCGTGGGCGCGCGCCACATCTTTCCGTGCACGCTCGCGGCAGGCGACAGCGCCGCGGTGTGCCGCGCGTTACAAGACCGGCTGAGCGCGACCGAATGGGCGCTTCCAGGCCATATTGTCGCCGATGTAGCGGTAGAAAGTGGCGTGGATCCGCAAACGCTGCGGATCGAAATCTTGACGGTCGAGGATTAGCCGACCGACTGGCGCGTCATCCGCTGCAGCGTGCTGAGCGCGGCTTCGAGTGCGAAGTCGACTTCGGGTTCGCTTTCGGGCTCCACCGCGTCGGGCATCGGGATCGCGGCGGTCGAAATCGGCGCGGCCTGCCGGCGGCGCGCCAACCCCGCTTCGAAGCGCGCGACCATCGCATCGAGCGATTTGTCGGCAGGATCGGGCATCGGCGGCGGCGATGTCATCTCGGCGGGTTGCAGCCAGGGCGCATCGCCGTCGAACTCCTCTTCGGGCGCCAGATCGGCGAGCACGAGTTCGTCAGCTTCTTCGACTTCGACGTCGGCTTCACCCAGCCACAAGCCGGGCGCAACCGGTTCGGCGATTGCGCTTCCGTCGAGCCCGCCCGCGGGCAGATCGCGCCCCGCGCGGATCGGCGGACGCGGCGGATCGTCGGGATGCAGGTCGACGCGGCGGCGGCGCGTCAGAATCTCTTCGCTTTCGTCGCTCTCCACATCATGAGAGGTGCGGCGGAAACGCTCGCGCAGCGAGGTCAGGCCCGCCGCTTCGGGTTTCGCGATCAGCACCGCGACAAAACCCGCGATCACCGCGGCAATCGCCGACATGCCGAGTGCCAGCGCAAGCCGGCCGCCATTGCCGATCGGCTGCACGAACAAGTCGGACAGCCGGTCGAGATAGAGGTTCCAACTGATCCCAGCGACCCACGAAAAGGGCATTACGGCGGCGAACAGGAAGGTCAGCGCCGCGGCGCCGATCACCGCCGGGATCGCGGGCTGAAGCGCGCGCAGCAGCGCGGTCGCTATCGCCTTGGTCCGATTTTCGCTGATCTCGTCCATATCGTCCAAATCCGTGTAGCCCATCGGGCCGTCCTGTCATCTATCTGCGCGATTGCGCTAAACGCGGCGCAGCAATTGCTGGTAAACGGGTTCGTAACGTAAAATGTTTGATGACCAGTTACGATGGTTTTCGACAAAAATACGTGCCGTCCGTCGTCGCTCCGGCCACATGTCGCGATTTTCGAGCAACGCCGCGAGCGCATCGGCAATCGCGGCGGGGTCGTCGGGCGCAAACAAGGTGCCCGTGGCGCCGTCTTCGATCAGTTCGCGATGACCGCCGACATCCGACGCCGCGACCAGCTTGCCCTGCGCCATCGCCTCGAGCGGTTTCAGCGGCGTAACGAGATCGGTCAGCCGCATCTTCTTGCGCGGATAGGCGAGGATATCGATCAGCGAATAATAACGCTCGACCTCCTGATGCGGCACCCGCCCAACGAAATGGATATGAGCCGCCGCGGGCGATGCCGCCGCCTGCGCTTTCAACACCGCCTCCATCGGCCCACCTCCGACGAGGAGCAGTCGCGCCGTGGGCTGCGCCGCGACGAGTGCGGGCATCGCGGCGATCAGGTCGTCGATCCCCTCATAATCATAGAAGCTGCCGATATAGCCGATCACGGCATCGTCGACCGCGAGGCCCAGCGTGTCGGCCAGCGCATCGTCGCGCGGCGTCGGATCGCCGAACAATTCGAGGTCGACGCCGTTGGGCGACACGGTGATCTTGGCGGGATCGATACCGCGCGCGATCAAATCGCCGCGCAATCCTTCGCAGATCACCGCAACCGCGTCGGCCGATTTCACCGCATGCGTTTCAAGCTGCTTGGTCAACCAATAGCGCAAACTGCCTTCACGCCCGGTGCCATTGCCGACCGACGCATCCTCCCAAAAAGCACGAATTTCATAGATGACCGGGATACCGAGCTTCTTCCCGACGCGCAGCGCCGCGAGCCCGTCGAGCACCGGCGAATGCGCATGCAGCACATCGGGCTTCCATTCGCGCGCCAGCGCCTCGACGCGCTGCGCCAGCGCGCCGATCTCGCGCCATTCGCGGATCGGCGCGCGTGCGGGCGCGATCTTCGCTGTGCGATAGAAGGTCAGCCCGTCGACGGTCTCGCCGTCCGGCCCGGGCTCGGGATGCCGTACGCCGGTCACGCCCGCGACCTCCCATCCCTTCGCCACCTGCGCCTTCATCAGCGCGCGCGTGCGAAAGGTGTAGCCGCTGTGCGCGGGCAGGCTATGATCGAGGACGTGCAGGATGCGTGTCATGGGCCAGCGCATTGACATACAAGCCTTAACGCGGCGTCAACCCCGATCGCGTAGCGGGAGCGGACATGGTCGACAATTTTTCCATTGCCCTGACGCACGTGCTGATGGCGATTGCGCTCTGGCGCCTGCTCCATCGCGACGATCTCGACCGCGAAGTCAGCCCGCGCCTGCAATGGCAGCAACGCCGCGACGCCGAACGCGCCGCAGAGGATGCCCGCACCGATGCGTGACATCGCGTTCGTCGCCTTCCTGTTCGCCTTCATCGGGATCGGCTTTCGCAAGCCGTTCCTGTTCGTGCTGTGCTTTTGCTACATCGACGTCGTCGCGCCGCAGCGCCTCAGCTATTTCCTCATCAACTCGATCCCGATCTCGCTGATCGTCTTCGGGCTCGCGATCGCCGGATGGCTCGTGGCGGACGACAAAAAGGACACGCGGTGGTCGGGACGGCAAACGCTGCTCGTAATGCTGCTCGTCTATTGCTGGATGACAACGATCTACGCCGACTTCCCGGTCGAGGCCGCCGACAAGTGGAGCTGGGTGTGGAAGGCGCTGATCTGGGCCATCTTCCTGCCGCTCACCTTGCGGACCAAGCTCCGGATCGAGGCATTGGCGCTGATCCTGCTGCTCTCGGCGGCGGCGATCGCCATCGCGGGGGGAATCAAGACCGCGGCCGGAGGTGGCGGATACGGCTCGCTCCAACTGCTGATGAGCGAAAATTACGGACTGTATGAGGGCAGCACCATGTCGTGCGTCGCGATATCGATCATCCCGCTGATCCTGTGGTACCGCCGCCACGGGACGATCTTTCCGCCCGACTGGATGGTCTCGCTCTTCTGCTTCGCGCTGGTCTTCGCCTGCGCCCTGCTGCCCGTCGGGACACAGGCGCGCACCGGGCTCATCTGCCTCGTCGTGCTTGGCATATTGTCACTGCGCGCGGTCAAGCACCGGCTTCTCTATATTGTCGGCGCCGGGCTGCTCGCGGCAGCCGCGATTCCCTTCCTGCCGCAAAGCTATACCGAACGCATGGAGACGATCCGCAGTTACAAGGCCGATCAGTCGGCGTCGACGCGCGTCGCGGTTTGGGCGTGGACGTGGGAATATGCCAAGGACAATCCGTTCGGCGGCGGCTTCAATGCCTTTCTGCAAAATCGCGTTCGGGTCGAAAAGGAAGCCAGCAGCCCCGAAGAAACGGCGAGCGTCTATGAGGAAGAATCGCGCGCCTATCACTCCGCCTATTTCGAAATGCTGGGCGAACAGGGCTATCCCGGAACCGCCATGTGGCTGCTCCTCCATATCGCGGGTCTGGTCCAGATGGAACGGATCAGGCGGCGCTACCTGAAAACGCGGCGCGGCGAAGAGCAATGGATCGCGCCGCTGGCGACCGCGCTGCAGCACGGCCATATCGTCTATCTCGTCGGTTCGCTGTTCGTCGCGATCGCCTTCCAGCCCTTCATCTATATGATGCTTGCGCTCGAGATCGGGCTGACGACCTATTGCCGCCGCCGCGAACAGGAAGCAGGCTGGCGTCCGCTGACCACGCATCGGACGGTCGCCGCATGACCGGAGCCGTCACGCCGGGGCAAATGCTGCCAACGCTTACCGGCGTGCGCGGCTTCGCTGCGCTGATGGTGGTATTTTACCATATCCGCGGCGGAATGACCGGCTTCCTGCCCGATCGCGTCATTTCGGTCTTGGCGCAGGGCTATCTCGCCGTCGATCTGTTCTTCGTCCTGTCGGGTTTCGTCCTGTGGTGGACCTATGGCAACCAATTCCGCGATCGCGGCTTGCGCGCCGCGCCGCATTTCATCGTCCGCCGATTTGCCCGTATCTTCCCGCTCCACCTTGCGGTCCTGTCGGCGATGTTGCTGTTCGCGGCGGCCCTGATCGTCAGCGGCCGCGACCCGGGCGAGCACTACAGCTTCGCCGAACTCCCCGCCCATTATCTCCTCGTACAGAATTGGGGGTTCAGCGACCGTCTGGCGTGGAACGACCCCGCCTGGTCGATCTCGACCGAATGGGCGGCCTATCTGCTGCTCGCGATTACCGGCGGCTGGCTGGCACGCCTGCCGCGCGGCGCATGGAGTTTTCCGTTGCTGATCATCGCGATGGCGGCGGCGCTGGGATGGTGGTTCGCGGCAACGGGCCGCGCGAGCATCGGCGACGATATCCCGGCGACCGGACTGCTGCGCTGCCTCGTCGAGTTCGGTATCGGCGTCCTGCTTTGCCAATGGTGGACGGCGCAGCGCCAAGGGCCTCGCGGCGCGACGATCATCTATGGCACTGCGCTCGGACTGATCGGCGTAGCGGCACTCCTGTTCGGCGTGGCCGGGTCGCAGCCGGCGGCGGTGCCGCTGTTCATGACTGCGGTGGTCATCCTGGCGCTGCAGGCCTCGACGGCGCCGCGGCCGTTCTTGTCGGGCCGGATCGCGCAATGGCTGGGGGACATCAGCTATGCCGTCTATCTGTTGCATTTCTTCCTGTGGATCCTCTTCAAACTGTTCTTCGTCGACGACCCGGCGAGGGTGCATCCGGCGATGATTCTGGCATTCACCCTGCTAACGCTGACCGCGTCGCACCTGCTCCATATCGCGCTCGAAGTGCCGGCACGGCGCATCGCCCAGAGCGTCGGCGACCGCCTGCTCGCCGCGCCGCGTACCATCTTTGCGGCGGGCCGCAGCGAGAGCTGATCCGCCGTCACCCCGCCAAGACGGGGAACCATCGGCGGCGGCGAGGCGCTATTGCTCCATGTCCGCACCCCGCCTGATCCATGTCGACGACAGCCTGCCCGGCATCAGCCGCAAGCGGTCGGGCGTCGGCTGGCTCTATCGCGATGCCAAGGGAAAGATCATCCGCGATCGCGACGAAATCGACCGCCTCAACGCGATCGCGCTGCCGCCCGCCTATGAGGATGCGTGGTTCTGCCCCGCGCCCAACGGCCATATTCTTGCGACCGGATACGATGCGCGCGGGCGCAAGCAATACCGCTATCACCCCGATTTCCGCATAGCGCGCGAGGCCGACAAATATGATCGTTGCGCCGCCTTCGGCCACGCGCTGCCCTTGCTGCGCGCGCGCCTTGAGGACGATCTCAATCGCCGGACGCTCTGTTCCGAGCGCGTCGTTGCGGCGGTCGTGCGCCTGCTCGACCTAGCCGCGCTCCGCGTCGGCAACGAGCAATATGTCGCCGCGAACAAGAGCTTCGGCGCGACGACGCTGCGCCAGCGCCACGCCAAACTGTCGGGTAAGACGCTGCGCCTCAAATATATCGCCAAGGGCGGCGCGAAGCGCGAGGTAACGATCAGCGATCGCAGCCTGACGACGCTCGTCCGCCGTCTTCAGGATCTGCCCGGCCAACACCTCTTCCAATATGACGATGGCGACGGCATCTGCGCCGTCGCCTCCGAAGATGTGAACACCTATATCCGCGAGGCGATGGGCGACGAATTCAGCGCCAAGCATTTCCGCACCTGGTCGGCGAGCGTCGAGGCTTTCGCCTTCCTTTACGATGCGCCCGAACCACCGACGTTGAAGGCGATGCTCGAACATGTCGCGGGCCGCCTCGGCAACACCCCCGCTATCGCGCGCAAGGCCTATGTCCACCCCGCGATGCTCGCCGCGGCGCAGGCGCGCGAAGACTTTGCCGCATCCGTCGGCAGCCTGCCGCGCGCGACGCGCTATCTTTCGCGTTACGAACGCGGATTTTTGACCTATCTGGAGCAGGCACCCGCGGCCGCGGTGCTGCTCCAATCCGCCTGATCCGACCCAAGAGGACCTGACGTGACTTTCTCCCTGCTCGCCGCCGCGACCACCGCCGCCCCGAAAGCCGCGCCTGCAAAGGCCGCCGCGACCAATCCGCTCGATGATATCCAGCGTTATTGGGACCTCAGCGTCGCGTGGGTGAACAGCCACTGGCTGCAGATCGGCATCGCGATCGGCGCCGGGCTGCTGATCTATTTCGTCCTGTCGATGGTCCGCACTTTCGCGCTCAAGCATGCCCAACGGGCGGAAGGCGAGATGACGCTGACGCACATCGCGGGGCGCGTCATCCACAAGACCAAATCGTCCGTGCTCGCCATCATCGCGATCCGCATGGTCGCGGGCTATGCGCAGCCCCCCGCGGTCATCATGCAGATGATCCAGTTCGTCTTCACCGTTGCGGTCGTGCTGCAGGTCGCGATCTGGGTGCGCGAGATCGTGCTCGGATTGATCCAGCGCCGCGCCGCCGAGGGCAATAACGAAACGCTCAGCAACGCGATGGGGATCATCCGCCTGTTGATCAGCGTCGCGCTGTTCGCGATCGCGACAATCGTCATTCTCGACAATATGGGGGTGAACGTCACCGGCCTGATCGCCGGCCTCGGCATCGGCGGCATCGCGATCGGCCTTGCTGCGCAGGGCATTTTCTCGGACCTCTTCGCCTCGCTCTCGATCATCTTCGACCGCCCGTTCCGCGTCGGCGAGACGATCAAGTACGACACAAGCACCGCGACGGTCGAACGCATCGGGCTCAAGAGTACGCGCCTGCGCTCATTGAACGGCGAACTGCTGGTGATCTCGAACACCAATTTGCTGAGCAAGGAAATCACCAATTTCGCGCATCTCCACCGCCGCCGGATCACGTTCCGGCTCGGCGTCATCTATCAGACGACGCCCGAAATGCTGCGCGACCTACCCAAGCTTCTGGAGGAACAGGTCGTTGCGGGGGGGCATGAATTCATCCGCTCGAGCTTTCTGTCGTTTGGCGCGTCGAGCCTCGATTTCGAATTGCTCTTCGACGTGTTCAGCGACGAATATGACGTCGTCGCGGCGGCGCGCACCGACGTCGCGATCCGCCTTTTCGATGCGATGACCAGGGCCGGCTATTCCTTCGCCTATCCGACACAGACCAGCTTCACCGCCGCGCCCGACGGCACGATGGTCCTGCCCTATCCCGAGTCCCCGAAGCGCAAGGCCGCGGCGACAAAGGCGGCCAAGCCCGGCTGACGCTACGGCGCCGTAGCGTGGCCGCTAGGCCCTTGTGCTACGCGTCCGGAGAGGCCTAGAACGCGCCCCGAACCAGCAATTTCAGGGAACGATATATGGCCACCATCACGCCGCAGGAACTGCAAACCAAGGTCGGCGAACATCTCGGCACGTCCGATTGGGTGCTCGTCGATCAGGACATGATCAACAAGTTCGCCGACGCAACCGGCGACCATCAATTCATCCATGTCGACGAGGAAAAAGCCAAGCTGACGCCCTTCGGCGGCACGATCGCGCACGGCTTCCTCACCCTGTCGCTCATGCCGCTGCTCGGCGCGAGCACCGACGGCCCCAAAGTCGGCGGCGTCAAGATGGGCGTCAACTACGGCTGCAACAAGGTCCGCTTCCTGTCGCCCGTCCGTTCGGGCAAGCGCGTGCGCAGCCACATCAAGCTGCTCGAGCTCGAGGAAAAGCGTCCCGGCCAGTGGCAGCAGACCAACGAAGTCACGGTCGAGATTGAAGGCGAGGAAAAGCCCGCGCTGATCGCCGAATGGATCAGCCAGTTCTTCGTCTAAAGCATAGTTTTGCCGGCCGACCTCCCCCGTTAAGATAACCGGAACCAGAAAGAAGGACTCCCAACATGCGTGACGCAGTTATCGTCTCCACCGCCCGCACCCCGCTGACCAAGGCGGCGCGCGGCTCGTTCAACAACACCCTCGCCCCGACGCTGGGCGCGCATGCGGTTCGCGCCGCGGTCGAGCGCGCCGGCATCGAAGGCGGCGAGATCGACGACGTGCTGTTCGGCGCCGCGATGCAGCAGGGTTCGCAGACGATGAACGTCGCGCGACTGATCGCGCTGCGCTCGGGCCTGCCCGTCACCGTCCCCGGCATGTCGATCGACCGCCAGTGCTCGTCGGGCCTGATGACGATCGCGACCGCCGCGAAGCAGATCATCGTCGACCGTCAGGACATTGCGGTTGCCGGCGGCATCGAGTCGATCTCGAAGGTCAGCGGCAGCGGCAAGGTCTTCATCGAGACCGATGCCGAGCTGATCGCGATGCACAAGGACACCTATATGCCGATGATCGGCACCGCCGAGGTCGTCGCGAAGCGTTACAATATCAGCCGCGAGCTGCAGGACGAATATTCGCTCCAGTCGCAGCAGCGCACCGCCGCAGCACAGGCTGCCGGCAAATATGACGACGAAATCGTCGCCTGCCCGGCCACCATGGCGGTCGTGAACAAGGAAACCAAGGAAGTCACCTTCAAGGACGTCGTCGCCGACAAGGACGAGTGCAACCGTCCCGACACGACGCTCGAAGGTCTCGCCAGCCTGAAGCCCGTGATGGGCGAAGGTTTCTCGATCACCGCGGGCAACGCCAGCCAGCTCGCCGACGGCGCATCGGCCGCGGTGCTGATGGAAGCCAAGGTCGCCGAAAAGAAGGGCCTCCAGCCGCTCGGCCGCTATGTCGGCATGGCGGTCGCGGGCACCGAGCCCGACGAAATGGGCATCGGCCCCGTCTTCGCGATCCCCAAGCTGCTCGAACGCTTTGACCTCAAGATGGACGACATCGGCCTCTGGGAACTCAACGAAGCCTTTGCCGTTCAGGTCCTCTACTGCCGCGATCAGCTCGGCATCCCGAACGAGCTGCTGAACGTCAACGGCGGCTCGATCTCGATCGGCCACCCCTTTGGCATGACCGGCGCGCGCTGCGTCGGCCACGCGCTGATCGAAGGCAAGCGCCGCGGCGTCAAATATGCCGTCGTCACCATGTGCATCGGTGGCGGCCAAGGCGCAGCGGGCCTGTTCGAGGTCTTCTGATTTGCGCCTGAGTGCTCCGCGTATCGAGCCGGTCGACCTCGACCGGCTCGATGCCGACCAGCGCGCCGCGCTCGAACCCTTCCTTGCCACCGATGGGGGCAAGGTCGGGGGCGGCAAGATCCTCAATATCTTCCGCACCCTTGCCCATGCGCCCAAGGCGCTCACCGCCTTCCTCGGCTGGGGCAATTATATCCTATCGAAGCGAAATGCGCTTTCGCCCCGCGATCGCGAACTCGTGATCCTGCGCACCGGCTATAACTGCCGCTCGGGTTATGAGTGGACGCAGCACAAGCGCATCGGGCTCGATTGCGGCCTGAGCGAAGACGAGATTGCGCGCATCAAGGCTGGCCCCGACGCGGCCGGCTGGAACGAGTTCGACCGCGCAATGCTCCGCGCGACCGACGAACTCACCACCAATCATTTTGTCAGCGACGCAAGCTGGGCCGCGCTCACGCGGCTCGGTGACAAGGGCCGCATGGATCTTGTCATGACCGTCGGCCAGTACACGCAGGTATCGATGATTTTGAACAGCTTCGGCATACAGGTCGAGGACGGCTGGGACGTCGACCCCGACCTCAAAATCTGAAATTTAGGAGAGAGATATGAGTGCAATCGGTGTGATCGCAACGCTGCGCGTCCAGCCCGGCAAGGAAGCCGAATTCGAAGGCGTTTTTGCCGAACTCGCCGCCGCGGTGAACGCCAATGAGGCGGGCAACAGCTATTATCGCCTGTTCCGGACGGGCGAAACGGGCGTCTACAAGGTACTCGAATGCTATGATGACCAGACGGCACTCGAAGCGCACCGCGCCTCGGACCATTTCCGCAGCATCGGCGCGCGCCTCGGCCCTTGTCTCGCCGGAGCACCCGAGATCGAGACGCTCAGCGCAGCCTGAGCGGCCGGTTTCGACCCCAAGCTGATCTTCCTTTCATCGTCATCCCGGACTTGATCCGGGATCCATAGCTGCGCCGTCGGATCCCGGATCAGGTCCGGGATGACAAAAATCGAGAATGGCAGCTGACCACCCCCAAACCCGTCGCCCATCACCCGACCTCGGCAATCTCGCCCGACCGATCGCCCAGCACATATCGCGGTCCCGCGCCACGCTGCGCGGCTTTGTCCTCGCGGTTGTAGAGCCCGCACTTCTTCAAGGACAGGCAGCCACAACCGATGCAGTTACCGAGCAGTTCGCGCGTGCGTTCGAGCGACGCGATCTGCGCGTCGATCCGCGACTTGAGCCCCGTGCTGATCCGCGTCCAGTCGGCGCCATTCGGCGTCCGACCCGCGGGAAGCCGCGCCAGCTCGGCGGCGATCTCCTCCAGGCTCAGCCCGAGTTGCTGCGCAATCAGGATGAACGAGACGCGGCGGATATCGGCGCGCAGAAAGCGCCTTTGCCCGCCGCCCGTGCGCAGCGCCTCGATCAGCCCTTTCGCCTCGTAAAAACGGATCGCCGAAACCGCGACGCCGGTGCGCGCCGCGAGTTCGCCGATCGCGATCAGGTCGGTCCGATGCATCGCGGTCACTCCTCGCTTTCCGCTTGATCTCAACCTGACTTGAGCTTTCATAAGCCGTGCGTCAACGCGAATCAGGAGAAGATAAGTGACGCATCCCTTCATCGAGCATGTGAATCTGACGGTCAGCGACCCCGATCGCACCGCTGGAATCCTCTCGGCGATCTTTGGCTGGCACGAACGCTGGCGCGGCCCCGCGCGCGACGGCGGGCGGACGATCCACCTCGGCAGCGATGCCGCCTATGTCGCGCTCTACACGGGCCCCGACGGCCAGCACGCCGACGCGCAACATCCCAAGGGCGCGCCGCTCAACCATGTCGGGGTGCAGGTCGACGATCTCGACACGATCGAAATGCGCGTCAAGGCGGTCGGCCTCACCCCGTTCAACCACGGCGATTACGAACCCGGCCGCCGCTTCTATTTCTTCGACCCCGACGGCATCGAATATGAGGTCGTCAGCTATGCCGAGGCGCGACCACGCTGAACCGGGCAACGACCGCGCCTTTGCCGCGTTGATCGATCATCGGGGGGCATGAAGGAGCCTTTCGATGAGCGACGACATCAAGAAGCAGTTTTGGAAGGCGCTGGCCGACAGCCCCTATGTCATGGTCGGCGCAACCGGCGAGCGCGAACATCATATCCCGATGAACGCGCAGCTCGACAAGGATGCGAACAGCGCCTTCTGGTTCTTCACCGCAACCGACAATCGGCTTGCCGGAGGCGGCCCGGCGATGGCGCAATTCGCTGCCAAGGGTCACGACCTGTTCGCCTGCATTTCGGGTACGCTGGTTCGCGAAAGCAACCGCGCCGTCCTCGACAAATTGTGGAACAACAGTATCGCGGCCTGGTACCCGGGCGGCAAGGACGACCCGAAGCTCGTCCTCCTCCGCTTCGACTTGGACAATGCCGAAATCTGGACCGCCGACCCCGGGATCAAGGGCCTTTTCAAGCTCGCAACCGGAATGACGATGAAGGAAGGCGAACTCGGCGCTCATGCCGAGGTTGCGCTATAGTCTCAGCTGACGGGCGGCCCGATCCGCCCTTCCCTGAATTCGAACCCGCCCTCGCGGTCCCGCTCCAACAGCGCGGGGCCGTCGAGGTCGACCCAGCGCGCGCGCTGCGCGAGCACGAACGCCGGCGCGATCGCAAGGCTGGTCGACAACATGCATCCCACCATGATCGATAGCCCCGCCGCGTCCGCCGCATCGGCGATCTTGAGCGCCTCGGTCAGCCCGCCCGCCTTGTCGAGCTTGATATTCACCCCATCGTAAAACGCCCCGATCCGCGCGACATCGGCCGCCGTTTGGCAGCTTTCGTCGGCAACAAAGGGTATGGGCGCATAGATCGGATCGAGCAGCGCGTCCGCGCCCACCGGCACCGGTTGCTCGATCATTTCCACCCCCAAATCGGCGAGCGCCTCGGCCTCGCTCAAAATGTCGATGTCGCGCCAGCTTTCGTTGGCATCGACGATCAGCCGCGCTTCGGGCGCGCCCTTGCGTACCGCCGCGACGCGCAGACGGTCGTCTTCGCCGGTCAGCTTGAGCTTCAACAGGCGATAACCATCGGCCTCGGCGGTCGCGGCCTGCTCCGCCATCGCGCCGGGCGACCCGAGCGAGATGGTGAAGGCGGTGACGCGCGACGTCGGTGCGCCATCGCACCCCGCGAGCTGCCAGAGGCGGAGTCCGCGTTGCCGCGCTTCGAGATCCCACAAGGCGCAGTCGAGCGCGTTGCGCGCTGCGCCCGCCGCCATCAATTCCTGCACCGCGGCGCGGGCGCTCGCGGCGTCCAGATCGGCGATATGCGGCGCGGCGAGCAATATCTGGTCGCGGCACCCTGCCGCGTCCTCGCCGAGATAATAGATGGGCGTTCCCTCGCCACGCCCCAGCATGCCCTCGCCCTCGATTTCGGCGACGACGACATCGACATGCGTCTTCGCCCCGCGACTGATCACGAACGATCCCGCGACCGGCCAGCGTTCGACACGCGCGCTTTTCAGTTGGATAGCCATGAAGGAAGGCTAGTGTAGATCGCGATGACCGGCAAATCCCTTTCCGAACGCATCGGCGATCTTGGCCACCGTCTCGCGGTCGAGGCCCACGCCGCGTGGCTCGCCGCGCGCGACCCGCGCGTGCCCTGGCCGGCACGCCTGCTGGCGATCGCGGTCGCGGCCTATGCGCTGTCGCCGATCGACCTGATCCCCGATTTCATCCCTGTGCTCGGCTGGCTCGACGATTTGCTGATCGTACCGCTCGGCCTGTGGGTCGTGCGCCGACTGATCGCCGATCCGCTCTGGGCCGAACTCCACGCCGCCGCCGAAACCGCGAGCGAGCGCCCCTCAAGCCGCGCCGGCCTAGCGTTCATCCTGCTGCTGTGGGCGATGCTGTTATATCTTGTTTATTGGGCGGTCCGCACATCGCCCTGGCATTGAAGCCGGGATATCTGCACTTCGTAGAACAGCAGTTGACATCGCCCCCACCCCTGCAAAATTCCTCCATCGACCGGTTCATCCGGCTCAAATTTCGAAGGGGCATCTTCATGAAAGCATTTCCTTTTCTTGGCGCCGCCATGCTTGCGCTTGCCACCGCGACGGCCGCGAGCGCCCACACCGCCGTCGATCCGGCTGCGGCCGCCACGCAAGTTCCGCCGATCGCCTACAAAGAACGCATCCTGAAGAACGGCCTGCGCGTCCTCTCGCTACAGGACAATTCGACTGCCAATGTCATGGTGTCGGTGTGGTACGACGTCGGGTCGAAGCATGATCCCGAAAAACGATCAGGTTTCGCACACCTGTTTGAACATATCCTCAGCCGCAAGACGGTGAACATGCCGTATAATATGATCAACCGGCTGACCGAGGATGTCGGCGGGGTGCGCAACGCGTCGACCAGCTTCGACCGCACCAACTATTATGAGACGGTCCCCGCGCAATATCTCGAAACGATGCTGTGGACGCACGCCGAACGCATGGCGCGCCCCGTCGTCGACAAGGAGGTGTTCGAGACCGAACGCAATGTCGTGAAGGAGGAATTGCGCCAGCGCGTGCTCGCGCCGCCCTATGGCCGGCTGTTCAACTTCGCGCTCAGCGAGAACACGTTTGACGTTCTTCCGCACCGCCGCCCGGTGATCGGCAGCATCGCCGACCTAGACGCCGCGACACTCGACGACGCACGCGCGTTCCACGAGGCCTTCTATGGCCCTGACACCGCGACGCTGATCGTCGCGGGCAATTTCGACGAAGCGAGGCTCCAATCGCTCGTCGACAATTATTTCGGCGCAATCCCGAGACGTGCCAAGCCGATCGCGCTCGCGATTCCGGGCGCCGAACCGCCGATGGCGCCGCGCCGCGTCAACGCGACCGCCCCCAATGTCCCGCTGCCGGTCGTCGGAGCCATCTACAAGGCCCCCGGCGCGAGCCATGCCGATGTTGCCGCACTCCAAGTCATGAACGCGGTTCTCGGCAGCGGCGAAAACTCGCGGATGCACAAGGCGCTCGTGCGGACAGGCCTCGCGACGGAGGCGATCGCAATTTTCGACTACACCGAAGAAGCCGGCGGCCTCACTCCCTTCGCGTTCCTGAGCGATGGGCAGGATCCGGAGAAGGTCGCCGCCGCGCTCGACGCGGTGCTCGCGGGTATCGCGGCGACAGAGGTCAGCGACACCGAACTCACCGAAGCGAAAACCGAGCTGCTCGCGGCGACACTCGAGGAACGCGAAACCTTCTCGGGTCGCGCCTTCGAACTCGGCGAGGCGCTCGTCCTGACCGGCGACCCCGCTGCCGCGAACAAGCGCCTCGATGCGATCGCGCGCGTCACCAAGGCCGACGTCGCGCGCGTTGCGAAACACTATCTCGACCCCAAGGCACGCGTCGAGCTGCGCTACACGGCGGGCGACGGCGATCCCAAGAGCTGGGCGAACCCGAAGCCGATGCCCGTCTTCCCGAGCGTCCCCGCCGCGACCGGAACGGCGAACGAACTCGCCGCCGAAGCCGCGCGACAGGCGCCCCCCGCGCCGACCGCCGCCCCCGCAGTAACCCCGCAGAAGATTGCCGAAAGCCGCCTCGCCAACGGTATCCGCGTGGTCGCGGTCAAGACCGGCAGCGTTCCGCTTGCGACCTTGAGTGTCGTGATCGGCGGCGGATCGTCGACCGACCCCAAGGGCCGTGCGGGCGTCGCGACAATGGCCGCCGATCTGGCAGCGAAAGGCACCGCGACGCGCTCGGCCGAAGACATCGCCGCCGCGCTCGAAAGCCTCGGCGCATCGATCAACGCGGGCGCCAACCCCGACGGCAGCATCTTTTCGGTCACCGCGCCCGCGGCGAACCTTGATGCGGTCGGCTCGATTCTGGCCGATGTGATCCGGAACGCCAGCTATCCCGAGGCCGAGTTCGAGCTCGAGCGCAAGCGCATGACCGACGGCCTGCGCATTGCGCTCAACGACCCCGGCGCGATCGCCGCTATGGTCGCGCAGCCTTTGCTCTATGGCGCCGCACCTTATGGCGGCCAGGCAGGCGGCACCGTGAAGAGCCTTGCCGCGATTACTCGCGACGACCTTGTCGCCTATCGCCGCGCGTGGTGGCACCCTGCAAATATGTCGGTCGTCGTCACCGGCGGCGCCGATCCGGCAGCGGGCGCCGCGCTCGCAAAGCGCCTGTTCGGAGACTGGAAGGCCGATGGTGCCGCACCCGTTCTGCCCAAATCGCGCGCAGGCGCCGCGCTGCCGCCGCGAACGATCGTCGTCGACCTGCCCGGTGCGGGACAGGCCGCGGTGCTCGCCGCAGTGCGCGGGGTCAGCCGGTCGAGCGCCGATTACCCCTCGCTCCTTCTGGCCAATTCGGTGCTCGGCGTCGGTTCGAACGGCCGCCTCTTCACCGAGGTGCGCAGCAAACGCGCGCTGAGCTATGGCGCGTACAGCTCGATGCCCGCGCGCGCCGACACCCCGCTTTTGAGCGCGAGCGCGCAGACGAAGAATGAGAGCGCAACCGAGGTCGCCGAAATCTTCCTGAACGAGTTCAAGCGCCTCGGTGCCGAACCGATCACCCCCGACGCGCTCGCCAAGCGCCGCGCTTTCCTCGAGGGCGCCTATGGCCGCCAGCAGGAAACCGGCGGCGGCTATGGCGCTATCGTCGCGGGCCTGATCCTCCAGGGGCTCCAGCCCGCCGACGCACTCGACTATGCCGCGCGGCTCGGCGCGGTGACCCCCGAAGCGGCTAACGCGATCGCAGCGAAGAATGTCACTCCCGAAAGCGCGTCGCTGATCGTCGTCGGCGACTCCGCCAAATTCATCGACAAGCTGCGTGCGCTGCGCCCCGACCTCGTCGTCATCCCGGCGAGCAAGCTCGATCTGGAGTCGCCTACATTAGGTGCCGAGGCGCGGTAATCCGTCCATGATCGCGGTGAGCGCGAGAGCATTCTCGCGCTCCATCGCGCTATGCCCGGCGTTGGTGACAACATAGGTCGCGGGCTCGCTGCCCGCGTCGCGCAGCGCCTGAACCAGCCGCGAGGCCTGCGTCAGCGGACACACCTCGTCGAAGCGGCCGTGCACGATATGGACTGGGATCGACGCGAGTATGTCGATATGGTCAAAGAAATGCCCCGCCGGGATGAAGAGCTCATTGGCGAAATAATGCGCCTCGATCTGCGCAAAGCTTAAAGCGAAATCGGCCTCGCCGAACTTGCCCGTGTCGGCGGTCTCGGGGATCATGTTCGAGATCACGCCTTCCCACAGAGACCAGGTCAGCGCGGCCTTGAGCTGCCGCTCCTTCTCGGCCTCGGTCGCGGGCACCATGTCGAAAATCGCCTTGTACGACTTCATCACGTCCTGCCGTTCGTCGGCGGTCAGCAGCGACAGCAGATCGGCCCACTCCTCGGGATATTTCATGTAAGCGCCGGGCTCGGTCAGACCATAGGGGTCCTGCTCCCACGTCGCTGCATTGCCCTGATAGAGATAGAGCAAATCCTCGGGCGCGCCGAGAAAGATGCCGCGCAGGATCAGGCTCGCGGTATGCGCCGGATGCGCGATTGCATAAGCCATCGCCAGCGTACTGCCCCAGCTCCCGCCGAACACATGCATCGGCCCGCTAATCTCCAGCTTCTCGCGCAATTTCTCGATATCGCCGATCAGGTCGGCGGTAGTATTCTTGGCGAGCGCCACGGCGGGGCCCGCCGACGCCACCGTCGGCTCGCTCTTCCCGCACCCGCGCTGGTCGAACAGGATGACGCGGTAGCGTTTGGGATCGAAGAAGCGCGCCATCACCGGCGCGCACGCACCGCCGGGCCCGCCGTGGAGGAACATCACCGGCTCGCCCGCCGGATTGCCATATTCTTCCCAATAAATGCGGTGCGCGGGATCGCGATCGACCTCCAGCCAACCGAAATTCAGGCACGGCGGCTGCGGATAGACCCAATTATCGCCGATCTTGCTCGTGGCCTGAAGCCGGGAAAAATCCATGATCGATGCCTTTCTTCGCTGTCTCGCGTCGCCGACTTAACCTCCCGCGCCGCCATGTCCACCGCCTCTGTGCGGACCCTGGCAAGCTGTTGGTCAGGCCGTCGCTCAAAAACCACCCATGATCGCGGGATGAACGGGGAGACATCGCTCCAGCATTTTGGGTTGAAGAAGTCGCGATAGTTTGCGACCCCTTGTACGCGGCTGGCCGATAGTGGGTACGGAGCAGACCGGGACAATCCAACAAGGGGCTGCTTTTCATGCACAAACTCGCATTCCTCGGCGCGAGCCTTCTCGCGCTCATCCCGCAAATGAGCCTCGCGCAGGAAGAGCCCGCGCCCGCCGCAGAGACCGCCGCCCCCACTGCCCCCATATCCGCCTCCGCCGCTGGCAGCGCGCGGTTCACCCCCGAGCGCCGCCTGACCGGCGCCGACCTCTTCGACCTGTCGATCGCTTCGGATCCGCAGATCAGCCCCGACGGTCGCCACATCGCCTATGTGCGCCGTTCGAACGACATCATGACCGACCGCGCCGTCAACTCGATCTGGCTGATCGACACGGCGACGGGAGAGGAAACGCCCGTTGCGGGCCGCAGTGGCGGGGCCTTTGCGCCGCGCTGGTCGCCCGACGGCAAGCGCCTCGCCTTCGCCTCGACCGAGGGCGGCAGCGCGCAGCTCTGGGTGCGCTGGATGAACGGCGGCGAGGCGGTGCGCCTCACCGGCCTGCCGACCAGCCCGTCGAGCCTCGCCTGGTCGCCCGACGGCCGATCGATAGCCTATACGATGCTCGTCAAGGATGAGGGCCCGAGCTTTGGTTCGGCGCCGAAGAACAAGCCCGAGGGCGCAAAATGGGCCGATCCGCTCGAGGTCCACGATCTTCTCGCCTATCGCGCCGACGGCGAAGGCTATCTCGAACCCGGCTTCGAGAAGATTTTCGTCGTGCCCGCGACCGGCGGCTCGCCGCGCCAGCTGACCTTCGGCCCCTATCATGACGGCGGCCCGCTTAGCTGGTCGCGCGATGGCCGCACCCTCTATTTCAGCGCGAACCGCAAGCCCGACTGGGAGCGCGACCCCGTCGAAAGCGAAATCCACGCGCTCGACGTGACGAGCGGCGCGGTCACCGCGCTGACCGATCGCAACGGTCCCGACAGCAATCCGCTCGTCTCGCCCGACGGCGGCAAGATCGCCTATCTCGGCTTCGACGACAAATTGCGCGCCTATGAAAATACGCAGCTCTACGTCATGAACCGCGACGGATCGGGCAAGCGCAGCCTGACGGCCAATTGGGATTATGGGGTCGATGCGATCCAGTGGGCGGCCGACGGCAAGTCGGTCTACGCGCAGTACGACGATCATGGCGAAACCAAGGTCGCGCGCATCGGCCTCGACGGATCGGTGCGCACCGCCGCGACGGGCCTGTCGGGCGGCGGGCTCGACCGCCCCTATACGGGCGGCAGCTTCTCGGTTTCGGACGGCGGCGCGATCGCCTTCACCGGCGGCACCGGAACGCGCCCGGCCGAGGTTCAGCTGAACCGCAGCGGCACTGCGCGCATCCTCACCGACCTCAATCGCAGCCTCCGCGAAGTCAAATCGCTCGGCGAGGTGCGCAAGATCACCGTGGCGTCGAGCCACGACGGCAAGACAATCGAGGGCTGGCTGACGCTCCCGCCCGGCTATCGCGAGGGCCAGCGCGTGCCGCTGATCCTCGAAATCCACGGCGGACCTTTCGCGGCCTATGGCGGCCATTTCTCGACCGACAACCAGCTTTATGCGGCCAGCGGCTATGCCGTCCTCTCGGCGAACCCGCGCGGCTCGACCAGCTATGGCGCCGCCTTCGCGAACGAGATCGACAAGCAATATCCGGGCAACGACTATTTCGACCTCATCAGCATCGTCGACCGCGCGATCGAGCTCGGCGTCGCCGATCCGAACGCGCTCTTCGTCACCGGTGGTTCGGGCGGCGGCGTGCTCACCAGCTGGATCGTCGGCAAGACGAACCGCTTCAAGGCCGCGGTCACGCAAAAGCCGGTGATCAACTGGACGACGCAAGCGCTCACCGCCGACGGCCCCGGCTTTTTCGGCCCCTATTGGCTCGGCGCCGAGCCATGGGAAAAGCCCGAACTTTTCTGGTCGCGCTCGCCGCTTTCGCTCGTCGGCAATGTCGAAACCCCGACGCTCGTCATCGTCGGCGCCGAGGATTACCGCACCCCGGTCAGCGAATCCGAACAATATTACACCGCACTCCGCCTCCGCGGCGTGCCCAGTGCGCTGATCAAGGTTCCCGGTGCCAGCCATGGCGGTATCGCCGCGCGCCCCTCACAATCAGCCGCCAAGGCTTCGGCAATCCTAGCCTGGTTCGAGAAATATAAGAAAGGCTGGACACGCCCGGCGGCGGATGCGGCAGGGAAATAGCCGGCCCACCTTGGGGTAGGACGCGAACGCTATCCAATTTTCTCTCGTCATCCCGGACTTGATCCGGGATCCATAGCTGCGCCGTCGCCGTGGACCCCGGATCAAGTCCGGGGTGACGATGATGGATAGGGCGAATTCCGGCTGGAAAGATTCGCTCGGGCACCCCAAAAGATCGAAAACGCCATCAGCCGCGAAATTATATAAACCTAATTACAATAACTTATAATTATATCAGATACGATTTAATCGTATACGCTTGACTACGCCACGCGCCCCACTTAATTAACTCGCATCCGATCTAAACGGATGCGATCACAACCCCCGAAAGGAACCTGAAATGGCTGACAAAATTATCTTCACCGGAACGACCCACGTCAAAGGCGGCGCCGAAGGCTATGCCCGCAGCACCAACGGCGTCCTCGATCTCGCGCTGCCCCAGCCGCACCCCGCGGCCGAAAACCTCTTCGCCGCCGCCTGGTCGGCCTGCTTCATCGGCGCGCTCGAACTCGCCGCGTCGCAGAAGAAGATCAAGCTGCCCGCCAGCCCCGAGGCCGACACCACGATCGAAGTTCTGATGAACGACGGCGGCTTCTTCCTCCGCGCCCGCCTCGACATCGCGGTCCCCGGCATCGACGCCGTCACCGCCCGCGAGCTGGTCGATACCGCGCACAAGATCTGCCCCTATTCGAAGGCGGTCGAAGGCAATATCGACATCGAACTGAACCTCGTCTGATGTCTCGACCGGGCGGTGCCGCTCTCTCCCTTGGCAGGCACCGCCCGGTTGACACCCCCGGATTCCGATTTCATCGTATGCGCTTGAATTATCGGATATCGACCAAGGAAAACCCATGACGAAATCGCCTGCCCCCGACCGGCCCAAGCTCGGCGAATTCCTCTGCTTCGCGGTCTATTCGGCGAACCTCGCCTTCGGCCGCGCCTATCGGCCGATCCTCGACAAGCTCGGCCTCACCTACACCCAATATGTCGCGCTCGTCGCCTTGTGGGAGCAGGACGACCAGACCGTCGGCGAGCTTGGCGAAAAGATGTTCCTCGAATCGAACACGCTGACCCCGATCCTCAAGAAGCTCGAACAATCGGGCTTCATCGAGCGCCGCCGCGATCCCGCCGACGAACGCCAGGTGCGTATCCGCCTGACCCCCAAGGGCAGCGAGCTGCGCAGTCACGAGATCGGCAACGAACTCTTCGACGCGACCGGCCTCGGCGACAGCTTTTTCGACGTCCAGAAGTCGGTCGCTAAGCTCCGCGACAATCTGATGCGGTCGCTGGGCGACTAAGGCGCCTACGCCGCGTCGTGGAAGATGACGCCGAGCGTATGCCGCCGCCCCGACCGGATTTCGCTCACCCCGTGGCGCATCATTACCCGATAATCGCCGCGAGCACCCCGCACCGGCCGTACATTCACCGCAAAGACGACGGCATCGCCTTTCGCCAGCGGCACGACAGCGGCCCTTGATTGCATCCGCGGCCTTTGTTCGGTCAGCACGAACTCGCCGCCGGCAAAGTCCGCGTCCGGCGCCGACAGCAACACCGCGACCTGCAACGGAAACACATGCTCGCCATACAGGTCCTGATGCAGGCAATTATAATCGCCCGCGCCATATTGCAGCAGCAACGGCGTCGGCCGCCGCTGGCCTGCATCATGGCATCGCGCCAGAAACGCGGCATGCTCGTCCGGAAAGCGCACCGCCATCCCCATCCGCTCGTGCCAGCGGTTCGCGATTTGCACGAGGTGCGGATATAATCCGCCACGCAAATCCGCGACCAGCGGCGGCAGCGGATAGGCGAAATAGCGATACTCCCCCCGCCCGAACCCGTGCCGCGCCATATGGACATGGCTGCGAAACCCCGCGTCCTGCGCATAGAGCGCCGCGGTCGCGTCACACGCCCCCCCGCCCAGCAACCCCGGCAGCACCGCCCAGCCCTCGCGGTCGAGCGATGCGGCAACCGCGTCCCAATCCAGCGCGGCGATCTTCGTTTCGATAGTCTCTGTCATACTGCGACCCTGCCAGCGCCCGCCCGTCCGCACGCCCCGTTTCTTGCTGTCAAATCATTGGCGACGCGGCGCGACCGCATGCTAGGCGTATCGAAATCAAAAAACAGGAACCCCCGCTCCATGTCCTTGCGCCTTGCCTCCGCCCTTCTCCTCGCCGCCGTCGCAGCCCCTGCGATCGCGCAAAACGCGCCCACCATCGACGCCGCGAATCTCACCCAGACCGTCCGCACCCTCGCCTCCGACCAGTTTCAGGGCCGCGCGCCGGGCACGATCGGCGAGGAGCGCACTATCGGATATCTGATCGGCCGGCTGCAGGCGCTCGGGCTCGAACCCGCGGGCACCGACGGCGGCTGGACCCAACGCGTTCCCCTCCTCCACACCCGCCTCGGCACCGCCACGACGCTCGCATTCGATCGCAAGGGCAGCAAGACCCCGCTCAGCTTCGGCACCGACATCTATCTCTCGACGCTCCAGCCGAAGGATCAGGCAGTGATCCAGAACGCCCCGATGGTGTTCGTCGGCTATGGCGTCAGCGCACCCGAACGCGGTTGGGACGATTTCAAGGGGCAGGACCTCAAGGGCAAGGTCGCAATCTTCCTGATCAACGACCCCGATTTCATCGCCACCAAGGGCGAGGACAGCTTCGGCAAGTTCGGCGGCCGGACGATGACCTATTATGGCCGCTGGACCTACAAGTTCGAGGAAGCCGCGCGCCGCGGCGCGATCGCCGCGCTGATCGTCCACGATACCGACGGCGTCGGCTATGGCTGGAACGTCGTCAAAGCGCCGGGAGGCGAAAATTACGGCCTCGTCATGCCGCCCGAAAAGGTGGCGAGCCTCGCGCTGCAGGGCTGGATCTCGGGCGAGACCGCGACAAAGCTCTTTGCCGATGCCGGACAGGATCTCGCCAAGCTACGCACCGCCGCGCGCCGCAAGGATTTCAGGCCCGTCGACCTCGGCACCAGCTTCGACGCTGCGATCCCGGTGACGCAGGACGTCGTGCAGAGTCAGAATGTCCTCGCCAAAATCCCCGGCGCCAAGCGCCCCGACGAGGTGGTGATGTACGGCGCCCATTGGGACGCCTATGGCGAGGGCGCGCCCGACGAAAAGGGCCGCATCTACCGCGCCGGCGCCAACGACGACGCGCTCGGCGTCGCGGGGCTGTTCGAGATTGCGCGGCTGTTCAAGGCGGCGCCCGCCCCCGACCGCACGATCGCCTTCGCCTTCTGGACCGCCGAGGAACGCGGGCTCCTCGGCTCCGAAGCCTATGCGCAAAACCCGATCTTTCTCGCCGAAAAGACCGTCGTGAACCTCGGTCTCGACATCCTGCAGACCGCCGGCAAGGCCAAGGATGTGATCCTCGTCGGCAAGGGCCAAGGCAGCCTTGAAGACGATCTCGCGCGCGTCGCCGCGACGCAGGGCCGCACCGTCAGCGTCGAAAGCCTCCCCGAACGCGGGCTCTTCTACCGCGCCGACCATTTCAGCCTCGCCAAGCGCGGCGTCCCTGTCCTGTTGATGATGGGCATCGCCGGCGCCTCCGATCTGGTCGAGGGCGGCAAGCCTGCGGGGCAAGCGTGGGTCGATGCCTATACGGGCAAATGCTATCATCAGGCGTGCGACGCGTGGGATGAAAGCTGGAACTTGGACGGCGCGGTACAGGATATCGCAGTCTTCTACACCATCGGCGACGAGCTCGCGCGCTCGGCAAAATGGCCGGGCTGGAAGGATGGCAGCGAATTCAAGGCAATCCGCGACCAGAGCGCCGCATCGCGGAAATAGATGGGCGGGGGTGGCTGCCGACCGGTAGGGGACCTTCCGCCTACCTGACCCGTTCGCATCGAGCGTAGTCGAGATGCCCCTCGAGCTATGCTTTGCTTCGACGGGTGTCTCGACTTCGCTCGACACGAACGGACTTATGGATGTCCGCTCACCACCCCGAACCAGCCACCGCCGCATGGTGACAAACAGCGGCTGAAATAATATTGCGCCCGGCCCGGCACTGCGCAACAAGCCTCTCATTCGAATAGGAGAATGTGATGCGCTTTGCCGTTGCCCTGATGCTGCTCCCCGTCCTGCCCTTCGCGCCGATGACCGCGCCGGCCTTCGCGCAGGCCGCGCCGCAAGCCGGCGCGAAGGACCAGGCTCTGCTCGACTTCCTCGATCAGGCGTTCGACGAGAGGCTCGCCCTCAGCCCCGAATCGCAGACCCAGCTCGGGCTCAAGACCAATTACGCCAAGCTCGACGATTACACCGACGCGGCATCGCTGCGCGAGCAGGAGCTTATGGAGCGCCAGCTCAAGGACATGCGAGCGCGCTTCAAACCCGACCAGCTCGGTGAGAGCGCGCGCGTCAGCTTTCGCCTGTTCGAATATGAAGTCGAACGCGGCCGCGAATCGCTCCGCTTCCGCAAGCTGCGCTTTCCTGTCTCGACCAACGGCAGCCCCGCCGGCGCGATCCCCGTCCTGCTCATCAACAATCACAAGGTCGACAGCGTCGCCGATGCCGAGGCCTATATCGCCCGCCTGCGCGACACCGACCGCGTGATGACCGAAGTTGCCGCGACGATGCGCGAACAGGCCGCGGCGGGGATCATCCCCAACAAGGTCAATTTCGCCCCCGCGCGCGCCGACGCGCTCAAGGTGATCACGGGTGCACCCTTCGGCGGCGGCGCCGATTCGACGCTGCTGGCCGATTTCCGCAAGAAGGTGGAGGCGCTCGACGCGCCCGCCGCGACCAAGACGAAGCTGATCGCCGACGCCAGCGCCGCGCTGACCGGCCCGTTCAAGCATGGCTATGAGACGCTGATCGCGGCGATCGATGAGATCGAGCCCAAATCGAAAGGCAATTTCGGCGCGTGGAACCTCCCCGACGGCGCCGCCTATTACGCCGACCGGCTGAAGAGCTCGACGACCACCAGTCTCACCGCCGACCAGATCCACGACCTTGGCCTCCAGCAGGTCGCGGCGATCCGCAGCGAGATGGAGGCGATCAAGCGCGAGGTCGGCTTCACCGGCACGCTCGAGCAATTCTTCGACCACATCCGCGCCGACCCGCAGTTCAAATATCCGAATACCGAGGCTGGCCGCGAAACCTATCTCGCCGACGCGCGCGCGGTGATCGCATCGGTGATGACCGCTGCGCCGCGCTATTTCCGCGTGTTGCCCAAGGCGGCGCTCGAGGTGCGCGCGGTCGAAAAGTGGCGGGAGGGGACGGCGTCGACCGCCTTCTACAACCCGCCCTCCGCCGACGGCTCGCGCCCCGGTATCTATTATGTCAACCTTGTCGACATGAACCAAACGCAGAAGGTGCAGGTCGCCGGCATCGCCGCGCACGAAGGCGCGCCAGGCCATCATTTCCAGATCGCGCGCCAGCAGGAACTCACCGGCATCCCCAAATTCCGCAAATTCGGCGGCTATGGCGCCTATATGGAGGGCTGGGGGCTCTATTCGGAGCGCCTCGCGAACGAGATGGGCGTCTACAAGACGCCTTATGACCGCTTCGGCATGCTATCGCTGCAGGTATGGCGCGCGATCCGCCTCGTGCTCGACACCGGCATCCATTCAAAGCGCTGGACGCGCGAGCAGGCGATCGCCTATTTCAAGGCGAACAGCTCGGTGTCCGACACCGACATCGCGCGCGAGGTCGACCGCTATTTCAACTGGCCTGGTCAGGCGACGAGCTACATGGTCGGCCAGCTCAAGATTGCAGTGCTGCGCAAACGCGCCGAGACCGAGCTCGGCCCGCGCTTCGACATTCGCGATTTCCACGAAGCGGTGCTGAGCGAAGGCGCTCTGCCGCTCGACATCCTCGAGGAGCAGGTGACGCGCTACATCGCAGCGAAGAAGAAGTGATGCGGAGCTTCTGACGTCCGTTTTTGGGGCGGTGAGCTGCCCTCCTCGTGCACCCCGGCGAAAGCCGGGGCCCAGTGCGGAAAAGCGCCAGGTCAGTGTTGGAATTCTGGGCCCCGGCTTTCGCCGGGGTTCACATGTCGATCGGCAGCTACCGGTCATCAGCCGCCATGCGCGCGGATCCATTTTTCGACGACCGGTGCAATCTCGTCGCGCCATTTGCGGCCGTTGAAGATGCCGTAATGGCCGACACCTTTCGCCATCAGATATTTCTTCTTCTCGGCGGGCAGTGACTTGGCGATCGTCAGCGCCGCCTTGGTCTGGCCGATCCCCGAAATATCGTCGCGCTCGCCCTCGATCGCGAGGATCGCGATATCCTCGATCACCCCGACATCGACCGGCTCGCCGCGGTGCGTCATCTCGCCCTTGGGCAGCAGGTGGCGCTGGAACACCACGTCGACCGTCTGAAGGTAGAATTCGGCCGTCATGTCGCACACTGCGCGATATTCGTCGTAAAATTCCTTGGTCTTGTCGGCGCTTTCGCCATCGCCGTCGACCAGATGTTTGAACATCTCCCAATGGCTCATCATGTGATTGCCAAGGTTCATCGACATGAAGCCGGCGAGCTGCAGGAAACCCGGATAGACGCGGCGCCCGGCGCCCGGATAATAGGCGGGAACGGTCGCGATCACATTTTCCTGGAACCAGGCGTGCGGCCGCGTCATCGCATGCTCGTTCACCGCGGTCGGCGCCTTGCGCGTGTCGATCGGGCCGCCCATCATCGTCAGCGTCTTCGGGCGGCACTTATGCTTGTTTGCCGCCATGATCGCCGCCGCGGCGAGGCTCGGCACCGATGGCTGGCACACCGCGAGCACATGCGCGCCGGGGCCGATATGTTCGAGCCACGAAATCAGATAATCGACATAATCGTCGAGGTCGAACTTGCCGGCCTCGAGCGGCACATTGCGCGCGTCGCGCCAGTCGGTGATCCACACATCATGGCTGGGCAGCATGCGTTCGACCGTGCCGCGCAGCAATGTCGCATAATGGCCCGACATCGGCGCGACGATCAACAGCTTGGGTGCGTCTTTCGCGCCCTTGTGCTTGAAATGCTTGAGCTGGCCAAACGGCTTGCGCGCCTCGACCGCCTCGGTCACGCGCACCGCCTCACCGTCGACGACGGTTTCGTAGAGCTCGAACCCCGGCTTTCCGCGCGGCGCCGCCGCATGCGCGAACACTTCGAGCGCCGAGGCGAACATCGGGCTGCCGCTGAAATAACCGAGCGGATTCGCCGGATGCTGCATGACCTGCGCACCCGCCGTGGCGAGCGCGCTCGCGCCCGCGAGCCAGTTCTTCTGCATGTCAAAGGCGTGATAAAGCATGTTCAAATCGTTCCTTGCGTGACCCCGGCGGCGCTCTTCGGCGCCTGCGCGTTGGTTAGCAGTCTAGGGGCTCAGTCTCATTGTGCAATGCATCAAAATCATTGCGAGGCGTGCCGAAGTCGAATATTCTGCACGGAGCGGCGCATGATGCGCCGATGGAGTGAATATGTCTGAGATTGCGGGCAACCGCTAACATCCCGGCGTAATCGGGATGTGCGCAGCGTACGGGCCAGCGGGTTCGTGCGCCTTTGTTGCTTGATAATCCCGGACAATATCATGAATATTTCGAAAGCGGAGCAGCGTATGCTCCATGTGCTGGCGCAGGGCGGCATGATCCGCCATCGGCGCGGCGAGAACGGCCATATCATCGAAGCTTTGTGTTTCACGCGCGACGGCCATGTGCTCGCTGATACCGGCCTGTCACTGTTCAACCGGCTGCGGCGGCGCGGCTTCATCGGCTCGCTGAACGGCGCGCCGTACCGCATCACGCAGGCGGGCCTCCGCGCGGTGCGCGCGCAGCTCGACAACCGCTGACAAAGGGGGAGCGCGGCGACAGACCGCGCTCCCTTGCAGCCCTGCTTCAAAGTGCTTGAAGCAGGGGCGCATTCTGCGTCGTTGAGCCCGGTCCCCGGCGCTGCTAGGGCCGGTGCGATGGCCAGCCAACCCGATCTGCCCGCCGCGAAGGCGACCGCCGAACCCCGCCGCAAACTCGGCAGCCTGCGCATGGTATGGCACTATGCCAGCAACTATCCGCTCCAGCTGAGCATCGCGGCGATCGCGCTCGGGATTGCGGCGCTCGCGACGCTCGCCATTCCCTATCAGTTCAAGGCGATGATCGACAGCGGCTTCATCGCCGGCGGCGGTGACGTCGCGCCGCATTTCCGGCTCTTCTACGCGATCTGCGTCGCACTCGCGCTCGCGACCGCGCTGCGCTTCTATTTCGTGAGCTGGCTCGGCGAGCGCACCGTCGCCGACATAAGGCAGGCCGTGCAGCAGAATCTGCTGCGTCTCGCGCCCGGTTTCTTCGAGGAAAACCGTCCGTCCGAAATCGCCTCGCGCATGACGTCGGATACCGCGATCATCGAACAGGTCGTCGGCACCACCGTCTCGGTCGCGTTGCGCAACACGGTGATGGGCATCGGCGGCATCATCTATCTGTTCAGCCTGTCGCCCAAACTCACCGCGGGCATATTGCTCGGCATCCCCGTCATCATCCTGCCGATCGTCCTCCTCGGCCGCCGGCTCCAGAAAGTCTCGCGCACCAGCCAGGACCGCGTGGCCGACATCGGCGCGACCACCGCCGAGCAGATGGGCGCGATGAAGATCGTCCAGGCCTTCGGTCAGGAAGCGCGCGAAGCCGATCGTTTCTCGGCCGCGGTCGAGGCCAATTTCGCGACCGCCAAGCGCCGCATCCGCCTCCGCGCGATCATCACCGCGACGGTCATCGGCCTCCTGTTCGGCGCAATCACCACCCTGCTCTGGTACGGTGCCGAAGGCGTCGCGGCCGGCACGATCACCGGCGGCACGATCGCCGCCTTCGTGCTCACCGGCGGGCTCGTCGCGGGCGCGTTCGGCGCGCTCACCGAAGTCTATGGCGACCTGCTCCGCGCTGCTGGCGCCGCCGAGCGCCTCAGCGAGTTGCTCAACGCCGAGGCAAGCATCGCGCCGCCGGCAAAACCCCGCCCCTTCCCCGAACCGCCCGTCGGAACGCTCGAATTCGCCAATGTCGAATTCCATTATCCGACGCGCCCCGACGCCCCGGCGCTCCATAATTTCTCGCTCGCGATCCACCCGCGCGAGACGGTCGCGATCGTCGGCCCCTCGGGTGCCGGCAAGTCGACCCTCTTCCAGCTCGCCGAGCGTTTCTACGACCCGCAGGGCGGACAAATCCTCCTAGATGGCATCCCCCTCACCGAAGCCGATCCCGCCGACATCCGCGCGCGTATCGCGATGGTGCCGCAGGAAACGGTAATCTTCGCCGCCTCGGCACGCGACAACCTCCGCTATGGCAATTGGGCCGCGAGCGACGAGGAGCTGTGGGAAGCCGCCCGCGCCGCCAATGCCGAGGAGTTCCTCCGCAAGCTGCCCGACGGGCTCGACACCTTCATGGGCGAAGGCGGCGCGCGCCTTTCGGGCGGCCAGCGCCAGCGCGTCGCGATCGCCCGCGCACTGCTCCGCCGCGCCCCGCTGCTGCTGCTCGACGAAGCGACATCGGCACTCGATGCCGAATCCGAGAAGCTCGTCCAGGACGCGCTCGAAACGCTGATGCACGACCGCACGACGATCGTCATCGCACACCGCCTCGCAACCGTGCGCGCCGCCGACCGCATCGTCGTGATGGACGACGGCCGCATCGTCGAAGAGGGCAAGCATGACGCGCTCGTCGCCGCCGACGGCCTCTACGCCCGCCTGGCGCGCCTCCAGTTCCAGGACAATCTCGCCGCCGCCTGACGCCACCCCGTTCAACCGAGGATAAGACGATGCTCTATGACCTGACCGTGCCGGCCTATCAGAACGGGCTGAATGCCTTGTCGGGGGAACTCGCGCGAGGGCTCTCGTGGGGTACGGACAATGGCGTCGGCGAACTGCAGTTCGCGGTCGCGCGTCTGGCGCCCGACATGTTCCCGCTCGCGTCGCAAATCCGCTTCACCTGCGCGCAGGCGCTCCAGCCGCTGGCGCGGCTCGGTGCCGGCGAAGTCCCCGAATTCGCGGAGGACGCAGTCGATTTTGCCGGCATGCAGGACCAGATTGCCGCTGCGCTGGTGTTTCTCGATACAGTCGATCCCGCCGCACTCGGCGACGACCTGAACCGGCCGGTCAGCTTCACGCTTCCCAACGGCATGACCTTCGACATGACCGCGCTCGACTATCTGCGCGACTGGGCGCAGCCGCAATTCTACTTCCACCGGGTCGCGGCCTACGCCGTGCTGCGCCATATGGGCGTCCCGCTCGGCAAGGCCGACTATGTCAGCTATATGATGCGCCATCTCCGGCCCGGAACGGCGCCCGCTGCCTGATGGCAGCGGGATCCGTCAAAAAGGATCAGATCAGGCCCGCATAATTTTGGATGCCGGGAAAGGCGAGCTTCGACCCGCCATTGCGCCGGATCGCCCCGATCGCCTCATCGACCCGCAGGTAACGCGCCCGCGCATCGGGTTCGAGCAGGATCGCCGCAGGCTCCGGCCGGTCGGCCGCAACTTTCACCAGCGCGCCCAGCTCGGCCAGATCCACGGCTTCGTTGTTCCAGCGGATCACGTCGGTCGTATCGATCGTGATACGATTCTCGTCGAGCACCTTGCCCGGAATATCCGGTCCGATCGGCAGCGTGACATCGACGCTATGCGTCGGCGGCGGGATGGTGATGATGAACATCACCAGCATCACCAGCATCACGTCGATCAGCGGGGTCGTGTTGATGTCCGGATCGCCATTGGGATCGGCGCGAAAAATGCTGCGATGGAACATGCTGCGGCGTTTGCGCATCGTCTCTCCCGCTTGGGAGCATGCCCGCGATGGACGGGCCCCGCCCCCATCGAGGGCTCAAGACCATCCCGCGCCCTCTGACGTGATGGTATATCATAATTCTCAGCGAGCAAGAAAAAACGAAGGTCGCCGCCGAACAGCAATCGCGGTGTAAAGCGACCATAAAGAAAGGGCGGCACCTTTCGGTACCGCCCCTCTTTTTCTTCCAGTCCCTGTCGGGAGTGGAAACCGGTCTTACATGCCCGAGTTCGGACCGTAAGTGATTTCCACGCGACGGTTCTGGTCGTTGCGGACGCCGTCGGCGGTCGCAACGGCCGGACGGGTTTCGCCGAACGCCTGCGCGCTGATCGAGCCATCCGAGATACCGCGAGCGGTGAGATAGCTGCGAACCGCGGTGTTGCGGCGTTCCGACAGGCCGACGTTGTACTTGGCCGAACCCGAACGGTCAGCGTGACCGGCGAGCATGACCTGCGTACCCGTGCAACCACGGTTATAGGCGCTGATCGCGTTGTCGAGCGTCGAAGCCGCTTCCGGCGTGATGTTCGACTGATCCCAGTCGAAGTACACGATATACGGTCCCGGTGCGCATTCCACGACCGGCGGCGGCGGCGGAGGCGGCGGGGGAGGCGGCGGCGGGGGCGGGGGCGGCGGCGGAGCCACCGGTTCCGGCGCCGGAGCACCACCGAAGTTGAACGTCAGCGTACCCAGGATCGAGTGCGAACGGAAGCGCGTCGAAACGTCGCGGCCGAGCTGGTCGACCAGGTCGATGTTGTCGGCGTTGAAGAAGCGATACTTCAGGCCAACATCGATGTTGTCGCTCAGCGGAGCGCGGACGCCCGCGATCGCCTGCCAGGCAAAGCCCGTGTCCGAATCGTCGAGGAAGTTGCCGGCAAAGACCGGCTCAACCGAAACGCGGGCGATACCGGCACCACCGCCGACAAAGCCCTGAAGGCCGTCGTCGTCACCGAAGTCGAGCAGGCCGTTGACCATGAAGCTCAGCGCATTGCTATCGCCGGCGAGGTCATATGAACCGGTCGCCAGAGCGCCCGTTCCCGCAGCCGACTGCGGGATGCCGGGGGTCGTGAAGCGGCCCGACTTGATGTCGGCTTCACGGAAACCGACTTCGACTTCTGCGCGGAAACCGCCAAAGTCATAACCGACGGTACCTTCGGCATCATAGCCAGCGCGGTGATCGAGCGTACCGGCATTGTTGAACGTGCCGATGTCGAGATCGAGGTCCTCGACGAGCATTGCGCCAGCACCCACACCAACATACCAGGAGTTGTCGCGCGCCAGAACCGGCGACGCCAGGGTGGTGGAGGCCAACGCCAGAGCGACGGCAAGCTTCCTCATAATAATTCCCCTTTCAATTGAGATATACGTCTCGAGGACGTCCTACCCGCCGCTTTGGTTCCGTGCAAGCTAACAAATCGTCAATATGTTGCCAAAAAGTCGCACTCGCGATGTCAATGAACCAAAATTCAGCCTGAAATCAGAAGACCCTGCGCGGCGAGCTGAAGGATCAATGTCGAAAGCGCGCTGCGTGCCTGGGTGTCGATTACCGACCCGCCCGAAGGCGCCGCGACTGTCCCCGGGCCCACCCATACGCCCCCATCGAAACGAAGCTGTGCGCCATCGGTCAGACGCGTCGCCCGCATCCCCTCGCGCGGCGGCGCAAATCGCCACCCGGCCCCGGTCCGGATCGCGATCGCATTTCCCTGTCCCGTCCAGGCGCCCGTCGGTGCCGCGCCCACGATCCAGCATTGCCCGTCGACGGGACTTGAGGGCGGCACGGCAAGCGGCCCGGCTTCGACAGCAGCATGAATCAAGGCATCGAGCAGCGTCAGGGCTTCGTTGTGCGTCACCTCTTTCTGCGCCTGTGCTACGGCAAGTAACGGTAACGCGAAGCGCGGTGTGGTCGGCATATCGGTCATGGCTCAATCCTTTACGTCAATGGCAGGGACAGGGGCGGCGACAGCGCGAAATCCCCCACCTGCCGGATTTCGATCGCGCAGCCGGGCGGCAATATTGCGAGGTCGGTGGCACCGATATTCAACGTCGGCGACACGCTTGCCCACGGCCCGATCCCCGGAATGGGTGGTACCAGTGCAATGCGCCATGCCTCGGTTGCTTCACCAAGGGGCTGATCGACATGGTCGCGCCACCCCGTATCGACGCGGCTGCGTCGCACCCAGTCGATCGTCACCCCGCCGGCTCCATCGGCGCGGACCTTCCCGTGCACCGGAGCCAGCGGCTGCAGCGCCCGGCCGGCCACCGGCACGTCAACCTCGGCCAGCGTGGTCCCGCCCCGCGGTGCCCATTCGACGGTCGCCGCGCCGTTTTCTCCCAAAGCAGCAAGGGTCTCGGACAGTGTCAACAGCGCCGGATCATCGAGCATAACGAACGGCGCCCCGGCCAAATGGGTCATTCCGCTGTCGGTCCCGGCCCGCCCGCGCAGCAAGCGCGTGAGGCGCCAGCGACCGGGTCCAATAACCTCGGCGACGCCGAACTGCAGCAACTCGCCGCTCACCATCGCCCGGTTCACGCCGCCCAGCAGCGCGGCGTCGCCGACCGATTCCAATGTCATCGCGGGATTGACCAGCTGGACCTCGACGCTGTTCGAAAGATCGAACAGGCAATCGCTCCCTGCGGCGAGCGGCTCGGCTAGCGCGCCGAGAGCCGCGGCCGGACGCACGGTGCCGACCGGGATCGGTTCGGCACCGGGCGACGCGACGAACCAGGAATCGGCGCCGCGCCAGCCATCGTTGCTACCAGCGCCGGCAATCAACAATCGCGGCGCCGATGCCGCCGGACTTCCGATGTTGGGAAGGTCGAACAGGCGAACCGACCCGACGGCGTCGGGCCAGTCGGGCGCGCTGACCGGAACGCCCGGTTCGGCCGGAACCTCGGCGGCAGGCAGCGGCTCGTGGCGCCTCAGCTCCAGCAGGATGTCACTCCCGCGTACCGTCCGCGCTGCCAGCCGCCAACGGCTACCATCCTCCAACGCCACGACATGCCCCACCGTGAGCGCCAGCGCTGCCAGATCGGCGCGCCAGACCAGCGTTTCGCGTCCATCGGCCGCGGCGGCGGCAAACCGACCGGCCGCACCAGCCGGCATCCCGCCGCCGCATAGGCGGCCCACACCAGCCCCACACAATCGAGCCCCGTCGCCGGATCGCTCCCTTGCGGCCGGAACCCCACGCCAACCATCGCCCGCGCCGCCGCAAAGGCGCGCGCTCCAACCTCAGCCACCGGGATAGCGCGTCAGCAAATCATTGCCGGGCAAGTGGGCCTCGCCGCGAAAATTGATCGCGTTCGCAAAGCGGTCGCGGCACGTCGCAAGCTGCTTGTCGCACCCTTCGGTGAGCCGCACGCGCACCGGCCCTGCGACCGCAAACGCCGGCGCTTCGGCCAAATGCAGCACCGCCTCGTCGACCGCGATCACCGGGCTCGCCAATCCGCAATTGGCGCCCTCGATCCACAGAAGCTCGCCGAACGCCATCCCCGGCACCGCGGCATCGAGCGTCACCATGCGCCCGTCGACCGCGACGACCCGGCGCACATGCGTCAGCGGCGTCAGGTCGACCCGGCACGCCCGGTCGCCAAGCATCGCGCGGCACGACGGCGACGTCGCCGGGCACACCGGCCGGTCGAGCACCCGCGTCACGCCCTGCAACTCCACCGCAAAGGCCGGCCCGCGCCGCTCGATCGCCCCCACCGATCCACGCGCCACCGTGACCGGCGCAACCTCGGGCGCGCTCCAGTCGGTGACGAACAGCTCCAGCTCCGCGCCATCCCAGCGCCCCGCATCCAGATCGCGCGCCGCGATCGCATCGCTGGTGACCGCGCCCTCCAGGTCCATCGTCGCGACGTCGAGGCTGTCGCTCGTCTCGAGCGCCGAAGGCTTCAGCCGCAACCCCATCATCAGATTGTCCCACGCCGCATCGCCCTGCGGCCATTTCGCCAGTTCGTCGCACCAGGCGACATGATGCTCGGGCCCGCGCAGATTCTCCGCCGCCGCCGCCGAATAGAGCGTCGCCACCGCACCGCTGCTGAAATGCAATTCGCGCAATCCTTCACGCCACATCGGTTCTTCGTCCGATCGCGCCACAGCCAGCAGCCCGCTCGGCCCCTCGATCATCACGCGGCGCCCGTCGGCATCGTTCGCCGCGACCAGCGCGATCCGTGCCTCGGGCAGCATCCGCGCCCATTCGCTGATCCATTCCGCCCCCGCGCGCGTCTTGCCGAACCCGCGCCCGGCGCGGATCATCCAGATGCGCCAATCGCCCGACGGCTCGCATTGCCCGGGTTGCGCCCAGCCCTGCCAACGCTCGACGAGCTCGCGCCGATGTTTGATCGGAAGGTCGCGCATCAATCGCCGCAGCTGGCCCGGCGTCAGCGTTCCCAACAGCTCCAGCAAATCGCCGACGACGTCGCGTGTCGCCTGCACCATCGCTACAGCTGATCCCAGCCGCGCTGACGTCGCAGGATCGCAAGCCGCTTCAACACCTCCGCATCGGTTTCTTCCGACGTCGGCATCTTGCCCTTGCCAATACGGAGGCTGCGCAGCTTCCCGCCGCGAACACTCCCTTCGTGGCGCCCCAGAACCCGAAACGCCTGCTCCATCGTCATCGGCGCGATGACCGCGCCGTCGCTCGTTTCGCTTCCATTCGGGCGCCCGCCCTCTACCACCGCCAAAGCGGCATGGAGCAACCCCATCTCCAACCGCTGATAGCCATCGTCGAGCGCCTGTTGCCAAGCGGCCGCAAACGCCGGATCGCGCTGGCGAATCTTGTAAAAGGTCGAAAAGGAAACGCCCACCCGCTCGGCTGACAGCCGCACGTTGCAGGTCTCGCTCAGATGCTGGATGAACGCGTCGCGCTTGCGCGCGGAAAGCTCGCGGGCCGCACGTTTCGTCTTGACCAGCAATCGCGCCTTCCCGCTTTTCACCACCAGATCCATCGCCCACCTCCAAAAGCAGAAGGGCCGGATTACCCCCCGCATCGGAAGGGGCACCGGCCCGACTCGCAATTCTTCATGATGTGACACTTGTGCCATATCAGCGTGACGATGTCAATATAAAATAACCTATTTGGTTATTAGCATCATAGCGGCGTATCGCGTCCGGCTTGCGTACCGCAACCGCAGCCTCTACATCGGCCCGCCAACCGGAGACTTTCGCCATGGATCAATACCTGCCCGCAACGCCCCGCCTTGCCGCCAGGAAAGTCCATGTCCATGCCCGCCATCACAATCTCCAATCTCAGCTGGTCCACGCCTGACGGCCGCGCCGTCCTTTCGGGCCTCGACCTCAATTTCCAGTCCGAACGCGCCGGCATCGTCGGCCGCAACGGCGTCGGCAAATCGACGCTGCTGCGCCTGCTGACCGGCGAACTGACGCCCGCATCGGGCAGCATCGGGGTTCACGGCAGCATCGCGATGCTCCGCCAGACGGTGCGGGTCGCGCCGCACGAGACGATCGCCGACCTGTTCGGCGCGCGGGGCGCGCTCGCGCTGCTCCGCAAGGCCGAGGCCGGCGAAGCCAGCGTCGACGAAATCGGCGACGCCGACTGGACGCTCGAAGCGCGGATCGACGAAGCGCTCGCGGGGGTCGGCCTGCCACTTCCCGCCGACACCCCGCTCGCGCAGCTCTCGGGCGGCCAGCGCACGCGCGCCGCGCTCGCCGGGGCGATGTTCGCCGCGCCCGATTTCTTGCTCCTCGACGAGCCCACCAACAATCTCGACCGCGCGGGCCGCGACGCGGTGCGCGACCTGCTCGCCCGCTGGCGCGGCGGCGCGATCGTCGTCAGCCACGACCGCGAATTGCTCGAGGAAATGGACGCGATCGTCGAACTGACCAGCCTTGGCGGCACGCGCTACGGCGGCGGCTGGAGCGCGTATCGCGCGCGCAAGGATATCGAGCAGGCGGCGGTCGAGGCCGAACTCGCGGGTGCCGAAAAGCGCGCCGATGCCGCGCAGCGGCAGGCGCAGGTGGCGACCGAAAAGCAGGACCGCCGCGACTCGCGCGGGCGCGCCAAGGCAGCGCGCGGCGACATGCCCAAGATCGTCATCGGCGGCCTCAAGCGCCGCGCCGAGGAAACCCGCGCGGCGGGAAGCCGCCTCGCCGAACGCCAGCGCGGCGACGCCGAGGAGCGTCTCGCCGCGGCGCGTGCGAAGGTCGAGGTAATCGATCCGCTGTCGGCCGGCCTGCCTTCGGCCGGTCTTCCCGCGTCGCGGACGGTGCTCGCCCTCGATCATGTCACCGCGGGCTATGCCGAAGGCCGGCCGGTGATCGAAAATCTGTCGCTGACCATCACCGGCCCCGAACGTGTCGCGATCACCGGTCCCAACGGCTCGGGCAAATCGACGCTGCTCGCGCTGGTCGCGGGCACGCTCGCGCCGTGGGCCGGCGACGTCCGCGTCGGCGTCGCCTTCGCGCTCTTCGACCAGCGCGTCGGCCTGCTCGATCCCGCGCGCTCGATCGCCGACAATTTCCTCGCGCTCAATCCCGGGACGACGAACAATCAGTGCCGCGCCGCGCTCGCGCGCTTTCGTTTCCGCGCCGACGCCGCCGACCAGGTCGTCGGCACGCTGAGCGGCGGGCAGATGCTCCGCGCCGGGCTTGCCTGCGTCCTCGGCGCGCCGCAGCCGCCACAGCTGCTGATCCTCGACGAACCCGGCAACCATCTCGATATCGACTCGCTGACCGCGATCGAAACCGGCCTCGCCGCCTATGATGGCGCGCTGATCGTCGTCAGCCACGACGCGGCGTTTCTGGACGCGATCGGGATCACGCGAACAATCAACCTCGGGATGGTCGAACGCCGATAGCCGGGCAGGCGCGCCGGCCGCCGATGGCAAGAAGGGCTCCACCTCGCGGCAGAACCCTTCCGTCCTCTTGAATATGGCTACGCAAGAGGAACCCCCTCGGCCATCCTGGGTCGCGAGTCTGGCGTCAGTGCGCCGATGATTAACGATCCCGCGCGGCTTCACCCGCAACATAGGTTAACCCCGCCGGACTAAATTACGCGCCCGGCACCCGTGCATTTTTTGCGCCGGTGCGCCGTGTTTCGACGCGTCCGCTAACCTTCTTTTAACCGGCGAACTCCAACAACCGGCTATGCCTATTTACGGACATTTTCTGCCATCGGCGCCCGGCGCCGACAAACGTATCGACGCGCGCCGCAAACTCAGCCTTCTCGCGTCGGGCCTGCGGCATGACGGCACCGACATCGAGGTGCAGATCCACAATATCTCGGGAACCGGGCTATTGCTCGAAAGCGACGTCAAACTGGTGGCCGGCGACCGCATCGAAATCGAGCTTCCGCACGCCGGCGACATCACGGCGAAGGTCATCTGGGCCAGCGGGCGGCTTTTCGGATGCCAGTTCGAAGGCCCGGTATCGCCCGCCACGCTGAGCGCGGTCGAACTCAAGAGCGCCATCGACGCACCGCCCGCTATCGAGCCGGCGCCCACCACCCACGGCGATCAGGTGGAACCGGTCATCGACGAAGCCGCGCCCGAGGGACTGCACGGGGTGCAGGAGATACAGGCGCTGATCGACTACCGCCGCGAACAGATAGCGCGCGACCTCGGCATCGGCGCCGAGCGCGTCCGGATCGTCGTCGAATTCTAGAGCCCTGACCCTAGCTCGCCAGCACCCGCGCGATCAGCCGCTCTTCCTTCGCGATCCACGGCGCCATGCTCGGCCGCGACAAGATAGCCTCGCTCCACGCCGCGATCTTCGGATGCGCGGCAGGATCGATGCCCGCGCCGCAGTGGCGGAAGTTCATCAGCGGCGACGCAACCGCCAGGTCGGCGAGCGTCAGCCGGTCTCCGACCAGAAAGCCCGACGCAGGGATCGCACCTTCCAGATAGGCGAGCAGCTTGGGCAATTCCTCGCCCTCGGCCAACGCCGCGGCGGCCAGGTCGCCCTCGCGTCCCAGGAACTTCGGGGCGACGATACGGTTGAAGAACATCTTGCCGCTGCACGCCGCGAACACCGTGTCGCCGAATTCCTCCCACCAGATCACGCGCCCGCGCTCCTGCGGGTCGGCGGGGATCAGCACCGGTTCGGGGTATTTCGCCTCGATATATTGGATGATCGCGCTCGAATCGGCGAGCAGGAAGCCGTCGTCATCCATCGCGGGCATCTTGCCCAGCGGCGAAGCGGCGCGGAACCCCGGATCGGGATCGCCGATCCCGACGCCCTTCAGCTCGAATTCGATCCCTTTTTCGCCCAGAAAGCCCAGCAATTTACGGACGAACGGCGACACCAGCGAGCCATAGACAATCATCCTGCTTCTCCCTTTATTTCGCACCAGCATAGGCGAAAGGTTGCGGGTCGCAACCCGTTGGACACCGCCGGATCGGCACGAAATAAACTTGCTATCGGCTGCCTGCCGTGAAACATCCGGGGACAGAGGGGGGCGCTGCTGCGGCAGCCATCAGGCAGGATATATCAATGCGCCCTTCGTCATGGGCAGATCGGCTGTTGGCGCTGCTGGTCCGGTTCGTCGGGCTGGTGATCTTGCTGGCGACCATCGTCGCGGCGAGCGCCAGTTTCCTCTATAATCAAGCCGAAGAAGCCGATCAGGCCGAGCGTGTCGCGGCACAGTTCAACATGCGGCTCCGCGACCATGTTGCAATCCTCGAAGGGGTGCGCGCGCTCTACCAGTCCGACGCCGCGGCCAGCGGCCCCGGCATTCGCTCCTATCTCGCCGCGCTCCAGCCGCAGGTCCAGGCCCCGGGGATGGAGGGCATCGGCATCGCGGCTGCGATGCGTGCGGGCGATCCGGCGGGGGTCGAGGCGCGGCTCCGGGAAAATTATGGCCAGGACATCAAGGTGTGGGGCACGACCGACCAGCCGGTCGGCTTCGCCGTCGCGCTGGTCGAACCATATACGCCGCGCCGCCAGGTTGCGCTCGGTTTCGACATGTATGGCGAGCCCGTGCGCCGCGAAGCGATGCGCCGCGCCTGGCAAACCGGCCGCCCCGCCGCGAGCGGGATCGTCCATCTCGCGCAGGAACGCGCTGCCAAGGTCAAACAGCCCGGCTTTCTTATCTATCTTCCCGTCTATGCCCGGGGAATGGCAAGCGAAGCCGCCGCCGGCACGGTCGCGACGGCGCCGGGCTTTCGGCCGATCGAGGCGTTCATCTACGCCCCCTTTCGGGTGAACGACATGATGAAGGCCGTGCTCGGGCCGCAGCTCGGCCAGATCAACGGACTCGAAATCCGCGCGGGCGCCGGTCCCTCGGCGCCCGTCATCTTCCGGCATGGCAAGATGGGCTGGGACGCGCAGGAACAGGTGCTGCGCATCGCCGACCGGCAATGGACGATGCGTATCTCGTACGGCCGCCTGCTCGAACGCCTCGGCCGCCCGCTCGGCATCTTCCTGTTCGGCCTCGCGCTGGCCTTGCTCGCGACACAGCTTCACCGCGTCCAGCAGCGCCGCGTCGGCGAGGCGCAGGCGCTTGCCGAGGAAAAGGCACGCCACGCCGAGGACCGCGAACTGATGATCGGCGAGATGGCGCACCGGATGAAGAACGCCTTCGCCCGCATCGGCGCGCTCGCGCGCATCACGCTCCGCGAATCCGCCTCGCTCGAAGAGTTCGAAAACAAGTTTGACGGGCGCATGCGGGCGCTGTCGGACGCCAAGCAGATGCTCGTCACCGGCGCGGTCGACAGCGTCGAGCTCGGCCAGATCGTCCGCCGCGAACTCGAACTCGCGGGGGTATCCGCAGAACAGCTCGCCGCCATCGCCGGGCCCGAGGTCCGTTTGGGCGACGAAGGGGCGCAGGCGATCTCGCTCGCGCTCCACGAATTCGTCACCAACAGCATCAAATATGGGGCGCTCGCGGGCAAGGGCCGCCTCGCGGTCGGCTGGCACCGCGACGGCAGCGACATCGAACTCGACTGGTCGGAAACCGGCCTCGCCGAAACCCCGCATATCGAAAGCGAAAGCTTCGGCACCCGCTTCATCCGTTCGATGATCGAACGCCAGCTCAAGGGCAGCTGGACGCGCACCGCGGTTGACAACAGTCTCGCCATCGTCATTCGCTGGCCCGACAATGGCACTGCAACCTGACGACCGCTGGCACATCTGGATCGACCGCGGCGGCACCTTCACCGATGTCGTCGCACGCAGCCCCGCGGGCGCGGTCGTCACCACGAAATATCTGAGCGAAGATCCCGCACGCCCCGGCGATGCGGCGGTCAATGCGATCCGCGACCTCACCGGCGCAGGCAGCGGCGCGCTGCCCCCGCTCGCGATCCGCATGGGCAGCACGGTCGCGACGAACGCGCTCCTCGAACGCAAGGGCGAGCCGACCCTGCTCGCGATTACGCGAGGGTTCGGCGATGCGCTGACGATCGGCTATCAGGACCGCCCCGAACTGTTCGCGCGCAAACTCGACCGCACGCCGCCGCCGCACGCCGCAGTCGCCGAGATCGCCGAGCGTCTGAGCCCTGAGGGCGATATCCTGATTCCGCTCGATGAGAACGCCGCGCGCGCATCGCTGCAAGACGCGCATAACCGCGGCCTCACCAGTATCGCCATCGTGCTGATGCACGGCTATCGCTACCCCGATCACGAACGCCGCCTCGCCGCCATCGCGCGCGACATCGGCTTCACGCAAATCTCGACCAGCCACGACGTCAGCGCGCTCATCAAGCTGATCGGCCGCGGCGACACGACGCTCGCCGACGCTTATCTTTCGCCCGTCCTCCACCATTATGTTCGGCAATTCGTCGGCCAGCTAGGCGACGGCATCGATCCGCAATTCATGAAAAGCTCGGGCGGCCTCGCCTCCGCATCGGCCTTCCACGGCCGCGACGCGATCCTCTCCGGCCCCGCGGGCGGCATCGTCGGCATGGTCGGCAGCGCCGCGCCGCTCGGCAAGGATCGGCTGATCGGCTTCGACATGGGCGGCACCTCGACCGACGTCAGCCATTATGCCGGCCGCCTCGAGCGCGACAATGAGACCATCGTCGCCGGCACGCGCATCCGCGCCCCGATGCTGCGCATCCACACCGTTGCCGCCGGCGGCGGTTCGATCTGCCGCTGGGACGGCGCGCGCCTTCTCGTCGGCCCCGAAAGCGCCGGCGCGAACCCCGGCCCCGCCGCCTATGGCCGCGGCGGACCGCTCACCGTCACCGACTGCAACGTCCTGCTCGGCAAGATCCAGCCCGATCATTTCCCCAAGCTCTTCGGTCCGAACGGCGACCAGCCGCTCGACCGCGCCGTGGTTGTGGGAAAATTCGCCGCCATGGCCGCCGAGGTCGGGAACATCACCCCCGAAGCGCTCGCCGAGGGCCTGCTCGCCATCGCGGTCCAGCAGATGGCGAACGCGATCAAGCGCATCACCATCGCGCGCGGCCACGACCTGAGCCAAGGCTACAGCCTCGTCGGCTTCGGCGGCGCCGCGGGCCAGCATGTCTGCCTCGTCGCCGATGCGCTTGGCGTCGACGAAATCCTGCTTCACCCACTCGCCGGGGTGCTCTCGGCCTATGGCATGGGCCTCGCCCGCCCCTCGGCGATCCGCGAACGCACGCTCGGCCTCAAGCTCGACGAAGATTGCGCCGAAGCCCTCGCCGCCGTCGAAACAGACCTGTCGCAGCAGGCGCGCGCCGACCTCGCCCCCGACACCGACACGGCCCGCGAAACCCTGCTCTTCGTCCGCCTTGCCGACAGCGACAATGCGATCGAACTCCCGCTCGCACCGCCGCAAGACGTCGCGACCGCCTTCGCCGCCGCCTTCCGCCAGCGCTTCGGCTATGCCCCGCACAGCAACCTCGTCGTCGACCGCATCCGCGTCGAGCTGACCGAGGCCGGCGACACCCCCGCCGCGCTGCCCTCGCCCGCCGGGTCAGCCGAAACCGCCCCTGAAACCGTCACCGCCTGGCTCGCTGGCGCCCCGCACACCGTCCCGCTCCACCAGCGCGGCGCGCTCGCCCCCGGCCGCACCATCGCCGGCCCCGCGATCATCATCGACGCGCTGTCGACGACGGTGGTTGAACCGGGGTGGACCGCGACGGTCGAGCATGAGGGGACGCTGAAACTCACAAGTGATCCCCGGCGCAAGCCGGGGCCCAGCGAAACAGGGCTCGCGCACGAAGATGGGCCCCGGCTTTCGCCGGGGATCACAAATCCTGCGGACGATCCCGACCCGATCCGCCTCGAAATCTTCAACAGCCTGTTCATGGCGATCGCCGAAGAAATGGGCGGCGCGCTCCAGCACAGCGCCTCGTCGATCAACATCCGCGAGCGCCTCGACTTCTCCTGCGCGATTTTCGACGGCGAAGGCCGCCTCGTCGCCAACGCGCCGCACATGCCCGTCCACCTCGGCTCGATGGGCGAAAGCGTGCGCACCATCCTGCGCCAGCGCGCGGGCGACGGTCGCGGCATCAAACGCGGCGACGCCTACGCCCTCAACGCGCCCTACGACGGCGGCACGCACCTCCCCGACATCACCGTCATCATGCCGGTGTTCGTCGCCAAGGAAGAGGGGGACGGCTACGCGCCGAGCTTCTTCGTCGCCGCGCGCGGCCATCACGCCGACCTTGGCGGCATCGCGCCGGGTTCGATGCCCCCCGACAGCCGGAGCATCGCCGACGAAGGCATCCTGTTCGACAATGTCCTGATCGTCGACGACGGAAACTTCCTCGACGCCGATGTCCATGCGCATCTCAACGCCGGCGAGTGGCCCGCACGCAACCCCGCACTCAACATCGCCGACCTCAAGGCACAGGTCGCCGCGTGCCAGCGCGGCGCCAGCGCGCTCGCCGACCTCAGCGCCGCGCACGGCGCCGCCACCGTCGCCGCCTATATGGCGCACGGCCAGCGCCAGGCCGAAGCCGCCGTTCGCCAGCTCATCGCGCGCCTCGAAGACGGCACCTTCACCTACGCGATGGACAATGGCGCCGAGGTCGCCGTCGCGGTGAAGGTCGACCGCAAGGCCCGCCACGTCACCATCGACTTCACCGGCTCGTCGGCGACGCTCCCCGACAATTTCAACGCGCCGACGCCCGTCGTCCGCGCCGCGGTGCTTTACGTCCTGCGCACGATGCTCGACGACCCGATCCCGATGAACGAAGGCTGCCTCGCCCCCGTCACGCTGATCGTGCCCGAAGACTCGATGCTCTCCCCGCGCTACCCGGCCGCGGTCGTCGCGGGCAATGTCGAGACGAGCCAGGTCATCACCGACGCGCTCTTCATCGCCTTCGGCGCGATGGCCGGCGCACAGGGCACAATGAACAATTTCACCTTCGGCAACGAAGCTTACCAATATTACGAGACCATCGCCGGCGGCTCGGGCGCCGGCCCCGGCTTCGACGGCTCCTCCGTGATCCAGACGCATATGACCAACAGCCGCATGACCGATCCCGAAGTGATGGAAACGCGCTTCCCCGTCATCGTCGAGGAGTTTTCGATCCGCAAAGGCTCGGGCGGCGCGGGCCAATGGACCGGCGGTGACGGCGCCACCCGCCGCATCCGCTTCCGCGAGCCGATGGCCGCGAACATCCTCGCCAACCGGCGCCAGATCGCCCCCAGCGGTCTCGCGGGCGGCGAAGACGCAGCCCCCGGCCGCAACTGGGTCGAGCGCGCCGACGGCTCCGTTGAAATGCTCGCCGCCACCGGCAGCGCAGACCTCGCCGCGGGCGACGCCTTCGTGATCGAGACACCCGGCGGCGGCGGTTACGGGAAATCGGGGGAGAGATGATTTGACGACAGCGCGGTCTACCCCACGCGGGGACGACGGAATGAAGGGATATCGATCATGCTCGTCCTGATCGGCATCCTGATCATCATCGCGGGCTTCCTGCTCCGCTTCAATCCGCTGCTCGTCATCATGGCTTCGGCGCTCGCGACCGGGCTCGCCGCGGGGCTCGACATCGCCGCGATCATCGCCGCCTTTGGCAAGGCATTCAACGACACGCGCTATGTCTCGATCATCTGGATCGTCCTGCCGGTCATCGGCCTGCTCGAAGCCTACGGCCTGCAACAGCATGCGCGCAGCCTGATCGACCGGATGAAGGGCGCGACGCTCGGCCGTCTGCTCACCGGCTACCTCCTGCTCCGTCAGGCGATGGCTGCGGTCGGCCTCACCTCGGTCGCGGGCCATGCGCAGACCGTCCGCCCGCTTGTTGCCCCGATGGCCGAAGCCGCCGCCGAGGCACGCAACGACGCGCTCACCGACGACCAGCGCGAGGAAGTGAAAGCCTTTTCGGCCGCGACCGACAATATCGGCCTCTTCTTCGGCGAGGATATCTTCCTCGCGATCGGCTCGATCCTGCTGATGAAGGGCGTGCTCGAAGGCTATGGCTATCAGATCGAGCCTTTGCACTTCTCGCTCTGGGCGATCCCGACCGCTATCGCCGCCTTCATCATCCACGGCCTCCGCCTCCGCCGCCTCGAAAAGCGAATGATGAAACAGGGGGCCGGCGCATGATCACGCTCGGCTTCGTCTATGTCCTCGCGGGCCTGACCTTTGCGCTCTTTGCGGTCCTCGGCCTCCTCGACCGCACCAACCCCAAACGCTTTGGCAACGGCATCTTCTGGGGCCTGCTTGCCCTCTCGATGCTGGCGGGCGATTATCTCGGCGACTTCGGCAACGGCCTCCTCGTCCTCGCGCTCGTCGCGATTGCGGGCACCGGCCAGATCGGCCGCGCCCCCGGCGGCGACGTCGCCCCCGAGGTGCAGGCCGAACGCGCCGCAAAACACGGTCCGTTCCTGCTCCTCGTCGCGTTGATCATCCCTGCGGTCGCGCTCGCAGGCACCTTTCTGTTCAAATGGCTTCCCGGCCTCGCCGACCCCAAGCAGGCGACCTTGATCTCGCTCGCGCTCGGCGTGCTGATCGCGCTCGCCGTCGGCATGGCGCGCCTGAAACCTCCCGCTCTGCTTCCGCTCCAGCAGGGGCGCCGCCTGCTCGACGCCGTCGGCTGGGCCGCCATCCTGCCGCAGATGCTCGCCAGCCTCGGCGCCGTGTTCGCGCTCGCCGGCGTCGGCGAAGTCGTCGGCGATCTCATCGGCACCACGATTCCCGAGGGCAGCCTGTTCGGCGCAACGCTCGCCTTCGGGATCGGCATGGCGCTGTTCACCATGGTGATGGGCAACGCCTTCGCGGCTTTCCCGGTGATGCTCGCGGCGGTCGGCATGCCTTTGCTCATCAAGCAATATGGCGGCGACCCCGCGGTGGTCGCGGCGATCGGCATGCTCGCAGGCTTCTGCGGCACGCTGATGACCCCGATGGCAGCGAACTTCAACCTCGTCCCCGCAGCGCTGCTCGAACTCAAAAATCCCTATGGCGTGATCAAGGCGCAGATCGGGACCGCGCTGCCCTTGCTCGCGGTGAACATCCTCTTCATCTGGCTCTTTGCATTCTGACATGACCCACCTCACCCCCGACCACGCCACGCGCTTCGCGACCGCGACCCTCTCGCACCTCGGCCGCGAATATCCGTACAAGATGGACCTCGTCCTCAACGGCCCCGAGGATGCGAAGCCCCCGCGCGAGCATCACCCGATCTTCCACGGCAGCTTCGACTGGCATAGCTGCGTTCATGGCTGGTGGCAGATCCTCCGCCTCGCGCGGCGCTTCCCCGACCTCCCCGTCGCCGCCGAGATCCGCACGCGAGCAGACGACATGCTCGTCCCCGAAAAGGTCGCGGGCGAGCTGGCCTTTCTCTCGCGCCCCTATTCGGCCGCGTTCGAACGCCCCTATGGCTGGGCGTGGCTGCTCGCGCTCCATGCCGAGACCGAACGCCATGATGCCCCCTGGGCGACCGCGCTCGAACCGCTCGCGCTCGCCTTCGCCGAGCGCTTTCACGCCTTCCTGCCCAAGCTCACCTATCCGCTGCGCGTCGGCACCCATTTCAACATCGGCTTCGCGCTGCTCCTCGCCCGCCACTGGGCTGCGAGCCACGACCTCGCGCTCGTCACGTTGATCGACACCCGCGCCCGCGACTGGTTCGGCGACGACCGCGACTGTCAGGCGTGGGAGCCCGGCGGCGACGAATTCCTCTCCTCCGCGCTCACCGAGGCGCATCTGATGGCGGTCGTCCTCGGCGACGATTTCCCCACATGGTTCGACGCCTTCCTGCCCCGCGCCGCCAGTGAACAGCCCGCGACGCTCTTCACCCCCGCCACCGTCTCCGACCGCAGCGACGGCAAGATCGCGCATCTCGACGGGCTCAATCTCAGCCGCGCGTGGAGCTGGCGCGCGGTGGTGTCGGCGCTGGGGCCGGCGCACCCCGTCGCCCCGGTCGCCGAAGCCGCGGCGCAGCGCCATCTCGCCGCCGCACTCCCCCACGTCACCGGCGACTATATGGGCGAGCACTGGCTCGCGAGCTTCGCGCTGCTCGCGCTCGACGGCCTTTGAATTTGCTTCATCTACCTTCGTCACCCCGGACTTGATCCGGGGTCCATAGCAATGGCGCGCGAATGGATGCCGGATCAAGTCCGGCATGACGAAGCGTGGACGCTACCTGCCGACATTGACAAGCCCGCCCGGCGCAGCAACAGACGGCGCTAGGGGGAGGAAGCCAGAGGTGAACGGAAAGATGCTGCGTCCCACATCGTTCGACGTTGCCGAGCGCGCCGGCGTGTCGCAATCGACCGTCTCGCGGGCGCTTCGCAACAGTCCCGGCGTCAACGCCGAAACGCGTGCGCGCGTCTCCGCCGCGGCGCGCGAACTCGGCTATGTCGTCGACCGCCACGCCTCGTCGCTGCGCCTCAAAAGCAGCGAGACGATCGCGCTCGTCACCATCTGCCGCCCGGGCGAGGATCGCAGCGCGATCAACCCCTTCTATTTCGCACTGCTCGGCAGCATCGCCGCCGCAACCTCGGCGCGCGGGTTCAACCTGCTCGTCTCCTTCCAGGAAAATGCCGACAATTTCCGCGCCGATTTCGTCGCCTCGGGGCTCGCCGACGCGATGATCGTCATCGGCACGACCAGCAACCGCGAAGCCTGGCAATATTTCGCCGAGGCACAGGCGTCGGGACTCGACTTCGTCTGCTGGGGCAGCCCGGGCAGCCCCTTCCACTGGATGCGCAGCGAGAATGATATCGGCGGCCAGCTCGCGGCCGAGCATTTCATCAGCACCGGGCGCCGCCATATCGCCTTCGTCGGGCCGCAGCAGTCGCCGCAGCGCCAGTTCGACGAACGCCGCGACGGCTTCACCGCGGCGCTTGGCCTCCACGGCATCACCCCCTTCGTCGCCGAGCCGCCCGCCGCCGCCGACCGCCATGCGCAGGGCGTCGCCGCGGTCCACGCCCTGCTCGAAGCGCACCCAGAAACCGATGCGATCTTCGCCGCTTCCGACATGCTCGCCTTGGGCGTGCTGCAGGGGCTGAAGGACGCCGGACGCCGCGTGCCCGAGGATGTCGCCCTGATCGGCTTCGACGGTATCCGCGCCGGCACGCTCGCCGACCCCGCGCTCACGACGCTCGAACCCGACCTCGACGCCGCCGGCGAGGCGCTTGTCGCGATGGCGCTCGAGGATGACGAACGCACGCGCAGCGGCACCCGCATCCCCGTCCATCTCGTCGTGCGCGGTACCGCATAAGACCGCGTTACCGTGACTTAACTCCCCGAAAAGTAACAATTCGTTATCCAGGGCGCTGCTACCCAGGGGCGGGGGCAGAAAGCGGTAGTGTGAACGGACAATTTTTCATCTCGCTGCTCAACCCGGGCATCGGCCTCCTGTTCGCCACCGCCTTTTTCCTGCTGTGGCTGAACCGGCGCGAGCGCTACGTCGCCTACGCCGCCGCCGCCTACATCGCCTCCGCCCTCGCCTTCCTGATCCTCGACGTCGGCCCCGTGCTGCCGATGGAGCTGCAGCGGCTGCCCGCCAATATCGGCTTCCTTTTGACCGGCATCTTCTTCGCCGCCGCGATCATCCAGCGCTACGCGCTCCCCGTGCCCTGGCGCGCGATGGGCGTCACCGCGATCGCCGCGACCGCCGCCTTCACCTGGTTCCTGCTCGGCCACCCCAGCATCGCCGCGCGCATCCTGACGATCAGTATCGGCGCGGGCATCATCGCGATCATGGTCGTCGTCGTGCTCTGGCCCGTCGAAAAGCGCCACCTGATCGACCGCGTCCTCTTCTGGGTCGCCGCCTTCTCGGCGCTCAACCTCATCGTTCGCCCCGTCGTGCTGCTCTCGCTCACCGGCGGCTTCGACAATTATGTCGGCTTCCAGCAGTCGGTATACTGGACCACCGTCCAGTTCACGCAGGCGATGGTGTCGATCGCCGCGGCGATCAGCCTGATGGTCGCGGTCGCGATCGACCAGATTGCCGAGCTGCGCCGCGCCGCCGACGCCGACAATCTCTCGGGCCTGCTCAACCGCCGCGGGTTCGAGGCGCAGGCGGACGCCGCGCTCCGCCGCTGCATCGACGCCGACACCCCCGTCGCGCTGATGATCGCCGACCTCGACCATTTCAAGCGCGTCAACGACAATCACGGCCACGCGGTCGGCGACGCGATCATCGCGGCGTTCGGCGCGCACGCCCGCGCCATCGGCCCCGCGAACATGGTCGCGGGACGCATCGGCGGCGAGGAGTTCGCGCTGCTCGTCCCCGGCGCGAGCATAGAGGCCGCGCGCCAGCTCGCCGAGGCGGTCCGCACCGGCCTCGCCGCCGCGTGCGCCGACCGCATCCCCGCCCGGCTCTGCCCGACCGCCAGCTTCGGCATCGCGATCGGCGCCCCCGGCGCTACCCTCTCGGCGCTGATGGAGGAGGCCGATCAGGCGCTCTACGAAGCCAAGCGTATGGGCCGCAACCGCGTCCGCACCTTCACCCCCAAGCCGGTCCGCCTTGCCGCCACCTGTGGCTGAGCCCGCTTGTGATCGCCGGCACTGCAACCAAAAGGCGCGTCTGCTGTTTTGAGTGCGATTCCAACGGGAAAGAAAGGAAGCCCGCGGTGCGGACAGCGATTTTTGCGAGCGTGATGATGATGGCAGCGGCGGCGGCACCGCAGCTTCAGGCAAAGGAGGCCGCGGCCGACCTCGACGCCTATGTCGGCAAATATCCGTTCGACGTCGTGAACGGCCACCGCTTCCTCGATCATCCCGCCGTCAAGGCCGCGATCGCCGCCGCCGTCCCCGATGCGAAACAGCGCGCCGCGGTCAAGTTCGACGACAATGGCCTCGGCCTGCCGATCGTGAAGGTCGCCGGCGGCCGGCTCCTCGTCTGGGGCGGCGCTTGGCGCGCCGAGGATCGCTACAACTGGTCGGTCGTCATCGCCCCCGACGGGTCAAAGCCCGAGGTCTGCATCTATGACGGCGTCGGTTATGGCGAGGATTTCCAGTCGGCGCAGTGGTTCGAACCCGGCCAGCCAAGCATCATGAAACAGGGCAGCTGCCCCTCGTCCGCCGAGGATTATCCCGCTGCCGATATCGCCGCGGGGTAAGGCCGGCGGCGCCTATTTCGCCGGGCGCCGCGCGACGACCTTGATCTCGACCACCGCGCTCGGCTCGTACAATCGCGACACGCCGATCGCGGTCCACGCCGGAAGGGGCGCCTTCACATAGCGGTTCTTCACCGCCGCAAAGCCGTCGATATGCGCCGCAAGGTCGGTGTGAAAGGTCGTGATGTCGACGACATCGTCCCAGCTCGCCCCCGCACGCGCCAGCGTCGCCGCGATATGTTTGAAAGCGCGCTCATAGCCCGCGACGAGCCCCGCCGCGCCCTCGCCCGCCGGCGCCGCGACCACGCCCGACAGGTAAATGGTGTCGCCCGCGATCACCGCATCGGCATAGCCCACCGCCTCCTGAAAGGCGCGCGCCTCGGCATTTTCGGACATCAATACCTTGTCCGCCTCGCGCGCCGTCGCGGGCGCCGCGACCAGCCCGGCCGCCATCATCGCTATCGTCGTCCACCGCATGATCCGCATCCCTCATTTTTCGGCCTGAAACGCCGCCAGCCTGACAGCGCGCGGGCGCGATGGCCAGCCCCTGCCGCCGGGCCCGATCACACGCTCCGGTCCGCTCCACATTTATCTCGCTTATCAGCGCATTAATCCTCTTCCGCAGGAAAAGCCGCAGCCCCGCCGCGCTATTCCCGCCCCGGGACCATGGACGGAACACAGGACAAGGGAACAGGAACATGCGGACCATCGGAACAGCAGACCTCCTCCGCGACGACCACGCGGCGGCGGCGATCGAATATGCGCTGATCGCCGCGCTGATCGCGCTCGCGTGCATCATCGCCTTCCAGTCGCTCGGGCTCAATCTCGCGAACATCTTCAACACGATCAACAATGCGCTGAGCTGAGCGCGGACCCCAGTGCTGACCTGAGTGCTGACCCGAGTGCTAACCTGGGCCGGCGGGGCTAGTCGTCCCGACCCGGGTGGATCGTCGCGCCGCATTCGTCGCACAACATGCGCTCCCATCCGCGCTGCTTGCGCAGGATGGCGAGCCGCGCGATGATCGCCGCGTCGGTCTCCTCGGACGTCGGCCGCTGCACCTTGCCGCCGTCGCGCCCGTCAAAGGTGATGCCGCCGTAAAACTCGTCGACCGACAGGAAACGGTGCGCGACCGCCGCGGGCAGCACATAGGCCGCGGCCTCCTCGGCCGTCAGATGCAGATTCTGGCCGCCTTTCAGGTCGCCGCGCTTGATCAGCAGCCCCAGCATCGAATCCGACGGCATGATCCGCCGCTCGACCTCGCGCCCGTCCCGAATGACGACCATCTCGCGCCCCGCAACCGCGCGCTCGTAAGCGACCGCCTCCAGCCCGCGCAGCGCCCGCGCGATCGCCTCACCGCACGCCGTGTCGAACGGCGGAAACAGCGCACGCGACCGGTTGACCGAGGTCGTGCTGACCCCCGCCACCCGCGCCGCATCGGTGACGCACCCCGTGCGCCCCAGCGTCGCGAGGAACACCCGCGTCCGCGCCGCCGTCCACCCGTCCGACCGCACGCGCAGTCCCGGCATGAAGGGATTCTCCCGCTCGCGAACCCCGGACTTGATCCGGGACCCAGCCCCGCCGCGCGCCTTGCTCCCCTCCCGCTTGCGGGAGGGGGTGCGAGACTTGCCAGCTCGCTGGCTAGTCGCAGCAGGGTGGGCCCCCTCTCCCACGCCGCCCTTCTCCCCCGATTTCCCCCGCGAATCCAGCGCCGCCTCACGCCCCATAGCTCCATCTCCCGAATCACATGGAATGAATCGGAATGATTTTGAACCTATTTGGATAATGTAGGAAAGGATTATTTTCCTTACGTCGCTCTCGAAAGCTCCGATGCCGATCAAATTTCGTTCTTATTTTGTTTTCATCGTGCTAATCTCGCGTTCGAGAAATTCCGGGTGGAGGCATCGTGGCAAACGCTTTCTTCGACGAGCAACGTGATCAATCTCTTGTTAAAGCTGCAATTGTGTCGAAATATTTTGACGCTTGGAGCCGAGTAATGATCGCGAATGCGAACCGACTTCCGATATCACGGCTCGCATATATTGACTTGTTTGCTGGCCCAGGGCGTTACAAAGACGGTTCTAAATCTACGCCTCTAATGGTGCTAGAACGAGCGATAGCCGAACCAGAACTGGCCTCACGTCTAGTTGCGATGTTCAACGACGCCGATCCAGAAAACGTTGCCTCCCTTGCTGAATCCCTTCAGAAAATTGATGGAATTGATAAGCTCAGAGTAGCCCCGAAAGTCCTCTGCACGGAAGTCGGCATCGACGCGACAACGATGTTCCAGAACACGCAGGGCTGTCCCACGTTTTCGTTCATAGATCCTTTCGGATATAAAGGACTATCTCGCGGCATAATTCAGTCTGTCATACGGGAATGGGGCTGCGATTGCGTATTCTTCTTCAACTATAGCAGAATAAATGCCGGAATTAACAACGACTCAGTCCGTCATCATATGGACGCGCTGTTTGGACGAGAGCGCATTGCGCGAATGCGCGCTCATCTTCAGAACGCCAATCCCGTTGAGCGCGAAGCCTTCATTCTAGAAGAGTTGGCTCAAGCACTTCAGGAGATGGGCGCCACCTATATGTTGCCATTCCGTTTCCGGAGGCCCGATGGGAGCCGCACATCTCATGCCTTGGTCTTTGTTACAAAGCATCCTTTGGGGTACTCGATAATGAAGGGGATCATGGCAGGAGAAAGCTCGACCGAAGATCAAGGGGTGCCCTCGTTCGAATATTCACCCGCTGATGCCAGATGTCCGCTATTGTTCTCACTCAATCGTCCATTAGACACGTTGTCTGGAAGCCTGATGGATAAGTTTGCAGGCCGAACACTCAGCATGAAGGCCATTTTTGACGCCCACAACGTAGGCACGCCCTTCATCGAGAGGAACTACAAACAAGTGCTCAATCAATTGGAATCAGAAGGCAAGATCGTGGCCAACCCACCCGCCGATCGGCGCCCCAGCCGGAACGGCGAAAGGACTTTCGCCGACAAGACACTCGCTACATTCCCCCAGAAAGCCGGATAATGGGAAGCGCATCATCGATCGAATGGACTGACGCTACTTGGAATCCGGTAGCTGGCTGCAATGTTCTCTCGGCTGGCTGCACCAATTGCTACGCCATGAGAATGGCTGCCCGCTTAGAAGTCATGGGCCAAGATAAATACAGAGGAACGACGAGAAAGTCTGGAAACCGACGGGTTTGGACCGGAAAGATCGTACTTGACGAAAATTCCCTTACTGCTCCGCATTCTTGGAAAAAGGGAAGGATGGTCTTTGTAAACAGCATGTCCGATTTGTTTCATGACGGGGTTCCGCTGGCGTTTATCCAAAAAGTTTTTGAAGTGATGCGCGCGACGCCGCGGCACACATATCAAATTCTCACAAAGCGCGCTGACCGGCTCGCAGAGGTTTCCCATCTTATTGAGTGGCCAGCCAACGTTTGGATGGGCGTCAGTGTTGAAAACGAGGAAGTCGCGTGGCGCATCGATAAACTCCGGATGAGCGGAGCGAAGATCAAGTTCCTATCGTGCGAGCCGCTGATTGGCCCTCTTGAACGCCTGAATCTTGATAAGATCGATTGGGTCATTGCCGGAGGCGAAAGCGGACCGGGCGCCCGGCCGATGGCTTCGGAATGGGTACGCTCAATCCGCGACCAATGTCAGCGTCAGCGCGTCGCCTTCCACTTCAAGCAGTGGGGAGGCGCAGTCAAATCGAAGCATGGCAGAGAATTGGACGGCCGAACTTGGGACGAATGGCCGCGTAGGATCGTGACGGCTTAGCCCACCCCCTTGCATTTCCCCGCCCCCGGCGTAAGGCGGCGCGGACATAAACCTGCGCGTGCGACTCCGCTTTGCCCCGCTCTCCCGAACGGGCATCGGCGTCATTTCCCCGCCGCGCCAACACGGGGACTGCAATCCTATGACCACCACCGGCCACGACACGCTGGGAACCCGTTCGACGCTCGACGTCGGCGGCAAGAGCTACGCTTATTATTCGCTCGACAAGGCCGCGGCCCAGCTCGGCGACGTTTCGCGCCTGCCCTTCTCGATGAAGGTGCTGCTCGAAAACCTCCTCCGCTTCGAGGATGGCGGCTTCACCGTGTCGAAGGATGATGTGCAGGCGCTGGTCGACTGGCAGAAGGACCCGCATTCGAACCGCGAGATCCAGTATCGCCCCGCGCGCGTGCTGCTTCAGGATTTCACCGGCGTTCCCTGCGTCGTCGACCTCGCCGCGATGCGCGATGCGATCGCAAAGCTCGGCGGCGACACGACCAAGATCAACCCGCTCGTCCCCGTCCACCTCGTCATCGACCACTCGGTCATGGTCGACGAATTCGGTCATCCCAAGGCGTTCGAACAGAATGTCGAAATCGAATATTATCGCAACGGCGAACGTTATGACTTCCTGAAATGGGGTTCGAAGTCGCTGTCGAACTTCAAGGCGGTGCCCCCGGGCACCGGCATCTGCCACCAGGTCAATCTCGAGCATATCGCGCAGGCGGTGTGGTCGAGCGAGGACGGCGCGGGTGAAACTGTCGCTTACCCCGATACCTGCGTCGGCACCGACAGCCACACGACGATGATCAACGGGCTCGGCGTGCTCGGCTGGGGCGTCGGCGGGATCGAGGCCGAGGCCGCGATGCTCGGCCAGCCCGTGTCGATGCTCATCCCCGAAGTCGTCGGCTTCAAATTCACCGGCGCGCTGAAGGAAGGCGTCACCGCGACCGACCTCGTGCTCACCGCGACGCAGATGCTGCGCGCCAAGGGCGTCGTCGGCCGCTTCGTCGAATATTTCGGCCCCGGCCTCGCCTCGCTGTCGCTCGCCGACCGCGCGACGCTCGCCAATATGGCGCCCGAATATGGTGCGACCTGCGGCTTCTTCGGCGTCGACGACAAGACGCTCGATTACATGCGCCTGACCGGCCGCTCGGAAGAGAATATCGCGCTGGTCGAGGCCTATGCGAAGGCGCAGGGGCTGTGGATCGTCGATGGTGCCGCGGACCCCGTGTTCACCGACACGCTCGAACTCGACCTCGGCAGCGTCGTTCCGTCGCTCGCGGGGCCGAAGCGTCCGCAGGACCGCGTCTCGCTTCCCGAGGTCGACGATGTGTTCAACGCCGACATGGCGAACACCTATAAAAAGACGCAGACGCGCGTTCCGGTCGCGGGCGAGGATTTCGACATCGGCGACGGCGACGTCACCATCGCCGCGATCACCAGCTGCACCAACACGTCGAACCCCGGCGTGCTCGTCGCCGCGGGCCTCGTCGCGAAGAAAGCCGACGCGCTGGGCCTCAAGCCCAAGCCGTGGGTCAAGACCTCGCTCGCCCCGGGGTCGCAGGTCGTCACCGACTATCTCGAGAAGGCCGGGCTGCAGAAGCATCTCGACAATATCGGCTTCAACCTCGTCGGCTATGGCTGCACGACGTGTATCGGCAATTCGGGGCCGCTGGCGGAGCCGATTTCGAAGGCGATCAACGAGAATGGCCTCGTCGCCGCGGCGGTGATTTCGGGCAACCGCAACTTCGAAGGCCGCGTGTCGCCCGACGTGCGCGCGAACTTCCTCGCCTCGCCGCCGCTCGTCGTCGCCTATGCGCTGAAGGGCACGGTGATCGAGGATTTCACCACCACCCCGATCGGGCAGGACCAGTCGGGCAACGACGTGTTCCTCAAGGACATCTGGCCGACCAACCAGGAAGTCGCCGAGACGGTTCAGGGTGCGGTCGACCGCGACATGTTCGAGGCGCGTTACGCCCATGTCTACAAGGGCGACGAGCATTGGCAGAAGATTTCGGTCGAGGGGTCGGACACCTATCAGTGGCGCGCGGGCTCGACCTATGTCGCCAACCCGCCCTATTTCGAGGGCATGTCGATGACCCCGGCGCCGGTATCGGACATCGTGAACGCAAAGCCGCTCGCGATCCTCGGCGACAGCATCACGACCGACCACATCAGCCCCGCCGGCTCGATCAAGGCGGACTCGCCGGCCGGAAAATGGCTTATGGAACATCAGGTTAGCAAGGCCGACTTCAACAGCTACGGCGCCCGCCGCGGCCACCACGACGTCATGATGCGCGGCACCTTCGCCAACATCCGCATCAAAAACGAAATGGTCCCCGGCATCGAAGGCGGCATGTCGCGCTACGGCGCCGAGGTCATGCCGATCTACGACGCCGCGATGCGCCACAAGGCCGACGGCACCCCGCTCGTCGTCATCGCCGGCAAGGAATATGGCACCGGCTCGTCGCGCGACTGGGCGGCGAAGGGCACCAACCTGCTCGGCGTCCGCGCCGTGATCGTCGAAAGCTTCGAGCGTATCCACCGCTCGAACCTCGTCGGCATGGGCGTGCTGCCGCTGCAGTTCCTCGACGGCCAGAGCCGCGAGACGCTGGGCCTGACGGGCGACGACCAGTTCACGATCACCGGCGTCGCGGACCTCAAGCCGCGCCAGACTGTCACCGTGAACGTCACGCGCGCCGACGGTTCGACCTTCAGCTTCGATACGCTCTGCCGCATCGATACCGCGAACGAGGTCGAATATTATATGAACGGCGGCATCCTGCACTATGTGTTGCGCAAGCTTGCGGCCTGACGCCGCATATAGCTGATGCTATGAGCGCCCGCCCCCTCACCGGGGCGGGCGTTTTCATTTGGAGAGGGAGCGCATGAGCGCGGAGATCATCGTCATCGAAGCCATCGGCTGGGCCGCCGCCGCGACCATCCTCGCCGCTTATGTCCTGCTGTCGATGGGCAGGCTCGAAGCGCGCGGCTATCTCTATCAGTGGATGAACGTCGTCGGCGCGGGCGGCTTCATTATCAATTCGGGATACAATGGCGCGATCCCGTCGGCGGTCCTCAATGTCATCTGGGCCGGCATGGGCCTCTTCACCCTGTGGAGCGTGTGGCGCGCGCGGCAAGCGGCACGCGCGATCCTCCCTTAAGGCTTAGCCGCCGCATTCCACGCCGCGACCTTCGCCCGCGTGTCGGACAGCATCTTGTCGAGCGCGGCACGGTCCTGCACCGCGCCCCGCACGACCACCGCATCGATCGCGCGCGTCGCGGCGATGTCTTCGAGCGGATTCTGCGTCAGCAGCACAAGGTCGGCCGCCATGCCGGGCTTCACCGCACCATAGCGATCTAGCCAGCCGAACCACGCCGGGCCCGCGCGCGTTGCCGATGCCAGCGCCTGCGCGGGGGTCAGCCCCTTCTGCTGGAACAGCTCCACCTCGTCATGCAGGCCAAAGCCCGGATAATTATAGCTGTTCAGGAAACCCGCATCGGTTCCCGCGATGATCGGCACGCCAGCTTCGGCAAGCATCGGCAGGATCGTCGCGACATCATCGATCTGCTTGTGCCGCGCCGCGATTGCCGCCGCGTCGGCCTTCGCCGCGCGCTCGATGCGCCAATCATAGGTCTTGCGCAGCTTCGGCCCGATATAGGCAAGCCCGGCATCCTTCGAATGATCGTCGCGGTCGAGATAGGCGATGATCCGGCTACCGTTCAGCGTCGGGGTGACGAACACGCCCTTCGCGGCGAAGCGGCGATAGGCGGCCATCGCGGTGTCGCGGTCGAAGCCAGCGTCGAGCCGGCGGTTCGCCTCGGCGCGGTCGATGCGCTTCGCGGCAAAATCGGCGGCGATCAGGGCCTCGTCCTTGGCTCCCGCATTATAAGCATAGTCGAGATGCTCGATCGAACTGATCCCCGCATCGACCGCCTGATCGACCGTCAGCGCCATCGGGATATGCCCCGACGTCTTGAGGCCCAGCGCCTTGGCCCTGGTCAGCGCGTAGAGGAACAGTTCGGGTTTCAACGTGCTGTCGGTGATCTTGACGAAATCGACCTTGTCGCGCGCCTTGAGGCGGTCGAGCGCGGCATCGACATCGGCGGTGCTTCCGACCTCGATCGTGCCCTTCCACACCGGCGCGATCCCTTCGATCTTCGCGCCCGAGGTCAGCAAGCGCGGGCCGAACAGACTACCGTTCGTGATTTCGCTGCGCCACGCGAGCACCTGCTCGGGCAAATCCCCCGAACAGTCGCGGATCGTGGTGATGCCGTTCGCGACATAGAGCGGCAACAGCGCCTTATTCTCTTCGATCAGGTCGGGCCCGCCGCCGAAATGGACATGCATGTCCCACAGGCCGGGGATCAGGAAGCGGCCCTTGCCGTCGACCTTCTGCTTTGCACGCCAGCCGCGCGCTATGTCGGCGTCCGAACCGACCGCGACAATGTCGTCGCCGTGCAGCACGACCGCCTGATCCGCCAGCGCCTTCGCCGCCTCGACGTCGATCAGCGTGACGTGACGGATGATGACATCGCCCTGCTTCTGCGCCGCGAGGGCAGGTTGCCCCAGAACAAGCAGCGGGGAGGCAAGGACGGCAAGCAGGCGTTTCATCGCGGGGGAACCTTTCCAGACAGAACTGCCCCTTAACGCCGCGGCGGCCCATCCAACAAGGCTCGAAATACTGGCTGGTCCCCGCACGAGATTGCAGGGCGAATGTCGCGCCGACATTCGCCCTGCAATCCGTTTCCAACCGCCAAAAGGGGTGTGGAGCGAACTACCCGTCGATATCGAGCCCCAGCGCCAGACGGCCGCTCAATTCGCGCTGCGCGGGTTCCTGCAGCGGGTGGAAGCGCGCGCCCTGCACGTCACGAAACGCGCGTTCGACGATCGAGCCCTTATAGAAAGCGCCGCCGCCGGCGACTTCCATCGCGAGTTCGGCGGTGCGGATCGCGGCGCGGCCCGCGACCGTCCGCCCGGTCATCACCGCGCTCGTCGTTTCCGGTCCGGGCGTGGCGCTTTGCGCCGTGGCAATCATCGCGGCGAGCGCGGTTTCGGCGGTCCAGAACGCATTCTGCATTTCGCCGGTCAGTGCGACGAGCCCGGCGTTCGCCGGCTTGCGCCGTGCGGTCTCGATCGCCGCATCGCGCGCGCCCTCGGCGACGCCGAGATAGGCCGAATAGATCAGCGGGAAGGCGATCATGCTGATGATGTGGAACAGCGGGTGCCATTTGCCCTGCGGCCGGCGGCCCGACACGGCGGCGTCGGCAAGGAATACATCCTTGATCTCGACATCGTGCGATCCGGTGCCGCGCATGCCCATCGTGTCCCATGTGTCGAGGATCGTCACGCCCTCGGCCTTGAAGGGCAGACCGAAATGCAGGACGGTCGCCCCCGCTTCGGGGTCGTCATAGACCGCGCTCGTCATCAACAGGTCGCCCGCCTGGCAACCGCTCGAAAAGACCTTGCGCGCATTGATCAGGAAACCGCCCTCGACCTTCGTCGCGGTCCCGCCGCCTTGCAACCAGTCCGACCCGCCGCTCGACACGAGCAGCAGATTTTCGGCGGCCACGCGGCGGAGCAAGCCGTCGGTCGGCGCCTGCATATGCTGCCAGCGCCAAGCGGCCACCGCCACCTGATGGCAATGCATCGAGAAAGCGAGCGCGGTCGACCCGCAGCTTTTCCCGAGCCGGCGGACGATGCCGCACAGCGTCGCATAATCGAGCCCGTCGCCGCCGAGTTCGACGGGCACCGCCGCGCCGATCAGCCCGGCTTCGCGGAGCAGGTCGTAATTTTCGGCGACGAAGCTCTTGTCGTGGTCGTGCGCGGCGGCCGAAACGCCAATTCGCTCGGCAATCCGGTCGGCGATCTCGTACCAATAATCCTGCGTCTTCGTTTGTGCTGCAATCAACATGTTCATCTCCTAAGCATTCCCTTGCTGGCGATGGTCATGACGGCTCGGTAAAGCGGCGGATAGTTCAGGAACTGAATCGACCCGATACAGAAACTGAACTCGCCTCCCCTGCGACTCATGCGGTATATCGGCGCAAAGAGGAGTGTATCATGGCGAATGCCAGTTACGGTCAATTCTGCCCCGTCGCGATGGCGGCGGAGATATTGTGCACGCGCTGGACGATTGTCCTTGTCCGCGAACTCGCTGCAGGATCGACCCGTTTCAATGACTTGCGACGCGGCGTGCCGCGCATGTCGCCCGCGCTCCTGTCGCAGCGGCTGAAGGATCTGGAGGCGGCGGGCATCGTCTTTCGCGCGCCCGTCGCGCGCGAATCGGGCGTGTTCGACTATCGATTGACCCGCGCCGGGCTCGAACTGGCGCCGGTGGTCGAGGCGTTCGGCGTCTGGGGCAAGCGCTGGATCGACGGCGATCTTTCGCTCGAACAGCTCGATGTACAGCTGTTGATGTGGGACATGCGCCGCGGGCTGGTCGTCGACCCGATGCCCGACCGCAAGGTGATCGTGCAGTTCCGCTACGCCGAGCTCCCCACCGACCGGCGATCATGGTGGCTGGTGGTCGAGCCCGATCAGGAAACCCAGCTCTGTTCGGTCGATCCCGGGGCCGATGTCGATCTTTATGTCTCGGCCGACCTCAAGACGATGACCGCGATCTGGATGGGGTATGATACGCTCGCCGAAGCGCTTGGCGATGGTCGGCTGCTTCTGACGGGCGACGACGCGCTCGCCAAAAGCATCGAATCCTGGCTTGGCCTCAGCCCCTTTGCCAAGACCCGGCCCGCGCTGACCGCCGAAGCGGCCGAATGATGGTGGGCGATGACGGGCTCGAACCGCCGACCCTCTCGGTGTAAACGAGATGCTCTACCAACTGAGCTAATCGCCCCTTCCCATGTCGACAGACGTCGCCATGTGCGGGAAGCGCGCCCTGCCATAAGCGTCCGCCGCTGGCAAGCGCATCGCGCGCGTCAGAGCCAGCCGATGTGCTTGAAGCGCCAGAAAACGAGCCCCGACCCGCCGAAGATCAGCGCCAGCGCGAACGGATAGCCAAAGGCCCAGTCGAGTTCGGGCATGAATTCGAAATTCATGCCATAGATGCCGGCAATCGCGGTGGGCACCGCGAGGATTGCGGCCCAGGCCGCGAGCTGGCGCGTGATCACGCCCTGCCGCTGCTGCTCGAGCAGTGAGTTGGTGTCGAGCACCGATGCCGCAATGTCGCGCAGGCTGGCGAGGCGGAATTCGGCGCGCGATACATGGTCCCAGATATCGCGAAAAAACGGCCGGACCGCCGCATCGATGTTGGGCAGATCGTCGTCGGTGGCGAGGCGGTTGGCGACGTCCTTCATCAAGCCGACAAGCCGCTGGAAACGGATGATTTCGTGCCGCTGGCGATAGAGATGGCGAATCTCATCTGCATCGAGCGGCGTGTCCATGACACTTTCCTCGACGATCAGCATCTGGTCCTCGATCGCGTCGATGACCGGAAAATAGCCGTCGATGATGAAATCGAGAATGGCATAGAGCACATAGTCGGGGCCGTGCGCGAGCTTGAGCGGCAAGCTTTCGAGCCGCTGGCGCACCGTCGTATGCGTGCGCGCTGAACCGTGGCGGACGGTGACGAGGAAATGCGGCCCAGCAAAGATAGCGGTTTCGCCGGGTTCGATCGTATCGCCTTCGAGGTTGGCGGTGCGCGCGATGATGAAGAGCTGGTCGCCATAGACCTCGACCTTCGGGAGTTGGTTCGCCTTCAGCGCATCTTCCACCGCGAGCGGATGGAGGCCGAAGCGCTTGGCGATGCCCTCGAGCTCGCCGGGGGTCGGTTCGTAAAGGCCTAGCCAGAAGAAGTCGCCGGTGTCGCAATCGTCGGGAATGATGTCGTCGGGCCCGAGCTCGCGGACAAGCTGGCCATTGTTATAATGACGCGCGGCCATGATCGGCATTGGCGCAAACTCCTTCGATCGGGCGTTCGCCATAATGCGCCGCGACCGCAAGGGAAATGGCGAAGACGCCGACTAGATATCGCGGCTGTCATAGGCCCATTGCAGCAACGCCTGCCGCTGTTTCGGCCGGCAAAAGGGATCGCCCGGTTCGCAATGCTTGCGCACTTGCGCGGCGTGGCGCCGGAACGCACGCCAACGCCCGATCTGACGATGGTCCTCGCCCGGCATCCGCCGCCCCGAATAATATCGGCAATACCATTGAAACCAGCCGCGCGGATCGTCGGGATGGATCCACCCCTTCTGGACCCAGACGTGCAAGGGAACGCTCGCCCGGATGCCGAAATAGTTGAGCGAGCAGTCGGGGCGCTCGGGCGAAAGCTTTGCCTTCTCGAACCAGCTCGCCGGAAATTCGGCGGTGCAGTCGGTCATATATTTGCCGCAGAATATACCGAGCTCCAGCATCTCGGCGGGCGTGAGTTCGGGTTCGAAATCGGGGTCGAACGCCTTCCCCATCGGGGCCGTGCGCGTATAGCGATAGCCCTGTTGCATCCGGTCGTTCACGACCACTTCGACAGCATCCTTCATCGGCCGAAGCCTAGGCGCCTCGATCGATGCGGGCCATGTCTATTCGTCCAGCGCCTCGAAATAACGGGCAAGCGCATCATACGCGCCTTCGGCCAGCGCGATGAAAATGCGGCGGCCGTCGTGCGGGTCGTCCTCGCGCAGGAACAGGCCCGCATCTGTCATCGTCTTGATCCAGCGCAGCGCGGTCGTCGCGGGAACCGCGGCGGCGATGCACAGGCTCGACACCGACACCGGCTGACGCTCGAGCCGCGCGGCATAAAGGTCGAGCAGCATGTCCCACGCCGGATCGGCGAACAGGTCGGCGGGGAAATATTGTTCGCGCATCCGTCGCTGGCGCAGCATCCGCCGCACCGCCTTGGCGCGCTGCCGGTCGAGCACCCGCTCTTCGGGAACGAAGCTGCGCGGCATCGCCGCAAAATCACGTCCCGGCGCGCGTACCTGTCCCACATGGTCGGCCACATCGTCGCTTCGCGGCGCAAAGCCTGTGGGGGTGCCGGGAAGCCCGCCCCTTTGCCCCGCGAGGTCGCCGAGTAAACGCGAAATGCGCGCCACCTCTTCCTGCAACCGGTCGATCCGCTCCATCGCATCGTCGCGCGCGATATCATGGAACACCGCATGCCGCGTCCGCCGCGCCGCCGCCAAGGCGACAAGCCGGTCGGTCGGATCGGCGTCGACGAGAAATTGTACGGGAAGCGACGCGGGGATCGCCGCGACCACGCGATCGAGCGCCGCCAGCGAGGTTTCGCAAACAAGGTTGCAGCCCTGCTCGCCCACGGCGGCGCAGATGTCGCCAAGCATTTCGCCTTCGATCGTGTCCGCCGCCGCCAGCCAGACGATATCGAGCGTGGGATTTTGCCGGATCGACCCCGCCGCGCGCGACGGCGGACGCGTCATGGCGAGCCGCACGTCCGGGAGCGATGTCGTGTCGGGCACATCGGTCGGCGCGCCGACGAACAGCAAGGGCGACGCGACACCGTCGCGAGCGGGCCCGCCTATCGCGCGGGGCGGCCAGGTCGGCTCCGTCCCGAAGCCACTCAGCAAAAGCGCCGATGTGTCGCGCCCGATCGATGTTTCATGGTCCATCATGCTGCCTACCCCGTTTCATCGCTCCACCCTGGTGTAACCATGCCGTCATTTCGGCGATATTCACCTTTTGTTCGTTCCTATTTGCCGCCAATCCGGACCCAAGCTTGGCTGCTGCATGAGTCGGCGTCTGTCAGCCGGAAGGGAATTGGTCCGATTTGGACATGATTTGTTCTCATCGTCAACAGATAATTCACGCTTGCCAAGCCGCCGGAGCCGGGTCAGTCGAGGCGCGATGGTTTCGGGACCCTCTTCGCTCACGCGCCTCCGCTGGCGGCGCCGTTTCCGGTCGCTGCTCGCGATTCTGCTGCTCGCCGGGCTCGCCCTTGTTGCATGGGCGTGGTTGCCGGCGCCCGCCCCCGCGGTACCGCTCGTCCATGTGATCGACGGCGACAGCCTGACGGTCCGGCAGGATGATGCTCCGCTGACGATCCGCCTGACCGGCATCGACGCGGTCGAATATCGGCAGGATTGCGCTCGCGGCGCCGTCCGCTGGCCGTGCGGGCGCGAAGCACGCACAGCGCTCGAAAAACTGGCGGGGCGCGGATCGCTCTATTGCGAGGTGGCGGCGAAGGATCGTTACGACCGCACGCTCGCCGCGTGCCGTACCGCGCCCTCCCCCGACGGCGTCGACCTTGGCGCCGAGATGGTCCGGCAAGGTTGGGCGGTCGCGACGAGCGAGGCCTATATGGTCGAGGAAGCCGAAGCGCAGGCGAAACGGCGCGGCATATGGCAGGGCGGCTTCATGCGCCCCGAAAACTGGCGCGCGACCCACGAACGCCCGGCCACTGCGCTGGCGCCGCCCGACGCCTGAAAATGGCGCGCTATGCCTCGCGCCCGTTTCCGGCTAGGGCGAGCCATATGAACAGCCTGTTTCCCGTCATGATCGGCGGCGCGATCGGCGCCGGGACCCGCCATCTCGTCGGGCAGGCGATGCTCGCGCGGCTTGGTCCCGGCTTCCCGTGGTGGACGCTGTCGATCAATATCGCCGGCAGCCTGCTGATGGGCCTGCTCGTCGGCTGGCTCGCGCGCAGCGGCGGCGGCGACACCACGCGGCTGTTCGTCGGCGTCGGGATTCTCGGCGGCTTCACGACCTTCTCCTCTTTCAGCATGGAATATTGGATGCTTTTCGAACGCGGCCAAAACGCTCAGGCAGCCGCCTATGTCCTCGCGTCGGTGATCGGCGCGATCGCCGCCTGCGGGCTCGGCCTGTTCCTCGTGCGGCAGGTGCCGGCATGAGCGAGCCCAAGACCAATCTCGACGGCGCAACGATCGCCGAGGAAGACGACGGCATCCGCCTCGACCGCTGGTTCAAGCGCCACCGCGAAGGCACGCCGCACGCGCTGCTCGCGCGCTGGGCGCGATCGGGACAGCTGACGCTCGACGGTAAGAAGGCTGATGTCTCCGACCGCATCGCGACCGGACAGAAGCTGGTCATGCCGACCCCGCCGGTCGAGGCCGAAGCGCGTCCGGCGCGCAAGGGACGCCCGCTGACCGACGCCGACATCGAACTGGCGACGGGAATGGTGATCCACCGCGACGCCAGCGCGATCGTGCTCAACAAGCTGCCCGGCCTCGCGACGCAGGGCGGCACCAAGACCGAGCAGCATGTCGACGGCCTGCTCGACGCGCTGAAATATGATGGGCCGGTCCGACCGAAACTCGTCCACCGGCTCGACAAGGACACGTCGGGCGCGCTACTGATCGCGCGCACCCCGCGCGCCGCCGCCTATTTCGCCAAAAGCTTTTCGAACCGCAGCGCCAGGAAGACCTATTGGGCGATCATCGTCGGCGTCCCCGACATCCAGCAGGGCGAAATCGACCTGCCGCTCGCCAAGCAGCCGGGGTCGGGCGGCGAGAAGATGCACGTCCACGATAGCGGCCTCGCGTCGAAAACGCGCTACCGCGTCATCGAACGCGCCGGGAACAGCGCCGCGTGGGTCGAGCTGCAACCGCTGACCGGGCGCACGCACCAGCTCCGCGTCCATATGGCCGCAATCGGTCATCCGATCGTCGGCGACGGCAAATATGGCGGCAAGGGTGCGTTCCTCACCGGGACGATCAGCCGCAAGATGCACCTGCACAGCCGCCGCCTGCGCATCGACCATCCCGACGGCGGCGCGATCGATATCAGCGCCGAGGTGCCCGAGCATTTTGCCGCGAGCCTCGACGCACTCGGCTTCGACTTGCTGCTCGGCGAGGTCGGGACCGATGATGTCACCAAGGGCCCCCCGCCGAAAGCGGCAGCAAAGGCGGCCGCCAAGGCGCACAGCAAGCAAATCCGCAAGGCACGGCGCGGCGAACGGCGCGGCCGCACCGCCGACAGCAAGCCGACCGATTTCGTCGGCAAGCCGAAGCCCAAGGCGAAAGCGAAGCCGGGCAAGCCCGGCAAGCCGGTGTCCGGGAAACCCGCGGGCAAGAAGCCGAGCGCGAAGAAGCATTCGGCGCGACCACCCAGAGCGGGCTGATGCATCCCAATAGCGCTTTTCGTCCCAAGCAGGACGATCTCGCCGAATTGCTCGTGCGCGAGATCGGCTTTGCCGCGATCTTCGCGACCACCCCCGACGGGCCGCGCGTCGCGCATGCGCCGGTTGTGCTGAGCGACGACCGGACGACGCTGCAATTCCACCTCGCGCGCGGCAATGCGCTCACGCGCCATCTGGCCGGCGCGAATGCGCTGGCCGTCGTGCAGGGCCCCGACGCCTATGTCAGCGCGAGCTGGTACGCCGACGCCGATCAGGTGCCGACGTGGAATTATGTCGCGATCGAGATGGAAGGCGTGGCACGCAAACTCGACGATGCCGAACTGGTCGCACAGCTCGATACCTTGTCCGCTCGGCACGAAGCGCGCGTCGGCGCCAACCCGCCTTGGACGCGCGACAAGATGAACCCGGCGCTGTTCAGCAAGATGACCGGCGCGATTATCGGGTTCGAAATGCGGATCGCCGCGTGGCGCCCGACGATCAAGCTTTCGCAAAACAAGTCCGCCGACGAACGCGGACGCGTAATCGATGGGGTCGAGGCGACCGGCCATGGTGCGCTCGCGCAGTTGATGCGCCACCTCGGCGGCGATAGGGAGGGCGCATGAGCCAAGCCGACGACGCCCTCGCCAAAAAACGTTTCTTCGCCCTCTCGATCATGCGCCTGATGGGCGCAGCCTTCATCGCGATCGGTTTTATCCTGATCGGCGGCGGTTTCGCGCTGGCCGGCCAACCGACCGACCGCTGGATCGGCGTCGCGATCGTGCTGGTCGGCGCGTTCGATTTCGCGGTTATGCCGCTGCTGCTCGCGCGCCGCTGGCGGTCGCCCAAAGAGCTGTGAAGCGCTTCTGGAAAGAGGTCGCCGTCGTCGCGGAGGACGGCGGCTGGGGCATCGCGCTCGACGGGCGTCCGGTGCGCACGCCGCAGCGCGCCCCGCTCGCCGTCGCAAGCGCCCCGCTGGCCGAAGCGATCGCTGCCGAATGGCGCGACGTGGGCGAGACGATCGACCCCGCAGCCATGCCGATGACGGGCCTGACCAACGCTGCGATCGATCTGGCAACACCCGACCTAGCCGCCTTTGCCGGACCGATCGCGGCTTATGCCGAGAGCGACCTCTTCTGTTATCGCGACGCGCGCGATGCGGCACTGCAAGCCGAACAGGCGGCGGCGTGGAACCCGCTGCTTGCTTGGGCCGAAGCGCGGTACGACATCGAATTTACGCTGACGCAGGGCGTGCTGCCCGTCGACCAGCCCGAAGCGACGATCGCGACGCTACAGGACATGGTTTTCGCGCAGGACGCCTGGCGGATCACCGCGCTGACGCCGATCGTGACGATCGGCGGATCGCTTGTCGCGGGCCTCGCCTTGCTCGAAAACGCCGTCGAAGCCGACGCCTTATGGGAGGCCGTCAGCCTCGACGATCTCTATCAGGAACGCCGTTGGGGCGCCGACAGCGAAGCGCAAAAAGCACGTGCCGCGCACAAGCGCGACTGGGACAATGCGGCGCGGTTTTTGAGCCTGCTGTAACTCGCGAGACCCGTTTGCATCGAGCGAAGTCGAGATGCCCATCGGCTTGGCGCCATCTCGACGGGTGTCTCGACTTCGCTCGACACGAACGGATATCGAGCGATGGTCAATCGACGAAGTTCGGCTTCCGCTTCTGCATGCCGGCCATCACCGCTTCCATCTGGTTCGGGGTGCGGATGACCTTCACCTGCTCGTCACTTTCGGCCTGAAGGATTTCGGCGTCGCTTGCATCGGCAAGCATGTTGCACAGCCGCTTCGCCCCTCGGATCGCGTGCGGATTCTTGTCGGCGATCACTTGCGCAAGTTCCATCGCCCGCGCCAGCGGATCGTCCGAGACATGCGTCGCAAAGCCAAGCAGCTTCGCCTCCGACCCGTTGAACTCGCGGTTGGTGTAGATCAGCTCGCGCAGCACATCGTCGGCGACCTGCGTGCGCCACAGCGCCATGCCCGCGACGTCGGGGACGAGCCCCCAGCGCATTTCCATGATCGCGATGCGCGTGTCGGGGTGGACGATCCGAATGTCGGCGGCCGCCATGATCTGGCTGCCCGCGCCAAAGGCGACGCCGTGCACCGCGGCGATCACCGGCACCGGGATTTCGCGCCAGCCCCACGCCGCATATTGGGCGTTGTTCGCGATCCCGCGCGTGCGATCGGACAGGCTGCCCCCCGCGCTGCTCGCCCCCGGATCGCGATCATTGCTGAGGCTCGACAGGTCGAGTCCGGCACAAAAGGCCCGGCCCTCGCCCGACAGGACCACGACGCGGAGGCCCGCAGCCGCCTTCAACTGGTCGACCGCCTCGGCGAGCGCTTCCCACATTGCGGGGTCGAGCGCATTCATCTTGTCGGCGCGGATCAGGCGGACGTCGGCGATCCCGCCTTCGAGCATGGTGATCGAAATACGGTCTTTCACGGGAGAGTCCTTTTCAACGTGTGAGCGCGGCCTCGACAAGCGGAAGCTGGTCGTTGCCGAAATACATATCGTCATGGTCGACAAAAATCGTCGGCGATCCATAGCCGCCACGCGCGATGACTTCATCGGTGTTCGTGCGCAGCCGCGCCTTCACCGCATCGCTGCCGGCCGCAGCAGCCAGCGCATTGCCATCGAGCCCTTCGGCATCCGCGACCGCCGCAAGCACAGCGGGGTCATCGAGATTCTCTTGCCGATCGAAATAGCTGGCAAAGGCGCCGCGCGCGAAACGGACGAGCGCCGCCTGATCCTCTTCGAGCGCGCAGCAGAAACGCATCGCGGTGATGCTTTTTGCCGGATGCCACCGCGACGGGAAATTCATCGGCACGCCCGCGAGCCGCGCCCAGTCCTTCAGCACTTTCCAGCTATGCGTCAGCCGCCGATTATCGACCTGCTCGCGCGCTGCATAGACGGCCGGGTTCACCGCGTTGAACACCCCGCCGACAAGGATCGGCCGGTACACAGCCGTCGCGCCGGTGCGTTCGAGCACGCCTGGCAAATTGTGGAACGCAAGGCAGGTCCACGGCGAGGAGAGGTCGAAAAAGAATTCGACGCGGGCGGTCATCGGATCAGGCCTCCGCCTTCGCTTTCTCCCAATATTGATCACGAAGCAGGCGCTTGTAGAGCTTGCCGGTATCGTGCCGCGGCAGCGCTTCGAGGAAGTCGATGCGGCGCGGGATCTTCACCCCCGACAGTTTCTCGCGCGCATAGGCGATCAACTCGTCGCGGAACGCCTCGTTCGCGTCCGCCATGTCGGCGGGTTGAATCACCGCGATCACTTCCTCGCCCATTTCGTCGTGCGGGCCGCCGACGACCGCGACGTCGGCAACTTTCGGGTGCGTGACGAGATGGTTCTCGATTTCCTGCGGATAGATGTTCACCCCGCCCGAGATGATCATGAAGCTCTTGCGATCGGTGAGGTAGAGGAAACCTTCTTCGTCGAGCTTGCCCACATCGCCCAGCGTCGACCAGCCTTTCGAGTTGCGGCTCGACGCGGTTTTCTCATTATCACCGTGATATTCGAAGACATTCTCGCTTTCGAAAAAGACCGCGCCCTCCTCGTTCGGACCAAGCTCGGTCTCATTATCCTCACCCATGACGTGCACCGTCCCGAGGATCGGGCGCCCGACGCTACCCTTGTGCGTCAGCCAGTCGGGGCTGGAAATGAAGGTCATGCCATTGCCTTCGGACCCTGCATAATATTCGAAGAGCACGGGCCCCCACCAGTCGATCATCGCCTGTTTGACCGGCACCGGGCACGGTGCGGCGGCATGGATCGCGACCTTGAGCGACGACGTATCGTAGCGCGCGCGGACGTCATCGGGGAGCTTGAGCATCCGCACGAAATGCGTCGGGACCCATTGGCTCGAATTCACGCGATATTTTTCGATGTGCGCGAGCGCGGCTTCGGGGTCGAACTTCTTCATCAATACGACGGTCCCGCCGAGGCGGTGGATCGTCATCGACCAGCGTAGCGGCGCGGCGTGATAGAGCGGCGCGGGCGAGAGATAGATGCTGTCCGAATTGATCTGGAACACCGCCGACGCAAGCATGACGAGGCTGTTCACCGCATCGATCGCGGGATCTTCGGGCAGCGGCACGCGCACGCCCTTCGGCCGGCCGGTGGTGCCCGACGAGTAGAGCATGTCGACCCCGGCGCGCTCGTCGGCGACCGGCGTCGCGGGCATTGCGCCGACCGCCTCCTCCCAGCTCTCGTAACCGGGGATATCGCCGCCCATCGCAAAGCGCTTGATCCCAGTCGTGAGCTGCTGTGCGGCGCCAGCGAGGCTCGCCGACACGACGAGGATCTTTGCGCCCGAGTTTTCGAGGATATAGTCGGTCTCGTCTTGCGTCAGCCGCGACGAGATGCAGACATAACGCAGCCCCGCGCGCTGCGCGCCCCACGTCAGACCATAATAATGCGGCGTGTTGTCGAGCATGAAGGCGACGACATCCTCATGCCCGAGACCATGCGAACGAAAGAGCTGCGCGGCACGGTTCGAGGCGGCGTCGAGCTCGCCATAGCTGATCGCCTCTCCCGTCTCGGCGACAATGATCGCGGCTTTGTCAGGATTGGCACGGGCATGGACTGAGGGGTGCATCGGGCATCGTCTCCGGGAATCGTTGGTTTCTTTATGTCGAAGATGAGTAGCAACCTGAAACTTTTGGTCAAGCAAGCTGGGACCGATGACAGGTTCGCGATCAAGAAGCGGCAAATTGGGGAGCAAGATCGGGCGACGCGACGCTTAATAGGGTCGCGAACGCAACGCGTAACCCTGCCCCTTCACCGTGTGCAGCATCGGCCAGTCGAACCCGCGATCGACCTTGGCGCGCAGCCGCGACATATGCACCTCGACCCGGTTGGTGCCGGGATCGAAATCGAGCCGCCACACCGCTTTGAGCAGTGCATCGCGCGATAGCGGGCGGTCGGGCACGCGCGCGAGATTGGCGAGCAGGTCGAATTCCCGGAGCGGCAGGCGGATGATCCGGCCCGCGCGCTCGACGCGCCGGTCGATCAGGTCGATGCGCAGCTCGCCCTCCCCCAATTGCCCGGCGGCTATGCGGCTGCGGCGCAGCAGGCCAGCGATCCGCGCGAGTATTTCGGGCAAATTGCCCGTCCAGCCAACCGCATCGTCTGCCCCTGCACTAAGCGCAATCATCCGGTCGTCGAGCGAATCGCGGTCCGAAAGCGCGATTAGCGGGCGACGGCCGATCGCCGACCGCGCCAGCCGGACGAATTCGAAGGGCTCCTGCCAACCCAGGAACGGGTTGACGACCAGCAGGTCGAAACAACTGTCCATCCAGGGACGAATCCCGTTCACATGCGGTGGCAGGAATTGGACCCCCATGCCTGCCGCTACGACCGCCGCCCCGAGCGCCTCGGCTCGCGCTGATACGGGATGATAGATGGCGACCCGCAATTTCCGGTCGTCCGTTTCCGCAATATTCGATGATGCCACCCGCATCCCCCGTCGTCGCCGCAACTTGCTGTCGCGCCGCCGCCCCACCGCCATTGCACCGCCTTTCGGCTGTGCTAACCCCTAGACATGACCAGTATCGAAATGCTCGACGGCGATTTCGCCACCCTTCCCGACCTTGTCCGTGCCCATGCTGCGGAACGTCCCGATGCCGTAGCGGCTGCCGACGCGGTGCGGCGACTGAGCTGGTCCGAACTGGATCAATTGACCGACCGAATCGCGGCGCGGCTGCAGCAGGACGGATTCGCGAAAGGCGACCGCACAGCGATCGCGGGTCTCAACAGCGTCGAGCAGATGGCCGTGATCATCGGCACGCTGCGCGCCGGCGGGGTCGCGGGGCTGGTCACCAACAGCGCGACCGGCGAACAGATGGCCGCGATGATCGCCGACACCGGCGCGCGCCACCTGTTCCTCGACAGCGCGGCAAAGGCAGGCCTCGAAGGCCATGTCATCACCGCGAGCGACCTGATCGCGATGGACGGCAGCGACGCGGGCTCGCCGCTCGACGCCTGGCTGTCGCTCGCGGGCGCCAAGCCGCGGCCGGTCGAGATTTTGCCCGAGGATGGTTTCAACATCATCTATTCGTCGGGGACCACCGGCACGCCGAAGGGCATCATCCACAGCCACGCCATGCGCTGGCAGCATATCATCCGCGGCGCCCCGGCCTATGGGCCCAATGCGGTGACGATCCTGTCGACCCCGCTCTATTCGAACACGACGATGGCCAGCTTCATGCCCACCGTCGGCTCGGGCGGGCAGGTCGTGTTGATGAAGAAATTCGATGCGCGCGGGTTCCTCGAACTCGCGGCGCGCGAGCGCGCGACGAACACGATGCTGGTTCCGGTGCAATATCGCCGCATCATGGCGCTCGAAGATTTCGGTAGCTTCGACCTGTCGAGCTTCGTCGTCAAATATTGCACCTCGGCGCCCTTCCCCGCAGCGCTGAAGGCCGATGTGCTGCAACGCTGGCCCGGCGGGCTAGTCGAAATTTATGGCATGACCGAGGGCGGCGCAGCCTTCATTCTTGAGGCGCATCAATTCCCCGACAAGCTCCACACCGTTGGCAAGCCCGCGCCGGGGCATATTGCGAAGGTGATCGATGAGGACGGCAACGAACTACCGCAAGGGTCGGTCGGCGAAGTCGTCGGGCGCAGCCCCGCGATGATGACGGGGTATAATAACCGCCCCGACGCGACCAAGGCGATGCATTGGCACGATGCCGAGGGAAATCTCTTCTACCGCCACGGCGATATCGGGCGAATCGACGAGGACGGTTTCCTGACCCTGATGGACCGCGCCAAGGACATGATCATCTCGGGCGGGTTCAACATTTTCCCCAGCGACCTGGAGGCGATATTGATCGCCGACGGCCGCGTCGTCGAAGCCGCCGTGGTCGGCATGCCGAGTGAGGAATGGGGCGAGACGCCCGTCGCCTTCGTCGTGCTGAAACCCGGCACCGATGCCGAGGCCGTCCGCGCCGACTGCAACGCCAAGGTTGGCAAGACGCAGCGGTTGAGTGCGATTACGGTGGTGGAGGAACTGCCGCGCAGCCCGATCGGCAAGGTGCTGAAGCGCGAGCTGCGCGACGCCTATTCGGAGAAGCCCGCCGCCTGAATCGCCGCCAGCGCATTCTGCAACCGCGCGTCGCCTTCGCCCTCGACCCATGCCCATTTGAGCTTGCGTCGGTCGAGCTCGCCGATCGCGACCTCCATGAACTGATCGCGCGCCAATTCGCTGCCGAACAGGCGCGTGCCATCCTCTTCCCACGGCAAGTCCATCGCCGGGACGAGATAGAGGTCAGCGACCTCATCCCACAGGTCGATCTCTGGCAAGCGGCGGCCGAGCAGCATGATTGCCCACGCCTGCGTCATCAAGGCATCGGTGTCGGATACGAGCCATTCGGGCCGCTGCGCGAGTGCTTCGCGCGTCGCCGCGCGATGGCCATCGAAGATCGCGAGCAGGTCGACCTCGTCGAGATTGGTGCCGTTCGCCTCGGCATAGGTGCGGCCATATTCGGGGACGACGAGCCCGCCGAGCTGGAGCGCGAGGCGGGGCGCGAGCGTCGACTTGCCGGTGCTTTCGGCGCCGTGAAGGCAGATATGGCGCGTCATATCGCCACCCTGCCCGTCGCGGCCGCGCGGCGCCACTGAAGCAGGCCGTCGATCGACAGGCCGAGCAGCACGACATAGACCGCGCTGGTCGCATAGAGGCCGCGCCACGCGAAAAGCGGCACCGCGATCAGGTCGACCGCGATCCACAGCCACCAGCTTTCGACCCTGCGCCGCGCCAGCAGCCATTGCGCGGTGATGCTGAGCATCGCGATCGCGCCGTCGACCCATGGCGCAATCGCGTCGGTGTAGCGGTCCATCGCGAAGCTCCAGCCGAACCATGCGGCGATCGTCGCAAGCGCCCAGCCCTGCCGCGCGCGGTCGGTCATCCAGCCGACGGGTATGCCGCTGTCGTCGCGGGCGCGCACCCAAGCGGCCCAGCCATACAGGTTGAGTATGAAGAAGAAGCCCTGGAGCAGCATGTCGCTATACAGCTTCGCCTCGAAGAAGACGAAGGCGTAGAGCGTGACCGCGACGAGGGCGAAGGGATAGTTCCACACGCTGCGCAGCGCGACAAGCGCGACATTGGTCAGCACGAACGCCGCGGCAATCCATTCGAGATAACTCATGCCGAGGCCTCATGCCGCGGGCGCGTCCAGAGGCCATCGCGGCTGATCCGTCGCTGCGGCGGTCGGCGCAGCACCGACCAGCCAGCGCGCGCAACCCAGCCCAATTTCGCGACAAGAGAGGTTCCCGCCCGGTGATCCCATGCGTGGTCGCCGCGCGACCGTACTTCGCGCGCTATATCGCCATAGATGCCCGCGGCGGCGAGTACCGCCCAGCGGCTGCGCGGCCCGAGCTTGCGCGCGCCCCAGCGCGCCGACGCCTCATATTCTTCCGCCATTTCGGACAGCCATTTCGCCATCACCGACAGCCGGGCGCGAAAGGCGGGGTGCATATGCTGGCCGGGCGGAATGTCGAGTTCGACCATCCATTCGACCGGCAGGTAACAACGGTCGGCGGCGGCATCCTCCGCCACATCGCGCGCAATATTGGCTAGCTGGAAGGCGATGCCGAGGTCGGAAGCACGGTCGAGGGTCGTTTCGTCGGCGGGGTCAATTCCCATGACTAGCGCCATCGCGACACCGACCGCGCCCGCAACATGATAGCTGTAGCGCAGCAGGTCGGCCTCGCTGCGCGGGCGCCAGTCCTTGGCATCGAGCTCGAACCCCGCGACGATGTCGTCGATCACCCAACGCGGGATCGCAACTTCGGTGAGCAGGAAGCCGAGCGCGTCGAACGCCATCTCGCCCGTGGGCTCCCCCGCAAAGGCCTTGTCGGTCTGCGCGCGGATATGCGCGACTGCGACTGCGGGATCATAGCCCGGCTTCATCGCGCCGCCATGATCCTGCCCGTCGGTCAGGTCGTCGGCGGCGCGGCACCAGGCATAGAGCAGCCAGACGCGCTCGCGTGTTTCGCGATCGAACAATTGGCTGGCCAGCGCAAAGCTTTTCGATCCGCGCGCGATGCTGTCGTGCGCGAAACCGTGGAGGGCATGTGCGTCATAGGCCCCCTCCTCGATCATTACAGATTTTCGGCCTTCATCGCGAAGATCGTCTTGTGCGGGACATAGGCCGCCATCTTTTCGAGCAGGTCGTCGAGCCCTGCATCGACGATCATGATCCCGGCGTGCGCGGGTCGGATAAAGCCGACCTCGACCATGTTGCGGTTGAACGCGATGAGGTCGTTGTAGAAACCCGCGGCGTTGAGCAGCCCGACGGGCTTGCTGTGATAGCCGAGCTGCGCCCAGCTGATCGCTTCCCACAATTCGTCCATCGTCCCGACCCCGCCGGGGATGGTGAGGAAGCCGTCGGAGAGGTCGGTGAACATCTTTTTGCGTTCGTGCATGCCCGACACGACGTGGAGTTCGGTGCAGCCGCGGTGTGCGACCTCGGCGCCGACGAGTGCTTCGGGGATGATACCGATGACTTCGCCGCCAGCTTCCAATGCGCTGTCGGCGACCGCGCCCATCAGCCCCAATCGGCCGCCGCCATAGACAACGCCGATGCCCCGCTCGGCGAGCGTGCGGCCGACGTGGCGCGCGGTTTCGATATAGATCGGATCTTCGGGGGTCGCGGACCCGCAATAGACGGCAAGGCGTTTCATCACTCGGTGGCTTTCACAAATTCCGTTCGGGCTGAGCTTGTCGAAGCCCCGTCCTTCTCTTGCTGCCTTTGAAGGAAGAACGGCCCTTCGACAAGCTCAGGGCGAACGGTGGTTTGTTATTCGAGCATCAGCGCAGCCGTCGCCTTGGCGCTGCCGACGACCCCCGGGATACCCGCGCCCGGATGCGTCCCCGCGCCGACGAAGTAAAGGTTCGAAATCACATCGTCGCGGTTGTGGGCGCGGAACCACGCGCTTTGCCAGAGCACGGGCTCAAGGCTGAACGCGCTGCCGAGATGCGCCGACAGGTCGCGGCCGAAATCGGCCGGGGTGTAGTGGAAGCGGGTGACCAGATTGCCGCGGAGACCGGGCGCCACGCGGCGTTCGACTTCGTCGAGGATCGCGTCGGCGAAGCGCGCGCCGAATTCGCCGTCCCAGTCGGCTTTTGACTTCCCCAAATGCGCGACGGGGGCGAGCGCGTAGAAGGTCGAATGGCCGGGCGGCGCCATGCCGGGGTCGGTGATGCTCGGGTGGTGAAGATAGAGCGAGAAATCGTCGGGGACGACGCCGCCGTAGATATCGTCGAGCAGCCCCTTGTAGCGCGGGCCGAAAAGGATGCTGTGATGCGCGATATCGGGATAGCTGCCCTTCACGCCGAAATGGACGACGAACAGCGACGGCGACCAACGTTTGCGCGCGAGGCTTTTGGCGACCTTTGGCCCGCGCGGGTGATCCAGCAGCGCCTTGTAGCTGTGCATGAGATCGCCGTTGCACGCGACCATATCAGCGTCGGCGTGCCAGCCGCTTTGCGTCGTAATGCCGGTCGCACGATCACCCGTCGTGTCGATCTTTGCCACCGGATCGCCGAGCCGCAACGTTCCGCCGAGCCGCTCGAACAGCCGCACCATGCCGCCGACCAGCGCATTCGTCCCGCCGCGCGCAAACCAGACGCCGCCATCCTTCTCGATCGTGTGGATCAGCGCATAGATGGCGCTGGTCGTCATCGGATTGCCGCCGACGAGCAAGGTGTGAAACGACAAGGCCTGTCGCAGCCTTTCGTCCTGCACATAGGAGGAGACGATAGAATAGACGCTGCGCCACGCCTGATATTTCATCAGCGCGGGAGCTGCCCGGATCATCGCGGCGAAATCGAGGAAGGCGACCGCGCCGAGCTTCACATAGCCCTGCTCGTACACACCCTTCGAATAGTCGAGAAAGCGGTCGTAGCCGTCGACGTCGGCGGGGTGCAGCTTCGCGATTTCGGCGCGCAGCGCAGCCTCGTCGTTCGAATAGTCGAAATTCGTGCCGTCGGGCCAGTTCAGCCGGTAAAAGGGCATGACCGGGACCAGATCGACGTCGGCGGCCATATCCTGCCCGCTCAGCGCCCACAATTCTTGCAGACACGGCGGATCGGTGATGACAGTAGGCCCGGCATCGAAGGTGAAGCCGTCCTTGACCCAATGGTAAGCGCGCCCGCCGGGCTTGTCGCGCGCCTCGACCACGATCGTGTCGACGCCCGCCGATTGCAACCGGATCGCGAGAGCTAGCCCACCAAACCCCGCACCGACGACAATGGCGCGGCGGCTCATTTCCAGTCGCGCTTCGCCAGCGCGGCGATCGCGCGGCCGATCGGCACCGGGGGCTTGCCCGACAGGATGCGCAGCTTGTCCGCCGTCGTCGACCGACCGGCATAGAAACGCGCGATCAGCCCCGGTGCGAGGCGGTAAAAGCGTTCGAAGATGCGGTAGCGCGCATCGGGCTCCGACGCGCGGAAGGCCATTGCACCGAGCATGCGATAGAAGCGCTGGCGACGCCACGACGCCGCGGCGCGGTCGCGGAGGGTGGCAGGAAGGTCGGCACGATCGACAAGGCTGGGCAGCGCCGATGCAGTGCGCACGGCGTCGGGCAAGGAATAGCCGGTCGTCGCGTGGAAAGCCCCCGCGCGCACCCCGATCCGTGCCGTACGGTCCGATGCCGGCCACAACCGGTCGAAATCGCCCGCGATCACCACGGGCAGCACGCCGCTTTCCTCGCGCGTCGTCGCCGCGATATCCCAGCCCTGCGCCGCCGCATAAGCCGCGATCCTCTGGCGCACGGTTGCCAGATCGAGATCGGCACCGTCGCTGTAATAAGTGTCCTCGACGAACAACGTCTCGGCATCGAACGGCAGCAGATAGACGAAGCGATAACCGTCCAGTTGCTCGACGGTCGCGTCCATGACGACGGGCTGTTCGACGCCATGCCCGCCCTTCACCGTAAGCGCTTGTCCGACGAACTTCTGCCAGCCGCAGTCGAGCGTCGGAAATTTGGTTGCGCCGCGCGCGTCGATCACATGCTTTGCCGACAGGCGTCCGCCGCGCGACAGCAGCAGGTGGTCGGGCGCGACATGCTTGGCCTTGTCGGCGATGAGATGCCCAGCGGGCAGCGCCGCCATGACGGCATCGGCAAGCGCTTCGCCGGTGATGCTCTTATATCCCATGCGCAGGCTGCGCTCGTGCGACGGGAAGCGCACGCCATAATGTCCCCAATGATGGCGGACCAGCGGCGCGACGAGCCAACGGTCCTTCTTCGCAATGTCGCTGTCGAAAAAGGACCAGACATGATTGCCGCCGATCGGCCCCGGTTCGATCAGCCGTATGTCGAGGTCGGGGCGCTTCGCCGCGAGCGCGAGCGCGGCGAGTCCGCCGGCGAGCCCGCCGCCGACGATCGCGATGTCGCATCTATCGTTGCTCTGCCCCACCATTCCCCCGCCTTAGCCACGCAAACGCGCGGGCGCAAAGCCATTGCAACGCGGGGCCGAGCGGCTAGCCTTGCGCGATGACCGGCTGGCCGATCCTTTTTTCCGCGCTCGCGATGACCGCGATCGTCGGCGTCCGCTACCTGATCACCAGCGGCGGCTTCGCTTTTGCAACGCGGCTGAAGCATCCTGGCCTCTATCGCGGGCTGGAGCCGCAGATGCGCCGCGAGATCGGCTGGAGCCTCGCGAGCGCCGCGATTTACGGGGTTCCGGCCGGTATCGTCGCGTGGGGATGGCAGGCGCACGGCTGGACGCGCATCTACACCGACATCGGCGCCTTTCCGCTTTGGTACGTGCCGCTTAGCCTCTTCGCCTATCTGCTGGTCCACGACACATGGTTTTACTGGACGCACCGCTGGATGCACCGCCCCCGCCTGTTCCGCATCGCGCATAGCGTCCATCACGAGAGCCGTCCGCCAACCGCTTGGGCGGCGATGAGTTTTCACCCCTTCGAGGCGGTTACCGGCGCGGTCGTGATCCCGGCGCTGGTGTTCCTGATCCCGATCCATGTCGCCGTTCTGGGGCTGGTTTTGGCGATCATGACGGTGATGGGCGTCGGCAATCATATGGGGTGGGAAATGTTTCCGCGCGCGCTGGTCCATGGACCCGCAGGCCGCTGGCTGATAACCGCGACGCATCATGAGCAGCATCACGCCGCTTACCGGGGGAATTATGGGCTCTATTTCCGCTTCTGGGACAAGGCGTGCGGCACCGATCTTGGCCTTGGCCATTTCGGCCGCGCTGCTCATCGCCGCGAGCGCGCCGCCGCCGACGGTTGAGGTCAGCGTCACGGGGCTGCGCAGTACAAAGGGGCAAATCCTCGTCTGCCTGACCACCAACCCCAAGGCGTTTCCCGATTGCAGCAAGGACAAGGGATCAGTGCGGATGGCGGTAAAAGCCGCCGACGCCGGCGATTTTGCGGTCCATGCGCCCGCAGTCGGCACCTATGCGATCGCGGTCGTCCATGACGAGAATAGCAACAACAAGTTGGACACCGCGATCTTCCTGCCGAAGGAAGGCTTCGGCTTTTCGCGCAACCCGACGATCACTGTCGGCCCGCCGAGTTTCAAATCGGCGAGCTTCGCCGTGTCAGGCGACATGCGCCAGTCGATCAAGATGAAATATATGCTCTAGTGGGCGTCGCGGCACACGGCTAATAGAGCGCGCGTGACCGCGACCTCCTCCCGTATCGCCGCTTTCGCCGACCGCTGGCCAAAGCTAGTCGCCCTCCTGCTCGGTGCCGTTTCGGCGACCGGTTTCGCGCCGCTCCATCTCTGGCCGCTGACCTTGCTCGCGCTTGCCGGCTGGATGGCGCTGGTCGCGCGCAGCCCAAAGGGTTCGCGCGCGTTCGGGATCGGCTGGGCGTTCGGGGTCGGTCATTTCGTGATCGGCCTCAACTGGATCGCGACCGCCTTCACCTATCAGGCGGCGATGCCGGCGTGGCTGGGCTGGATCGCGGTCGTGCTGCTGTCGCTGTATTTGGCGGTCTATCCGGCGCTCGCAGCGTGGGGCGCTTGGATCATGAAGCCGAGGGCAGACGCGCATTTTGCAGCGCCATCCTATCTGCTTGCCTTCGCCAGCCTTTGGGCGCTCACCGAATGGCTTCGTAGCTGGATTTTCACCGGCTTCGCGTGGAACCCCCTCGGCGTGATCGCCGTGCCGCATGCGGCCGCTTCCGCCGTCTGGATTGGCACATATGGCATGAGCGGGGTCGTCTGTTTGCTCGCCGCGGTGCTGATACTGGCGTGGTTTCACCGCCGCGTCGCCGCGGCCACGCTTTTCGGTAGCCTGGTCGTCCTATGGGGTGCGGCATTCCTGTCGCAAATGGGCAGCGCCACCGACGCCGCCGTTCGGTCGAAGGGAGCCCAGCGCATCCCCATCACCGTCGTCCAGCCCGATGTCGGGCAGGAGGACAAATGGGAGGGCAGCAAGGCCGACCTCAATTTCGAAAAGCTCGCACGGCTGACCACGCCGAAGGACGACACGCCGCGCCTGATCCTGTGGCCAGAAGCGGCGGTGCCCGACTATCTCGAACCGGGCTATCCGGCACCCTATTACGACCGCTCGCCCGTCGAGGCGCGTATGCGGCTGATCAAGCTGATGAACCCCGACGACCTGATGCTGCTCGGCGCGCTCAAGCTCGAACTCGGTCGTGACGGCGACGTCGTCGGTGCACGCAACGCGGTGATGACCGTGCATGCCGACGCGACGCTCGGCCCGCGCTACGACAAGGCGCACCTCGTGCCCTATGGCGAATATCTGCCGATGCGGCCGATCCTGTCGGCGATCGGGCTGTCGCGGCTCGCCCCCGGCGATATCGATTTCTGGCCGGGCCCCGGCGCCCGCACCCTCGACCTTGGCGCCTTCGGCCGAGCGGGCCTCCAAATCTGCTACGAAATCATCTTCTCGGGCCAGGTCGTCGACCGCGCACACCGCCCTGATTTCATCTTCAACCCGTCGAACGACGCCTGGTTCGGCGGCTGGGGTCCGCCGCAGCATCTGGCGCAGGCGCGGCTGCGCGCGATCGAGGAAGGCCTGCCCGTCGTGCGCGCAACTCCGACAGGGATCAGCGCGGTGATCGATGCCGACGGCCGTATCCTCGAATCGCTGCCGATGCATGCGGCGGGGCGCATCGACACCTTTGTTCCACAGGCGCATGCCGCAACGCTCTTCGCGCGCTTTGGCAACATGCTACCGGTCGGATTTGCGCTGCTGCTGCTCGCGCTAGCCATTGCCTTTCGCCGGCGCGGACGCTAACAGCGCCGCCACATAAAGCTTCCTTTATATCGTTACAGAAGGCTCTCCATGCGCAACAGCTTCCTCTTCACCTCCGAAAGCGTGTCCGAAGGACATCCCGACAAGGTGTCGGACCAGATCAGCGATTCGATCGTCGACCTGTTCCTGTCGAAAGACCCCGAGGCCCGTATCGCGTGCGAGACGCTGACCACGACCCAGCTTGTCGTCCTCGCCGGCGAAATCCGCTGCAAGGGCGTGTTCGAGAATGACGAATGGGCCCCCGGCGCGCTCGAAGAAATCGAAGCGACCGTGCGCAAAACGGTGCGCGAGATCGGTTATGAGCAGGACGGTTTCCACTGGGAGAGCTTCCGCTTCGAAAACAACCTTCACGGCCAGTCGGCACACATCGCGCAGGGCGTCGATGAAAGCGGCGACAAGGACGAAGGCGCCGGCGACCAGGGCATCATGTTCGGCTATGCGTCGGACGAAACGCCCGATCTGATGCCCGCGACGCTCGATTACAGCCACAAGATCCTCGAACGCATGGCCGCCGACCGCAAGGCCGGCACCGCGCCCTTCCTCGAGCCCGACACCAAGAGCCAGGTCACGCTGCGCTACGCCAATGAGCGTCCGGTTGAAGCCACGGCAATAGTCGTGTCGACCCAGCATGCGCCCGGCTATTATTTCCACAATGGCGAAGGCGACGAAGCGAAATACACCGAGCTGCGCAAGTACGTCCTCGGCGTGATCGCCGACGTGCTGCCCGCCGAGCTGCTGACCGCAAACACCGTCTATCACATCAACCCCACGGGCCGTTTCGAAATCGGCGGCCCCGACGGCGACGCCGGCCTGACCGGCCGCAAGATCATCGTCGACACCTATGGCGGCGCCAGCCCGCACGGTGGCGGCGCGTTCAGCGGCAAGGACCCGACGAAGGTCGACCGTTCGGCCGCGTATATCACGCGTTACCTCGCCAAGAATATCGTCGCCGCGGGCCTCGCGCGCCGCTGCACGATCCAGCTGAGCTATGCGATCGGCGTAGCCGAGCCGCTGTCGATCTATGTCGACCTGCACGGCACCGGCACCGTCGACGAAGGCAAGATCGAGGCGGTGATCCCGCAGCTCGTCAAGCTGACGCCGAAGGGCATCCGCACCCACCTCGGCCTCAACAAGCCGATCTACAAGCAGACCGCGGCGTACGGCCATTTCGGCCGCACGTCGGAAGGCGACAGCTTCCCGTGGGAGCGCACCGACCTGGTCGACAAGCTCAAGGCCGCGCTCGCAAATTGAGCGCGTCGCTGCCGCTCAACGTCAATCTGACGGCCGGGCGGCCGACCTTTGTCACGCATCTCGAGTGCGGGCTGACCGGCGAGCGGGTCGAGGCCGATGTCCTGCATGGCCTCTCGAACGCCGGGCGCCCGCTGCTCGTCCGCTATGACCTCGCCGGCGTCGCGGCGACGATCGACAAGGCGGAAATGGCCGCGCGCCCGCGCGACCTGTGGCGCTGGCGCGAGCTGCTGCCGGTGCGGCGCACCGAAAATATCATCAGCCTCGGCGAAGCCGACACGCCTATCATCGCGCTCGACAAGGTCGCCGCGGCGGCGGGGGCCGGCGCGGGCACGCTCCTCGTCAAGGACGAGGGCCGCCTGCCGACCGGATCGTTCAAGGCACGCGGGCTGGTGATGGCGATCAGCATGGCAAAGGAGCTGGGCGTCACCAGCATCGCGATGCCGACCAACGGCAACGCCGGCGCGGCCGCGGCCGCCTATGCGACGCAGGCGGGGATCGAGGCGATCATCTTCTGCCCCGACGACACGCCCGAGATCAACGTCCGCGAGATCGCAGCACAGGGCGCGCGCGTCTATCGCGTCAACGGGCTGATCGACGATTGCGGCAAGCTGGTGCGCGAGGGCGCGGCGGCGAACGGCTGGTTCGACCTCTCGACCTTGAAAGAGCCCTATCGGATCGAGGGCAAGAAGACGATGGGGCTCGAGCTCGCCGAACAGTTCGGCTGGGAGCTGCCCGACGTCATTTTCTATCCCACCGGCGGCGGCACCGGGCTGATCGGCATGTGGAAGGCGTTCGCCGAACTCCAGGCGCTCGGCTGGATCGGTGCCAAGCTGCCGCGCATGGTCGCGGTGCAGGCCGAAGGCTGCGCGCCGATGGTGCGCGCGTGGGAGGCGGGCGAACGCCACGCGGCGCGCTGGGAAGACGCCGCGACGATCGCCGCGGGGATCCGCGTCCCGCAAGCGGTCGGCGATTTCCTGATCCTCGACGCGGTACGCGAATCGGGCGGCCGTGCGATGGCGGTGAGCGATACGGCGATCCAGCAAGCCGTCGATGACGCCGCGCGCAGCGACGGGCTGCTACTTTGCCCCGAAGGCGGCGCAACGCTCGCCGCGTGGCGACAGGCGCGCGCCGAGGGCTGGGTGCGGGACGGCGAGACCGCCTTGCTCTTCAACTGCGCCACGGGGCTCAAATATCCGCTGCCCGACGCGTCGCAGACGCTCGACCGCCACGCGGCGATCGACTTCACGCGGCTCTGAGCGGCTTGCCGCCGCGCGGCCTTGGGGCTAACGCGCGCGCCATGACTGCTTACAAACCCGGCGATCCGACGACGATCAACCGCCTCTATGGACGTTCGAAGGGCAAGCCCCTGCGTGCGGGCCAACAGGATCTGGTCGATACCTTGCTGCCGCAGATCGCGGTGCCCACCGAGGGCGACGTCACCGCCGAAGCGCTGTTCGGATACGACCGTCCGCTGCACTTCGAGATCGGCTTCGGCGGCGGCGAACATATGGCGGGGCGCGCCGACATGCTACCCGACCATGGCTTTATCGGTGCCGAGCCCTTTCTCAACGGCGTCGCGCAGGCGCTCGTCCATGTCGCGGGCGATCATGGCGAACGATTGCCGCTGGGCAATGTCCGCATTCATTTCGGCGATGCGCTCGAAGTGCTGCGGCGAATTCCTGACGGCGCGCTGAGCTTCGCCTATCTGCTCCATCCCGATCCCTGGCCCAAGGCGCGCCATGCGAAGCGCCGGATGATGAACGACGGTCCCCTCGACCTGATCGCGGCGAAGCTGAAGCCCGGCGGCGAATTCCGTTTCGGCACCGATCACCCGATCTATCTGCAGCACGCGCTGATGGTCATGCGCCGCCACCGCCACCAGTTCGAGTGGTTGGCGCAGGACTGCAAGGATTTCCAAGTCCGTCCCGGCGGCTGGCCCGAAACGCGCTACGAAGCCAAGGCGCGCGCGCACGGACATGAGGTGTGGTACTTCCGCTATCGGCGGATCTAGTCGCCTGCCTCGCGCTTGGCCGCCTTCGCCTGCCGCAGGTGGTTTTCGCGCAGCGCCAGTTCTTCATACCGGCACAGCGGGATCGCGGCCTTGTCGGCGAGGCGATCGGGGGGCGTTTCGCGGCGGGGTTTCTTGCCGGGCATGACAGGGATCAGCCTAAACCATCCACCGCGCACAAACAAATGAGGCCGCCATCGCGCAAACGTGCGATGGCGGCCTCGATCGACCGTCCGGGTCAGCCTTGGATAAAGGCGAGGATATCGGGATTGATGACTTCGGGATGCGTCGTGCACATGCCGTGCGGAAAGCCCTCATAGCTCTTGAGCGTGCCGTTCTTCAGCAGCTTCGCCGAAAGCGGCGCCGAATCGGCATAGGGCACGATCTGGTCGTCGGTGCCGTGCATCACCAGCACGGGCACGTCGATGGCTTTCAGATCGTCGGTGAAGTCGGTTTCCGAAAAGGCCTTGATGCAGTCATAATGCGCTTTTGCGGCGCCCATCATGCCCTGACGCCACCAGTTGAGGATCGTCGCCTCCGAGATTTTCGCGCCCGGACGGTTGAAGCCGTAGAAAGGGCCCGCAGCGAGATCGTGGAAGAATTGCGAGCGGTTGGCGTTCTGCGCAGCGCGCAGGTCGTCGAAGACCGTAATTGGCAGGCCGCCCGGATTTTTGTCCGACTGGACCATCACCGGCGGCACCGCGCCGATGATCACCGCCTTGGCGACGCGTCCCGGCTTGGCGCGCGCAACATAATGGACGGCTTCGCCGCCACCGGTCGAATGACCGATGTGGATCGCGCCCTTGAGGTCCAGCGCGTCGGTCAGCTCGGCGACGTCGGCGGCATAGGTGTCCATCTCATTGCCCGTCCAGGTCTGGCTGGAACGGCCATGGCCGCGGCGATCATGCGCGATGACGCGGAAGCCCTTTTCGAGGAAGAACATCATCTGGTTATCCCAGTCGTCCGCCGACAGCGGCCAACCATGGTGGAAGACGATGGGGGTCGCGTCCTTCGGACCCCAATCCTTGTAGAAGATTTCGGTGCCGTCGGTCGTTTTGATGAAGCTCATGTCACTGCCTTTCGTTGCGCGGCAAAGAGGGGTGCCTTGATAGCGATACCGACTTTCGGCCACGGGCGCGCTGGCTGGAATCATCCATTGGTTTAGGCGCCCTAACCCTTCGCCGGGGCCAAGGTCGCGCATTCGATAGTCATTATGGTGACATTGGCTGCACGCGTGCAGGTCCCGGGGCGCGGCAGCACAAAATAAGAGGGGCGGCCCATTTAGGTGCCGCCCCAGTTATGTGGATCCGTCGGGGAGAGAGAGAGGACGGTCCGGAGATTGGTGTGTCAGGCTGTCTTAGCGCGACGCCATCTGGCTGTCGGTTTCGACTTCGGCGACGCCGGCGATCTTCAGCGCGGCGCGGAACTGCTTGGCAGCGGCGCGTTCGTTGCCCGCTTCGCACAGCTTCTTGCCGGTCGAAACAAAGCGCTTGGCGCTCGACTGCTTGGCACCTTCGACGCCACCGGCGGCGACATGGGCCTGTTCGGCCAGACCGGCGCAGCGATAATCGCCACCCGACTGGGCGTAAGCGGGGCTTGCGGTTGCCATCAGGCCGGTGAACGCGAGGGCCGAAGCGGCGACGATCGCGAAAGCGGCAGGAAAGCGGCGATAAGAGGAGAGCTGATAGGCCATGGGAGAGGTTTCCTTTCGTTTCGTTGTGCAACCTTTTTAGTCGCGGTTGCGCACATAGATAATCCTCTATAATCTGCAAGTGCTTTGAAGCAGGATTTAACAATCCCCCATGGGGTGCTCGACGGGATCGAAGCCTTCCTGCGTGTTGCGGAAAGGCGGAGCTTTTCCGCCGCAGCGGTCGACCTCGGCGTCTCCCCGTCGGCGATCAGCCAGATCATCAAGGGGCTGGAAGCGCGCGTCGGTGCCCCCTTGTTCATGCGCACGACGCGCAGCGTCGGGCTGACGCAAGCGGGCGAAATGTTCCTCGAACGCGCGGCGCCCGCTTATGCCGGGCTCGGTGACGCCTATGAAGCCGCACGCAATCTCGGCAACCGGCCCGCGGGGCGGCTGCGCATCAACCTGATGCGCGGCGCGGTCCAGCCCCTGTTCGAACCGATCATCGCGGGCTTTTGCGAAACCTATCCCGAGATCGAACTCGAAATCTATGCCGAGGACGCGCTCGCCGACCTCAGCGCCGGGGGGTTCGACGCCGGGGTGCGGATGGGCGAATCGCTCGACGCCGACGTGATCGCCGTCCGCCTGACCGGGCCGTTCCGCTTCGTCGCGGTCGCGACCCCGGGCTATCTGGAAAAGCACGGGCGCCCGGAAAGCCCCGACGAGCTGCGCAATCACCGCTGCGTGCGCATGCGGATGGGAAGCGGCGCGCTGATGCCCTGGACCTTCGAGAAGGGCAATCGCGAGTTCGAGGTCGGAGTGACGGGCCCGGTCATCGTCAACGACTTCACCGCGATGATGGTCGCTGTGCACGCCGGGGTCGCGATGGGCATGACCGCCGAACCGGTGGTCAAGGCGCAGGTCGCTTCGGGGCAGCTCGAACTGGTACTGGGCGATTTTGCCTGCTCGACCTCGGGGCTGTTCCTCTATTACCCCAGCCGCAAGCAGGTGATGCCGAAACTGCGTGCCTTCATCGATTATGTGCGCGATTACCTTCCCGACGACGTCACCGGCTGATCGGGCGGGCGGTTCGATCGGGCGCGGAAACAAATCCCTTTGCCGCCAGCAGAAAAATTGGGCTGGCGCCGACAGGGGAATCCCGGCAGCAGGTTCTCAATTAAAAGGGTTGGGATGAATTTATGACTGAACTAGCGGCTATCGACTTTACCGCGCTCCTGCCGTTCATCGTCATCGGTTTCGCCGCCCAGCTCGTCGACGGCGCGCTCGGCATGGCGTTCGGCGTCATCTGCAACACCTTGCTCGTCGCCGTGCTCGGCGTCCCGCCCGCAACCGCTTCGGCGCGCATCCATGTCGTTGAGATCTTCACGACCGGCGCGTCGGGGCTCAGTCATTTATTCCATCGCAACATCGACTGGCCGCTCTTCTGGCGACTGCTGATCCCGGGCGTGATCGGCGGCGTTCTCGGCGCTTATATCCTCTCATCGCTTCACGCCGACGTCGTGAAACCCTTCGTCCTCGGCTATCTCGTGCTGATCGGCGTGTGGCTGCTCATTCGCGGCCTGCTCTATCCGCCCAAGATCGCAAAGCCCAAGGTCGTCGCACCGCTCGCGGTCGTCGGCGGCTTCCTCGACGCGGCGGGCGGCGGCGGCTGGGGCCCGGTCGTGACCTCGAACCTGCTTGTCCAGGGCGGCGAACCGCGCAAGGTCGTCGGCACGGTCAACAGTGTCGAATTCTTCCTCGCCATTTCGGTGTCGGCCGCGTTCATCTGGAATCTCGGTTTTTCGGAGATTCTGGGGCCGACGCTGGGGCTGATCATCGGCGGCGTGGCCGCCGCGCCGCTCGGCGCAATGATGGCCAAGCGCTTCTCGCCGAAGGTGATGCTGGTCATGGTCGGCATCGTGCTGACCGCAACGAGCGCCTTCGGCCTCTATCGCGCCGTGTTCTGAGGGCAGCCAGTCCGGGCGGCGTTCGACGGACGCCGCCCTCTCCCGTCAATTCGCGGGCTTGGTCTCGTCGATCTTGTCGACCCATTCGGGATAGAAGCTCGGCTCGCGCGCCGACCATCCGGGGGCGGTAGCCGCAGCTTCGCTGATCGACTGAAGCAGGATTTTGCGTTTATCGGGATGGAGGTGCGGCAGCGACGCCGCGGCGCAAAAGGCGCCGGGTAGCCAAGGCCGCGCATGCGCGCCAAGCAATCGCTCATAGAGGAAGCGATAGGGCGCGAAGGCGTGCAGCCGGTCCTGCCCGAGGTCGAAGGCCGACACCGCGATCAGCGGCGCCATGAAATGTTCGAGTGCGTCGAGCCCGCTGTCATCGGGAATATGCCCGCGGATTTCATGCAACCGCTGATAGACACGCGCCTGGACGCGGATCGCGGTTTCCTCGACCATGTCACGCGACCAGCGCGCGATCGCATCGTCGCGCTCGAGCCCGATGTCGAGCGAGCGGCGGATATACCGCTGCGTCGCGGCGGGAAACGTCGCGAACTCCTTGATTTCCGAGATGGACAGGTCGCCTGCGGCCGGTCCTGAACGCGTCGCCATGGTCATGCTCCCGCACGGCGCCCGGGGAGCCATCCCCCCGGAGGCCTGCATCAAACAGTCTGCCACCAAAATGGTTAGTGGCGGGTTAACCATGGCGTCGGCGATTGTTCAGCAAGCTGAGGGGCGTTGCGCGGCGCCGCGACGGAGCCTAATCAGCGTGTCTTGAAACTGTAAGACACATGAGAGCCACCATGTCGCATTCACCGCAGCCGGTCATTTCCGCAACCGGCCTCTTTACCCCCGCCGAACGCATCTCCAACGAAGAACTTGTTGCCAGTTTTAACGCGTATGTTGCGCTGCACAATAGGGAAAATGCAGCGGCCATCGCGGCGGGCGAAATCGCCGAACTGACTGACTCCAGTGTCGAATTCATCGAGAAAGCGAGCGGGATCGGGTCACGCTTCGTCGTCGACAAGGCCGGTATTCTCGACCCCGAGCATATGGCGCCGCGCATTGCCGATCGCGGCAACGACGAAATCTCGATCCTCGCCGAGATCGGCGTTGCGGCGGCGAAGGATGCGCTTGCGCGCGCCGGACGCGATGCATCGCAGGTCGACGCGGTACTCTGCGCCGCATCGAATATGCAGCGCCCCTATCCCGCGATGGCGGTCGAAATTCAGGACGCGCTCGGCATCGACGGCTTCGGTTTCGACATGAATGTCGCCTGCTCGTCGGCGACCTTCGGCATCCAGACCGCCGCCGACTATATCCGCGCGGGACATGCGAAGAGCGTGCTCGTCGTGAACCCCGAAATCTGTTCGGGGCATTTGAACTGGCGCGACCGCGACAGCCATTTCATCTTCGGCGACGTCGCGACCGCGATCCTGGTCGAGGACAAGGACATTGCGCCCGCGGGGCACTGGGACATCCTCGGGACCAAGCTCAAGACGCAATTCTCGAACAACATCCGCAACAACTTCGGCTTTTTGAACCGCGGCCACGGCGGGATCGACCAGTCGGGCCCGAAGAGCGACAAGCTTTTCGTCCAGGAAGGCCGCAAGGTGTTCAAGGAGGTCGTGCCGTGGGTCGCCAATCTGATCGTCGAACAGATGGAGGTGCTCGGGCTGGAGGGCGCGGACATGCGCCGCCTGTGGCTGCATCAGGCGAACACCAACATGAACCGGCTGATCGCGCAGCGCGTGCTGGGGCATGAGGCGAGCGAGGATGAGAGCCCGACGGTACTCGACACCTATGGCAATACGTCGAGCGCCGGATCGATCATCGCCTTCCACCTGAACCATGAGGATATGGTGGCGGGCGACACCGGGCTGATCTGTTCGTTCGGCGCGGGCTACAGCGCGGGCACGGTATTCGTCCGGAAGACCTGACGCGCCTTACGGTACGAAGGTCGTGAACAGATAAATCGCGAACAGCATCAGGTGGATCACCCCCTGCAGCACGGTAGTCCGCCCGTTCGCCAGCGTCTGCGATGCGACGATCAGCGACAGGAACAGCAGCACCGCCGACTTGGCATCGAGCCCGAGGCTGATCGGCAGGTCGGTCATGATCGACAGGATCGCGACCGCGGGAATGGTGAGGCCGATCGTCGCGAGCGCCGATCCGAGCGCGAGGTTGAGGCTGGTCTGAAGGCGGTCGGCCTTTGCCGCACGCACGGCAGCGAGACCTTCCGGCGCGAGGATCAGCGCCGCGATCAGCACACCGAGCACCGCGGGCGGCGCCCCCCAGTCGGCGAGCAGCGCGCCCATGATCGGCGACAGATTTTTCGCGAGCAGCACGACCGCGAACAGGCTGGCGAGCAGCAGCGCACCCGAAATCGCGGTGCGCTGAACGCTCGGCGGGGCGGCGTGCGTATCGGGCTCACCGTCGCCATCGGCATCGCCGTCGGGAAGGAAATAGTCGCGGTGGCGAACCGTCTGCACTAGCGCGAAGGTGCCATAGAGGATGAGCGAAACGGCAGCGACGAAGCCAAGCTGGGTCGCCGAATAAAAGGGGCCCGGTACGCTTGACGTGAAATTGGGGAGCACGAGCGTTACCACCGTCAGCACCGTGAGCGTCGCAAGCGCGGCCCCGATGCCGGTACGCTGGAAACGCTGCTCGTGATGGCGGATCGCGCCGCTGAGCAGGCAGAGGCCCATCAACAGGTTGAGGATTACCATCACCGCGGCGAATACCGTGTCGCGCGCGAGCGTCTGCGCCTTTTCGGGTTCGGCCTGCATCAAGGTCAGGATCAGCCCGACCTCGATCACCGTTACCGCGAGCGCGAGGATCAGCGTGCCGAACGGCTCGCCGACGCGGTGCGCGATAACCTCGGCATGGTGGACCGCCGCGACGACCGCACCCGCGAGGATGACCGCGACGAGCCATGCGTTGAGCGGCATCGCGAAACTCGCCATCGCGGCAACGAAACCGAGGATCGGGAAGATATCGTTGGTACGATCGGCGAGGCGGAGTTTGGAGGTCATGGGGCTTCTATTGCAGCCCCCTCCCCGCGTGACCACCCCGACAGCGCAATTAATGTGCGCGAACGGGCAATCCGGCAACAGAAAGCCGCGCATGCGCTTCGGCGATCGTCGCTTCGCCAAAGTGGAAGATGCTGGCGGCGAGCACCGCGCTCGCCCCTCCTTCGATCACCCCGGCGACGAGGTGGTCGAGATTACCGACGCCGCCCGAAGCGATCACCGGGACGCTGACCGCATCGGCGATCGCGCGCGTGAGGGTCAGGTCGTAGCCGTCCTTGGTCCCGTCGCGGTCCATGCTGGTGACGAGCAATTCGCCCGCACCGAGTTCGGCAAGCCGCACCGCATGTTCGAGCGCATCGATGCCCGTCGGTTTGCGGCCGCCGTGGGTAAAGATTTCCCACCGCCCGTCTTCGACCCGCCGCGCGTCGATGCTGCCCACCGCGCACTGGCTGCCGAAACGGTCGGCGATATCGGCGACGAGTTCGGGGCGCGCGACCGCGGCGCTGTTGACCGCAACCTTGTCGGCGCCCGCGAGCAGCAGCGCGCGCGCATCGTCGGCGCTGCGCACGCCGCCGCCGACGGTGAGCGGCATGAAGCAGACCTCGGCGGTACGGCTCACCATGTCGAGCAGGGTACCGCGGCCTTGATGGCTCGCCGAAATGTCCAAAAAGCAAAGCTCGTCGGCGCCCGCCGCATCATAGGCGCGCGCTGCCTCGACCGGGTCGCCAGCATCGCGCAGGTCGACGAAATTGACGCCCTTCACGACGCGCCCGTCAGCGACGTCGAGGCAGGGAATGACGCGGACGCGGACGGTCATTGCACCAACCTCAAAGACCCGTTCGTGTCGAGCGAAGTCGAGACACCCGTCGAACCCGCGCGACGCCGATGGGCATCTCGACTTCGCTCGATCCGAACGGAAATATTTCGGTTGTTCACGCCGCCCCCGCCGCAATCGCTTCGGCAAGATCGAGCCGGCCGTCGTAGAGCGCACGGCCGGTGATGACGCCTTCGATGCCGTTCGCGACATGCGGACGCAGCGCGTGAATGTCGCCGATGTCGGCAACGCCGCCGCTGGCGATCACCGGAATGGCGACTGCCTCAGCCAGCGCGACCGTCGCCTCGACATTGCAGCCCTTGAGCAGCCCGTCGCGACCGACGTCGGTGAAGAGCAGCGCGGCAACGCCCGCATCCTCGAAGCGGCGCGCGAGATCCTCGACGCGGACATCGGAGACATCGGCCCACCCCTCGGTCGCGACCATGCCGTCGCGGGCATCGACGCCGACGACGATGCGGCCAGGCAGGTCGCGCGCGGCGGACTTGACGAACTCGGGATCCTTCAGCGCCGCGGTGCCGATGATCACGCGCTCGACGCCGAGCGCGAACCAGCGGTCGACACCGGCACGGTCACGAATGCCGCCGCCGACCTGAACCTTGCCCGGAAAAGCAGCGATGATGCTCTCGACCGCCGCGCCGTTTACGCTCGCTCCGGCAAAGGCGCCGTCAAGGTCGACAACATGCAGATGGCTCGCCCCCGCGTCGGCGAACAACCGCGCCTGCGCCGCCGGATCGTCGCCATAGATCGTCGCGCGCGCCATATCGCCCTCGGCGAGCCGCACCACTTGTCCGCCCTTGAGGTCGATCGCGGGGAAGATGGTCAGGGCCGCCATGCGAGGAATCTCTCCAGTGTAGCGCGGCCATAGGCCTGGCTTTTTTCGGGATGATATTGGACGCCGACGATATTGGCCTTCGCCACCGCGGCGACGAAGCGCGCGCCGTGGCTGCTGGTCGCCGCGACATCGACGGCATCGGCGAAATGATAGCTGTGGAGATAATAGGCCTCGCCAGCCGCAATCACTGGATGCGGTGCAGCGGGGGTAACGTCGTTCCAGCCCATGTGCGGGATGCGCAGGCCGGGCGCCGGATCGAACGCGCGCACGGTGCCCGAAATCCAGCCGAGCCCCTTATGCGTGCCATGCTCCTCGCCCGCATCGGCGAGCAATTGCATGCCGACGCAGATGCCGAGAAAGGGCGCTCCCTCGCCGCGCACGCGCCGCTCCATTGCCTCGATCAGCCCGTCGATTGCCGACAGCCCGTTCATGCACGCCGCGAACGCGCCGACGCCGGGCAGCACGATGCGATCGGCCTTGGCGACGACATCGGGATCGGCGGTGACGGCAACATTCTCCGCGCCCGCCGCGACGAGCGCATTATGCACCGAGCGAAGATTGCCCGCGCCATAGTCGATCAGGGCAACAACGCTCATGGACGGCTCCTAGAGCACACCCTTGGTGCTGGGAATCGCGTCGCCCTTGCGCGGGTCGATTTCGACCGCCTGCCGCAATGCACGCGCGAGCGCCTTGTACATGCTTTCGGCGATATGATGGTTGTTCTCGCCGTACAGCATCTCGATGTGCAGCGTGATGCCCGCGGTCTGCGCAAAGCTGTGAAACCAGTGCGGGAACATCTCGGTGTCCATCTCGCCGAGACGCGGCTGCGAGAAGCTGGATTTATAGACGCAGTGCGGGCGCCCCGAAATGTCGAGCACGCAGCGCGTCAGCGTTTCGTCCATCGGCGCGTGCGCCTCGCCGTAGCGGGCGATGCCGCGCTTGTCGCCGAGCGCCTTTGCCACCGCTTCGCCAAGCGCGAGCGCCGAATCCTCGACCGTATGATGCTGGTCGATATGAAGGTCGCCCTTCACCTGCATCGAGATGTCGATCAGCGAGTGGCGCGACAATTGCTCGACCATATGGTCGAGGAAACCGATGCCGGTGGACACCGAATATTCGCCCGTTCCGTCAAGATTGACGGCGATCGCGATATCCGTTTCCTTGGTCGTGCGCTGGACGGTGGCGGTTCGCATGGCGCACGCCTTAGAGCCTCATTTTCACGTTGCAAGGCGATTCTCCCCCCTTGACCGGCGCGCGGTGCGCGTTCATCCCCTCGCCCCATGAGTGACGATGTACGCGACAGCCTGATTCCCTATGACGAAATCGTGCAGGACGCGCTGCGCGCTGTGGTCGGCCGCGTGCTCAGCCAGATCGTCGGCTATGACAGCCTGCCCGGCGAACATCATTTCTACATCACCTTCAAGACGCAGGCGGTCGGGGTCGACATTCCCGCGCATCTGATCGCCAAATTCCCCGACGAAATGACGATTGTGCTCCAGAACCGCTTCTGGGACCTGAAAGTCGAGGACGATCATTTCAGCGTCGGCCTGTCGTTCAACCAGACGCCGTCGATCCTCACCATTCCCTATGCGTCGATCACCGCCTTCGTCGACCCGTCGGTCGATTTCGGGCTGCAGTTCCAGGTCAGCGACGACGACGAGACGCAGCCCGAACCGCATGACGAAGCCGACAACGACCGCCCCGAGGTTACGACCGAGGACGGGTCGAACGTCGTGACCGTGGATTTCGGCAAGAAAAGATAGCGCCGTGGCTCCGCCATGGCCCCCCAGTCGTTTCTGGCAATATTGGGCGCTCGCGGGCATGGTCGTGCTCACCGCCGCTTTCTGGTGGGGTGTTGAGGGCTATGCGCTGGCCCAAAGCAATATTTCGCGCGGACAGATTGCCGACGGATTGCTGCGCTTTAGCGTGCTGATCCTGACACCCGCGCTCGTTCTCGCCTGGCTCGCCGCCGCATGGCTGCGCCGGCGGGTCGGCGAAGGCGGATATTGGCAGATGCTTGGCCTCGTCGCGATGATCTGGGCGGGGTCCGTTCTGGTAACGAGGATGCTGGTCATATGAGTGTAACGCGGACCGAGAGCGACAGCATCGGCAATATCGAGGTCGCGGCCGCCGCCTATTGGGGCGCGCAGACCGAGCGCAGTCGGCATAATTTTGCCTTTCCGACGCACGAGCGGATGCCGATGCCGATCGTCCACGCGCTTGCGCGGATCAAAGGCGCCGCGGCGCGGGTCAACCGCAACAATGGCCTCGATACGGGGCTTGCCGATGCGATCGTCGCGGCGGCTGACGCCGTCGTCGCGGGCGATTACGACGACCAGTTCCCGCTCGCGATCTGGCAGACGGGCAGCGGCACCCAGTCGAACATGAACGCGAACGAGGTGATCGCCGGGATCGCCAACGAAAAGCTCGCCGGTACGCGCGGCGGCAAGTCGCCCGTTCATCCAAACGACCATGTCAACATGGGCCAGTCGTCAAACGACAGCTTCCCGACCGCGCTGCACGTTGCGGTCGCGGTCGAGACGACGGTGAGGCTGCTTCCGGCGCTGACGACGCTCACCGACGCGCTCGCCGCCAAGGCCGAGGCATGGAGCGATATCGTCAAGATCGGCCGCACCCATTTGCAGGACGCGACCCCACTGACGCTTGGCCAAGAATTTTCGGGCTATGTCGCGCAGTTGATCGCCTGCCGTGCGAGGATCGAAGGTGCGCTGACGCACAATATCTGTAAGCTCGCGCAGGGCGGCACCGCGGTCGGCACCGGGCTCAACGCGCCCGCCGGTTTCGACGTCGCGATGGCCGCCGAACTGTCGAAAAGCACCGGCATCGCGTTCGAACCTGCACACAACAAGTTCGAGGCGCTGGCGTCGAACGACGGCCTCGTTTTCTTCTCCGGCGCGCTCAATACGCTTGCCGTCGCGCTGACCAAGATCGCGAACGACATCCGCCTGCTCGGCTCGGGCCCGCGCGCGGGGCTCGGCGAACTCGACCTGCCTGCGAACGAACCCGGCAGCTCGATCATGCCGGGCAAGGTCAACCCGACCCAGTGCGAGATGCTGACGATGGTCGCAGCCCAAGTGATCGGCAATCATCAGGCGGTCACCGTCGGCGGGCTGCAGGGCCATCTCGAGCTCAACGTCTTCAAGCCGCTGATCGGATCGAATGTGCTGCGTTCGATCGAGCTGCTGGCGATCGGCATGGCGGGCTTCACCGAACATTGCGTTGTCGGGATCGAGCCCAATCGCGCGCGGATCGACGAGCTGATGAACCGCTCGCTGATGCTCGTCACCGCGCTCGCGCCCGAAATCGGTTATGACAAGGCCGCAAAGATCGCGAAGCATGCGCATGAAACCGGCAGCACGCTGAAGGAAGCCGCGCTCGACCTTGGCTATGTCGACAGCGAAACCTTCGACCGCGTCGTCGATCCGCGCACGATGTTGGGTCCCGAGGGCTGAGCGGGAACCCGCGGGGCCTTCCGGGAATTGATTGGGGAAGGAGAGATGAAGATGATCGGTCGTATCGTAGGCGGCGTTCTCGGCAGCGCCATCGGACGCCAGAAGGGCAATCATCCCGTCGCCGGTGCCGTCATCGGCGCGGGCACGCTGTTCGCTGCGCGGCGGCTGTTCCCCCAGCGTTACGCTGTGCTCGCGGCGACAGTTGCCGGCGCCTATCTCACGAAGAAATGGGCCGAACGCGCCGAAGCGCGCAAGGCGGCCGAAGAGGCGCATGCGCTTGATCCGCAGCTATCGGCAGCGGGAGTCGTCGACACCTATGCCGGAACGGCGTCAGTGCCGACCGACGGGCAGACGATCGGCGACGCCCTGCCGCCCGCGATCCCGGTCGAAGGCAATGCGCGGAGCAGTTCGCTACACTAGGCGCCCGCCTGCCATTCCTTGATCGCCTCGACCGGCGATACGAGCATGAGCACATTGAGCGTCAGATTGTCGCGGATCGTCCAGAGCGTGAACAATTCGAAGGCGATCGCGAGCGTGACGGTGATCCACCAGCGCAGCTTGCTCGCGGCGACAAAGCCCAGCACCATGAACAAGGTGTCGCTTACCGAATTGAGCACCGAATCGCCCGAATAGCCGAACGCCATCGTCACTTCGCGATAGCGGTCGATGATGATCGGCGAATTTTCGAGGATTTCCCAAGCGCCCTCGACCCCGATCGCAATCGCGAGCGGCACCCATAGCGGACGTTCGGGCATGATCCAGCGCAACGCGCCATAGAAGATGAAGCCGTGGATGATATGGCTGAAGCTGTACCAGTCCGAAATCTGCTGGCTGTTCTGGTTCGACTGGACGACGCCGTGCCACAGGCTGATCGTGCCGCACGGACAGATCGGCGGGCGGCCCATGCCGAGGAGGATCGCGGCGAGCAATGCGACCAGCGCGGCGGCGACGAGCCATCCGGTTCGTGAAATTCCCGCCATTCGCGCCCCCTTGACCGCTGCCCCTCGTCAGGCGAATAGCGCGCATGACCGAAAGCGTCCATCTGAACCGCCGCGGCGTGTTGTTCGTCCTTTCCTCGCCCTCGGGCGCGGGCAAGACCACCATTTCGCGCATGATGCTCGAAGCCGACAGGGATATCGCGCTCTCGATCTCCGCGACGACGCGCCCGCCGCGTCCCGGCGAGGTCGATGGCGTCCACTATCATTTCGTCGACACCGACACGTTCAAGAAGATGGCTGCCGACGGCGAGTTCCTCGAATGGGCGCATGTCTTCGGCCATCGTTACGGCACGCCACGCGCGCCGGTCGAGGAGCTGCTCGCGGCGGGCAAGGATGTGCTGTTCGACATCGACTGGCAGGGCGCGCAGCAGCTTTATCAAGAGGCGGGTCCCGACGTCGTGCGCGTCTTCGTTCTGCCCCCGACGATGGAAGAGCTCGAACGCCGCCTGCGCTCGCGCAATACCGACAGCGACGAGGTAATCGCCGCGCGCATGGAGCGCGCCGCGAACGAGATCAGCCACTGGGACGGTTACGACTATGTGCTGATCAACGACCATGTCGAAGGCTGTTTCGACGAGGTCCGCGCGATCCTGCGCGCCGAACGATTGAAGCGCCGCCGCCAGATCGGGCTGATCGGCTTCGCCCGCGACCTGATCCGCTCGGTCCCCGACGCGGACAAGAAGCTTTAGATAGCGATCCTAAAAGTCCGTTCGTGCTGAGCTTGTCGAAGCACCGCTCTTCTCTTTGACGTTGCGAGAAGAAAGAACGGCCCTTCGACAAGCTCAGGGCGAACGGCTGAGGGGACGGGTTCGCGTTCTAAATCGGCGTCACCAGCTTCGCTTCGAGTTCCGCGACCATCTCCGTCCTGAGCGGTTTCGCCTGCCCGTCGGTGCGGCAAACGACCACCGTGTCGCAGGTCGCGATCGGGTGGCCGTTCTGGAACATCGCCTGCACGATCGTCCAGCTCGAGGTGCCAAGCCGGCCGATGCCGGTCGCGATTTGCACCGGGTCGGGGAAATTGCCCTCGGCGAGATAGTTGATCTCGACCGCCGCGACCATCGTGCGCTCGTTCGCGGGACGCTCGTCCCATGGACGAATTTGCCGGTTGAGCAACACACGCCCGCTCTCGAACAGCACGGCAAAGGCCACATTGTTGAGGTGGCCGTTGATGTCCATGTCCTGGAAACGCGTCTGCATTTCGATGCAGACGGGGTAGCTGGCGGCGTCGAGCCGCCAGCTTTCCGGTTTAGAGCGCGATGACATGATATTGACCCACCGTGACGGAGTCGATTTTGGCCGAGTGCGAGGCGCGAGGAGCGGCGCGATGCGGGACATCGTGCCCGACGAGCAACGTGGCAATCGGCCAAAATCGGCCCGCCCCGGAGGGGTTGCCCCCGGAAGCCCGCCGGACAGCGGCGCGTCGCTGGACCGGGCAACCAGCCCGTTCTGCGCGACGCTTCTTGCCGGCGAACTTCCGGGGGCAATCACGGTGGGTCAATATCATATCATCGCGCTCTGAGCATATCAGCGCGGCGCCATGCGGATGCCGCCGTCGAGGCGGACGTCTTCGCCGTTGAAATAGCCGTTTTCGATCATGCACATCGCGAGATTGGCATATTCGGCGGGGACGCCAAGACGCTTCGGATTGAGCACCGAGGCGCCGAGCGCGTCACGCACCGGCTGCGGCGCGCCCGCGAGCAACGGGGTGTCGAAGATGCCGGGCAGGATCGTGTTGACGCGGATATTCTCGTTCCCGAGGTCGCGCGCGATGGGAAGCGTCATGCCGACGACGCCGCCCTTCGATGCGGAGTATGCAGCTTGGCCGATCTGGCCGTCTTCGGCCGCGACCGATGCGGTGTTGACGATCGCGCCGCGTTCGCCGTCTTCCATCGGGTCGAGCGTCAGCATGCCCGCCGCCGACTTGGCGATGCAGCGGAAGGTGCCGACGAGGTTGATCTGGATGATCCAGTTGAAAGCATCGAGCGGGAAATGCTTGATGCTGCCGTCTTCCTTGCTGCGGCTTGCGGTCTTGATCGCGTTGCCGGTGCCCGCGCAGTTCACGAGGATGCGTTCCTGGCCGTGCGCTTCGCGCGCCTTGGCGAAAGCGGCGTCGACGCTGGCGTCGTCGGTCACGTTGCATTCGCAGAACACGCCGCCGAGTTCTTCGGCGATCGCTTTGCCTTTTTCTTCCTGCAGGTCGAAGATCGCAACCTTGACGCCCTTCGCGGCGAGTGCGCGCGCGGTCGCCGCGCCGAGGCCCGAGGCGCCGCCGGTGACGACGGCGGATACGGTGGAATCGAGTTTCATGGGTTTCTCCTGAAAAAAGCCCTCCCCTTCAGGGGAGGGTTTGGGTGGGGCATGTCGGGGAACCAAGCCAACAGGCCCTCCCCCGACCCCTCCCGCACGCGGGAGGGGAGATTCAAATCAAAGCCGCTCGATGATCGTGACGTTGGCCTGACCGCCGCCTTCGCACATCGTCTGCAGCCCATATTTGCCACCTGTCGCGTCGAGCACGCCGAGCAGGGTCGCCATCAGCTTGGTGCCCGAGGCGCCGAGCGGGTGGCCGAGCGCGATCGCGCCGCCATGCTGGTTGAGCCGCGCATGGTCGCCGCCAAGATATTGCAGCCAAGCGAGCGGCACCGGCGCGAACGCCTCATTGACTTCATAAGCGTCGATGTCGCCGATCTTCATGCCCGCTTTCTTGAGCGCGCGTTCGGTCGCGAACAGCGGTTCCTCGAGCATGATCACCGGGTCGCCCGCGGTGACCGAGATATGGTGGATGCGCGCGCGCGGGGTCAGATTATGATCCTTCAGCGCCTGCTCGGATACGACGAGCGCTGCCGAAGCACCGTCGCAGATCTGGCTCGAGGTCGCGGCAGTGATCGAGCCGCCTTCCTGCAGGATCTTGACCCCGGCGATGCCTTCGAGCGTGGCGTCGAAGCGGATACCCTCATCGACCAGATGCGTCTGGCGGCCGTCGGGGGTGTCGATTTCGAGCCCGACGATCTCGCGCTTGAAATGACCCGCTTCGGTCGCGGCCTTGCCGCGGCGGTGGCTTTCGAGCGCATAGGCGTCGAGGTCGTCCTTGGTCAGCCCGTATTTCTTCACGATCATCTCGGCGCCCATGAACTGGCTGAACATGATGCCGGGGTATTTTTCCTCGAGCCGCTCGGACTTATAATGGCCGAGCCCTTCCTTCATGAAGAGCGTCGCGACGCTGCCCATCGGCACGCGCGTCATGCTTTCGATGCCGCTGGCGAGCACGATGTCCTGCGTGCCCGACATCACCGCCTGCGCCGCGAACTGGATCGCCTGCTGCGACGAGCCGCACTGGCGATCGATCGTCACCGCCGGGATCGAGTCGGGGAGTTTCGAGGCGAGCACGGCATTGCGGCCGACATCCATCGTCTGCTGGCCGCCCTGCGATACGCAGCCGGTGATGACGTCGTCGATCGCCTTGGTGTCGAAATCATTGCGGTCGGCGATCGCGTCGAACACCGCGGCGCCAAGGTCGACGGGGTGGACGCCGGCGAGGCGGCCGCCGCGCTTGCCGCCTGCGGTGCGGACGGCGTCGACGATATAAGCAGTAGCCATGGAGATAGTCCTTTCCTGCGATTTCAAGCGATCAGAGCTTGCGCCCGATCAGTTCCTTCATGATTTCGTTCGTGCCGCCAAAGATGCGGGTGACGCGCGCGGCGCGCCAGGCGCGGGCAATCGGATATTCGTTCATATAACCCGCACCGCCGTGGAGCTGGAGGCACTTGTCCATCACTTCCCACTGCAGCTCGGTATGCCACAGCTTCGCCGCAGCGCCTTCCTCGGGGGTCAGTTCCTTTTTCAGGTGCCGCGACAGCGCCCAGTCGAGATGCGCCCAGCCGACCTGCAGCTTGGTCTTCAAATCGGCGAGCACGAAGCGCGTGTTCTGGAAATCGAGGACCGGCTTGCCGAACGCCTTGCGGTCGCGGGTGAACTCGACCGTATCGTCGAACGCGCGCTGCGCCGAAGCCTGCGCCGACACCGCGATCGAGAGGCGCTCCTGCGGCAGCTCGCTCATCAGATAGATGAAGCCCTGCCCTTCTTCGCCAAGGCAGTTGGTGATCGGCACGCGCACATCGTTGAAGAACATCTCCGACGTATCGGCCTCGTCCTGCCCGATCTTGTCGAGGTTGCGGCCGCGCTGATAGCCCTCGCGGTCAGCCTCGACGAGAACGATCGACACGCCCTTCCACGCCGGCTGCACCTCGGTATCTGTCTTGACGCAGACGAGGATCAGGTCGGCGTTCTGGCCGTTGGTGATATAGGTTTTCGACCCGTTGATGACATAGTGATTGCCATCCTTCTTCGCGGTCGTGCGCATGCCCTGGAGGTCGGACCCGGTGCCCGGTTCGGTCATCGCGATCGCGGTGATCACCTCGCCCGCGACCATCTTGGGCAGCCAATGCTTCTTTTGCTCTTCGCTGCCATATTTGACGATATAGCTGGTGACGATGTCCGACTGGAGCGAGAAGCCCGTCGTCGCGCGGCCATAGTAAGCGCTTTCCTCGTCGACGATTGCATTATAGCCGAAATCGAGGCCGAGCCCGCCATATTCCTCGGGAACCGTCGGGCATAGCATACCGAGCTCGCCCGCCTTCGGCCAGATATCCTTGGGCACGATGCCGTCCTCGGCCCATTTCGCGGCATTCGGCGCGATTTCCTTTTCGAGGAACTGGCGGACGGTGGCGCGGAACGCCTCATGATCTTCGGAGTAGGCAGAGCGCGACAGATTATCGAGCGACATGGACATTCCTTTTCCCGGGGCGCGGACAGACCATCGGGGGAGCCGGCCGCACCAAAATGCCGCGCGCTTTCGCGTCGGCTTCGCGAGGCACCTGACCTTACGTTTACGTGCACGTCAAGTAGAAATGCCGCTACGGCACGAAAGGTCGCAATTCGGCGCTGGCGCGACGCGGGCAAGCCGGGCTAAGCGCGTGCGATGGTCGACCTTCTTCTCGATGCCGGAGCGCTGCTCGGCGAATCGCCGCGCTGGAGCGCATCCGAGTCCCGCCTTTACTGGGTCGATATCGACGCCCACCGCGTCCACCGCACCGACCCCGCAACCGGCACCGACGAGATCATGCAGCTCGACGGCCCGGTCGGCTGCGTCGCCCCGCGCGCGGGCGGCGGGCTGATCGTCGCGCTCAAGACGGGATGCGCGCTGATCGACGCCTGGGGCGACGCGCCGCGCGCCTTCGGCGAACCCGTGCTGGCGGGTCTGCCCGACCAGCGCTTCAACGACGGCTGCGTCGACGCCGCGGGCCGGCTCTGGGTCGGCAGCCTGACCGCCGACAAGGCCAATCCACACGCCACCCTCTATCGCGTCGACCGCGATGCGACGCTGACGCCGATGATCGGCGGGCTGATGACGAGCAATGGCGCCGCCTTTAGCCCCGACGGCCGCACCTTCTATCACGCCGATACGCCGACGCACCGGATCGACGCCTATGACGCCGATCCCGCGTCGGGCACGATCAGCTGCAAACGTACCTTCCACCAGTTCGAACAGGGCAACGGCCGCCCCGACGGCGCGGCGGTCGATGCCGAGGGCTGTTACTGGTCGGCGCTGTGGGACGGCTGGCGCATCGTGCGCTTCTCGCCCGCCGGCGAACTCATCCAGACGGTCGAACTGCCGGTGCAGCGCCCGACGATGATTGCGTTCGGCGGGCCCGACCTCCAGACCGCCTTCGTCACCAGCGCGGGCAAGAATCTGACCGATGAAGAACGCAAGGGACAGCCGCACGCCGGCGGCGTCTTCAGCTTCCGCGTCGACGTGCCGGGCCTGATCCAGCAGGAATTTGGCGCTTAGGCGGCTTGCACCCCCCTGTCATATAAGGTTAAGACGCTCCCCGACATGGTTTCGTCCGAAACCTTATCCTCCGGGGAGATATGTTTATGCCGCGCAGCGCGCAGCCTTTTGCCCGTCATTTGTCGATCCTGCTTGCATCCACTGCGATGATGGTGGGTTATAGCCAGATGACCGCAACCGCCGCCGAACCGACCGCCGCCGCCACCGCCCCTGCGAGCGAAAACCCGATGCTCGCGCCCTGGACCGGCCCGTTCGAAGGGGTGCCGCCGTGGGACAAGATGGACCCCGAACTGTTCCCCGACGCCTTTGCGAAGGCGATGGCGGAGACGAAGGCGCAGGTGCAGGAGGTGATCGACAATCCCGAAGCCCCGACCTTCGAGAACACGCATGTCCCGATGATGCTCGCCGGCGACACCGCCGACCGGCTGTTCGCCTTGTGGGGCGTGCAGTCGTCGAACAAGTCGAACGACCGGGTCGAGGACATCGACGCCGAGTGGAGCCCCAAAATCTCCACCTTCTACACCGAGCTGTTTTTGGAACCGAAGCTCTTCGCGCGCTACAAGGCGGTGTACGAAAAGCGCAATTCGAGCGGGCTCAACGCGCAGCAGATCCGCATCGTCGAGCGCAGCTATGACGAGATGGTGCGCGACGGCGCGAACCTGTCGCCCGAGAACAAGGCGAAGCTGGTCGCGATGAACGCCAAGCTCGAAGGCCTGTTCTCGAGCTTCTCGTCGAAGCTGCTCGGCGACGAGAAGCTCTATACCTTCGTTACCGACAAGGCCGAACTCGCGGGGCTCGAACCCGGTTTTGTCGCTTCGCTCGCCTCGGCCGCCGAAGCCAATGGCAAACCCGGCCAGTGGGCGATCAAGAACACGCGCTCGTCGGCGCAGCCGGTGCTGCAGAACGCGACCAACCGCGCGCTGCGCGAAAAGGTCTGGAAGGCGTTCGTCAGCCGCGGCGACAATGGCGACGTCAACGACACCAACGCAACGATCGCCGAAATATTGAAGCTGCGCCAGCAGCGCGCCGAACTGCTCGGTTTCGCGACGCACGCCAATTATCGCATGGCCGACACGATGGCGAAGACCCCCGAAAACGCGATGGGCCTGATGATGAAGGTCTGGCCCGCCGCGGTCGCGCGCGCGAAGGAAGAGGTCGCCGATATGCAGGCGATCGCCGATGCCGACGCCAAGGCCGGCAAGGGTCCGAAGCTGACGATCGAGCCGTGGGACTATCGCTATTATTCGGAGAAGGTCCGCAAGGCGAAATACGACCTCGATGAGAGCGAAGTGAAGCCATATCTGCAGCTCGACAAGCTGACGCAGGCGATGTTCTGGTCGGCGGGGCAACTCTATGACCTCGGCTTCCGCGAGAACACCGGCACCGTCCCCGTCTTCGACCCCAAGGTCAAAACCTTCGAGGTCTATAACCTCAAGACGAACGAGAATGTCGGGCTGATCTATCTCGACAATTTCGCGCGCGACGGCAAACGCTCGGGCGCGTGGATGACGACCTATCGCAGCCAGCAGACGCTGGGCGGCGAACGCAATGTGCTCGCGTCGAACAATAATAATTTCACCGAAGGCGCGAAGGGCGAGCCGACGCTGATCAGCCTCGACGACGCGACGACGCTGTTCCACGAGTTCGGCCACGGCATCCATTATCTGTTGCAGCACATTTATTATCCGGCGCTCGCCGGGGTGCCGCGCGATTTCGTCGAGTTCCCGAGCCAGGTGAACGAGAATTGGTTGATGACCCCCGAAGTGCTGTCGAAATATGCGACGCACTACAAGACGGGCGCGCCGATCCCGCAGGCGCTGGTCGACAAGATCCTCGCGTCGAACAAGTTCAATCAGGGCTTCGAGACGGTCGAGTATCTGTCGAGCGCGATTGTCGACATGAAGATCCATGACCGCAAGGTGCCGGTGACCGACGTCGACAAGTTCGAGCGCGAAACGCTCAAGGAGATGGGCATGCCGAAGGAAATCGTCATGCGCCATCGCCTGCCGCAGTTCGGCCATTTGTTCAGCAGCGACGCCTATTCGGCGGGCTATTACAGCTATCTCTGGTCCGAAACGATGGACGCCGACACCTGGGCGGCGTTCACCGAAGCCGGCGGGCCGTGGGACCGCACCGTCGCCGACAAGTTCCGTACCATCCTGCTCATGACCGGCAACGAGACCGACCGCGCCGAGGCCTATCGCGCCTTCCGCGGCCGCGACCCCGACGTGAAGGCGCTGCTCAAGAAGCGCGGTTTTCCGACCGAATAAGTTTTTGAGACCGGGGAAGGCAAAGGGGGCGAATTTCGCCCCCTTTGTTTTGCGCGTTCAGTTGACCGGGACCGTCACCAGCGGTCCGGCGGCGGCGCCGCTTGTATCGGCAAGCGAAAGCAGAATTTGCGCCACCAGGAAAGTACGCTTCGAGGCTGCATCATCGCCATCGATCCAGAACCATCGGCCGCGGAAACGGACCGCGGCATGCGCATCGGAAGGGGGCGCCGCACCGCTGCGCACCCGAAGTAGCGGCGCGACATGCTCTGTGGCGGCGCCAGGGTCGAGCGGCGTTCCGCCCTTTTCCAGCACGGGTGCGTCGACACCCTGTGCCAGTTCCGAAAAGATTTCGAACATCGACCGCGTCCGGATCGCAAGTTGATCCGGGTCGGACTTTGCGGCGGCGAATACGAGTTCGAATGTTTCCATCCGGTCGTCGGGTAGTTTCAGCGCACGCACAAGGAACGCGATATCCTTCTGGTCCTGTGGACTCAGATTCTCCCCGATCTGACCATGGGCATGAAAATTATTGGCCTCGTGCCGTTCGATATTGAGCACGAGCCCACGGCTGCGCTGGAGCCGGGCCAATGCCGCGACGACGAGCGGAAACTCGCCGTCGCCCACCTCTGCGAACAGGGGATCGCGGCTGCCGTTGCGCAGACCGTTTACCGAGCGCACGGCGAGCGGGAACAATATCTCCGCCGACCAACCCGATTCCATCATCGACAGCAACGAGGCGGGCGGGAGCGGCGACAAGAGGCTGCGAGCGAACCGGTCGCCCGACAGCGGCGTATAAGTGACGGTCGGCGTTTCGCGAATGACCACACCGCCCGCGACGCCGCCGTCCGAGCTGCCGGACGGCGGAGCGAGCGTCAGATCGACGCCGACATTGGCTTCCCGCGAATATTGGCTGATGACCGAACTTACCTCGAGAAACAATGGTGCGTCGCCGTAGCGCATCGCGACAATGTTGAGCAGCAGCTGTTCCTTGTTCGCCTCCCTCAGGCGGTTGCCATAGTCCGTGCGGTCGATGCCCATGCGTCCCACGCCGATGTTCGTGCAGCCGCCGAGCAGGAACAGGCCCGCCGCAAGCGCCGCAAGGAACAGTTTCCGGTCCAGCTTTGCTACCTCCGCAGACCCGCGAAACTACGCCAAAATCGGGGCCGACGCAATTATTTGCCGTGAGGAGCTCGACGCAGGAGAAATGTCTGCTGGCCGGTCCCAAGCCGCGATCTCCCTCGTCAAATCCCGATTGACCACCGCCCAGAACGATATAAATATGATATCATCTTTATATCGAGTGATTCGGAGGGCAACATGGTCGATGGAGGAACACCCGCGCTAAATCGCAGTCGCGAGACGCGCGCCAATACGCAGAGCGGCTATTTGATGCTGTTCATCTGGCTGCTGCTCCTGGGCGTCGCCGTTTGGGCGGGGATCACCAACGCCAACGCCGAATATATGACCGCGTGGAAATGGGCGGTCGTCGCCGTTTCGGCGGTGATCGGCTCGATCATCCTTTGCGGTTTCTACCTGATCAATCCCAACGAGGCCGCGGCGATCCAGCTGTTCGGCGCATACAAGGGCACCGACCGCGAGGAGGGGCTGCGCTGGGTCCTGCCCTGGCTGACGCGCAAGAAGATCGCGGTTCGTGCGAACAACGTCATTTCGGACAAAATCAAGGTCAACGATTTGCGCGGCAACCCGATTGAAATGGCGGCGCAGGTCGTGTGGCGCGTCACCGACACCGCGCAGGCGCTGTTCGACGTCGAGGATTACAAGGAATTCGTGATGGCGCAGATCGAGGCGGCGGTGCGCTCGATCGGCTCGCGCTATCCCTATGACGACATCGAGCATCAGGAAGTGACGCTGCGCGGCAATCATGACGAGGTCGGGGTCGAACTGCGCAAGGCGCTGATCGAGCGGCTGGAAGTTGCCGGGATCACCGTCGACGAATGCGGCCTGACGCACCTCGCCTATGCGCAGGAAATCGCGGGCGCGATGCTCCGCCGCCAGCAGGCCGAGGCGGTGATCGCGGCGCGCAAGAAGCTGGTCGAAGGCGCGGTGACGATGGTCGAGATGGCGCTGACCCAATTGTCCGAAAAAGGCGTCGTCGACCTCGACGACGAGCGCAAGGCGGTGATGGTATCGAACCTGATGGTCGTGCTGTGCGGCGAACGCGACACGCAGCCGGTGGTGAACGCCGGGTCGCTCTACTGAGTTCGCCCGATGGCCGCGTCGTCCAAGAAGGCCTTTGCCCTCCGTCTCGATCCCGCGCTCTATGCGGCGATCGAGCGGCTGGCGGCGGCCGAACTGCGCAGCGCCAATGCCGAAATCGAGATCTTGCTGCGCGAGGCGCTGGCGCGGCGCGGGATGAGCGTCAAGCAGTCCGAGACACCCAAGCGCGGCCGGCCGCCGAAGGAAGAATAACGGATCATGATGCACCTGTTCATGCGCAAAGGCCCATGGTTCCGCGCCAAGCGCCGCGGTTATGGCACCGGGCTGCCGATGGTGTGGGAAGGCTGGTTCTTCCTCGCGCTGCATATTGCGATGATTACCGGGCTGGCCGTGGTTCTGCAGGGCCGGCCGGTGCTGATGACGATCGCGGTCCTGCTCGCGGGGATCGCGCCGATGCCGATCTATCGCGCCAAGACCGAGGGCGGATGGCGCTGGCGATAGCTTTGCGCGACATTATTTGGGGATAGCTGCCAATAGCCGCTCCACCCCGCTTGCCCCTGACTCGCTAGATGGTTAAGGCCAATGGTCATGACCGGCTCAACTGCTCCCGTTCGCATCGCCCCTTCGATCCTCAGCGCCGATTTCGCGCGGTTGGGCGAGGAAGTGCGCGCGATCGAAACCGCAGGCGCCGACTGGGTGCATATCGACGTGATGGACGGCCATTATGTGCCGAACCTGACGATCGGCCCGGCGGTGGTGAAGGCACTGCGTCCGCACTCGACTCTGCCCTTCGACGTCCATCTGATGATTTCGCCGGTCGATCATTTCCTCGACGCCTTTGCCGCAGCCGGCGCCGACATCATCACCGTCCATCCCGAGGCGGGGCCGCACATCCACCGCACCGTCCAGCACATCAAGTCGCTCGGCAAGCAGGCGGGCGTGTCGCTGAACCCCGCGACCCCGGCGAAGATGCTCGATTATCTGATCGACGACATCGACCTCGTGCTGATCATGAGCGTCAACCCGGGCTTTGGCGGCCAGAGCTTCATTTCGAGCCAGCTTCGCAAGATCGAGGCGGTCCGCAAGATGATCGATAAGAGCGGCCGCGACATCAGGCTTGAGGTCGACGGCGGGATTGATGCGGGCACCGCGCCGCTCGCGATATCGGCGGGCGCCGATGTGCTGGTTGCGGGGACCGCGACCTTCAAGGGCGGCCCCGACGCTTATGCCGACAACATCCGGCGGCTGCGCGGCGGCGCTTGATAATGGCAAGACCGGTGACCGCTCCTGCAGACGATGAACCGGAAGGCGCCGCGGCTGACGCCATCGACGACACGATCGAGCCCGGCAAGCGGCTGATCCGCCTCCCCGCCGACAAGGGCCTTTCGCTCGGCGACCGGGTCGCCAATGCCATCACGCGGCTGACCTGGCGCACCCCGCTTCACGCGCTGCGCCTGAAAGGCCGTTTCCCGCTCAAGCTGCTCGGCGTGCCGACCGACCCCGTGCCCGGCGACGCGCGCGCCGGCACCGCGATCCGCGCCGGCCATTTCCTGCACCGCGGGCTCAAACTGCCGCTCGGCGAACTCGATTTCGCCGCGCTGACTGTCGCGCCGACCTTTGCCGATTATCTGCACAGCTTCGCCTGGCTGCGCGACCTCGCCGCCACCGGCTCGCGCGCCGACAGTGCGCCGATCGCCGAAGCCGTCGTCCGTCACTGGCTGGGCACCCACGGCGAGACGGTGAGCGAACCCGCATGGAAGGCCGACAATACGGCGTGGCGCATCCTGTTCTGGGCCGCGCACGCGCCGCTGATCCTGTCGTCGAGCGACCTTGTCTATCGCTCGGCGGTGCTCAACCATCTTGCGCGCGCCGCGCGCCATCTCGACCGCGTCGCCGACAAGACGCGCCCCGGCACGGGACAGATGGTCGCATGGGTCGGCATCGTCGCGGCGTCGCTGCTGATGCCCGGCGGCGAACCGCGGCAGGTCTTTGGCGAAGCCGGACTTCGCAGAGTGCTCGAAACCAGCTTCTACGCCGACGGCGGCAATATCTCGCGCTCGCCGCAAGCGCAGCTCGACGCGATCATGGCGCTGTCGATGCTCGCCCGCATCTATGACATGCGCCGCATGGAGGTGCCGCCCTTCATCCAGGAAGTACTGGCGCGCGCGGTTCCGGCGCTGCTCGGCCTTGTCCACAGCGACGGCGGCATGGGCAGCTGGCAGGGCAGCGGCGCGACCTCGGCCGCCTATGTGCAGGCGATCGTCGACGCGAGCGGCGTTCGCACGCGGCCGCTGAAGCAGGCGCGCGACTGGGGGTACCAGCGGCTCGTCGCGAACAAGGTCGTGCTGCTCGCCGACGCGGCGCCTCCCCCCATCGCCCGCGTGACCGAAGCAGGCTGCGCCTCGACGCTCGCTTTCGAACTCAGCGACGGCGCCGAGCGTATCGTCGTCAATTGCGGCGGCGCGGCGCTGACCGGGGCGACGATCCCCGCCGACCTCGCGCGCGGGCTCCGCACCACCGCGGCGCATTCGACGTTGATCCTCGCCGACAGCAATTCGACCGCGATCCTCGCGAACGGGTCGCTCGGCAAGGGCGTGACCGAGGTCGAGCTCGACCGGCGCGAGACGCCGCAGGGTAGCCGCGTCGAGATGAGCCACGACGGCTATGCACGGCGCCACGGGCTGATCCACCGCCGCCTGCTGATCCTGTCGCCGAACGGGCGCGAGCTGCGCGGCGAGGACATGCTGCTCCCAGCCCCGCGCTCGCGGCGCAAGGGCGACAAGGGTTTTGCGCTACGGTTCCATCTTGGCCCGCACATCTCGGCCAGCCTGACCGCCGATAAATTGGGCGCGCTGCTGCGCATCAATGGCGGCCCGCTGTGGCAGTTCCGGACCTCCGAAGGCGGGCTCGATATCGAGCAGAGCCTGTGGGTCGACGGCGAAGGCCGGCCGCACCCGACCGAGCAGCTCGTCGTCACCGGCACGGCACCCGCAGGCGGTGCGAGCATCGGCTGGATCTTCAAGCATATCGGCTGACGGCCGCGGCGGCTCGACCGTCAAAATAATTTACAGTTACAGTTCCGGTGCATTCCCTTGGCTTGCCCGACACCGCTTTCCGTCTGTTTCAATAGTGTGACACCCCCGTAACACAGCGGTCACAGACCGCTGCCAGTGCGCGCTCGACTCGTCGGGAGCCAAGAGGACCCGGCGATATTCTCGCACTCCTCGGGGGACTTCCATGCACCAGCTTCGTACCGTCCGTTCGCGCATCCTGCTCGGCACCTGCCTCTCGCTCGCCGCAGCACTTCCGACTGCCGCCTATGCCGGCGACCTCACCGGCACCGTGACCGACGCCACCGACACGCGCGCGCTGCAAGGCGCGCAGCTGCGCATCGTCGAGCTGAACCGCGTTGCCGAGGCCGACCGCGACGGCACCTTTCGCTTCAGCAACGTTCCCGCGGGCACCTATACGATCGAAGCCCGCTATGTCGGCGCCGAGCCCCGGACGCTGACGGTCGAGGTTCCGGAGTCGGGCAAGGCCACTGCGAACTTCGCCCTCGGCACCGACGGGTCGATCCTCGTCATCGGCCAGTCGGCGAACCAGGCGAGCGCCTTGTCGCGCCAGCGCGCCGCCGACGGCATCGAAAGCGTTCTGACCCGCGACGCGGTCGGCCAGTTTCCCGACCAGAATGTCGCCGAATCGCTGCGCCGCCTGCCCGGCGTCAACATCCTGAACGATCAGGGCGAAGGGCGCTTCGTCTCGGTGCGCGGTCTCGATCCCGAGCTCAACGCGACCTCGGTCAACGGCGTGCGCCTGCCGGCGCCGGAAAGCGACGTCCGTTCGGTCGCGCTCGACGTCATCAGCAGCGACAGCATCGAATCGATCGAGGTCAAGAAGTCGCTGACCCCAGACATGGACGCCGACACGATCGGCGCGTCGATCGAGATCCACACGACGAGCGCGTTCGAGCGCCGCAAGGACCTGCTGACCGCGAAGATCGAAGGCAGCTATAATGACTATTCGGAAAAGCTGACGCCGAAGGGCAGCATCGATTTCTCACGGCGCCTCGGCGACAGCGTCGGCGTGTCGGGCGGCATTTCCTATTATCAGCGCAAGTTCGAAACCGACAATGTCGAGGCCGACGGCTGGAACGAAGACGATGGGCTGATCACCACCGAGGAGCTCAATTACCGCGACTATGACGTCGAACGGAAGCGCCTCTCGGCCAACCTGAACTTCGACGTCCGGGTTGGTTCCTCGACGAAGCTCTACGCCCGCGGCATCTACAGTCAGTTCGACGATCAGGAATATCGCCGCGAGACGAGCTTCAAGCTGGAGGACGCGGGCGCGGTTTCGGGCAGCGGCGCGAACGTCGCGTATAGCGACACGAACCCCGATCCCGACGAAGACGGCGAAATCTCGATCCAGCGTTCGTTGAAGGACCGTTTCGAACGCCAGCGCATCCGCAGCATCGTGCTGGGCGGCGAAACCGACAGCGAGGGCTGGCACGCCAAATATTCGGTGAGCTACGCCAAGTCGACCGAGCGCGAGAACGGTTCGATCAACCCCGCCAATTTCGAACGCGCCTTTGAGGAAGAGGGCCTCGAAATCGGCCTCGACTTCGCCAATCCGCGCAAGCCGCTCTACACCGTCGGTGGCAGCGCCGGCGCGATCGCCGATTTCTCCGACCCCGACGAATATGAACTCGACAGCGTGCAGGTCACGGGGCTGTCGGACTCGCGCGACGAGGAATGGGGCGCGAAGCTCGACCTTGGCCGCGAGTTCGCGATGAGCAATGGCACTTTCACCGTGCAGGCGGGCGCCAAGGGCCGCTGGCGCGAGAAGAGCTATAATCTCGAGACCCAATATTGGGAAATGGACGGGCTGACGATGGCCGACCTCGTCGGCGACCAGACCTATCGCATCACGGACATCTCGCCGGTGCTGGACAAGCGCGGCGTGCGCAATTTCTTCAACGCCAACCGCGCCGACTTCGAACTCAACGAGCTGGACTCGCTGTTCGATTCGTCGGTCGAGGATTATTCGGTGAGCGAGGACGTCACCGCCGGCTACCTGCTCGGCCGCTGGGACAGCGACACGCTGCGCGTCATCGGCGGTGTGCGGTACGAGCACACCAAGAACGATATCCGCGCCAACACGGTGACGCTGATCGAGGAAGGCGGCGACCTGCCCGACGGAACCGAAGCCGACGAGGACACCGTCATCAGCGTCCCCAACCAGTTCAAGCGCAGCTATGGCGACTGGCTGCCGAGCCTGACCGTCCGCTGGGAACCGCAGCAGAACCTCGTCCTGCGCGCCGCCGGGTACAAGAGCCTCGTCCGCCCGAAGCTGTCGAAGCTCGCGCCGCGTTTCACCATCGAACAGAATGACGACAATGAGCGCGAGGGCGAATTCGGCAACCCCAACCTCAAGCCGTACGAGGCGTGGAACTTCGACGCCGGGGTCGAATATTATCTGCCGAACAACGGCGCGCTGTCGGCCGGGGTCTTCTACAAGGATGTGAAGAACTTCATCGTCGACACCAACCTCGAGGATGCCGGCGAATATCAGGACATTGCCTATGACGAGGCGACGATCCCGATCAACGGCGACAAGGCCAAGATCTGGGGCCTCGAACTCAGCTATCAGCAGGCGCTGCGCTTCCTGCCCTCGCCGCTCGACGGTTTCCTCGTCTCGGCGAACTATACCTATACCGACGCGACCGGCGACGTGCCGACCGACGGGGACATCACCGACCTGCGCGAGATCGCCCTGCCTTCGGCATCGAAGCACACCTTCAACGCGGCGCTGGGATATGAAAAGGGTCCGGTGTCGCTGCGCCTCGCCGGCACCTATCGTTCCAAATATCTCGACGAACTGGGCGATACCGCGGAGGAAGACCGCATCGTCGACAATCACTTCCAGCTCGACCTCTCGGCCAAATATGATGTCACCAAGCAGGTCCAGGTTTTCTACGAGTGGGTGAACATCAACAACGCCAAATATTACGCGTACAACAATGTCGGCGCCCGCCAGAATCTGCTCCAGTTCGAGCAGTATAAGTGGACGATGAAGTTCGGCGCGCGGGTGAAGTTCTGATGCGCCGCCTCTTCACCCTGCTCCCGCTCCTCTCGCTCGCCGCCTGCGCCGCGAGCGAGCCCGTCATCACCGGCCTGCCCCCCGTGCAGGTAACCGCGAGCGGCGAGACCGCACCGGTCGGCACCGGCCGCGCCGACGCCGCCGACGACCCGGCGATCTGGATCGATCCCGCCAATCCGAACCGCGCGCTGATCGTCGCGACCGACAAGAAAGCGGGACTGCACGTCTATGACCTGACCGGCAAGGACATCGCCTTCACGCAGGCCGGCCTCGTCAACAACGTCGACGTCGTCGGCAACATCATCGTCGCAAGCGACCGCAACGACGGGGTGAATGCGCATCTCGCGGTCTTCCGCCTCGACGCCGACAAGCCCGCGATCGTGGCGCTCGGCCGCGCGGCGGCGGGCACGGGCGAAGCCTATGGCCTCTGCCTCAAGAAGACCGCGCCGGGCGCGCCGGTCACCGCAGCGCTGATCGTCAAGGACGGCACGGTGCGCGTCGGCACGCTGACGGTCGACGGCACGCCGGGCTTCACGACAGAATGGGAATATAAAATCCCTACCCAGTCCGAAGGCTGCGTCTTCGATGGCGACACGCTTTATGTTGGCGAGGAAGACGCCGGGGTGTGGGAGCTGAAGCCGAACGGCAAGACCGCCACCGCGCGCATCGTCGCGCCGGTCGACAACCAGCGCCTCGTCGCCGATGTCGAGGGCCTCGCGACGATCGATCACAAGGGCCAGCGTTACCTGCTCGTGTCGAGCCAGGGCGACAATGCCTATGCGGTCTTCAAACTGCCATCGATGGATTATGTGGGCCGCTTTGCCGTTGCGGCGGGCGCGTTCGGCGCGACGAGCGAGACCGACGGGATCGAGGCAGTCGCGGGCAATTTCGGCCCCGCCTACCCCGATGGCATCTTCCTCGCGCAGGACGGCGACAACGCTCCCAAGGCGCAGAATTTCAAACTGGTGCGCTGGGATCAGATCGCGGCGGCATTGGGGCTCTAAAAAGGGGTCGAAGGGTTGCGATACGGACGGCGCGCGCCTAGGGGGGCCGCGTCATCCCATCGCCAGCCGAGGCCCTCCCCATGACCGACCTGATTCCCGTCCGCCGCGCCCTTCTGTCCGTCAGCGACAAGGCAGGGCTCGCCGAGCTTGCCGCCGCGCTCGTCCGTCACGGCGTCCAGCTGGTGTCGACCGGCGGCACTGCGAAGGCGTTGCGCGAGGCGGGGCATACGGTCCTCGACGTGTCGGACCTCACCGGCTTTCCCGAGATGATGGACGGCCGCGTCAAAACGCTGCACCCGACGGTCCATGGCGGCATCCTCGCGGTGCGCGACGATGCGGCGCATGTCGCGTCGATGGAAGAACATGGCATCGGCGCGATCGACCTCGTCGTCGTCAACCTCTACCCCTTCGCCGCGACCGTCGCGAAGGGGGCCGCGCGTGACGAGATCATCGAGAATATCGATATCGGGGGTCCCGCGATGGTCCGCTCGTCGGCGAAGAACCATGCCTTCGTCGGCATCGTCACCGAGCCCGAGGATTATACCGCGGTCATCGCCGAAATGGACGCCAATAACGGTGCAACCACGCTGGCGCTCCGCAAGCGTCTGGCCGCCACCGCCTTTGCGCACACCGCGACCTATGACGGGATGATCGCGAGCTGGTTCGCCTTTGCCGATCAGGGCAAGACGTTCCCCGACACGCTGCCGCTGACCGCCAAGCTCGCCAATGAACTGCGTTATGGCGAGAATCCGCACCAGCAGGCGGCGCTCTACCTGCCCGCTGGCCCCGCCGCGCGCGGGATCGCGCAGGCCGAGCAAGTGCAGGGCAAGGAGCTCAGCTATAATAATATCAACGACGCCGACGCCGCGCTCGAGCTCGTCGCCGAATTCCGCGAGGCCGATCCGACCTGTGTGATAGTCAAGCACGCCAATCCGTGCGGCGTCGCGACCGCCGCGACGATCGCCGAGGCCTATGAGGCCGCGCTGAAGTGTGACGATGTCTCGGCGTTCGGCGGGATCATCGCGGTAAACAGGCCGCTCGACGGCCCCACGGCGGAGGCAATCAGCGGCATCTTCACCGAAGTCGTCTGCGCCCCGGACGCCGACGCCGATGCGCGCGCGGTGTTTGCGAAAAAGAAGAATCTCCGGCTGCTCCTGACGGGCGAGCTGCCCGATCCGGCGCGCGGCGGGTTGATGATGAAGACGATCGCCGGCGGCTGGCTCGCGCAGAGCCGCGACAATGGCCGCATCACGCGCGCCGACCTGAAAGTCGTCACCGACCGCGCGCCGACCGAGGAAGAACTCGCCGACGCGCTGTTCGCGTGGACGATCGCCAAGCATGTGAAGTCGAACGCGATCGTCTATGCCAAGGGCGGGTCGACCGCCGGTATCGGCGCGGGGCAGATGAACCGCCGCGACAGCGCGCGCATCGCCGCGGTGAAAGCGCGCGAAGCTGCCGAGAGCCACGGCTGGGCCGAGGCCCGCACGGTCGGCAGCGCCGTTGCGAGCGACGCCTTCTTCCCCTTCGCCGACGGCCTGCTCGCCGCGGTCGAGGCAGGCGCGACCTGCGTGATCCAGCCGGGCGGCTCGATCCGCGACGATGAGGTGATCGCGGCGGCGAACGAAGCGGGCCTCGCGATGGTGTTCACCGGGATGCGGCACTTCCGCCACTGACGGCGCGCCCGAGGCGGACCAGCCGTTCTGCTTCATTTTTGCAGTCGTACCGCAATCCGGGCTCGTCGCAAAAGTCGGGCCAGCGATCCTGGCGCCGCCAGAAATCGACGAGGCCGATCCGCGCCATCTTGGCAAAAAACTGCGGTTCACGCCGGAGCGGCGCGACCGATGGCCAATAGAGAAGCGCCCATTGCCCGTCGGTCTTGCGGATCGGCGCGCGCGCCAGCCACGATAACGCCTTGGGCATATCGCCGAGCCGGGTGAAATGGGCCGCCATCGCATAAGCGATCGACGGATAACGCGCGAACTCGGCTTCCGCCGCCGCGTCCACTTCGCGCGATCCGATCGACGGATCGGCGATTTGATGGACGAGCAGCATGTCGAATTCACGCCGCTCGCCAGCCGCCGCGACGCGATAGACTTCGGCAGTCTCGGCCCGGCCGAGTTCGACCGCGAGGCGGCGGCGATGCTCGGCAAGGTCGGGATGCCCCGGCCAGATCGCCTCCACGGCCGCAAACTGCGCCATCGCCTCGCTCATTTCCCCGGCGGCTGCAAGGCGGCGCACGACGCCAAGCGCCTTGTAGATCGAGGTCGGGTCAGCGCGTGCGGCGCGTACCGCCGGGTCGACGCCGGCGCGGACATAGCCCGCCATGAAAAGCCCCATGGCGTTGCTCATCAGGGCGGGCGGATATTCGGGGTTCATCGCTAGCGCGCGATCGAGAAGCGGCAACGCCTCGACCATGAACAATTCGCTTCGGCCCGTCTGCGACAGTGCCGTCAGCGCGGCCGCGTTGCGGGGATCGATCGCCAGCGCCCGCCGCGCCGCGGCGATCGCCCTCGCCCTTTCCGCCTCGAACCTTGCGGGATCCCTGTCATCCGAAAACTGCTTGAGGCGGACCTGCGCCAGCATTCCGAGCGTGTCGGCATTGTCCGGCCAGCGGTCGACATATTGCTCCAACAGGCGGATCGCGCGCGCACCGTCATGGGCGGTATCGGCGTCGCAGATCGCGAAGATAAGGGACTTGCGATCAGCGTCGGGCGACAGCGGCTGCCCCCGGCCGTTGAGCGTCAACGCGCAATTGACCAGCCCCGCAACGGCAAGTGCGGTTCGTTCGCGTAGCCGGCTGAGGTCGCCGACCGGGGCGGTCAGCCGGCTCGACCACAGGATCGCCCCGCTCAACGGGTCGACGACGCGGGGTTCGCTGGCGAACTCATCGCCATCGCGCTCGATAGCGACACGAACGACAAAGTCGCCCGCGCGCCCGGCCGCCTTGCCATCGAGGACGCGAACTGCCCCACCCGACGCCTTTGCGAAGCGGGCGAAATCGCCCGCCAGCGCATCGGCAAATCGATCCTCTATGGCGTCGCGACCGCGCGCCTCGATCGGCTCGACCCGCACGGCGGGCGCGACCAGCGCCGCCGCCGGCGCCCCGGTGCGCCGCGCGTCAGCACCGACGAGGGCCAAGGTCACTGCCGCCGCGCCGAGCCAGAGCGCGCCGCGGAATGACAGGTTCGCCCCCGGACTGGCCACGAGCCGCTGGGGCGCCGCGGTCGGCGCGGCGCGCGGGCATTGCCGATCGGACAGGCTCCGGTACAATCCGGCGGTTTCGACCGAAGGCCTGCCGTCGACCCCGCGCGCGAGCGCATCCTCGATCCGCTGCCAGGCGTGGCGCACGCCATCGCTGTCGCCGGCTTCCCAGCGGGCACGCATCACCAACCGCGCCGCATGCTCGCTGCACGGGTCGAACCGCGTGACCCTGTCCGCCACCGCGAGCGCCTGTTCGACCTCGCCCGCCTGCAGCCGGCGTTCGGCCATCGCGAGCACTTCGCGCACGATCGCCTCACCCTGCCGCGTCCGTTCGACCGCCAGCCAGTCGTCCCACGCTTCGTCGATGCCGTCGAGATCGGCGAGCAATCCGACGTCGTGCGCGGGCAACCGGTCCAGGACCACGGCGACGTCGTCCGCCGCGCACGCGGCGTGAAGCAGCGAAAGATCGTCGGCGATCCGCGTGCGATCGAGCACGACCGTTTCGCGGTCGGCGTGCAGCAACGGCGGGGTCGCGCGCGTCCAGGGTTTCAGTTCGACAAGGCATTGCCGCAGGCTGGCGTGCGCCTGCGCGTCGGGGCGGCGGCTCCACAGCAGCGCGCTCAATCGATCGCGCGCAAGCGGCGCCTCTGCGAGCACGAGTCGGGCCAGAAGCGCGCGCGCCTTGCGGCCGGTGGGCGACAGGTTGGCGGGATCGACGGCGAAATCGCCGAGGAGCCGCAATATCGGCGTAGCGGCAGCGACGCACCGCTGGTTTGTGGCGAATGCAGAATTCACGGCGCGACCTCCTGAGTCGAGGGATAGCGGCCGTATGTTTTTCCCGAAGACGGAAATAACATCTTTTTGACGCTTAGACGAATGGTAAATTTCAACATTCTGGTTTTTGACGTATTTTTAATACTCGTTTGACGATCTTCTCACGGCCGCCGGCATGCGCCGCCGCTACTCCCGTCTCATCCCCAACCCGCCGTCCGGCTGGGGCATAATGAAAGGGAGTAATTTTATGCGTATCTTCATGGCTCTGCCCCTGTTGCTGCTCGGTGCAGCACCCGCATTTTCCCAGCCCATCGTCGCAACCGCGCCGGCAGGCGAAATCGAGGCCGTAAAGGTCAGCTATGCCGACCTCAATCTCGACACCGATGCCGGCTGGGCGCGGCTCGACAGCCGCCTGCGCGCCGCGGCGCGCTCGGTGTGCGACGTCCGACCCGAATTCGAATCGACCGTGCGCGAAATGGCCACCGGCCATTGCTTCCGGAGCGCGCTTTCGAGAGGTCGCGAAGCCGGGAAGGAGATCATCGCCGCGCAGCGCACCGGCGCGCCGCTGACGCTCGCCAGCGCGATCACCATCTCGCGGCGCTGAACCCCGCTGGTCCGCGCGGATGGCGCGGACGCCATGATGTCCCTTGCTCCCGTCTCTGGTGGGAGCAACGCCGGAGCCGTTCGCGAGCGGCTCCGGCGTTTTTGATCACGGCATGACAGGCTTCGGCTCGACTTCGCGCGGCGCGGGCGGCATAGGAAGGGCGACGTCGCCACCGCAAGGACCAGCATGACCGCCACACCGCGTAACAAGTCCATGATCCAGAATCTCTACAACTGGACCATGGAGAAATCCGCGCACCCGCACGCCGAATATTGGTTGGCGCTGGTCTCCTTCGTCGAGGCAAGTTTTTTCCCGATCCCGCCGCATCCGCTCTTGGGCCTGATGTGCCTCGCGGACCCCAAAAAGGCGGTGCGCTATGCGATCATTTGCACGCTCGCGTCGGTCGCGGGCGGCATGCTCGGCTACGGGATCGGCTTCTTCCTCTACGAAAGCGTCGGGCTGTGGTTGCTCGGGGTGCTCGGATTGACCGATGCCTTCCCGCCGGCCGCCTGTTACCTCCGCGAATTCGGCGCCGAGATCATCCTGATCAAGGGCGCGACGCCGATCCCGTTCAAGCTGCTGACGATCACCGCCGGCTTCATCCACATGAGTTTCTGGACCTTCCTGTGGGCGAGCCTTGCCAGCCGGGCCTTTTCCTTCATGCTCGTCGGCATCCTGTTCCGGCTGTTCGGGGCGCCGATCAAGGCGTTCATCGACAAATATCTGATCTGGGTCACCGGCGCGTTTCTGGTCGCGGTGGTCGCGGGTTTCCTCGCGATCGGCGCGCTGTCGGGCGACGGCACGACCAAGGAAGCCGACAAGTGCAGCGGCGCGACGCTGGAAAGCATCGGGCTCGATCGGAAGTAGGATTTCTCCTCTCCCGCTTGCGGGAGGGGTTAGGGGTGGCTGGCAACGTTGAAGTTGCCCTCCCCGCTACGACTAGCGAGCAAGCTCGCAAGCCTCGCTGCCCCTCCCGCAAGCGGGAGGGGATATCAGTTTACTCGTTCGCCATCGTGTGCAGCCAGTCGGCATGGCGCGGCGCCTTCTTCGTCTGGCTCCATTCCTCAAGCATCAGCGGCGCGACGCGCTTCAGCTCGGCATATTGCTCGGCGGTGCCGATGTCGCACGCCAGCTCGACGCGATGGCCGTTGGGGTCGAAGAAATAGATCGACTTGAAGATACCGTGGTGCGTCGGGCCGAGCACGTCGACGCCCTCGCTTTCCAGATGCGCCTTCGCCGCAACCAACTCGTCGAAGCTGCCGACCTTGAACGCGAGGTGCTGCACCCATGCGGGCGTGTTCTCGTCGCGGCCCATGACGGGCTGGTTCGGCAGCTCGAAAAAGGCGAGGATGTTGCCGTTCCCCGCTTCGAGGAACACATGCATGTACGGATCATATTCGCCGGTCGACGGCACATGATCCTCGGCGAAAGCGGTCGTATAGGTCATGCCGAGCATGCGCTCGTACCAGTCAACCGTTTCCTTCGCATCCTTGCAGCGATAGGCGGCGTGGTGGACGCCGCCCAATTTGATCGGGCTCGTCATTCGGCGGGTTCCTCGACAGTCAGCGCGCCGCGGCGAATCTGGTCCATTTCCATCGATTTGAACAGCGCGGTGAAATTGCCCTCGCCGAAGCCCTCGTCCTTCTTGCGCTGGATAAACTCGAAGAAGACGGGGCCGATGACGGTCTGGCCGAAAATCTGGAGCAGCAGGCGCGGGTCGCCTTCCTGCGTCGATCCGTCGAGCAGGATGCCGCGCGACTGGAGGCCCTCGACCGATTCGCCGTGACCCGGAAGGCGCTCTTCGAGCATTTCATAATAGGTCGCGGGCGGCGACGGCGCGAAGGGATTGCCGAGCGCCTTGAGCTTGTCCCAGGCCGCGTAGAGATCGTCGCAGCTGAACGCGATATGCTGGATGCCCTCGCCATTATAGGCGCGCAGATATTCCTCGATCTGGCCCTTGCCGCCCGCGCCCTCTTCGTTGAGCGGGATGCGGATCTTGCCGTCGGGGGCGGTCATCGCCTTCGAGGTCAGGCCGGTATATTCGCCCTTGATGTCGAAATAGCGGATCTCGCGGAAGCCCGCGATGCGCTCGTAGAAGGCGGCCCAATGCGCCATGCGGCCGCCGTAGACATTGTGCGTCAGGTGATCGATCAGCTGCATCCCCGCGCCCACCGGGTGGCGATCGACGCCCTCTTCATAGATGAAGTCGATGTCGTAGATGCTAAGGTCGTCGCCATAGCGGTCGATCAGATAGATGATCGAGCCGCCGATGCCGCGGATCGCGGGCAGGCGCAGTTCCATCGGGCCGGGGTTGACCTCGACCGGCTCGGCACCGCGTTCAACGGCTTCCGCATAGGCTTTCGCAGCGTCACGGACGCGCCAGCCCATGCCGCACGCCGACGGGCCATGCTCGGCGGCAAAATAGGCGGCGGGCGATTTGGGTTCGTAATTGGCAATCAGGTTGATCCCGCCCTGGCGCCACAGCTGGACGTCCTTCGAGCGGTGGCGCGCGATCAGCGTAAAGCCCATAGCTTCGAACACGGGTTCGAGAATGCCCTTTTCGGGCGCCGAAAATTCGACGAATTCAAAGCCGTCGAGGCCCAGCGGATTATCGAAAAGGTCGGCCATGTCGCATTCCCATCTAGTTTCAATTGAAACTATTATCGCGATCGCGGGCGCCCGAGTCAAGCGGTGCGGTTTCAGCCTGCGACACGGCGACACTTTATCATGCCAAGCGCCTGTGCGACATATCGACGCGCAGATCCCGTGATGCGTCAAGACAGCCCGCGAAACGTTGAAAAGGGAGACCGATGCCGCAACAGCCCGCCGTGCGCCTCTGGCTCAGCTTCGGCTGGATCGCCATCGTTACCCTGTGGGCATGGTGGGAATTCAGTCACTACAGCGGCCTCTATCGCTGGCTCGCCGAATGGCAGACTGCGCGGTGGGGTAGCTATGAGATGGCGTGGACCGCGATCGTCCCCGCAATCATCCTGATGGCGCCGGCGCTGTCGATGCTTCGCCGCCGCGAGCAGGCGACGCAGGAGGCCCTCGCGAGCGGCGCAGCGAACCCGGCCGACGTCATGCGCGGCGTGCGCAAGGTGATGCTGATCCTCGGCGGGATTTCGGCAGTCGTCGCGGGCGGCGCCTATCTCACTTCGCAGCAACTGCCCGATCCGTCCGATCCGCCGGCGCAAATCGACCTCGCCGCGCTCGGCGAGGCGGCGCCGCCGACGGGTTCGGCGATATTCGCGGGCGCCGTCCCCGACACCGACCGTGCGCTTCAGATGGACGAGGCCTTCCGTTCGCGATCGGCCGATATCGACCATCAGACCATCTATGTGCCGGTGGTCGCGAAGGACGCGGCGAAAGATGCCCCGGTGCGCTTCTTCATCGATCGCGCCAGCTATGCCTTCACCGACAGCGGCGAGGCACCGCGCAAAAACATCTTCCTTGCCGATCATATGCAGGGCGTACTGGTGGAGGACGGCCTGCCCGCCGACGTGGTCGCGGCCTTCGCCAAGCAGGGCGTCCCCGTGGCTTCGCCGCATTATCTGCTCACCACCAATTCGGTCGGCGGGCGGCAGAACCATTATATCGTCGCGGCGCTCGGCGGTTTTATCGCCTTCATCCTGTTCCTGCTGTCGGCGGTGCAGAGCGTGTCGATCGCGCGCGCCGAGCGGCGGCGCGTCGACGTCTAAGCGGGGGCGCTTTCGAACGCCTCCAGCGCTTCGCTCGCCGCCATCCAGCGCGCCTCGGCGGCTTCCTGCGCGGCGACGATCTTGCCGCGGCGCTGCGACAGCTCGCTCATCGTCAGGCCCTTATATTCGTTCGCGGCGCCCTGCGGGTCGAACATCGCACGGTCGATCGCCGAGAGGATGACTTCATATTTTGCGAGGTCGGCTTCGGCGTCGCTGACTTCCTTTTTGACCTTCGCCGCCGCCTCGCGCGCCGCCGCGGCCGCCTTGCGGTCTTCCTTCTTGTCGGCCTTCGACACCTTCTCCTTCGACGGGCCCTTGCCGAGGATCAGGTCGACATAATCGTCCATGCTGCCCGAATATTCGCGCGCGGTGCCGTCGTCGACGAGCACGAGCCGGTCGGCGGTGAGTTCGAGCATATGGCGGTCGTGGCTGACGAGCACGACCGCGCCGTCGAAGGCGTTGAGCGCCTGCACCAGTGCTTCGCGCGCATCGACGTCGAGGTGGTTGGTCGGTTCGTCGAGGATGAGCAGGTGCGGCGCGTCGCGTGTGATCAGCGCGAGCGCCAGCCGCGCGCGTTCGCCGCCCGACAGCTTCGCGACCTGCGTGGTCGCCTTGTTGCCCGAGAAGCCGAAGCGGCCGAGCTGCGCGCGGATCGCGCCCTGCGTCTTGCCCTCCATCACGCGCGTCATATGCGCGAGCGGGGTGTCGCTGCCGTCGAGCTCCTCGACCTGATATTGCGTGAAATAGCCAACGCGCATCTTGCCCGACGCGGCCATCGCACCCGCCATCGGGCTGAGCTGCGCCGCGAGCAGGCGCGCGAGCGTGGTCTTGCCGTTGCCGTTGCGCCCCAGCAGCGCGATCCGGTCGTCGGGATCGATACGCAGGTTGAGCCGCTGGAGCACCGGCCGATCGGCATAACCCACGCTCGCAAGATCGAGAGTGATCAGCGGCGGCTTGAGCTCGTCGGGACTCGGGAAATCGAACGCCAGCGTCTGATCCTCGGCGAGCGCCGCGATCGGCTGCATCTTGGCGAGCAGCTTCGCGCGCGACTGCGCCTGTTTCGCGGTCGACGCGCGCGCGCTGTTGCGCGCGATATAATCCTGCAGCTTCGCGCGCTGCGCGTCCTGCGACGCCTTTGCCGCCGCGAGCTGCGCCGCGCGTTCGGCGCGCTGGCGCTCGAAGGCGTCATAGCCGCCCGCGTAGAGCGTCACCTTGCCGCCTTCGAGGTGGAGGATATTGTCGACGACATTGTTGAGCAGGTCGCGCTCATGGCTGATCACGACCAGCTGCCCCGGATAGGCGCGCAGGAAATTTTCGAGCCACAAGGTCGCTTCGAGGTCGAGGTGGTTCGAGGGTTCGTCGAGCAGCAGCAGATCGGGTTCAGAGAAGAGCAGCGCCGCGAGCGCGACGCGCATCTTCCACCCGCCCGAGAAGCTGTCGAGCGGCTGGCCCTGCATATCCTCGTCGAAGCCGAGCCCGATCAGGATGCGCGCCGCACGCGCGGGCGCGGTATAGGCGTCGATCGCGATCAGCCGTTCGTGGATGTCCCCGAGCTTGTCGGGATCCTGTTCGGTCTCCGACGCGGCAAGCAATTCGGCGCGTTCGATATCGGCCGCAAGCACGGTGTCGAACGGCGTCGCGGTGCCGCTCGGCGCTTCCTGCGCGATATAGCCGACGCGCGTCTTGCGCGGCATGTCGATGCTGCCCTCGTCGGCTTCGAGCTGGCCGATCATCACTTTCATCAGCGTCGATTTGCCCGCACCGTTGCGCCCGATCAGCCCGACACGGCTTTTCGCCGGCAGGCTTGCAGTGGCGCGTTCGAGGATGGCGCGCCCGCCAAGGCGTACAGTGATTCCATTGATTGTCAGCATGGGCGCGCGCCTAGCATGTTCGGCGCGCCAGCCCAAGTCCCGGACTGGCTTTCCGGGGGCGCGTGCGGCAAAAGGGAAAGATGACCGGTCTTGCCCCCTTTCACATCGCCTTTCCCGTCGACGATCTGGACGCCGCGCGCCATTTCTATGGCCATATGCTTGGCTGCGCAGAGGGGCGCAGCTCTGCCGACTGGATCGACTTCAATCTATATGGGCACCAAATCGTCGCGCACCGCGTCGATACGCCGCGTAGCCAAGCTGCGCATAATCCGGTCGACGGGCATGACGTGCCGGTACCGCATTTCGGCGTCGTGCTGCCGCCCGCCGAATGGAAGGCGCTCGCCGACCGGCTGAAGGCCGCAGGCACGCCGTTCGTGATCGAGCCGCACACACGCTTTCCGGGTCAGCCGGGCGAGCAGTCGACGATGTTCTTCTACGACCCCGCGGGCAATGCGCTCGAATTCAAGGCGTTCGCTGACCTGGGTCAGCTTTTCGCCAAATAGGGCTAGTGCCCGCCGCCCATTGCAATCTGTTTCGGGCGCGGTGCAAACCACACCGAAATAGCGGCAATCACGAAGACGACCCCCGACGCGAGGAACAGGTGTAGCACCCCAAGCGTCGAGGCCTGCACCTCGACGAGCCGCTCGATCGCGGCGCGCGCCTGTTCGAGCGTGAGCCCCGCATTCTGTAGCGACGTCATCGTCGCCTCGGGATTGTTGAGCGACGACACGAGTTCGGAGCGTGAGGTGCGGCTGGCATCGTCCCACGCGGTCGTCGCGACAGCGGTGCCGATCGCGCCGCAGAGCGTGCGCAGGAAGCTCATCAAGCCCGCCGCCGACGTCTGGTGCTGCGCGGGCACCGAGCTCAGCGCGAGCGCGGTGAGCCCGACGAAGAAGAAGGGCATACCGATCCCCTGCAATATGTGCGGCAGCGCGAGCGTCCAGTAACCGACGTCGGCGTTCCAGCTCGCGCGCAGGATCGACATGAACGCCATCCACAGGATGCCGGCCGAGATGGTGATGCGCACGTCGATCTTGGTGATCAGGCCCGCGGCCACGGGCGATAGGAGGACGGCGAATACGCCGAGCCAGGCGACGATGAAGCCCGTCTCGGTCGCCGTATAGCCCGCGACCTGCTGCAGCCACAGCGGCGTCAGTACGACCTGCGCAAAGAAGGCGCCGAACCCCAGCGATATCGCCATCGTCGCGAAGCTGAAGCCGCGGAAACGGAAGATGCGCAGGTTCACGACAGGGTTCGCGTCGGTGAGTTCCCATATCACGAAGGCAGCAAAGCTGATCGCGGCGACCACCGCGAGCCCGACGATCCATGTCGACCCGAACCAGTCATGCTCGCGTCCGGTGTCGAGCATGATCTGGAACGCACCGACCGACACGACGAGCAGGATCAGGCCGATCACGTCGATGCGCGCCTTGGCACGCTTGGTTTCGAACGGCGTCAGCAGCGTGAACACGCCGAACGCACAGATTGCGACAACGGGTAAGTTGATGAAGAAGATCCACGGCCAGGTCCAATTGTCGCTGATCGTTCCGCCAAGGATCGGGCCGAGGATCGGCGCCGTGGTCGTCGTCATCGCCCAGATGGCAAGGCCGATCCCGGCCTTTTCCTTGGGGAAGATGCGCAGCAGCAAGATTTGCGACAGCGGCATCAACGGGCCGCCAGCGAGCCCCTGCAGCACGCGGAAGAGCACCAGCGCATCGAGCGTGCGCGAGATGCCGCAGAGGAAAGAGAAGATGCCGAAGCCGATGATCGAGATCATGAACCAGCGCACGGTCCCGAACCGCATCGCGAGCCAGCCGGTGAGCGGCACGCTGATCGCGTCGGCGACCGCATAGCTGGTGATCACCCAAGTCCCCTGCGTCGGCGACACCGCGAGCCCGCCCGCGATATGCGGCACCGACACATTGGCGATCGTCGTGTCGAGCACCACGACGAAATTGGCGAGCGCGAGCGCAAAGGCCGCAACGATCAGCCGCGCGCCGGTGAGCGGCTGCGGTTCGGCGGGGATGGCGGATGCGGGGAGAGCGGCGCTGGCCATGGCTCAATTCCCGCGCGTGTCGATCGTCGCTTCCATCGACAGGCCGACGCGCAGCGGATGCTCTTTCAGCTGCTTCGGATCGAGCGCGATGCGCACCGGCAGGCGCTGCACGACCTTCACCCAATTGCCCGTCGCATTCTGCGCGGGGATCAGCGAGAAGGCCGCGCCGGTGCCGCCGGCGATGCCGATCACCTTGCCGGTGTAAACGACGTCGCCGCCATAATAGTCCGAGGTCAGCTCGACCGGCTGGCCGATGCGGATATCGCCGAACTGGCTTTCCTTGAAATTGGCGTCGACATAGGCGGTGCTGATCGGGACGATCACCATGATCGGCGCGCCCGCGGCGATCCGCTGGCCGACCTGAACCTGCCGGTTGGTGACGATGCCGTCGACGGGTGCGCGCAGCACCGTGCGCGCGAGATCGAGCTTCGCCTTTTCGAGCCGCGCTTCGGCGGCGGCGACGTCGGGCGCGGTATTGATCGTCGTGCCGCGGACGACGGCTTCGGCGGCGCCAAGGTCGCCGCTCGCCGATCCGCGCGTGGCTTCGGCGGAAGCAATGCCGGCGGCGGCCAGATCGCGCGCGGCCGACGCCGATGCGAGCGCGGCGCGCGCGGCGGTGAGTTCTTCGCCCGATACGGCGCCGGTGCCCGCAATGCTTTCGCGCCGCGCGAGTTCGGCACGGGCGCGCTCGACGGTGGCATTGGCGTCGCGCAGACGTGCCCGGGCCTGTGCGATGTCGGCACCGCGTGCGGTGACGCGCGCGCGGGCGGCGTCGGCGTTGGCGTCGGCCTGCCCATAACGCTGGCGCGCGAGCCGCAGCGCCGCTTCGGCATCGGCGACCGCGATGCGCTGGTCGGCGTCGTCGAGGATGACGAGGATGTCGCCCTTCTTCACCGCCTGCGTGCCGCTGACGCGCACTTCCTTGACCGGGCCCGCGATGAGCGCGGTGACCTGCGCCGAGTCCGCACCGACATAGGCGTTGTCGGTGTGCACGCGCCCCGCCTGTGTCAGGAAATACCAGAGGCCCCACAGGATCGCGACGGTCACGACGACGATCGCGAGGATGCGGAGCAACTTGGCGCGCTTGGCGCCATTGCCTTCGGGCGCGGTTTCGGGGGTTGCGGCTGCAGCCGTTTCGTCGGCCATCATTTGTCTCCTGTTGAGTTTTGCGCGTGATATCCGCCGCCAAGCGCGCGGATCAGGGCGATATCGAGGACAAGCTGCCGCGCTTCGAGGTCAGCAACGGCGCGGCTCAATGCGACCATGCTGTCTTCGGCGGTGAGCTGGACGATCTGGTTCGAGAGGCCGGCGCGGTAGCGCAGGTCCGCGAGTTTCGACGCTTCGGCCGCGGCAGTCAGCGCCTCGCGCCGCCCGACAAGCTGGCGCTCGGTCGCGGCGCGCTGTGCGACGATGTCGGCGACATCGCGCAGCGCTCCGACCAGCGTGCGATCATAGGTTGCGACCGCGACATCATAGTCGGCGCGCGATCCGCGATAGCGGCCCTGAAGGCGTCCGCCTTCGAAGATCGGCAGGCTGATCGCGGCGCCGCCGTTGCCATATTCGGAGCCCGATTTGAACAGGTTGGAGAGGCCGAGCGACTGAAGCCCGACGAGCGCCGACAGGCTGATATTGGGGTAGAAATCGGCACGCGCCACGTCGATGCGCTTCGCAGCGGCTTCGGATCGCAGCCGCGCCGCGACGATATCGGGACGGCGCCCGATCAGGTCGATCCCGGCATCACCCGGCAGGCCCAGCGCCGGACGCGCCATTTGCGGGCGCGTGATCGACAGCCCGCGATCCGGACCGGCGCCGACGAGCGCGGCAATCCGGTTACGCGTCGTCGCGATCGCCTCTTCGAGCGCGACGACATCGGCCTTGGCCGAGGCGGCGCGGCTTTCGGCCTGCCGCTGGCTCGCCTGATTTTCGATCCCCGCGCGGGCGCGCTCGCCCGACAGGTCGGCGCTCGCGCCGCGCACGCGCACCGCGTCATTGGCGACGTCGAGCGCGTGATAATAGCCCGCAAGATCGGCGTAGGCCGACGCGATCCCGGTGGTGAGCATCAAACGCGCCTGCGCTTCGTCGACGCGCGCGGCTTCGGCTTCGGACGTCGCGGCGGCGAGCGCGGCGCGGTTCTTGCCCCACAGGTCGAGATCGAAACTGAAGGTCGCGGCGATATGGCCGGTATCCTGAATGCCGTCGGGAACGAACTGCGGCGGGATGCCCAGATTCTTGCTCTGCTGGGTTCCGCCGACGCTGGCTTCGGCGCCGACACGCGGCAGCAGCGCGGCGCCCGCCTGCTGCGCCATCGCATCGGCGGCGCGGACGCGCGCGGCCGCGATCGCAACATCCGGCGAACCCTCCAGCCCCTCGGCGATCAGCGTATCGAGCTGCGCATCGCCGAAGCCTTGCCACCAGCCCTCGGCGGGCCATTGGCCTGTGGCGCCGGCGAAACTCACGCGCGATTCCAGCGACTCGGCCGCAGCCGGAACGGGCTTCGGTCCGACGTCGGGCACGGTGGCGCAGCCTGCGAGCAGGCCGAAAACAGCGGTTGTGGCAAAAATCAAACGGGGCATGGCTTCCCACGATACTAGATGGTATCATGGCCCAATGAGCCTCGGAGGATGCGTTGTCAATCGAAATGATACCAGATAGTACGGCACCCTTGGACGACGCCACGGCGATGCGGCGAAAGGCGTTTGTCGACGCCGCGCGCGAACTCTTCTTCGCCAATGGCTATGCGGGGACGACCATGTCGTCGATCGCGAGCAAGGTCGGCGGATCGAAGACGACGCTGTGGACCTATTTCCCGTCGAAGGAGGATCTGTTCGCCGCGGTCGTGGACGGCATCGTCGAGCAGTATGGCGATGCGCTGACGATTGAACTCCCGCTCGACGAGCCGGTGCCCGAAGTTCTGCAGCGGTTCGGCAAGGTGTTGATGACCAAGCTGACCGCAAAGCCCTTACTGTCGCTCTATCGTCTCGTCGTCGGCGAAGCCGATCGCTTCCCGCATCTCGCCGAAACATTCTATGACCGCGGCCCGCGCCGCGGGAAGGCACGCATGGCCGAATGGATGACGGAAAAAATGGTGCGCGGCGAGATAAGGATGGGCGATCCGATGCGCGCGATGCAGCAATTCTCCGGCCTGCTCCAGTCAGGCCTCTATCAGTTCGCCGTCCTCAATCTTCCCGAAAGCCGCGACCTTAGCCGTTTGCAGGACGAAATCGACGCCGCGGTCGACACCTTTTGCCGCGCGTGGGGCCCCGAAGCCTAGGCGCCAGACCCGAACTTGCTCCGCCCGCCGTCCTGTGCAATAGGCGCCGCCCCCAGCGGGGATCCCCAGCCGCAGGAGTATGTCATGGACAAGGCGAGCGCGCTCGGCCTCGATTTCGGCACGACGAATAGCGTCGTGGCGTTGGCCAATGGCCAAGGCGGTACGGAACTGGTCGCGTTCGGCGACGCGGGCGACGCCGTGTTCCGTTCGGCGCTCTGCTTCTGGGAAGAGGAACGCGGCTGGAATGGCATCGCGCATGAGGCGGGCCCGTGGGCAATCGACGAATATCTCCAGTCGCCGCTCGACAGCCGTTTCATCCAGTCATTCAAGAGCGTCGCCGCAAGCCCGCTGTTCGAGCGCGCGATGATCTTCAACAAGCCGTTTCGCTTCGAAGATATGGGCCGGCTGTTCCTGCAACGCCTCGTCGCGCATGCCGGCGGCGCACTCGACGAGCGGCCGCGCCGCATCATTGTCGGCCGCCCGGTCGAATATGCCGGCGCGCGCCCCGATCCCGAACTCGCACGCCAGCGTTACGACGCCATGCTCGCGGCGTTCGGCACCGAAATCTATTATGTCCATGAACCGCTTGGCGCGGCGCACAGCTATGCCTCGCGCCTGACCGAGCCCGCGACGATCCTCGTCGCCGATTTCGGCGGCGGGACGACCGACTTTTCGATCGTCCGCGTCGCCGAACCCGGGGCACCGCGCCGCTGCGTGCCGCTCGCCTCGTCGGGGATCGGGATCGCGGGCGATCGCTTCGATTATCGCATCGTCGACCGGCTGGTGCTGCCGCTGCTCGGCAAGGGTAGCCATTATCGGTCGTTCGACAAATTGCTCGAGATCCCCGGCGGCTATTTCGCCGATTTCGGCGACTGGTCGCGGCTTGCGATGATGCGCAATCGCCGCACGCTCGACGAGATTCGGCGTCTGCAACGCGATGCCGAGCGTCCTGATCTGATCGAACGCATGATCGCGCTGATCGAGCATGAGCAGGGTTTTCCCCTCTATGATGCGGTCGGCAAGCTCAAGCGCGCGCTGTCGAGCAGCGAGCATGCGCAATTTTATTTCGCCGGCGGCGGGATCGAAATCGGTGCCGACGTACGGCGCGCCGATTTCGAGCAATGGATTGCAGGCGACCTCAGCCGGATCGAGACGGCTATGGGCCAGGCGCTGGCGCGGGCGAAGGTTCTCCCTGCGCAGATCGATCGCGTCTTCCTGACCGGCGGATCGTCGCTGATCCCAGCGATCCGCGCGATGTTCGAGCGCCGATTTGGCAGCGAACGCATCGCGACGGGCGGCGAATTGACCTCGATTGCGCACGGGCTCGCGCTGATCGGCGAAGAATCCGACCCGGCCGAATGGGCCGCCTGAGACGACAGGCCCCAGACGCCGGACACGAAAAAGCCCGCGATCCCAGAGGGACAGCGGGCTTTTTAGTTGGTTGCGGGAGTAGGATTTGAACCTACGACCTTCAGGTTATGAGCCTGACGAGCTACCGGGCTGCTCCATCCCGCGCCACCAAAATGCGAATCGTCACGCCAAGCGCGGTTCGCAAAACAGCAAAAGGCCGGCATTGCTGCCGGCCTCTAACTTTGTGAATGGGTTTTTCCGCGATTTCGTCCTCACGCCGACCACAATGCCTGGCGACGTCCTACTCTTCCGTTGCTTAAGCAGCAGTACCATCGGCGCTGTCAGGTTTCACGGCCGAGTTCGAGATGGGATCGGGTGGGTCACTGACGCCATGGTCACCAAGCAATGAAGTCGGCGTGGGTCAAAATCGGGTTTCAATCGATGTCCGTGCAATATTTTACTGACTTACAATCATCCACTTGTCGCAGACAACCCGTCAGGATTGTCGTTGATGGTGGGACTCTTAAGTGCGAATAGAGCAATTAGTATCGGTTAGCTCCACGCGTTACCGCGCTTCTACATCCGATCTATCAACGTGGTGGTCTTCCACGGCTCTATGAAATCTTATCTTGAGGGAGGCTTCCCGCTTAGATGCTTTCAGCGGTTATCCCGTCCATACATAGCTACCCTGCTGCGCGGCTGGCGCCACGACAGGTACACCAGAGGTATGTTCAACCCGGTCCTCTCGTACTAGGGTCAACTCCTCTCAAATTTCGACGCCCACGGCAGATAGGGACCAAACTGTCTCACGACGTTCTGAACCCAGCTCACGTACCACTTTAATTGGCGAACAGCCAAACCCTTGGGACCTGCTCCAGCCCCAGGATGTGATGAGCCGACATCGAGGTGCCAAACGATTCCGTCGATATGAGCTCTTGGGAATCATCAGCCTGTTATCCCCGGCGTACCTTTTATCCGTTGAGCGATGGCCCTTCCACTCGGGACCACCGGATCACTATGACCGACTTTCGTCTCTGCTCGACTCGTCAGTCTCGCAGTCAGGCAGGCTTATGCCATTGCACTCTTGCAGACGGTTTCCAACCGTCCTGAGCCTACCATCGCGCGCCTCCGTTACTCTTTAGGAGGCGACCGCCCCAGTCAAACTACCCGCCACAGAGGGTCCCTGATCCAGTTTCATGGATCGAGGTTAGACATCAGAAAACAACAGGGTGGTATTTCACCTATGGCTCCACACCGGCTGGCGCCAGTGCTTCAAAGCCTCCCACCTATGCTACACAGTTCTTTCCTAATGCCACTCTGAAGCTGCAGTAAAGGTGCACGGGGTCTTTCCGTCTAACCGCGGGTACTCCGCATCTTCACGGAGAATTCAATTTCGCTGAGCATCTCCTGGAGACAGTGGGGAAGTCGTTACGCCATTCGTGCAGGTCGGAACTTACCCGACAAGGAATTTCGCTACCTTAGGACCGTTATAGTTACGGCCGCCGTTTACCTGGGCTTCATTTCGCAGCTTGCACCACTCCACTTAACCTTCAGGCACCGGGCAGGCGTCAGGCCCTATACGTCGTCTTGAAGCCGACTTAGCAGAGCCCTGTGTTTTTGCTAAACAGTCGCTACCCCCTGGCCTGTGCCCCCTCAAACCGGTTGCCCGGAATGAGGGCCTCCTTCTTCCGAAGGTACGGAGGCAATTTGCCGAGTTCCTTCAGGAGACTTCTCTCAAGCGCCTTGGTATACTCTACCATCCCACCTGTGTCGGTTTAGGGTACGGTCTATAATGGAGGGGCTATTTCCTGGAACCTCTTCAAAGCCTGACCAATCCAATAAGGTCAGACAATTTACGAGATCCGTCACACACCTCCAGGCCCACGAATATTAACGTGGTTCCCATCGACTACCCCCTTCGGGCTCGTCTTAGGGGCCGGCTTACCCTGCTCAGATTAGCTTTAAGCAGGAACCCTTGGGATTTCGGCGACAGGGCATCTCACCCTGTTTATCGCTACTCATGTCAGCATTCGCACTTCCGATACCTCCACGACCCATTACCAGATCGCTTCATCAGCCTACGGAACGCTCCGCTACCGCGTGTAGTAAACTACACACCCTAAGCTTCGGTGCATCACTTTAGCCCCGTTACATTTTCGCCGCAGGAACCCTTATTTAGACCAGTGAGCTGTTACGCTTTCTTTAAAGGATGGCTGCTTCTAAGCCAACCTCCTGGTTGTTTTGGGATTCCCACATGCTTTACCACTTAGTGATGACTTGGGGACCTTAGCTGTAGGTCAGGGCTGTTTCCCTTTTGACGACGGACCTTAGCACCCGCCGTCTGTCTGCCGGATAGTACTCATGGGTATTCGGAGTTTGGTTAGAATTGGTAGATCTCGCGACCCCCGCATCCATCCAGTGCTCTACCCCCCATGGTATTCATCCGACGCTCTACCTCAATAGATTTCGCGGAGAACCAGCTATTTCCCGGTTTGATTGGCCTTTCACCCCTAAACACAACTCATCCGACAATTTTTCAACATTGAACGGTTCGGTCCTCCAGTGCGTGTTACCGCACCTTCAACCTGGTCATGCCTAGATCACCGGGTTTCGGGTCTAATGCAAC